>CAIXXM010000087.1 GCA_903923395.1 uncultured Acidobacteriia bacterium
ATGGCGGAGGAAGAGGGATTCGAACCCCCGGGGGCCTTTCGACCCCAACAGTTTTCAAGACTGCCGGTTTAAACCGCTCACCCATTCCTCCGCTCACTATCTTAACCCGATGCAGACGGCTGCGGAATGCCCTTGGCTCAGTTGTTCTGCAGGATCACCTTCAACGCCCCGAATTCGGCCGCTCTGCCAAATGTGTCATAGGCCTGCATCACGTCAGCCAAGGCGAACCGGTGCGTCACCAGGGCTGCAGGTTGCAGGAACCCATCGGTGATGGCCTTGAGTAACATCGGGGTGGCGGCGGTATCGACCAGACGCGTGGTCAGAGTTGCATTCCGGTCCCAGAGTTTTTCGAGATGCAGGGTGACGGGAATACCGTGGACGCCTATATTGGCCAAATGACCTCCGGCGGCCAAAATCCCCTGGCAAATATCAAAGGTGGCGGGGACGCCGACAGCTTCCATGGCAACATCCACGCCCGCGCCGCCGGTCATTGCCAGAATGCGCTCAATAGCTTTGCCGTCTGTGCTATTCACGGTTGCAGTCGCCCCAAATTTCCTGGCTGCCTCCAGGCGGTTATCATCCACATCAACGGCGATGATGACGGAAGGCGAATAGAAACGGGCGGTGAGGATTGCGGCAAGGCCGATGGGACCTGCGCCGATTACCGCAACCGTGCCACCCGGTTTGACGCAACCATTCAAGACGCCGCATTCATATGCCGTGGGCAGAATGTCACTGAGCATGACAGCGGCCTCCTCATCCACGCCGGGCGGAAGAAGGTAGAGGCTGGTATCCGCGAACGGAATACGCACGAACTCCGCCTGCGTGCCGTCGATTTTATTGCCGAGAATCCAGCCACCCTCGCGGCAGTGCGAATACATCTGGCGGCGGCAGAAATCGCACTTGCCGCAGGAGGTGATGCAGGAAATCAGCACCTTGTCGCCCTTGTGGAACGAGGTGACGGCAGTGCCCGTTTCTTCCACCACACCAATCCCCTCATGGCCCAGAATGCGGCCTTCCGAAACGGTGGGGACGTCGCCCTTGAGAATGTGGAGGTCGGTTCCGCAGATGGTGGATTTCACAATCCGAACAATGGCATCGGACGGCTCCAGCAATACCGGCGTGGCGTGTGCCTCCCAGGCGCGATGACCCGGGCCGTGATAGACGAGAGCGTTCATGATGTAACTCCTTCGCCCTGGAAGAAGGCAATTGGAGTGCCATGCCGGTCAGATCCAGTTCCTGTGCAAGAGCCAGACCTTCACCAGTTGGGTCAGCCCCGTGTAGGCGAGCAGCGTGAGCAGCAGGACGGGCCAATACAGCGCCGGCAGTGCGGCCATGCCGAGCGGGGGACCCAGCGGAGAATACGGCAGCCAGATGCCGAAAGCCATGATGGCCAGGGTGGTGGCAGTGAGCGGCCAACTGGCGCGGCTCTGCAGGAAAGGAATCTTGTTGGTCCGGATGACGTGAATGATCAGAGTTTGCGTCATCAGTGACTCCACAAACCAGCCGGTTTGGAACACAGAGGCGCGCGCGGGGTCCCAGCAGTGGAAGAGATACAACATGGCGAAGAAGGTGGTGTAGTCAAAGATGGAGCTGATGGGTCCCACAAACACGATGAAGCGCTTGATCTCATCGATATTCCAGGGCCGCGGATGGGCCACCTGCTCTTCATCTACGGAATCCACGGGGATGGGGATCTGCGAGAAGTCGTAGAGCAGATTGTTCGTGAGCACCTGGATGGGTGCCATGGGGATGAATGGCAGAAAGGCACTGGCACCCAGCACGCTGAACATGTTGCCGAAATTGGAACTGGCCCCCATACGGATGTATTTCAGGATATTGGCGAAGACCTTGCGTCCTTCGATGACGCCGCCTTCCAGCACCATCAAATCTTTTTCGAGCAGAATCAGATCGGCCGATTCCTTGGCAATATCGGTAGCTGTGTCGACGGAGATACCGATGTCGGCGGCGCGAAGAGCAGGAGCGTCATTGATGCCATCGCCCAGGAAACCCACCACGTGGCCCTGGCCACGCAGAACCTGAATAATGCGCTGTTTGTGGGCCGGAGAGAGACGCGCGAAAAGTGTCGTCTTTTCGGCAGCTTGGGCGAGATCCGCATCGGACATCTTCTCGATGTCACCGCCCAGCAGACAGGGTTCGGCGCTAAGGCCAACATCGCGGCAAACTTTGCGTGAGATCAGGTCATTGTCGCCAGTGAGGATTTTGACCCCGATCCCGTTTCTCTGCAGTGCCGCCAGAGCGATGCGGGCACTTTGCTTCGGAGGGTCAAGGAACGCGACGTAACCGCGCAGAGTTAAGCCAGCTTCGTCCTCCAAAGTGCAGAGCTTCCTGCCGGTCAGTTCCTTTTCCGCCACCGCCAGCACACGGAAGCCGTCACCGCTCAGGGCTTCGTATTCCCGCTTCAGCCCGTCGATGACATCCGGGGCCATGGCGGAAACGCTCCCATCCAGCTCAAAGTGTGTGCAGCGGTGAAAGATCTCTTCCGGCGCACCTTTGGAGAGCAGCAGGACTTTCCCCTCCGGCGTTTCGACGAGCACGGACATCATGCGCCGGGTGAAGTCGAAGGGCAACTCATCGAGCTTGCTGTACTTCGCCACGAGCGGTTTCTGGTGGAAGTCTTCACTATCCAGAATGGCGCGGTCGAGCAGGTTCTTGAGGCCGGTCTGGAAGTTACTGATGAGATAGCCGGCGAGCAGAACTTCATCGGTCTCGCGGCCGGCAACGTCGCAGTGTTTCTGTAAGATGACCCGGTCTTCCGTCAATGTGCCGGTCTTGTCCGTACAGAGCACATCCATGCCGCCAAAGTTCTGGATTGCATTGAGCCGCTTGACGATCACCTTCTTGCGGCTCATGGCGAGTGCGCCTTTCGAGAGACAGACGGAAACGATCATCGGCAGCATCTCCGGGGTCAGGCCCACGGCAACAGCCATCGCGAAAAAGAAGGCCTCCTGCCAGTTATGCTTCGTGAAGCCGTTGATGAGAAAGACCAGTGGCACCATCACAGCCATCAGGCAGATCATGAGCCAAGTGAAACGGTTCAGTCCAAGATCGAAGCTGGTGGGTGGAGGCTCCGCGGCGATGCTGCCCGCCATGGTGCCGAGATAAGTTGCGGACCCCGTGGAGACGATCACTGCCGTCGCGGTGCCGCTTTGGACGCTGGTGCCCATGAAGCAAATATTGCTAAGTTCCACGGGGGAGGCTGCCGGCTTGACCGCTGCGTCATGAAACTTCTCCACCGGCATCGATTCCCCGGTGAGACTGCCCTGACTGACAAACAGATCTTTGCTGGTGATAACGCGGACGTCACCTGGAATCATGTCACCGGCAGAAAGGTGGATCACGTCCCCGGGGACAAGATCGCGCAGTGGCAGTTCCCCCGCCGCACCATCCCGCAGAACCGTGGCGGTGACGTGAATCATGGCCTTTAACTTCGCAGCTGCGTTGTCCGCACGGGCTTCCTGGAGGAAGCGCAGGGCCACGCTGAGCACCACCATTGCGGCCATCACCGTACCGGCGCGAGCATCGCCCGTGGCGAAGGAGATTGCGGAGAGTCCAGTGAGCAAAATCACCAGCGGATTGCGGATGATCTTCAACAAACGCCGGGGCCAGCCCAGCGGACGGTCTTGCGTGACTTCGTTCGCGCCGTATTGACGGAGACGCGCTGCAGCTTCGGTCTGCTTCAATCCGCCGGCGGAAGTCTGGAGCGATACAAAAAGCGCGTCGCTTTCCTGCATCGCGGCAGCGATGACCTCCGGTGAAACATGGATACCGCTCTTCGTTTCCTGCGATGTCATCAGGGATAGCCCAGCAACTATAGGACCACAGTTTTCCGGTAAATTGAGAAGCATGGTTCCGGCGATGCTCAGTGTGCTGCTTTGGCTCCAAAGCCAGCCCGTTACACCGGCGGGCAAGTTCTCGATTTCAGGACGGGTCACAGAAAAAACAACAGGGCAGCCGGTGCCCGGCGTGTTTGTGTCGGTTTACACAGAAGGTGTAAAAGCGGTGTCGACGGACGCGGACGGAAGATACACAGTCACCAATGTTCCAGCGGGCACCCACATGGTCAATGTCCAGTTACGCGGTCTGGTCAGTTGGAATCAACTGCGGCAGGTCACCGTTGCGGGATTTGCTGTGGAGAATTTTAACTTCCACGTCACTGCACCGGCTGCGATCACAGGCCGCGTCCTGAATGCGGAGAAGGAAGGCGTGCCGGGGGCTTCTGTCACGGTTTACGTGGAGGAAATGCAGGGCGGATCGCCGCAGCGAATTCCCGTCGCCTTCGTGAAGACAGACAAGGATGGCACTTACACAACGCGTGGCCTGGAGGGCGAGCGGACTTATTTCGTGGCGGCGCAAACCCTGTCGCCAAAGCTGGCTGCGATTGCAGAAACCCCGGCAAAGCCCACGGACCGGAAGCCAGTCGCGCGCGGTGCCTGGTATCCAAATTCACCACTTGCCGTGGGGCGTCACCCTTGCTTGCCAGAGCCGCGTCGAAGCTGGAAGGAATCAATATTGAAATGGGTTCCACCGCGGAGCGCTGCGTTGCCGGCAAGGTATCCAATGCAGAGGAAGCCGTCGATTTGTACGTTGAATCCATGGAGCAACCGGCTTTCGGTGTGACCTCCGGCCGGATGATCTTTGGTTCTTCTTCCCGGGCTACGCTTGCGAAGGATGGACTCTTTCGCATCTGCGGACTGAACAGTGGCACTTATCACTTCACTTTTTCCGGGAAACCGCAGCACCCGGGCATGTTACCCGTCCGCTATGCCGCGCTGGATGCAACGGTCGGGGACGAAGATATCGAAGATTGGAAAGTCTCCCTCAGGGAATCCTTCCCTGTTACTGGAGAGGTGATCTGGGACGATCCGGATCATCCTGTGGCGGGCAATCTTACGTTTGGCTTGCGAAATGCGAGGCTTTCCATTCAGGCGGACCGGCTTCGAAAGCGCGTGCCGCTGCCGGGGCCATTCCAGTTAGACCTCGTACCGGCGGAGGATTACGCGATCGATGCCTTCGTAACAGGCAAGAATGGCACGGCGGATCACATGTATCTGAAAGATATCCAGGTTGGGGGGGCGAAGCTATCTGAACCAAACACTCCGGCTGACCGGCGGTTCCCTCGGTCCGGTGCGGTGCCTGCTCGGTACGGACGGAGGCAGCATACAGGCCCATTTGACTGATAATAACAACCATGCCCTGGACGATGTTCCTGTCTACTTTGTGCCTGCAAGCGCCAGAACCGAGACAGATATGGCGGCACTGCTGATGAAAGAGAAGACGGACAGCCAGGGGAATGCGGGATCGGGTGTGCTGGCCCCAGGCGAGTATCTGGTATTCGCCTGGGACCAGCCGTTTTTGTATAGTCCAGCAGAGGTCTCAGCCCTTTGGAGGGCTTCACGCGATGCACAGAAGGTCACAGTTCCGGCCAGGGGCTCCGTGACTGTGACCCTGCAACTCAAGTAGAGGTTACTTCTGACGAACCGGAGAGATACGGCGGAGGCTGGCTAACAAGACTTCCGCTGGTTCCGGAACCTTGGTATCTCCGAAGACAATCTCCTGGTTGGTTCTGTCATCGTGGTAAAGCTCGCGATTACTGTCTTTGTCCGGCCGCAAAGTTGCGCCCTCAAGTGAGAGCCCCGCAAAGACACCACGGGCACGGGAGTAAGTCAGGATCTCGGCGTGCATCTGTAAGTCGGTCGCGGCGTCGGTTGTGCGGCCAACGGGTCCGGCGGCTACGGAAGCATCCCCGCCCAGCGTAAACTTACTCGAGAGGAGTTTCTTCGCCCCGCCCTTGTTCATCACCAGAAGGATGGCATCGGTCTCCTGACCTCCAATCTGGAAGCCAAGACTGCCGCCTTCCACCATGACGCCCGCCGGTGCGGACCAGCCGGATTCAGCCCGGCATGAGATATAGCCACGGCCATACTTCGCTCCTACGATGAACGCGCCCTTCTTCAAGCCGGGAACCACCACAACGCACTCTGCCTTCTCCAGCAGATCGCGGGGGACGCCCTTATCGGGTGAGTCCATCATTTCGCTGAGAACCGTGGCGGAGTCGCTGAGCCGGGTTCCTGGTCCTTCCGCATGTAACAGAGCGGTGAGGCCGAGAAGTGCAAGCGTGAATGTCTTTGTCATAAGTTTGTCCTTTCGTTTGAGATTGAGTTAGAGAATCCGCCGGCCTTGGATGATCCGCACCAGCACAGAGATCACTGCGAGCACCAGGAGGATATGGATGAATCCAGCCAGCGTGTAAGACGTGGCAACCCCCAGAATCCACAGTGCGACGAGAATGACAGCAAGGGTCCACAGCATGTTCGTGTCCTTTCAGCCGAGGTGCTGCTCTGGTGGTGTCGCCGGACGTGTGCCCAGATTGTTGAGGAATTCGTCGAACTGCCGGTGAGCTTCCTCCTTCACCAGGCCGTAACGCTCCTGCAGGCGGCCGATCAGGATCTCGCGGCGGCCTTCCGCGGCGGTGATCTCATCGTCCGTGAGCAGACCCCATTTGCGCTTGATTTCCCCCTTCAGTTGCGTCCAGTTGCCTTGGATTTGGTCGATGTTCATTGAAGTCTCCTTTCGAAACACGCAATGACTCATGCAAAGGCTCTGCCGTTGTGAGGATGCTGACACTCAGGGGGTGATTTGGCCTCTTATCGGGGGGATCGGGGGGAGAAAGGAGAAGATCTTACCGGACGCAGACTGGAAATTTATTCCGCTTCGGGATGAAACTTCCAGCGCAGAACGAAGAAGTGCCGCCCGCAAAGCATACAGCGGCATGGACGCACGAGCCAGCGGACCGCATGCTCCAGTTGATTTCTGGTGCCTACGCTGCGGTAATCAATCGACTTGCAATGAGGGCAGCGTGCCGGGGAGCTCATACGGAAACCGCTTTCTGCGCAGACCGCACGCCGTCCCAAGCATATCGCGGATTGGCGGACTGGCGAGCAGTGGCTTGCGGAACCAGCTCAAACTCCAGACGACGGTCAGCCTTCGACACCTGTCTCAGCCCAGCCCAGGTCTTTACTTAATGCAAATCGTTGTGAGGAAGCGGCCATCGCGGCTAGGCAACTTAGCCACCACGCGAAGCTCCGCGTGGCCAGTGAGTATCCACATAAACGCCTCTTCCGTGAAGAGATAGCGGAGGTTCAAAAACACGCGTTCCCCGCGGACGATGCTGGCGGAGCGCCCGGCGTAAGACATCGTCAGATCACGGTTGGCATGAAAGCGGGTGGCGAGCAAAGTCATGCCTTCTTTGCGGGCATCGGGCTTCACTTTGGTTCGAATCTCACCGTCATCCATGCAAAGTCCCAAGGTGGCCAGCGGGGCGAAACTGAATTTGGCTTGCGCGGGAGTGGCCACGGGTTCTTCGCCCGGGTCCAGTTCAGTATCAATGATCAGGATGTCGCCGGGGTGCATGGCATCGGCCAGGTGCTTCACCTGATCCAAAGGATCAAACCCGCCGAGCGTATTGCCGGACATGATGAGCAACCGCGGCGCCTCGGCGGCGTCGGCGGCAAGCAGCATATGCATTGGGCTGGAAATATCAGCCTTGATACCGGTCGCCTCGCAGTCATCGTCTTCGGCACCGGCGCATGCGGTTTCGAGCAAAGTCTGGCTGGCGTCCACCGGGAAATAACGCACGTCACGACCCGCCTTTTGAAGTGCCTGCAGGACGAGCCGGTCCTTCGAGCCGTCACCTGCCCCGAAGCTGATCACGGGCACCTTCGGCCCAAAAGCCTGCGTCAGCACCGGAGCCTTCGCGGCGAGTTCCCGCCACGTCTCCACCAGGGCAGACTGGGACTCCGCCGCGAGATCCTTCCAGGCTTGGACGGACAACGCGCTCCAGTAAAAAAACTTCTCAGGCAGATCGCGGGCTTCGAACGACTCAGCGAACTCTTCGGAAATTTCTGCCTCGGTCAGCAGAACCTCAATATTCATCTACTTTCTAGGTTAACCCGTTACCTGGCGCTTTGCCGCAGTGAAATTCTGTGCCCATTCGGTAAGGGAATGCGAATAGAATCGAAGGAGCCATGAGTTTCCGGTCCGCTGGCATACCGGTTCTGTTCCTGCTCGCTCTGGCGCTGCCGCCCGATGGCGCTGCGCAGTCCAAGAGTTATGCCGGAAAGGTACTCGATGAAAATGGCACGCCGGTTGCCAGCGCGCGCATCGCAGTTTCCAGGGATAGGGTTGCCGCGGCGGCCACCAGCGATGCCGCTGGACAATTCGTACTCTCCCTCCCCAATGCCGGCACCTACGCCCTGCGCGCGGAAGCCGTGGGATTCTTCCTCTTCACATCCAACGCAACAGAGCTGGCGGAGAACCGGCCGCTCGAAATCCACCTGAATCACCAGAAGGAACTGACCCAATCACTCGATGTGCGCTACTCGCCACCCGCCTTGGACCCGCAGCAGACCGGTGACACCAAGCAATTGACCGGGCAGGAAATTCTCAACATCCCCTACCCTGCCTCCCAGGATTTTCGCGCGGCACTGCCATTGCTTCCCGGCGCAGTTCGAGACAACGCGGGGCAGATTCACTTCAACGGTGGCGATGTCCGCCAGACGAACTACCGGCTCAACGGTTTTGACATCTCAAACCCGGCAACGGGCGACCTCTCTGTGCGTTTGAACGTGGATGCCGTGCAAACTCTGGAGTGGCAGCCGAGCCGATTTTCCCCGGAGAACGGAAAAGGTTCGGCGGGAACCCTCGATGTCCGCACGGAAATGGGCGACAACCATTGGACGTTCAGCGGGACAAATTTCATTCCGGGCTTTGGGTCGCGCGACGGTTTTCATATGGACCGCTGGAATCCCCGCGTGAAAGTCTCGGGTCCGCTCGCGCGGGGAAAAGCCTGGTTCCACAACTCCCTGGACAGCCATTACACGCTGGATTTCGTTTCCGGCCTGCCCAAAGGACAGGACAATACGAGAGCCATTAACGGCAGCAACCTGACCCGGTTCCAATGGAATCTCACCAACCGGCAGATTCTGACAGGAAGTTACCTGTTGAATTTAGGGCAGGATTTCCGGCACGGCCTGTCTTTTCTGGAACCCGCCTCCACCACGCTGAATAACCGCAACGCCCTTTATATGGGTACGCTGAAAGACCAAATTCAGCTTGGCGGCGGTCTTCTGGAGTTTGGATTTGCGGATACCTCGGCCTATACGCGCTCAGCTCCCCAGGGCAATTTGCCCTACACCATCACGCCATTTGGCACACAGGGGAATTACTTCGCTGACAGCACGCGGCATTCCGGCCGCCAGGAATTTCTGGCAAATGCGTTCGCGAAACCACTGCATGCCTGGGGAACACATCTGTTGCAGTTCGGCGCGGATTCCGAAAGAACTTCGCTGGACCAAACCCAGCAGCGGCACCAGTTCACTGTGGTCGGGGCGGCGGGCCAGGCAATCCGGACCGTGGATTTTCTCGGCTACCCGCGTCAATTCCGCACCAACAGCGAAGTCTATGGCTATGCGGTGGACCGCTGGAATCCCATGGACAGTCTGACCGTGGAACTCGGCCTGCGAACGCAATGGGACCGTTACTCCCAGGGCGCACCACCCGCACCGCGCCTGGCTTCCGCATATGCCCCGAAGTGGCTGCATGGCGTGAAGGTCTCCGCTGGCTGGGGTGTTTTCTATGACCCGCTTCGCCTGGATGTCATCGCCCTCAGCCAGGAACAAACCAGCCTCACGACCTTCTACAATCCCGATGGTTCCGTGGCCGGGATTCCGGTCCGGTCACAGTTTGTGTTGCGCCCCAGTGCCTTGCGGTTGCCGAAGTTCACGTTGTCGAGTATGGGCTTTGAGCGGCGGTTGCCCTTCGATTTCTATGGCAAAGTCAATCTCACGGCGCGGGAAGGTAGCCGGGGCGTCGCGTTCCTGGGAGACATGCCTGCGCCGGGAATTGCCGAAAATGACTATGTTCTCGCAAACATCCGGCGAGAGCGGTACCGTTCGGCGGAATTTTCCTTGCGCCGCGTTTTTGCATCCAAGTACGAATGGTTCGCAAGCTACACGCGTTCAAACGCCCATTCCAATGCAGCGGTGGACTATTCCGTGGAGAACCCGGTCTTCGCGCGGCAAGCCGGTGGCCCGCTGCCCTGGGATGCGCCGAACCGTCTCCAGATGTGGGGCTGGGCTCCAGTAGAAAAGGGATTATTTCCAGGATTCCTGCAGAAGGTGATTGGCGAAATGTCCATCTCCGGACAGATCGATTACCGGAGCGGATTCCCCTTCAGCGCGTTGACCGAAACGGGCAATCTGGTGGGATCGCCCAACGGCTATCGCTATCCCGACTTCCTAACCTTGAACCTGGCGCTGGAACGGAAATTCATCTTCCGGCGATATCTGTGGGCTTGGCGGCTGGGGCTGGTCAATGTGTTTGACCGCATGAACCCGAACGTGGTGAATAATGACTTCAATTCGCCGCAGTTCCTGCAATATGGAAGGGGCCAGTCACGTGCAGTGGATGTGCGGTTGCGCTTCCTGGGAAGAATCTAAAGAAACACGAAAATGCGCGATCCCCGGGAGGAATCGCGCCGTCGAAATTTCAGGTTGAGCCGGATTAAGCGGCTTGCAGCTGGCCGGTGGCAGCCTTCACTTTTACGTGAAGACGGCTCTTGTAGCGTGCAGCAGTGCCGCGCTTGATGTAGCCCTTCTGCGCAGCCTTGTCGATCAGCGAAACAGTGGCGACAAAAGTTTCCTGCAAACCGGTCTTGTCTTTTGCAACAAGCGCTTTGCGCATGGAACGAATCTGGTGACGGAGCCGGGTGGTAGCAATCCGGTTGAAAAAAGTCCGGCTCTTCGTCTGCCGGATGCGCTTGAGCGCGGATACGTGGTTAGCCATCTAAAAACTCTTCGATCTATGAGAATAGCACATTTTCGAACCGGAACCGAATCCGGCTCGTAGTTGAGGTTATGCAGGCCATCTTTCTGCTCCTTGTGCTCCTGATCTTCGGCTGGCCGCTCGCGCTGCTTGGCTTGATTCTCTACCCCATTGTGTGGCTCCTGCTGCTGCCGTTCCGTATTGTAGGTATCGCGGTGGAGGGCGCGCTGGAACTGGTGTGGGTGCTGGTGACCTTGCCAGCCCGGCTGCTGCGGGCGATCTTCTAAAATTACAGGCCTCCGCGAAGTTGCGGCTTGTTTAGCTCCGCTTCAGCGGCGACCTGCATCCTTCCCACGTAGTCGACCAGAAAGTCGAGAAATACGGGATTGAAGATGTCATTGTGATCCTTTATCACCAGGGTGGAAGCAGAGACATTGAGAAAGGGGCTATTGGGTGCGATCGGTTTTGAGCCGTTGATATTAAGCAAGCTCGGAACAATTTGCGGCTTTCCTTTCAACCGCATGTATCGTTCGAACAATCCGTATGCACAGCCACAGGATGGCCTGACCGCCGGCTTTGTGCGGTCGAGTTGCCTCGAAATGGCAAGACGCTTTTCTTCCGCAGCGGTGGCGGCGAAACCAAGCCGATGGGTCAAGAAGGGCGCATAGTGGCCAACGCTGTCAAAATACGGTCTGACCTCGCCCGGTCTTCTTGCCCCGGCAACAGGAGTCATCACAAATTGTGAGAAGGGGAAAAGATAGTGTGTTGCCCAGTCTCCTTCCGACGTAATCGACAGCAAAACGGGGACCTGACCCTTCGCGAAGGTTGAACCTGCTTCGAGGGTTCTTTGGTAAAAACTTTCGTAGAACTCTGCCTCGAACGCAGCATTAACCAGAACCACGAGATCACCGAGTCCTCTTAGCTTTCCCTGTTGCCCATCCGCCGCCGGAACGAGTCGGGTAATGACAGGTGCAGTGGAGGAATACAGCAAATCTGCTCCGAAGCTGTGGCCGACATAGACCAGGGTATTGTAACGGCCAATCTCGAAAGGCCCACCCAGCTCATTCAGTCTCCGGTGGATCAGGTCAAGCGCAGAGAACAACTCAGCAGCGTCTGAAGAGTGTCCGATGCGTTCTGCAACGAGTTTCCTACCCCACACCGAAAGCTCTTTCCATGGCTCGATAAATTCTGTTTCGCCTCTCCAGGCCACGTAAATCCCAATGACTCTCCGTGGAAAGAATGGCTTCGTGCCAGCGGTTCGACCCTTATTCTTTTCCGCAGTCAGTTCTCTCTCGCGATCGGCGAGAACCGCAAGGCTCTCCCGAAAACAGGCGAGGTTGTCGTTACAAACAGCGGCGTTATTCTTCCATCCATGGACGAAGGTGACCATCAAAGCTCCTTCGGTTTCCCCCCACTCACCTGGGTGACGGCGGCCCTCTTCACACACACTATCCGTAGTGAGATTGGTATTTGCTTCTGCTGCTATACAGCGCAGAGTTTGCTTGTATGCTTCACGGTTCCAGAACCAGCCCTGGTCATCAAATTCGACGATGTGAAGGTTAAATTCCGGATGAACTTCTTCGAAAGCGTTTTTGATTCTCTTGCGCTCTGACTTGTCCTTCATGATTCGCGCCAACGAAGTGGCAGCTGGAGGTTGCGGAACATGCGACCCGGCGTCATCGCGCCCTGACCGCTGCGGGTTGTTCAGCCGGTGCGGAATGAAGCCAGCTCCCATGATCCCCGCCGTAGTGTAGCCCGCGACTCCGCAGCCAGCGAGAAAAGAAGCGGCGATGATCAGAATGCCAGCCGGGCACGTGAATCCTGAACCGGGCAAAATCCTTAACAAATAACGCAGCTTGTGAAGATCACGAGTTCCCGTCATTGAATATCTCCTGGGCGCCTCTGACGCTCTCCCTCTGAAAAGCGGAAGTACCTGACGGAACAGGACATTTTTACCGTTCAGAAGCTCAGCGGATTGCCGCCTCGGCCAGTTCCACCATCTTTTTGCTAGCCTCGGAACTGTCCATGAAGAAGCTTCTCGCCGGCTACCAGCACTTTCGCAATACCGTTTGGCCCGCGCAACACAACCTGTTCGAGTCCCTCGCTGCCAACGGGCAGAATCCGCGTGCGCTGGTGATTTCCTGTATCGACAGCCGGGTGGACCCGGTCCTGATCTTCAACGCCGACCCCGGCGACATGCTGGTGGTTCGGAACGTGGCGAATCTGGTTCCACCTTACGAGCCTGATGCCGCGTACCACGGCACGTCAGCGGCATTGGAGTTCGGCATTCGCGTGTTGCGCATCCCGAACATCATCGTTCTCGGGCACGCTCTGTGCGGCGGAGTGAAGTCTTTGCTCGATTCGCACACCAGTCCAGAGCATCATGACTTCATCGGCCACTGGATGTCGATGGCCGAACCTGCGCGGGCCCTGGCACAGAACTGTTCACCGGAAGGCAAACAGCGGTGCTGCGAACACGAAGTCATCAAGATATCGCTGGCCAATCTGGTGACATTCCCGTGGATCGCCGAACCTGTCAGCAGAGGACGCCTCGCATTGCACGGAGCCTGGTTCGATATCGAAACCGGCGAATTGGCGATGTTGGGTCCGGACGGAATGTTTGGGAAACCCAAGTCGGCTTAGTTGGCAGACTTGGGCACACCTGTGTAGATGCAATAGAGCACGGTCATATTAGTCGGGCGGGTCTCCGAACCTCCAGCCTCAGCCGTGACGCGACCGCGATTCGAGCCGCCGTACCCCAGAGCACTTCCCGTTGGCGGGTTGTCACTTGTGCCCGTGAACTGTCCATCCAATCCATGCGAATGCCGGCCGAGAGAGGCATCCTCGAAGCTTCCGACGGTATCCCCCGTAGTGCCCGGAAGTTCTCCCTTCGCTTTATTTGCCTCAAGGAATGGACCAACCCTCCGGATGGCATCGGGATCCATCGCATTCCCTTTGACGTTGCGCCCATTATTCCATCCCCTCAGGAAAACGCCCCGGTAATCGGGCAGATTGAAGGAATCATTCTGGCTCTTGCTGCCATAGCGCTGTCCTATCACCTGATGAAGCGGACCGTAAGCAGTGATGGCAAGGCTCCTGCCGTCACATTCCAGCCAGCCCGCTTGTTCGAGTGCTTGATATGCGGGTGATTTGGTGTCGAAGCTGAATTGCCGAATCTCGCCCACAATGAATCCGGTCGGCGCGGGTACAGGGCTTCGCGGTGATTGCTGCGCCTTCACAAAAGCGACGGCATTGAAAAACGTGACCAGGCCAACGCCTGCCGCCAACGATGTAACTCCAAGTCTCTGCAGTTTGCTCATGATCGTTGTTCCTCAGCGCATATCAATATCACAAGCAACGCCCGGAAAACCAAGAAATCTGGTACCCTAACTGCCAATCATGCGTCACCGAATTCTACTTTCCGCATTTCTGTTGACCGCGCAACTCTTCGCGGCCCGCTTCTCTCTCGAACAATCCGGCAAGATCACCAGAGTCTCCGATCCTCAAATCTCACCGGACGCGAAGTCTATTGCCGTGCTGGTCTCCAAGGCCAACTTTGAAGAGAACCGCTACGATGCCGCGCTCACGCTCATCGACGTCGCGACCAAATCCCAGCGGGTACTCTCCGCCGGGCGGCGCGGGATTTCGCAACCCCGCTGGTCCCCCGATGGCAAACTGCTGGGTTTTCTGGCGGCCGCAGAGACCAAGAGCCAGCTCTTCATCCTGCCCATGAATGGCGGCGATGCCTGGCAAGTGACGAAATCCGCAACAGGCGTGCAGCAGTTCGCATGGTCCCCCGATGGGAAGTCCGTCGCATACGTGGCGCAGGATGAGGCGCCGAAACTGCCCGGCGATGAACGCTGGAATAAGAGTTTTGAAATCCGCAACAACGACTATCTGGTACGTGAACCGCAACTGCCCTCGCATCTTTGGATCACCGCCATTGAGCCGAACTCCACCGCGAAACGCCTGACCTCCGGCACCTGGACTCTGCCCATGAGCCTGCCGCCAAGCTCCCCGTCCTCGCCCATCTCCTGGACGCCTGACGGGAAATCCATCGCGATTGCCAAAGTTTCCAGCCCCTATACCGGCGATGGCGACCAATCCATCGTTGCGCTGGTCAACGTTGCGGATGGCTCCATCCACCCGTTGACCGGACGCGCGAAGGCGGAATCGCAGCCAGTGATCTCGCCCGATGGCCGCAGGGTCGCCCACTGGTATCCGCGCGATGGCGATTCGAAGAACGTCAACGAAGTCTACGTGGGACCGGCGAACGGCGGGCAGTCCGCTTCCGTCACCCGGTCGCTGGACCGCAACGTACAGCGCGCCATGTGGATGCCTGACAGCAAGAACCTGCTGGTGAGCGCGAACGACGGTACCGGCGTCAGTCTCTGGGTGCAGCCGCTGGATGGCAAGCCGCGCAAGCTGGATCTCGGAAAGATCGTGCCGACCGCATCCTTCTGGCTGGACGCTTCAATGGGTCCCAACGGCGAACTCACCTTCACCGGCTCCGAGCCCACGCATCCCGCCGAAGTCTACTTTCTGCCTTCGCCGGAATCAAAGCCGGTTCGCTTGACGGGGTTCAACGATAACATCGCAGCACTCGAACTCAGCCGCAGCGAAACACTCCAGTGGAAGAATGAGCGCTTCAATCTGGACGGTGTGGTCACTTATCCGCCGGACTTCAATGCCTCCCGCAAATGGCCATTGATTCTCTATATCCACGGCGGTCCGCGTTCCGCTTCGCGCGAGAGTTTCTCCGTCTTCGCGCAGTTACTGGCTGCACAGGGCTGGGTAGTTTTCGAACCCAATTACAGAGGTTCCGATAACCTCGGCAATGATTTCCAGGCCGCGATCTGGAATGATGCCGGACCCGGACCGGGGCGGGATGTAATGGCCGGCCTCGAAGTCCTCAAGAAAAAGGGCTTTGTGGATGAGAGTAAGATTGGCGTCTCCGGCTGGTCCTACGGTGGTTACATGACGACCTGGCTGCTGGGGAACTATCCGAAAGTATGGAAGGCCGGTCTTGCCGGAGCTGCCGTGACGGACTGGATGGATCAATATAACCTCGGCGATGCAAACGTCCGCCGCGGACAGGCATTCGGCGGTTCTCCCTATCTGGATGAAAAGCGCGCCGCCGAGTATGCTGCCCAATCGCCGATCACTTATGCCACAAAGATCACCGCTCCTACACTGATTCTTTCCAATGTGGGCGATTACCGTGTGCCGATCACGCAGTCTTACCGGCTGTTTCACATCCTGAGTGACCGGGGCGTGCCGACGAAGTTCTTCGCCTATCCTTTGAGCGGACACAGCCCGAATGATCCCGTCCACACAAGGGATATGTATCGCCGCTGGGTGGAATGGATGAAGCAGTATCTGGGGTAACGACCCGCTGCTAACGGGGGAGTCTATCACTTCGCGTAAGGGCTGCCCGGCTTCCACGACGGCTTTTCGGGGGAATTCGCCACCGCAAGCGCCAGCTTCTCAAAGAAAGCGCTGAACCTTGCGGCCGCATGAAAGTCGATGGGCTGATAGATATCGTCCGAGGGTTTATGATACCGGTCCGCATACCAGGCACGGTAAGTCGCCTCTTCGGGCGATCCCTTGTCATAACCGAAGACAAAGGCAATGCCCGGAATACCCATCCGGATGAAATTCACCTGGTCAGAGCGGGTGAAGAGATTCCGCTCGGGCTCCATATCCTTGCGGATATCAATATCCATCGTCTTACCCACAGCAGCGGCAGAGTCACCCAGCGTGGATTCACCCAGGCCCAGAGCAGTAAGTGCTTTCAGCGGAAAAATCGGCCGGATGTAATCGAGATTGATATTCGCCACAATCCTCGACTTATCCACGGTCAGATGCTTCGTGAAATAAGCCGACCCCAGCAGGCCCTTCTCTTCACCCGTATAAACCGCAAACACCAGAGTGCGCTTGGGGCGCTGACCGGATTCCTTGATGTGCTTCGCAAACTCAATCAACTGCGCCACGCAGGCGGCATCATCGAAAGCGCCGTTATAGATCTTGTCATTGCCAACCGGAGCGCCAATGCCATAGCCATCCAGATGTGCGGAGACCACAAGAATTTCTTTGGCGAGTACCGGATCTGAGCCGGGCAGGATGCCGATGAGATTATCCCCTTCGAGCGGCTTCACTTCCAGCGGTGCGGAAGTTAGCTTCGGCACCAGTGGGAAGTGCGGGACAGGCTTGCCTGCAAGAGCCAGATCCAGCAGTTCATTGAGATTATGCCCGGTACCCTCGAAAAGAACAGCGGTGCGGTCAGAGTTCCAGCCGAGATTCAACTGTCCCGCAGCAGGTGGATTGGCATCATCCGCAGCCATCATGAGGCGAAAGCCGGTAGGCCAGTGCGCCGGTTCGATCACGCGTGGATTGGCGATGGAGATGGAGCCAACAGCACCAGCGGCGGAAAGTCCCCGCGTGCGGTCCGCGCGGCCCTGCGTATTGAGATAGACCGCGATCTTGCCCTTGAGGTCCATGCCTTCGAAGCTCGTGGCAGTGCCAACAAAGTAGAGAGGGGCGTCTTTGACCGCAGGTGCCGGCCCGCGTGTGGCCGCCCGCGCGTCCCAGCCCAGCACGACAGGCGAGGTCTTGCCGTTGATCTGCAACGTAACACTGGGCTGACCGTCTACAAATTTGACTTCCCGGAGCGGGACGGTTTGATAGAAGCCCTTTTCCCCTGCGGGCTGCACGCCGGCACTGGAAAGCTGGTCGATCACATAGGCCGCCGCTTTCTTGTAGCCTGCGCTGCCGGTGTCCCGCCCTTCCAGCTTGTCATCCGCCAGAAACTTCACATGCGCCCACCACCGTTGTGTGGCCGCATCTGGTTCCGCGGCGAAGGCTGTCGCGGCGGCGAGGTAAATCAGCAGGGCAGAGCGTAGCATTTCTGGAATTGTACCGCTACCGTTTCGCGGCAAAGAAGCGTTGGAGAATGGCCGTGCACTCTGCGCCAAGAACGCCCTCCACCACATCCACACGGTGGTTGAGCAAATCAGAATCAGCAATGGTGAATTTACTCCGGACTGCACCAAAGCGGAGATCGCGGGCACCGAAGACGAGAGTCTTGATTCTGGCTGCCACAAGCGCACCCGCGCACATCGGACACGGTTCAAGCGTGCAATAAAGCGAGGCGTTTCCGAGACGGTAATTGCCCAGCGCGAGGGCAGCCTGCCGGATAGCCATGATTTCAGCGTGGGCCGTGGGATCGAGCAGGGCAAGCGGTGAGTTGCGGCCTTCCGCGATGATCTCACCCTCCACCACGATGACCGCCCCAACCGGGACTTCACCCGCGTCCGCAGCGTTGCGTGCAAGTTGTAAGGCGTGCCGCATCCATTTTTCGTGCGTGTCATCATCAAGGGGAAACATGCGGTGTGTTAAGCGTTGTGTTACATAGGATGCCAGATGGCCGAATTAGAAATACATCACGAAGTTCATGCGACCGACAGCTTTGGGAAGTCGATGGGGGTACTCACGGCAGTGCTTGGGGTGCTGCTGGGGATCGTTACCATCCTCTCGCACCGTGCTCATACAGAGGGCGTACTGCTGAAAGCGGATGCCAATGACAAATGGGCGCTGTATCAGGCACGCAGGATCAAGCTCCATAACGTGGAGTTGGGCGAAGACCTTTTGAAGGCGATGCAGAGCCGCGGGCCGGAGTCCGATAAGACGCTGGCGAAGTACGCGAAAGGGAAGCTCAAGTACGAGGAGGAATCCAAGGAGACCCAGAAGGAGGCCGAAGGGTTGGAGGCGGAGTCAAAGCATGTGGAGGACAAGGCTCTGCGCTATGACTTTGGGGAAGGCCTGATTGAGATCGGGCTCGTGTTGACGAGCCTCTATTTCATCTCCAAATCGAAGTTGTTTCCGGCTGTTGGGGCGGTGAGCGCGCTCATCGGAATTGTGGTCGCAGCGCTCGGCTTCCTGCTGTAGGAAGCGGGAACTCTACTTCCACATTCCCAGCCTGTTTCCAAGCAATTTGCAATCTGATTTCCTTTGTGGAATAACTTGCCCCGCGGGTATGATCAACCCTGTCCTGCGGATCACCAAGGATATTCCACGAAGGAGAATCTGACCAATGTCACCAGCAGCGCCAGCGGAGAACTTACCGCTTGTGTTCACGATAAACCCGGGAAGCGACGAAATCGTCTGCGCGGACACGACAGCCGACAGCACTCTGGAGGAAGTACGGAACGGCATCCTCTCGGGCCGCTTCGACCTGGCAACACAGGTACGTATTTCCGAGACAGGCAATGGAAAGACCAGGGAACATAGCGGAAGTTTGCTGGAGTGCGCGCGGAAGTATGAACGCCTCCGGGAAGTTTACGAACCGGTGGCGCAATCTGCCGCCAGCGGAACCCGCTGGGGAGCGCTGACGGGAGCGGTGCTGTGGATGACGATGCTTGGGGTGTCAGTGGCTCGCCAGGACAGCGTCACGGGTCTTTGCGTTTTGTTATACCCGGCCGTGGCCGTGATCATGGTAGCCGTGACACGCTTCAAGGTCCAAATCCCCCTGGCAGGACAATCGCTCGGGTTGATTGTCGCAGTCGCGCCCGCGTTCGCCGCGTACCGCATCACCTCGAATGCGGTCGTATTCGGAGCAGTGGTCGGTGCCGTTACCGGCGGTGTTGTTTTGTGTTGTTTTCCAGGCCGGGCGATCGGCGCTGTGCTCGGAGTACGGCGAAGGCAGAGTATGCCGCTGGCTCCCGGTGCGCAGGTCGAAAACGCGCTCACCGCAATCGGCATACCCGCCGTCATCTCTGTTTTGCTGTGGCTTGCCTATGCCGTGCTTTTGTATGAAAGCGCCGCAAGAGGCCTTTTCAGATAGCTGCGCTTAGAACGGGATGCGGCGGCCGGGAACGGTCAGCTTGTTGTTGTTTTGCGTGGGACCGGGGCCAGCGTCTGAGTAGCGCACCCCGGCACCGCCCTGTGCGAAGGTCAATTCCTTTTCTTCGAAGCTCAGTGGCCGGTCCAGCACCATTTCGATGGTGCTCCCCTTGGCGAGCACCGCATCTGGCCCGCGTGTGAAGAGAACTCCGGCGAGACCGGCCGCAGCGCCAGCGGCGGAACCGATGCCGAGCCCGGTGAGTCCTGCACCGCCCGAGGCTGCGCCCGCGATGGCACCGATGGAAGCACCGGCCGCAGCCGTTTCCGCAACGGTCTTCACATCACCGCCGACATTGGAATCCCCTTTGATCTTGCCTTCCGCCCGGTCGAGCGTCTCACTCCCGCGGCCATCGATACCACCCACACGGCCGCGGAAATTCCGGATGACACCGTTCGGCAGGATGAGGCTGTCAAACCGCACATAGAGCATGCCCTTCCCCTTCACGCGGCCAGGGCGCTTCACTTCGGTGACCGTACCTTGGACATGACTGCCCGTGGGAATGACGATCTTGCCATCCACAACAACAGGGAAAACGGTTTCGAGATAAACCTGATCACCAGCAGCCGAATGCTTCGTACTCACACTGTTGATCAGCCCCAGCGGGATTCTCGTGCCCGTTTGGACAGTGAATTTTTGCGCCTGGGCTTCCGTTTGCACCGCATCCTGCGCGAGCACGGGGAGAGCGCTGAGAACCGCCACGGACACTATAAGTCTCGAAAGCATCGTTGTTACTCCGTTCCTATTGTAGATGGAACGCGGGAAACCGGGAGAAAGTTGCGCTTACTGGCTTACCGCCGCAAGAACAGCCTCCGGCGAAGAGACCGTGCCAACCTGAACGATCACCTTTGGGGAAGGCGACAAACCAGCGGGCAGCCGGATATTGATCTGATAGAGCCCCGCACACCCCGGAGTGAGCCCCGCGTAAAGTATGGCGGAACTTCCCAAAGGCGTTCCATCCAACAGCAGCCCAATCGGCGTGGATTCGGCAAGCTGTTGTGCTCTCGATGGAATGGAAAACAGTGACTGGGGAAATTGCGTGGGTCCAAGGCCAACCAGATAGAGAACAATTACCTCACCGGCCTGGGCGGGGTTGTCCGCTGACAGGAGTTTTCCATCGGCATGAGTGGCGATCAGGGTATTGCCGTTATACACAAAGAAGCCCGGCGCGAAGGCACCGACATGGATCGTCACAGGAAGACCGGTATACCCCTGGCGGCTCACGCGCAGCGGATAATCTCCGGGAGTTAGATCGTAGGGAATGATGAAGTTGATCTGCGTGGGCGAAACAAAGAATACCGGGGTGGGAAGGTTGTAAACCAGAACCCCGACTCCATCCAGTTGGAACGGCATGAGACTGCCGCCGGTATCCAAAGTCGAAATCGACCTTGTTGTGAAGGAGAGATTCTGACCGTAGACTGTCGCAATGGTGTACCGGGCGAGATCCGTGGGGAGTTGCGTGGCGGCATTCACCACCGAACTGGAAGTGTACGTCGGTGCTGCGTCAGCAATCGCAGCCTGATCGCCGGCGAAGGCGAAGAGACTGGCGTGCAACACGAAAACAAGAGCTGTTGGAAATAAAATGCCCCGGCTCATAAGAAGCGCCCAATATCTCTTATTGTGGCGACGACTTTGGTCCGGGGCTATAGTCCCTCAATTTATGCAGAGGTATTTCAGGCTATTGCACGGAAGCGTAAACGCCCGCGGGTGTCTGCTGCCCGTTCACGGTCAGCACCATCAACTGGTCTCCCGTGGGAACGTTCTGCGGAACCGTGACGTTGAGCTGGTATTGGCCAGCGGAGGTGATGCCTGCATAGAGAACCTGCAGCGGCACCCCGCCCACCGTAATGGATACGGTGTTCGTGGTCTGCGCTCCCCCGCCCGTATAGGTCTGCCCGGCGGGCACTGCGGGAGACGTCGGTCCGAGGCCCACAGCGTACATGATCATGGTTTCGCCGCGCTTCACTGGCCGAGTTGGAAAGGTCTGGTACCCATTCGGGGCCATGAGGTCATAATTGCCGAAGTAGCCTCCAGTTTGCGGAATCACCGCGAGGGCGTACTTGCCCAACTGGAAGAAAGAGGGTGCTGTGTTGGCCAGTGTGACCGTAAAGGGGGTGCTCGCGCCCAAACTGTTCGTGACCACGAGGCTCACAGGACCAGTGGAAGTATCATCCGGCGCCTGCACGTTGATCTGGCCAGGGCTGATGAAGTAGACGTAGGCAGGCTTGCCGTTGATCGATACGCTCACGCCATCCAGCGACGTGGGGAACTTGCCGTTAATCACTTCCGTGGCTGCATTCCAGGTTCGCGTGGTGGTGGAGAGATTCGTTCCGTACAACTGGATCCACGAACCGGGCTGGATAGTGGTCGACGGCGAGTACAAAGGACCAGCGCTGGTCACAGTCGGCAGGGTCTGCGCCGCAGCGGGAGTCAGGGTCAGGCTGGTCGTATAAACTGCGGCATTCGTCGAAACCGCACCGCCTCCGGGGCCAGCGTTTCCGGCGGCATAGAGAGTGACGTTCCCAACGTTCGTTGACGGAGGCGTCCAGTTCAGCGTATAGGTGTAGCTGCCGCTGGTCGAAGCCAGGTAGCCGTTCAGCGTATGTTCAGCGAATTGAACCGGCGCATTTGCACCGCATGTCTTTCCATTTGGTTTCGAACTGCCGTCATCGCAAAGCACCTGCGTCAAACCGTCAGTAATGGAAAAATCACCAGCCTGGCCGCTGGAGAGATTGCTCGCGAGACGGGCCGTCAATTGAAACCCAAACTTTTGCTTGGCCGAATCCGTGATCACGACTTGGATTTTCTGGGTCACACCGGGGGTGTAAGTGGTGCCGCCGGCCGCGATGATCTTCACGCTGCCTCCCCCTGTATTGAAGGTGCCGACGTGGCAGCCACCGGAGATACAGGCGGTCTTGTTGTCACCCGGCGCAGCCGTGTAACGCGGATCCGGGCCATACTCGTACGCGCGGATTGCCACCGGAATGATGGCCAATATAAAGGAAAACTTCAGAACGAGGAGTTTCTTTTGACGTGTCATGTGCCTGATCCCCTAAATCTAATGGTCTAACCCCGGACGGGTGAAACATGTCTCGTCCGTTTGAAGAATTTGTAAAAATTCTAACGTACTTTCGCCAGATTCAACTTGGCGAGCGCCTTCTTGCTCACCGTCGTTAACGGCAGTTCAGCCAGGTCCGTCACCGGCACCCATTGGCCGCCCTGCGGTTCCACTTTGGGATCAGTGGAATGCCAAACTGAGATTTGCATCCGGTCGTTGACAATCTGGTGCGTAAAGCGGCCCTGGCGTTTCATGAGAATCTTGCCGTTCTCCGCCTGGAAGGCATCCAATTCCGGAAATTCCCAGAAACCGGCGAGTCTGGATTCCGTTTCGGCACGCTGTTTCAGCCAGAGACAGTCGGAACGCTGCAGTAACAGCAATTCGATCTCCATTTCCCTGACCACGGCTTTCCGCAACTTCACTGGCAGGGAATTCTGAGTGCCGGCTTCCTTTGCCAGACAGTACCGGCTCACCGGGCAAGTGAGGCATGTGGGACTCCTGGGCGTACAAACCGTCGCCCCAAGCTCCATCATGGCTTGATTGAAATCCCCCGGACGGTTGTGATCCAGCAGTTCGGCTGCGCGCAAGGCGAAGCGCCGCTGCGTTTCACCGGAAGTGATCTCGGAAGGATCATTCTCCAGACGGCTGATCACCCGGATCACGTTGCCGTCCACTGCGGCCTTCGGGATGCCCAGAGAAATCGAAGCCACGGCCGCCGCTGTATACGGACCAACCCCCGGCAGCGACAGGATCTGTTCGAAACGCGTCGGGATGCCCTCCAGAACCAGTTTTTTCGCCGCCTGATGAAGGTTGCGCGCGCGGCTGTAGTAACCGAGTCCGCTCCAGGCTGCGAGTACGGCTGGTTCCGGTGCCGCAGCAAGGTCCGCCAGTGTGGGGAACTTTTCCAGAAACTGGTCGAAGTAGGGTTTGACCGCTTCCACCCTGGTCTGTTGCAGCATGATCTCAGAGAGCCACACCCGGTAGAAGTCTTTCGATTCCCGCCACGGCAGTTCGCGGTGGCCCTGGTCCCACCAGGTCATCAGAGCCTGGGAAATAGCTTGCGTACGTTCTTCAGTTGTCAATCACTTGCACGAATTCCGCGATAACGCGGCACTCTCCGGGTTCGAGTTCGAACGCCTCAAATTCAGGATTCAGGGGCTCCAGGCGGATTCGTCCATGCGCCCACTCCCCGGTTTCCTGGTCATAGCTCTTGGTGCTGGTATAGCGCTTTACTGTATAGCGGCTGGCGTTGTCGAGTTCGGAAAGCTGCTCAATCAGCAGCCGTTTGCCCTGCCGCGAGCCACCCGTGGCCGCACGAAAGACACAGAAGCTGCCATCCGGGATCAGCGGTTCCATGGAACGGCCCACTACCTGGGCAATGAACATATCCGGCGTGAGGCGCTGGGAAGAAGGCATCCGCTGCCAGCCCGATTCTTCCGCTTCCATCTGTTCACCGAACTTCGTGGCTGCGGCACGCAAAGAATAAACCGGCAAATGCCGCACGAAAGGATAGACCGCGGCATCCACATGGTTTTCGTAGAGGTCATCTGCCAACCGGCTCAGCGAACCGGAAAAGGCCATTTGCTCCCGGTCAGAGATCCGTACGAAGTGCGACAGGGTATCTTCCAGTTCGCTGAGCAGACTGATGACGCCCAATTCCCGGGCCCGTATGGCGAGATCGTCCGGCAGATTTTCCACCCACTCGGCTTCGTCCTCTTCCAAATCGAGTTCGGCTGCCTCCCGGAACCGCAGCTCAAAGGCCCCACTTTCCGGTTCCGCCACAATCACGCCCAGAGGCTGCACAGGCTGACCGGGCACCGCAACTTCGAGCAGCGACCAGGTTGCGGCACGGGTTTCGGCAGCGCGACTGGGAAGAACGGCAAGCATCAGGATTTGCTACCAGTGTAGAAGAAAACAGAGTTCCCGACGATTTCTCTAGGGCGCAAAGGGGTAATAGCCTTTGCGGTAGCGAACATTCACATTCAGCAAATTCACGCCAACTTTGATCTTCCGGTAGACCTTGGCCCCTTTCGGTCCGGCGGGGATGTCCGGGTGATAGCGCAGAACATACTGGGTCGTGATTTCCCCGGAAAGGTTGGCCACGGAGCGGAAGATCGATTTGGCAAGTTCAGCCGTATAACCACCGGTGCCTACGGTCAGCGCATAATTGCCTTCATCGGAGGGCTTGGAGAGAAAACCCGCGACATCTTTATAGACGTCATTCAGCGGTTGCTCCACCTTGCCGCCGGTTTCATCAGTCAGCTTGGTCAGCGTTTCTTCCCCTTCACTGTGGAAGCCGAAGGCCGTGCTGCTCATCGCGTAAATCGTGACCAGGTTCCGCTGGGCGATTTCCGTGACTTCCTGCAAAGACTTTTTCGAGGCAGAGTCATGGCCATCGCCGATGATAATGATGACGCGGCGCGGTTCGTAAGGCTCACCCTTGACCAGCGCTCGGTTCGTGCAGGCCATATAGATAGCGTCATACAGTGCGGCACCGCCGGCGGGCTTGTACTTCTTGAGCTTCTCCACCATTTTCTCGGAGTCGCTCGACGTGTTGACGGCGAGTTCAGCCTCATTGCCATAAGTGATGAGGTAACCGGAGTAGCGCTTGTCACCAGGCAGCAGGTTGAGCATCAATTCACTGGCAGCTTCCTGGTACTTGGCCCAGTGGATCTTCATGGCGTTGCTCATGTCAATCAGGAAGCCGATCACGACGGGCTGGGCGACCTGATCGTGCCCGAAATAGTCAATGGTTTGCTCTTTGCCCTCGTCGTAGATGTGGAAGTCGCTCTTGGTCAGGTTGGAGACGAAGCGGCCTTTTTCATCTGTAACTGTTACAGGAACAATGACTTCCGTGGCCTGCACCTGAATCGGTTTATCGATTTGGGCGGATTGCGGGGCCTGCGCTGTCACCAGCGGCATCGCCGACAGGGCAGCGGCCGCAACAATGACTGCACTGCGCCGGAACGCATGAGGAACTCGGACTGCCATAAACATACGGATACACCAGTGTAACCCGCTTCCGGGTAGTTCCATGAGCGGAATCACAGTCTGTGTGACAACCTTATAAACTCTCCCGGCGGCTTCGTGCATCGTAAGGATGCGGAGAATCTCCGGTCCGCCTCGTTCCGTTTAGTACGATAAAACTGGTTATTTTATGAGCTCAGCAGCAGCGGCGATCCGCTCCAACCGCGCCTTCCGCATATTCGACGCGACCATCGTCAAGAAGGCAATCGTGGCCGTTACCGGACTGGTGATGTTCGGGTTTCTCGTGGGTCATCTGGCAGGCAACCTGCAGATGTTCGCGGGTGATGAAGGCAAGGCCATTGATGCCTATGCCAAGTTTCTGAAAAGCGTGCCGGAGATTCTCTGGACGGCGCGCGTGACGCTGCTCGGCTGCGTCTTCCTGCACATCTACTTCACCATCCAGCTCTGGAAGCTGAAGGGTGATGCCAGACCGCAGGGCTACGTGAAGAAGGATAATTCGCACTCGACCTTCACGTCGAAGACGATGTACTACTCCGGCCCGATGCTGTTCTTCTTCATCGTCTATCACTTGCTTCACTTCACGATGGGGATTGCGGACCAGGCGAACTACTTCGAAGGCGAAGTCTACAAGACCGTGGTGCTGGGCTTTCAGCAGCCGCTGATTTCCGGCTCCTACATCCTCGCGATGTTCTTCCTCTGTCTGCACTTGAATCATGGACTCTACAGCATCTGGCAGACTCTGGGATTAACAAGCCCCCGGTACAAACCACTGCAAAAGAACGGTGCCGCGGTGGTTTCCATCGTGATGTTTCTCGGCTTCGCGTCCATCCCGGCCGGTGTTCTGGCCGGTGTGATCCACCTCTAAACGAAAGATTCAGGACATGAGCATGGTACTCGATTCCAAGATTCCTTCCGGCCCGATTGAGCAAGCCTGGGACAGCGCGAAGTTCAACATGAAGCTGGTGAACCCGGCGAACAAGCGCAAGTACAGCGTGATCGTCGTGGGTTCCGGACTCGCCGGTGGTTCGGCAGCCGCCAGCCTCGGCGAACTCGGCTACAACGTAAAGTGCTTCTGTTTTCAGGACAGCCCGCGGCGCGCCCACTCCATCGCAGCGCAGGGCGGCATCAATGCGGCGAAGAATTACCAGAATGATGGCGATTCCATCTACCGCCTCTTCTACGACACGGTAAAGGGCGGCGACTTCCGCGCCCGCGAAGGCAACGTCTACCGGCTGGCACAGAATTCCGTCCATATTATTGACCAGTGCGTGGCGCAGGGCGTGCCATTTGCCCGCGAATACAGCGGCCTGCTCGCCAACCGTTCCTTCGGCGGCGCACAGGTCTCCCGTACCTTCTACGCCAAGGGCCAGACCGGGCAGCAACTGCTGCTGGGTGCTTATCAGGCACTCGAAGCGCAGATCGACGCCGGACGCGTCAAGATGTACCCGCGCACCGAAATGCTGGATCTGGTTGTGGTGGATGGCAAGGCGCGCGGCATTGTGACCCGCGATCTGGTCACCGGCAAGCTGGAATCCCACGCAGCAGACGCCGTCATCCTGGCGACCGGCGGCTACGGCAACGTTTATTACCTCTCCACCAACGCGAAGGGTTCCAACTGTACCGCCATCTGGCGCGCACACAAGCGCGGCGCTTTGTTCGGCAACCCCTGCTTCACGCAGATCCACCCGACTTGTATTCCGGTTTCGGGCGATTACCAGTCCAAGCTGACGCTCATGTCGGAATCGCTCCGCAATGACGGACGCATCTGGGTACCCAAGCAGGTCGGCGACAAGCGCAACCCGAGTGCGATCCCGGAAAACGAGCGCGATTATTATCTGGAACGCCGCTATCCGAGCTTCGGCAATCTGGTCCCGCGCGACGTGGCATCCCGTGCCGCGAAGGCCGTTTGCGATGAAGGCCGCGGTGTGGGCGAAACCGGCCTGGGCGTATATCTCGATTTCGGCGCTTCCATCCAGCGGCTCGGCAAGAGCACCATCGAAGAGCGCTACGGCAATCTCTTCGACATGTATGCGCGGATCACGGGCGAAAACCCCTATGAAACGCCCATGCGGATCTATCCGGCCATCCACTACACCATGGGCGGTCTGTGGGTGGACTACGAACTGCAGAGCACCATTCCGGGCCTGTTCGTCGCCGGCGAAGCCAACTTCTCTGACCACGGCGCCAACCGCCTGGGTGCCAGCGCATTGATGCAGGGGCTTTCGGACGGTTACTTCATCCTGCCGTACACCATCGGCAACTACCTGGCCTCCACGAAGCCCGGCGCCGTGACCACGGATCATCCGGCGTTCTCGCAGGTAACGAAGGAAGTCGCCGACATGCAGAACAGGCTGTTGTCGATCAAGGGCAAGCGGACGGTCACTTCTTTCCACCGCGAACTCGGCAAGATCATCTGGGATTACTGCGGCATGTCGCGGCAGGGAGACAGTCTCAAGGTGGCAATCCAGAAGGTCCGCGCGCTGCGGGAAGAATTCTGGCGCGACGTGAACGTTCCAGGCAGCGGTGATGACCTCAACCAGCAGTTGGAAGTGGCCACGCGCGTCGCGGATTTCTTCGAACTGGGTGAATTGATGTGCATCGACGCACTGGACCGCAACGAAAGCTGCGGCGGTCACTTCCGCGAGGAATACCAGACCGAAGAAGGCGAAGCGATGCGGAACGACGAAGAATACAGCTACGTCGCAGCCTGGGAATATGGCGGGTACAACGGGCAGCCGAAGCTGTACAAAGAACCGCTGAACTTTAATTACGTGCACCCCTCGCAGCGCAGCTACAAGTAGGCATTTGGAGATACAGGGAACCGCTATGAATCTCAAATTGAACGTCTGGCGTCAGAAGAACCGCACCGACAAGGGCCGGATGGAGACGTACCAGGCCAACAACGTCAACCCGGACATGTCGTTCCTGGAAATGCTGGACGTGGTGAACGAAGATCTGATCGCTTCTGGAAAAGATCCCATCGCCTTCGAGCATGACTGCCGCGAAGGGATCTGCGGATCCTGTGGCTTCGTTGTGAATGGTGTGGCGCACGGGCCGGAACCGGAAACCACCATGTGCCAGTTGCATATGCGGCACTTCAAGGATGGCGACGAACTGTTCCTGGAACCTTGGCGCGCGAAGGCGTTTCCTGTCATTAAAGATCTGATCGTGGACCGCAGCGCCTTCGACCGGATCATCGCAGCGGGTGGTTACGTCAGCGCCAACACCGGCAGCGCGCCGGACGGCAACGCTCTGCAAATCCCCAAAGAAAATGCGGACCGCGCCATGGATGCTGCGGCATGTATCGGTTGCGGTGCCTGCGTGGCGGCTTGTCCGAACGCCTCCGCGGCACTCTTTACCGGCGCGAAGATCAGCCACCTGGGCTTGCTGCCGCAGGGTCAGGCCGAACGCAGCCGCCGCGCATTGCGGATGGTAGCCCAGTTCAACGAAGAACTGTTCGGCAGCTGTACAAACATCGGGGAATGCGAAGCGGTCTGTCCGAAGGGCATTTCGATAGAAGTGATCGCCCGCATGAACCGGGATTACCTGGCTGCGGCACTGACGGACCGGGGCGCGAAGAAGTCGGCTGGCGGAGAGGCGTAAGTTCGATCATAGACGGTGATCGACATTGGAAACTCGGTAGGTTTCCGACAATTGGGAGGCAGTTGATCGTTAGCGGGGATTGCGCCTTCGTACAGGAATCCAACGAAGTCGCTTGAATTCGATGGAACTTTTCTTGCCGTCGTGAAGCTGCCTTCCTGATACCCGGGCGGCTTTGAGATCGAAAAGCGCGACGTTATTTCCGCTTCCGACAGCACTTCGGTACATGATTCCGCCAAAGCCGCTCTCGCGAAAAACTCCTGCAGGGTACTGTGTTGGCGCATAGTCGGCCAATGCGTCTTCCTTGAGCGAAGGAAGCGGGAACGCTTCATTGATACAGTACCAAGCGTTGCGCTCCAACCTTTCGGGAGTTTCGTCCTTCAACTCAAAGCTTGAGTCGCAGGTGCAGTCGACAACGATTACATCGCACGTGAGCACCATCTTCGCTACGGTCAAAATAGAGGCGGCCTGCGGACAAACTTCCGTCATCGCAGTGTTGTTGTCCGTAGCCATGTACAAGCAGGGAATGCCCTTCGGATTCACCCTGCCTTCATGTGCGCTGTAAGGAAGAGGCTTCATTCTCTTCGGCGGGGCGGGTCTACTATCCTCATGAGCAAAGAGTTCATGGTGATGGATGGAAGAGTCTCTCTTGCATGCCTCCTGCGCGCGCCTAAACTTCGACCCTTTTGTTAGCTTTGTCGCGCGGCTCTTGCTGCTTTCCGCAACAGCCCCGAAAATCATGCTATCATGCAATCGTGCAGATTGAAGTAAAGACGATTGGTGCCAGCGGACAGATTTCTCTCGGCAAGCAATTTGCAGGTAGGACCGTGACGGTCGAACAGATTGCAGAAGGCGTTTGGACTATCAAAACAGCCCAAGTGATCCCCGACGACGAGCTTTGGCTCCACACTCCCGAAATGAGATCCAGCCTGGACCGCGCACTGGAATGGTCGGCCTCTCATCCCCGCTCCAAGACGGACCTCTCCCGGCTGGCAGAAAAAATCGAGCGCGAACCCTAGACCGATTTCATGTCAGTCCAGCTCGACCTGAATAATCCGGAATTTCAAAAGCAGTGGTTCGCCCTGACTAAGGAGGATCAGCTTTCCGTGCTCGCCTGCTGCCAAAAGGTCGCCGGGATGGAGTGGACTGGCATCTACCGCGACCAGGGGCTTCGCTGGGAACTAATTCAGAGCAGAACAGGACCGAACCAAGAACGGCTCTATTCGATTCGGATGAGCAGAAGACTGAGGGCAATAGTGAAACGGAGCGGCGAGTTCATAGAATTCCTCTCGCTGCACGCAGACCATGATTCGGCGTACCGCCCAAACTGAGCTGCCGCCTGCCTGAACTGGCCATTCTGCAAAGGCCCTTACCACCCTCCCCCGCGCCACCGTCACGCCCTTGTAGTATCCTGAAGCTTCCGTACTCTCTTAGTCGAGGTGTGTCCAAACCTATGGTTTTCCGCTTAAAAACACTTGCAACCGCAGTCTTCGCGGTCGCCCTTCTCTCCATTCCGTCTTTCGCGCAGGTGACCGGCGTGGAAGGTGATGTCAAGGCAGCCGACGGCTCGCCTCTCGTCGGTGCCGTCGTCCACTTCGAACGCACGGACATCAAGGGCAATTACACCGTCAAGACCAACAAAAAGGGCCATTATGGCCACTACGGTCTGCCGCTCGGCACCTACAACGTTTCGCTCGAAGTGGACGGCAAAGTGGTGGACAGCCTCAAGGGCTTCCGCACCCGTCTGGGCGACCCCATCCAGCTGCCCTTCAATATGAAGGAACAAGCCAAGGCACAGCAGGAAATCCAGAAGGCTGCCGAAACCGGAACCCTGACCAAAGAGCAGGAACGCGGCATGACCAAGGAGCAGAAGGAAAAGTTCGAGAAGGACGCCAAGGCTCGCGAAGCGGCCCTCGCGAAGAACAAGGAATTGAACGATGCCTTCTCCGGCGGCAAAGCGGCAATGGAAGCCAAGAACTACGCCGAAGCCGTGACCCAGTTCAAGAAGGCCTCCGAACTCGATGCGACCCAGAACGTGGTTTGGGCGCAGCTCGCCGATGCGTCCATCCAACTCGCAAAGACCAAGACCGGCGACGAGCAGGAAGCAATCCGGACCGAAGGCTTCAACGCCTACAAGAAGGCCATCGAACTGAAGCCCGACGAAGCCGCCTACTACAACAACTATGCGCTGGCCCTCGCTGGTGCGAAGAAGATCGACGAAGCGAAGACCAATCTCGACAAGGCCGCCGAACTCGACCCCGCCGGCGCCGGTCGCTACCACTACAACATGGGCGCGCTGCTGGTCAACGGCAATCAGAATGACGCCGCTGGTGAAGAGTTCAAGAAGGCCATCTCCCTCGACCCGAACTACGCCGACGCGCAGTATCAGTACGGCGTTTTCCTCGCCGGCAAGGCAACTGCGGACTCCACTGGCAAGATCATCGTGCAGCCGGGAACCGTCGAGGCGCTGCAGAAGTATCTGGAACTGAAACCCGATGGCCAGTTCGCCGCCGCGGCGAAGGACCTCATCAGCCAGTTGGGTGGCACGGTTGCAACCACGTTCTCCAACCCCAACGCACCGAAGAAGACCACGCCCACCAAGAAGAAGTAAACTTTGAGGTAGAGGAGTCACAAGGGGTGCCTGTTCCGGCACCCCTTTTCCATTTATGCAGTTCCTGCTTCGGATCATCTTCCTTGTTCTGGCAATTTCCGCCGCACTCCGCATGGTCAATACCGTGGCGCGGTTCTTCAGCAGTCTCAGTGCCTCAAAGCCAGCGCCGCCCGCTCCGCAGCCCGCACGGGGACCGGAGGTCACCACGGTATTGCAACAAGACCCGGTCTGTGGCACTTACGTTTCCTCCGACGTTTCCCTGAAGCGGATCATGAACGGCAAGGTCTTTCACTTTTGTTCCGAAGAATGCCGGAACAAATTCCCCGCCTGAAGAAAAACCTCAGAATATTTCCCCGCTCCTCCCACTACCAGTGATGTGGGATCTTTACGAACTTCCGTCACATCCGCCATTGGAGGGGAAGTGCGGCGGGATAGTCTTCCTGTTGCGACCGCCGTGTTCGCCCTCGGAGTGCTTCTGGCCGTCGAATTGAACCTTCTCGGCCGTCTTTTCGGAGGCGAACTATTGCTCGCGGCCGCAGCCGTTCTGGGAATGGCGGAAAATCTTCACAACCGCAGGTTCTGGAACAAAAACTTCACGCTGCTGGCAGGACTGTTTCTCCTCTCCCTGTTGGCCTACGTTTGCTCTGACCTGATTCGAAGCAACAACAGAAACAATGCGCTGCGGGGCTGGGCGCGGGAGATCTTTACCCTGTTCGACATGATTGGCTTCTACGTGATCAGCCGCAGGAATAAGTTCCGCCTGCCGGTTCTGGTGGTCGGTATGGCGTTTGGAGAACTGCTGACGTACAAGGAAAACCTGTTTCTCGTCGAGTGGAAATACTACCTTTCGCTTCCCACGGTTGGAGCGGCTCTGGGCTTGATCGCGATCACTCTTAGGAAGCACCATTTGGCTGCTTCCGTCGCCGTCCTGGTGGCGTTTGGGTTCACCAACGCGCTCCTGGACAGCCGCGCGGGTGGAGGTGTTTGTTTCCTCGCCGCTGCAATGCTGGTGATCCGGGCCATTCCTTCCAGCGCAAGCTGGGGCTTGTTCGCGCCAGTCTTGCGCGGCGTTTCTGTCGCTTTCTTGATTTGCCTGCTTTGGCTGAGTGTCCGGGGCACGCAAAAGCCTTTTGAGAACCGCCGCGATCTTTCGTTGGCCTTCCGCTCAGCCTCAGTATTGACGGCTCTCAGTACGATCCGAAGCCATCCGCTCCTCGGGATCGGCTCCTGGACCAACACCTACGAAGGCGAACGGGTTCACCAGGCCGCGCTGGCCTCGTTTGGAGTCCGTCGGGATGCGGAGATCGAAAACCAGGCAGGTCATTCGGCGATTCTACAGTCCTGGGTGGAGGCTGGGTTTCTGGGCGCGGCAGTTTTCCTTTTTTATTTGGGTTTCCTCATCCGGTGCGCCTGGAAACTCACGGCTGAGCCCTTTTCGGCCTTCACCGCCTTCGCGACTTACCAGATCGGCTTCGCGCTTTGGCACTGCCTTTTCAGCCCGTATCTCGGTTCCCTGCGGATCGAGATCGGCTTTGCGATGGCGGTGGGTCTTGCCGTTTTTGAGCGCAAGATCATCCGCATCCGGGTGCACCGGATGGAGCCCGGAGAGAGCATTGCGATAAATCCTGCTAAAGTCCCGCTCGCGTTCTGCCGATAAGCATCCAGAGCATGGACGCCAACGCCTGGAATCAGGCCCGCGCCAAAGGCATGAGTGGCCCCTGCTGGAAAGGAAATACATGTTGGATCCGGAAGTGGTCATTAAAAGCGTAGTGGACTCGGTAACAGAAGTCTTCGACATGATGTTGGGGATGGAAGTCTCCTTTAACGGCTCATTGACAGAGAGCCAGAAGTCAGAGTCCGGGCTCATTGCTCTCGTTGGAATTACGGGGGAATGGGGCGGCTCAGGTATTTTCTGTTGTGGTCCCGAGTTCGCGAACCGCATTTGCGAATTCATGATTGGGGCAGCCCCGGGAAAGCTGGCGGTAGATCACGAAGTGATGGATGTGATCGCTGAGGTCACGAATATGATCGTGGGGAATGTGAAGAACTACCTGGAACCGGTGACAGGCTCGCTGGCCATCAGCATCCCGACGGTGATTCACGGACGCAACTTCCAATTCCGAAATATTGCGGGGCTCAAGGGAACAACCCTCTCGTTTTCGACGGGGGAAGATCTCTTTGAAGTGCGGTTTGCACTGGCACCGGCAATCGAAACGACCCTGGTGCGGTCGAAGATTCCGATTCTTGGGCTGGCGGCATTATAAGATTGAGAATTTTGCCGCCAAGCTGCCACTCATTCTATTGAGAACGGTGACTTCAGACTTGACTTACTTCAGACGGGACAGAGTCGCGACAGCCGGCGCGAACTCTGATGCAGGCGTGCCAGGACGCCTGCTTGACGACAACAGTTCGCGTTGCGAACAGCCAATGGAGGTTATGGAAATGCCAAGCCCCGAATACACAATCCGAGTTTTGGCACTCAAGGTCTTTGGCATGATACCCAAACCTGCCATGGTGGATCTCGCCGACCTGCAGCAGGCAGGGAATCTCGGGCTGCTGCAGGCGACGCAGTCCTACAACCCTTCGATTGGCGTGCCACTTGCTGTTTATGCGAAACACCGGATCAGAGGAGAAATGCTGGAAGCTGTACACCGTGCGCGGCCACTGGGTACGCGGCCGCGAAATGCATTGCAGGCCAAGGCCTCGTTCGTCGCAGTGGAGGAGTGGCGGGAACCAGTGCCGGCCGGGCGTCAGGCGCAAGTTCCCGAGGAACTGATTGTACGGGCCGAGCGGCGAAAACTGGTCTCCGGTGAGGTTGGCAGGATGCCTTCCCGCTATCGTGTGATCGTCCACTTGCGTTATGGAGGGGATATGACTTTGAGTCAGATCGGCGCGAAATTGCGGGTCCGCGAAAGCAGGGCCAGCCAGTTGCACCAAAGCGCCCTGTCGTTTCTGCGGCGCGCACTCCAAAGGAAAGGTGTTACCGGACTGCACCGCCTGTAGTTCCGAACTCAAAACCAGATGAGACTTCAGTTGGATTCGACGGGCATTCAAGGAACACAGTCCCCGTACGGCGCGGATGCGCTGTCGTCCAGACCGGCGGGGAGCCGCCAGCGATCGGGGGCCGACTCTGTTGGGCTCACGGGCATCTCCCGCGTACTGCAGTCCGATCAGGCGGCACGCAGTTCCAGGCTGGAAGCCCTGACGGCCGCCGTGCGGTCCGGGACGTATTCCGTGTCTTCCGCAAAAGTCGCTACAGCACTGGTAAGCGGAGGCAGCGAATAAGTATGAGTGGGATATTCACGGCGCTGCACACCTCGGCGTCAGCATTGGCAGTCTTTAGCCAATCTCTCGGCGCGGAACAACAAAACGTAACGAATTCAGCAACAGCAGGGTACGCTGCGAAACGGGTACGGGTCACGGATTCTGGTGTCGGGGGAATCACAGCCTCAGACACAGTCGCGATTTCCTCGTCTTCCGATACTTACGCGGATGCGCTGGTGCGGAATTCGTCATCTGAGGCAGGTGCGGCAGCCAGTCAATCCGAGGTGCTTGGCGGATTGAATCAGTTGTTTGATATCACAGGTAACTCGGGCGTTCTTGCAGCATTCCAGAACTTCAGCAGCACCTTCTCCAAGTTATCTGTAACGCCCAGTGACGCAGCGCTCCGAACCAGTGCCATCGGAGCAGGACAACAAGTGGCCCAGGCGTTTGGTGACTTAGCAGCGAGCCTCGATACGCAACGCGCGCAAACAGATACCAGCATTACGGAGACGGTCCAGAAGATTAATACCCTGTCGGGGCAAATTGCCCAACTGAACCAAAAGGCGCAATCCGGCGTCGACACGGATACAGCGCTCAGACAGGCGTTGGATGACCTTTCCAACCTAGTGGATATCAACGTGGGGCATAACCCGGATGGATCGGTCAATGTTACGGCAGGCGGCCAGGTACAACTGGTTTCCGGGAACCAGAGTTATGCTTTGTCGGCGGTTGGTATTGGGGGCTCCGCGGGCGGGGGCTTGGGACAAGTTACGATCCAATCTTCCACCGGGGAGTCCTCGGGTCAATTCTCCGGGAGTCTGGGCGGGCTTTTGAATGTGCGGAACAATATCCTCCCCGGACTTCTGGGCGGCGGTGGGCAGCCTGGAAGCTTGAATCAGTTGGCGCAGGGCTTTGCGGCCAGAGCCAACACGATCCTCACAGGCGCGGCAACCTCGTCCGCTGCCGGTGCTGCTCCCGGAGTGGCCCTGTTTACATTTGATTCGGCTGATCCCACAGATGCTGCGCGCTCCCTGCAGGCGGCCGCACTGACACCGGACCAGCTTGGAGTCGCTACAACCGGCTCGAATGGAACCGCGAATGGCGCTGCGTTGTTACTGTCGGGCCTGCCCTCGTCCACCAACACGGCAGACCAAATTGGCGGCGTTTCCGCGCAAACCTTCTTCTCGCAGACAGCTGCCACGCTCGGACAGCAGACCAGTAACGCCACCAATGACCAGGCACAATTTCAATCGGCACTAACCTCGGCGCAGAACAGCAGACAGAAGTTGATTGGAGTTTCCCTCGACGGAGAGGCCATCTCAATCACGGCGGATCAAAGGGCTTATCAGGCGTCCGCGCAGGTGATTTCTGTGTTGAATCAGCTGACCCAGACGGAGGTTGATCTCATCAAATGATCACAGGGGCAACAAAACCGGGGTCTGACTATTTCCTGGACGGGCTGAATAGTATCAGAAACAAAGAGGCGCTTACAGAGCGGCAGATATCCTCTGGCTACAGGATTCAGACCGCCGCCGACAGCCCGACGGAGATTACAGATCTGGTGCGGTTGAACGGGCAACTCGCCGCCAATCAAACGCAGACACAGAACTTCGGCCGCCTCAGTACCGAGTTGCAAAGTGCAGACCAGGGAATCTCCACTGTGATTTCCGCTGTCGAGTCCGCCAAAACTCTGGGTCTGCAAGGTGGAACCGCGACTTCCACGGCTGACAGCAGACAGGCAATCGCAGCTCAAGTGCAGGGTTTGATTTCCCAGGTCGTTGGCGTCGCCAATACTTCGGTGGAGGGCCGCTACATCTTTGCCGGTGATTCGGATACTGTGACGCCCTATCAATCCGATAGCAGTTCGGCCTTTGGCTATTCCTATCAGGGCGCTGCGTCATCAACCCGGCAGGTACTCGATGGCACGGGTCACTCTCTCTATGCGGCGGCAACAGCCCAGCAACTATTCGACCATCGTGATACGTCTGGGCAACCGGATGCATCAAGCGTCCTCACAGGGCTACAAAATCTGGTGACGGCACTGCAATCGAACACAGGTATCGATACGGCAGTGTCCTCGCTCGAAACAGCCTCAACCTATCTGAATGGACAGCTTTCGCAAGTTGGCACGTCGGAGCAGGAGTTAACCGCGGCGCAGAACCTGGCAGCCACCCAGAAGACAGACCTGCAAACTGCGTTGTCTGGGATTCGTGATACCGACATATCCCAGGCCGCAATCGATCTGAACACCGAAAAGGTTGCGGAGTCGGCTGCTGTCGCAGCGGAAGGAGGCGGGTCCCAGAAAACGCTTTTTGATTATCTGGGCTGATCTTCCAATGACAAGACAGCTTTCACAACAGGAAATTGATGCGGTATTCGAAAATCTCCAGGGGCGGCATGCGGAGAAGACAAATACAAAGCGCGCAATCCCATTCGACTTCCGCCGACCAGACCGGATTGCAAAGTCACAGCTCAGGGCCATCCACCAGTTACACGACAACTTTGTACGTAATCTGGTGTCGAGTCTGTCCGCTTATCTTCGCTCGTATGTGATCGTCAACCTTGTCAGTGTCGAGCAACTCTCCTACTCGGAATTCCTCGAATGTCTTCCATCGCCGACCTGCATCGCGTCTCTCAGTTTGAAGCCCTATGATGGCAATGCCGTATTGGAGCTGAATTCTTCGCTGATCTTCCCCATCCTTGAAATCCTGCTCGGAGGCGATGGCAAACTCCAATTCAACTCCCAGCGCGAAGTGACGGAAATTGAACAGGTTCTACTCGATGGCTTGTTCCGACTGATACTACGAGATCTGCAGGAAGCCTGGAGATTCGTGACAAATATCGATTTCACGATCGACACGGTGGAGACAGAGCCCCAATTCCTGCAAATCCTGGCCCCCACCGAGGCCGTGGTTGCCGTGGCAATCGAAATCCGCATCGGCGACTCGATCGGGATGATGAACATTGCAATGCCGTCCATCATCATCAAAATGATGCGGCAGAAATTCGATCAGCAATGGTCGCTCCGCAAGAGTGCGCCGACGGTGGAAGAAGAAAGGCGGATGCTCGAACTGGTCCAAGGCTCGTGCGTGAAGTCCGATGCTGTACTGAGTGGTCCGAAACTGCTGATGCGGGACCTGATGAATCTGCAGGAAGGGGATGTTCTCAGCTTCGAATATCCCGTGACCAAACCCCTCAACCTGATCTTGAACGGCGAACTCAAGTACCGGGGGGATCTTGTCTCTGCCGGGCGGCGCGCCGCAATCCGCGTGTTGGGAGAAGCGTAAGTGGCGACTGCGACCCTCGAATCCGCCAGAACATCCGCCGGGCTCCGGGAGATCTCGGATTCCACTCCCGAAGCTTTGTTTCGTCTGCTCGGAGCCGGGCCATTAGACAGAAAGAACAGGGTGACCCGCTACGCAATGGTGCTCTTGCGCAATTCCGGCCACCTGATTCCTCATCTCTGCGATCCTGCGCAAACCAGCCTGGTGCGGGCCAGAGAACTGACCCGGTTTGCAGCGGCTGCGGACGCGACATTCTGTAATGAACTGCTCCAGGAAACCTTGCGCCGCGCCCCAGCCGCGGTCGCCGAAGAACGGATACTCCGGGTGCTGGATCTGATCACAGCAGAAGATCTTCCCGGGCTCAACTGGCGGCTCATCTCGAAGCTGTCCGATACCGGTTCGCAGGCTGTCCGCGCCCGCTGCCTGCGGTTGATCGCGCAGCGCCAGCGTGGCAGCAGAATGGTGCATATATTCGATTCCGGAGACGCCAGAACCAGGGCAGACTTGGTGGAAGCACTTGCCAGCACTGGAAAGCTGCAAACGGGCAATGTCTTAGAACGTGCGCTGGCCGATTCGAATAACCGCGTCGCGGCGAATGCCGCTCTTGCAGCGTACCGGTCCGGGGATCACAAGGTATTGCCCCGTCTGGCAGCCATGATTGCGGAGGATCAGCCGGAAACCTTCCGGCTGAGCGCCGCGTGGGCAATGGGACAAACAGCAGACTGTAGATTCCGCGCGGTCCTGACGGCAGCAATGCATTCGAGCGAGCTGGCATTGCGCAAAGCCGCGGTCCGCGCCGCCACCCAGCTTGAGAAATTGGAAGCCTTGCCGGTGGACTCCGAGCTTGTTCTGTCCCGCGGCGTCGAGGTTCCGAATTCCATCCCGCCCGAAGTCGAAGCGGACAGAACCTTGATCGTCCGACTCAGCAGGCAGGAAGTTGCCGTCCCCGCACCGGCTCCCCCTTTGGCGTACTTATTGTTCGACGGCAAAACTCCTGTGCTCGACTACTCCGTGGAACCACCTCCCGAGGTGCCTGTCGAACTGCGCCTCGCCTGCCCGGAAAGGTGCCTCAAGGAGCTGATGCAGGTTCTCGCAAGCGAAGAGGACATACTGCTGACCGGAGTCTCCGCGTTTGGTACGACTTCGGGAAATACGCCCGGATCTTGGTACCCCACGGCGACATCACTCTCCAATGCCTCCAGAAGCTTGCTTTCCACGGCTTGGGGTGCCCGCACAGACAAACACCTCCTCGTCGTCATTGACCCGAACCTTCCCGTGGATCTCAATCTGGCCATATACGAAAAGGAGTGCAGGCGGTCAGGCGTCACCCTTCATATCCGGGAATTCAGTGATGACAGCAAGGAAAAGAGTCACCTCCCCGGCCACATCCCGCCAGGCAGCGCCGATGGGTTTTGGAAAGGCTTTTGCAGGAGTCTTGTCGCAGGAACGCGGATCTTCTTCACGGGGCGGCTTGCGGGCCTGAGCCTCCGCCTTAGAACCGGAAATGGGCAGACGGAGGAGCTCACATGGTAATCCACAGAGTCCAGGTGCAGAGTCTCTACTTTGGAACCTTCGAATGTGAAAGCTCCTCAGAGATCCATATTCCCTACGGGCTTCCGGGCTTTGAGAACGAGCGCAGCCTCATTGCGGTGGAAATCCCGGAGCAGCACCCGCTTGTGTATCTCCAAAGCGGAACGAACCCTGACCTCTGTTTTCTTAGCCTTCCCGCCCAAGTGATCCAGCCGGGGTTTCAACTGGAACTGAGCGCGGAAGAGCGGATCGCTCTCGGGTTCGATCAGCGGGAAGCGCTCATCCCAGGGCGAAACCTCCTTGTGCTGGCCTTACTTTTCCCCTGTGACAGCTCCTTGCAAGTCAATCTGGCAGCCCCGCTGATCGTCCATATCGGGAAGATGACAGGCGTCCAATGTCTGATTGAGAACGCGCCAGCCCAACCGCGGATGTGCTTGCAGGATGACGGGAAGTGGGTGCCTGTATGTTAGTGCTGCGGCGGAAGATTGGCGAGGTTTTGATGCTGAGTGGCGGTATCGAAATTGAAGTGATGGGGATTACAAGATCGCGGGTCAAGCTGGGGATCCACGCTCCCCGCGAGGTATTGGTGCAGCGCAAGGAGAGCCTCCCCGTCGCGGAAGAAAACACACAGGCAGCCCGTTTGCTTTCGGTGGATGGTGCACTGGCGGAGGAGTTGGTGCAGAAATTCCTTCAGCAATACTCTCAAGTTCTTCCCGGGATTGCCGATATGTAGTTTGAGAATGATTCGCCGGGCATGCCGCATCAACGGCAGAACCCGGGGGGCCGGCAAGGATGCCGTGC
>CAIXXM010000088.1 GCA_903923395.1 uncultured Acidobacteriia bacterium
GCGTGGCTGCGCCGCCGCTTTCAAAGGCCTGAGTTTTAGACAATCCCGTCGCGCACTGCAACGCGAACCATTTCGCCCAGCGATTCCACACCCAGCTTTTCCATGATGCTCGCCCGGTGGCTTTCCGCGGTGCGTACGCTCACATTGAGATCGCCAGCCAACTCCTTGTTGCTGCGCCCGGAAGCCAGTGACTTCATGACCTCCAGTTCTCTTGGCGTCAGCAGATACTGCACAGGAATAAATTCGGGACTTTCCACGGCGTTCGCAGGCCGGTAGGCGTCATCGGAAGCGAAAAACGACTCGCCCGCCAGCATCCGTTCGACAGAACGCAACAGTTTCGACGGCGCTTCGCTCTTGAGCAGATAGGCGGCCGCACCGGCGCGTTTCAGTTGCCGCATGACGGGTTCGCCGGCGTGCATGGTCAGGACCAGAACCCGGATTCCCGGCAGCTTTCCGGTCAACTGCTCGGTGACCTGCATCCCGTTCAAGCCCGGCATGGAGAGGTCAAGAATCGCCACCGTGGGACGCAGTTGCAGACCCAGTTCCAAAGCGTCGGAACCGTTGGAGGCCTCCGCAACAATCTCCCAATCGGGGTGCCCGGCAGTCAGAATCGACTTCAATCCCTCGCGGACGAGTTCATGATCATCGGCGATCAGTATCCTTATCGTTTCCATTCTTCACCGTCCTTGCATCGGCACAGCTACAGTCACGACAATACCGCCGTTTGCTGCTTCCAAATCCAACCTTCCACCGATATGGCGAAGGCGTTCCCGGATCAGCTGAAATTCCGCGCTGATACTTTCCACATCCTCTGGCTCACGGCGGCGCACAGCGGCAATGGAATCATATCTCAAACTGAGCATGCCATCCAGCACCCGCAAACCGACCGTTTTCGCAGTCTTGTCCATTTGACGTACAGACCGCGCCACGCAGGCCTGCAAAGCGGCGAAGATTAAGGCCTGGCGTTCCTGCGACGGCAGCGTGGAGAGGAGTTCGAAATCCAACTCCACACTCATGCCCGCTTCGCGCTGCAAGTGGCCGCCGTACCACTCCAGTGCAGGTATCAAACCAATTTCCTCAAACAGCGGCGGGGCCAGCAGGTAACTGAGTAGCCGGACATCCCTGCAGCAGCGGTCCAGAAGTTCCATGCTCTGCGAAATGGCCTGCAGCCCGGCCGCAGTCTGCTGGTTTTGCTGCAAACGGCTCAAGGAAAACGAGAGAGCGACAAGATCCTGACTCACCGTGTCATGAAGAAAGCGCGACGTGGTGGAGCGTTCCTCCTGAATTTCCTTCAACGCCTGTTCAGAAAGCGAACGCAGCGCCTGCTCGGCCTTCCGGCTTCCCGTGACGTCCACACCGGTGGAGACTACGAACTGCAGGTCGCCGTGCTCATCCCGTAGAACCGTTTGCATCCAGGAGATCGTCTTGATGGAACCGTTCTTCGCCCGCCACTCACACTCGCGCTGGAACCGGCTGCTATTCGGGTCCATCGAGCGGTACAGGAGTTCCACCTGCTTCTCCGTTTCCGCGGTGCAAAACACGTCCCAGACCGCCGCCCCCAGCACCTCATCGCGCCCGTAACCTGTCAGCGTCTCCGCTGCTCGGTTGAAGCGAACAAACCGGAAGTCCCGGTCTAAGACCACGAGCAGCGCGCCGGCACTATCGAGAATCGCGGAAAACAAACGGTTCTGGTCGAGTGCATCCGGCGAAAGGCGAAAGAGAAGCCAGCGTCCACCGGTGACTGGTATTGATTCCACTTCACCTGCCACAGTCACACCGGGCACGATCGTCAGCAGGCTCGCGGCACGGCCCTGCGCAGGAACCTCGGAGAATCGAGCACCCAGTTCCTTTTCGGTCGCGACGTTGCCAAACAGTTCCGACGAATACTCGTTTCCATAGGTCACGAGTCCTTCGCTGGAAAGAAAGGCATAGCCCGCCGTTGAGTGGTCCCAAGCCTCACGCATGCCTTCCAGCAATGCGTCGCCGTTACCCGAACCCTGTGTCAGAACATCCTCCCGTTTGTCTGTTCCTGCTCAGTATAAAGGGTTGAATTCAAACCCATTACAGTAGTAGCAATTTACTATTTCCCAATACAAAAAGTTGTAAATATTTTCCCGAGAATGTCGTCGGCGGTCGTAGCGCCGCTGATCGCATCCAGTGGAATCAGTGCGCCATAAAGATCCAGCAGGATCATCTCATGGGGGATCCCCGCGGCTGTCGCCGCGATTGCTTTCCGGAGCATTTGCGCCGTCTCATCCAGCAAATTCCGCTGCCGCAGACTTGTCACAAAACCAGATTCGGTTCGGTCACCGCCTGGATTTAATGCCCGGAGAACCGCCTGTCTCAGTTCGGCAATTCCCCGTCCGGTCTTTGCCGATACCGCCAAATAGCCTTCTGGAACCGCAGCTTCCTCCAAGTCACACTTGTTGGCGACCATCAGCACGCACGCAGTCCCTTCCAAACCCTGCTGCCAAATTGCAGGCTTGTCCAAAGGAATCGACGCATCGATTACACCCAAAGTAACATCTGCATCGGCCGCGGCTTCATAAGATCTCTTGATGCCGAGTATTTCTATCCCGTCATCGGTCTGCCGTATCCCTGCGGTATCCACAAGTTGAACGGGAATACCCTCGAGATCAACGGTCTCAGATACTGTGTCCCGGGTTGTGCCTGGCACCGGAGTAACAATCGCGCGCTCCCTTCCCAGCAGCGTATTAAACAAACTACTCTTGCCCGCATTGGGAGGACCGGCAATCGCTAATGTAAAACCATCCCGCACAAGCTTCCCCCATGAGAAACTTTGCGCCAGCTTTTCCACGCCGTCAAGGATTTTTTGTAACCGTTCTGTGATCTCGATCCCAGAAGCAACCGAGACATCGTCTTCGGCAAAATCGATGCCGGCCTCCAGCAGAGAAATCACATCGACAAGTTGGGATTTCAGCGGTGCGAGGCGGTTTGACAGAGCACCCTGCTTTTGGCTGGCTGCCACCTTGGCTTGATATAACGTGGTCGAATCAATCAGATCCCGCACAGCTTCAGCCTGTGGCAAATCCAGCCGACCATGCATGAAGGCGCGGAAAGTAAACTCACCCGGTTCGGCCAGTCTTGCGCCGCAGGCCACGGCACGCTCCAATGCGTGCGCCAGAATCACCGGGGAGCCATGGCAGGAAAGTTCCACTACGTCCTGTCCGGTGTAAGAACGCGGCGCTTCGTACCAAGTCAGAAGCACTTCGTCGACAACATCTCCGGCCACATCCGTCATCCTACTCAGATAAGCGCAACGCGGGGACAAAAGGGGGCGTGTACTTACAAACTTTTTCGCAATTTCGAGCGCGCTGGGGCCGGAAATCCGTATGATTCCTACACCACCTCTGCCAGGGGGGGTGGAGACTGCTGCGATGGTGTCACCCAGGATGGGCATGTAACTCAAGACTGACGCAAAGGAATATACAAATTACCGGCGCCGTCCGCCGCGTCTTTCAAAGCGCGCCAGTGCCGCCGCCGACTCCGGCAAGGAAGGCATACCCGCCGGATACACAATCACACCCCGTTGCGGACCGGACCCGGTGCTCTCACTGCGAACTTCATGTTCATTCCTGAGCGCAATATGAATCACTCTCCGCTCCCTGCTGTTCATTGGATTGAACCGGAAGGGCGAACCCGTTGCCTTGACCCGCTCCGCCGCCGCCAGGGCGCTCAGGCGAAGCTCTTCAATCCGCAGGGCACGGTAATCATTCGCGTCAAAGGAAATCCGCGAATGATCATCAGAATGCATACGCAGCATTTCCTGCGTGACCAACTCCAAAGACAGCAATAATTCCGCGCGGTTCGCCAGCAGCAGTTCCACGTCTTCGCCGCTGAATTTCACCGTCAGATCAGGAGTTTCGAAATCGGGGTTCGAAGTATCTCCCGGTTCGATGGTGAATGAAACGTCAAAGCCCGCGCAGGCGAGAAGGTTCCGCAGGAACTCTTCAATCTTGGGGCCAGTTGTGGCTACGGAGTACTTGGAGCTCAAAACTTCTTCTTCCCGTCCTTTGCCGTTATTGTTTTCACACCGCCGGGCACTTTGACCGGGGCCGACGTCGCATTAAAGAACCATTGCTGCAGGATGCCAACCAGGTTACCGGTGAGCCAGTATAATACCAGACCGCTCGATGCACTCCAGAAGAAGAAGCCCCACATCAAAGGCATGAACTGCATCATCTTCTGCTGCGCCGGATCGCCACCAGCAGGTGCCGGCGTCATCTTCTGCAGCAGGAAGCCGGTGATCACGAGAATCAAAGGCAGCACACGGATGGAGAAATGTTCTGGCTGCGAAAGATCCGAAACCCAGAACCACTCGGCGAAGCGAAGCTCGATCGAAACCGTCAACACCTTGTAAAACGCCCACAAAAACGGCAACTGGATCAGCAATGGAATGCAGCCGCCCAGCGGATTCACGCCATGCTTCTTGTGGAGATCCATGATCTCCTGCTGCTTCAACTGCGCCTTGGGGTCGCTCATCCCGACGCCCTTGTACTTCTCATTGATCTTGTTGATTTCCGGCTGCAGCAACTGCATCTTGCGCATCGACTTCAAATTCGCCAGCTTCAACGGGAACAGCGCGATGTTGATCGCCAGCGTCAGCAGAATAATCGACCAGCCGTAGTTGTGAATGTACTGGTTGTTGAGCCAGTGGAGCACCAGGAACAAGGGCTTGGCGATGAAGCCAAACCAGCCCCAGTCCACGATGTCCTCAAGCTTCGGGTTCACGGCATGCAGCGTGGAGATTTCCTTGGAACCAACGTAGACCGCCAGCTGATTATGCGCTTCACCACCCGCGGCAACGCCGGGGTAAGCCTCTTCCGCCGTGGCGAAAGGTGTGGGAACAATGTCGTCAAACGTGGTGGTCTGAATCGTGGTGGAAGCTTTGGGCAGGAAGACGGCAGCGAAGTACTGGTCATCCATACCGGCAAAAGAGAACGCGCCATCGGCAAACTGCGGGCCATCTTTCGCGCTCTTGGCCGCGGTGCGGATCAGCTTCTTATCCTGCGTGTCGTAGTGGATGGTGGCCTGCTGGCCAGGAGCCTGCGTCACGGCCATGTCGCCGAAGCCGCCGCGCCATTCGAAGAGGTTGTTGACGCCGCGCCCGTCCTGGGTCACTTCATCGGAGACTTCCATCAACGGTCCGTCATGCTGGAAGGCGAAAGTCTTGCGGGCAGCGGTGCGGCCGTCTGAAAACTCGCACGTCACGGTCAAGCCGGCAGCGGTTTTGGTGCAATTCCAGAGAACTTTATTGAGATCCCGTCCGGGCTTGGCACCACGGAAATCCAGACTGAAGGGGTAGAGACCCAGCTTCTTCGCACCGGCGGTGTTCACCAGTTCGAGCGGTTTGCCCGCGCTGTCCTTGTGTTGCTTCAAGGTCCAGCTGGTGACAACGGCACCCTGGTTCGAGAAGACGACCTTGTGGACCGGGGTTTCGACCGTAAGGAAGGTCTCGGCCGAAGCGGAAACAACGGTGGACGGCGTAGCATTCGCCGCAACCGGCGCACCATTCGCCCCAACTGGCGGTGCCTGGGCCGACAATGGCGCTTGCGTGCCGGCCGCCTTGGGCGCTTCCGTCTTCTTCTGTTCTTCCGGCGCGGCGATGCCGAGCTTCTTGTAAACGAAAGGCGTCGCGACGAGGATCAGGCCCATCAAAATGAAGGCCAAGACCATGCGGACTTCATTGGAAAGCTCGTTGCCGGTCTTCTTGCTGGGCGGTGTAGGGGAACTCATGGAATTATTGATTTAAGAGTGCTGAGGCGGTACCGGATCATTGCCGCCGGGGTGAAATGGGTGACACCGGCCGAGGCGCTTCAAACCAAGCCAGAGACCGGTAGCGGAGCCATGCACTTCAATCGCCTGGCGCATATACTCCGAGCAGGTGGGATGGAAGCGGCAGGCAGAAGGCAACATAGGTGAGATTAGACGCTTGTAGAAGACGAGGAGTCCACGGAGAGTTGCGGAGATGGCTGCTTCGATTCGTGCAAGCGGGTCAACTTCAAGAATAGACGGCGCACCTCGACGCGCAGTTCGTCGAAGCTGCAATCGAGCGTTTTGCGCCGGGGATTGAAGACGATGGACCACGCCGGATTCAACAACTCCAGTTCCAGGCGCACTGCCTCACGGGTACGCCGGCGAATGCGGTTGCGGACAACAGCTTTGCCGAGAGCACGCGGAGTAGTGAACCCGATGTGTGGTCCGGGGAATGGAAGTATCTGGTCCGCTGTATAGAACGCAGCAAAAAAGGGACACGTATGACGCGTCCCTTGATCGTAAACCCTTCGGAAATCGCTGGATCGGAGAAGGCGGACACTTTTGGGAAAACCAGAGATAAGGAAACCTCTCCGGTTACCTCTCGTCGCTAACGGTTAGCTTGTAACGGCCAGCAGCGCGGCGGCGCGAGAGGACTGCACGACCGTCAGCGGTCTTCATGCGGGTCCGAAATCCGTGCGTCTTCGCACGACGGCGGTTATTCGGTTGAAAAGTACGTTTAGGCATTTGTTTCTAAGTTATGAGTATACAACAAGCTGTGTGATTCCTGTTGCCTGTGGTTTCCATCCGGCAGAGGACGTCAGGAGCAGGGCCAGGCTGGCGGACTTAGTTAGGATTATTACCAGTCGGCCCGGCAAAGAGTATTCCGTTCCCGCAATTCCGCCGATAGACAGTTGTGAAAAGCGGCCCCGTCAGTCTTTCGAAGAAATTCACCCTGGTCTTCATGGTAGTGGCGTTGCTGCAATTGACCGGTGCGGCAACCGTACTATACCGCGCCTCGGCACAACGGACCGATGCGGCGGTGATCAACCTTGCGGGCGCGCAAAGGATGCTCACACAGAAAATGGCCAAGGAGTATCTGCTGGTACGTGGAGGTGCGGATGATGCGGCCTTGCGCAAGTTGATCGAACGGTTTGACCGTGTGATGACGGGACTGCGGGATGGCGATGCTGAACTGGGCTTGCCTGCGGCGCAAGACGCTGAAATCAAGCAGCGGCTTGCCGTGGCTGTCACGGCGTGGCAGGCGCTGCGGCAGGAATGGACCAGCACCGCTGCGGGGGGCGGCGATAGCGGTCAGGTGGCGCACACCCTCGCGGCGGCTGAATTGTTGCTGCAACAAATGGACGCAATCGTCAAGCTGATGGAGCAGCAGGCCCGCCAAAAAGTGGAGACTGTCTGCCTGGTGGAGTACGGGGGTGACGGCGGCCCTGTTGGCACTGATTTTGCTCGCATGGTGGCGCGTGGTTGCTCCGCTCGCGAAGAGGTTGCAATTTCTGGCACACCGCTTGGAACGGGGATCCGGGGAACTCGCGGCGGTCTCGGAGGTGGTTTCGGTGGCGAGCCAGTCGCTGGCGCATGGTTCGAGTGAGCAGGCGGCTTCATTGCAGGAGACCTCTTCTTCTTCACACGAAGTAACACATTTAGCGCACCAGAACGCGGAGAACGCGACGTTCGCAGCCGGCGTGATGGCGGAAGTGACAGGCGATGTGGAGCAGGCCGGACGGCTGCTTGAGGAAATGCGGAAATCCATGCGGGCAGTGGCAACCGGGACGGACCGGATTGGCGAGATTGCGCAGGCGATCGACGGAATCGCGTTCCAGACGCAGATCCTGGCGTTGAATGCCGCGGTTGAGGCGGCGAGGGCCGGGGAAGCGGGAGCGGGTTTTGCCGTGGTGGCCGATGAGGTACGGAATCTGGCGCAGCGTTCCGCGCAGGCATCGCGCGACACCGAACATATTGTTGCCTCGTCGGTGGTGACTTCACGGGAAGGCAGCACCCGGCTGGCGGAGGTAACTACGGCGATGGAGCGAATCCTAGGAAGCGCGGCAAGGGTAACGAGATTGGTGGAACAAGTGAGTAAAAGCAGCCAATCGCAGGTTCGCGGGGTAGATCTGATTGAAGGCTCTTTGAACGTACTCGCGGAAGTGACCCAGAAAACGGCCGGAACGGCCCAGGAGACAGCAGCCGCGAGCCAGCAACTGAGCGCCCAGGCGCGGATCGCGATGGGCGCGTCACAGGAACTGGCGCGGATGGTGGAAGGCGGCGCGGAGTGAGCTTGCGGGCAGCTCCACAAGGGTTGCGGGAGCGGCCAGCGGTACAGGAATTCCCGCCGATCCGAAATTACCTCTCCGGTTTGACATGTTATCGTCAAGGTTTGTGACCCGCAAAAGCCTGCCCGCCCTCCTCGCGGCATTCGCCGCACTTTCGATTCCCGCGCAAACCGCAGAAAACCGCGTCGTCCTGGACACCATGAAACAGGAGTTGGACCGGAACTTTGCCGCGCTGAAAAAGAACGCAGATCCGCCCCCCTACTACCTCGCGTACGAGATCACGGAGCAGGAAAGCTGGTCTACCGGGGCTACTTTCGGCGCTCTCAACAACACCCAACACAACAAGGCCCGCTATCTGGACACCACGTTGCGCGTGGGCTCTCCCATGCTCGACAATTACCGCCGGGCGCGCGGGGAACGGATTCAATTCACCTCAGGCGTGCAGGTGGCTGTGGACGATACCCCCGCGGCTTTGAAAGACCGCATGTGGCTCGAGACGGACCGCGTCTACCGCTCCGCGGCCGAACGTCTGATCAAAATCACCACCAACCAGCAGGTCAAAGCAGCCGACCGCGATCCCTCGGATGACTTCTCCAGCGAAGAGACCTACGCCCACTTCGCGCCGATCCACACCATGAATGTGGACCGCGCCGCCTGGGAGAAGAAGGTTCGGGACCTTTCAAAGCAGTTCGCCAACTATCCCGAGATTCTCACCTGCGAAGTACAGTTCGTGGCGACCACGGACAATCGCTACTTCGCCAACAGCGAGGGCACGCAGGTGCAACATGGCCGCGGTTTCGCGAGAGTCTTCGTCACAGCAACAGCGAAATCGAAAGAAGGCATCGACGTCTCTGACTTTGAAAGCTTCGATGCCATGGACCAGAAAGATCTGCCGACCGACGACCAGATCAAAGCCATGATCAAGCGGGTGGCCGAGCATGTTGTGTCGCTGCTGAAGGCACCCAATGCGGAACCGTTTGTAGGACCTGCGATTTTCTCCGGGCGCGCTTCCGGCGTCTTCTTCCATGAGATCTTCGGCCACAGAATCGAAGGCCATCGCCAAAAGGATGAAAGCGAGGGCCAGACCTTCACCAAGAGCGTAGGGGAGAAAGTGCTGCCGGAGTTCCTTTCGGTGACCTTCGACCCGACATTGAAGCGTGGCGGCGGGCAGGATTTGAACGGCTGGTATGAATATGACGATGAAGGCATGCCCGGCAAGCCCGTGAAGTCCGTGGAGAACGGAATTCTGAAAGCCTTCCTGATGTCGCGTTCCCCGATTCAGGGCTTTGATCACTCAAATGGTCACGGCCGCCGCCAGCCGGGTTTGGAAATTGTGGCCCGGCAATCGAACCTGGTGGTGACGAGTACGAAATCGGTCACTGACGCGAAACTGCGGGAGATGCTGCTCGATGAAGTGAAGAAGCAGAACAAGCCCTATGGCCTCTACTTCGCCGATATTTCTGGCGGCTTCACCACAACCGGGCGCTCTGGTTTGCAGGCATTTGCCGTGCAACCCGTGATTGTTTACAAGATCTATGCCGATGGCAGGCCCGATGAATTGATCCGCGGAACAGACATCGTGGGAACGCCGCTCGCCAGTTTCGCGAAGATTCTTGCAACCTCAGACAAGCCGGAAGTATTTAACGGATATTGCGGGGCTGAAAGCGGTAGTGTGCCGGTCTCCGCGATTTCGCCCGCGATTTTGATTTCGGAGATTGAGATTCAGAAGAAAGATCAGAGCCAGGATTTGCCGCCGCTGCTCGCCGCGCCGCCCTTTGTCAGCGTCGGGGGTGCGAAGTGAGAGGCGCAATCCGTTTCGCCCTGGGAGCCGGACTCCTTGCCAGTGCCTTACTTGGCCAGGCCAAAGACCCGGTCCTCGATGCCATGAAAGATGAACTGCAGCGCTCCATGACGTTGAGCCTGCAGCAATTGGACCGTCCCTATTACGTCCAGTATGTGGTGGATGACCTGCACACTTGGAACGCCACGGCCACTTTAGGCGGACTGCTGGGCGAGCGTGCGGACCATGCGCGCATCCCCGAAGTGCGTCTGCGCGTCGGTGATTACAAGTTCGACAACACCAATTGGGTGGGTGGGGGAGGCGGCGGCGCGCGGTATGCGCTGGGTTCGTTCCCGCTCGATGAAGACTACAGTTCTCTCCGCCGCTACCTGTGGCTCAGCACGGATTCAGCTTATAAAGGAGCGCTGCAGCAGATCGCCCGCAAGCGCTCCGCCTTGCGCAACGTCAGCGTCACAGATCAATTGCCGGATTTTCTGCAGGCGCCGAAGATCAGTTTCCTGGTGCCTGAGAAGACCGCAAAGTTTGACGGTGCGGCGTGGGTGCAACGGGTGAAGCGGCTTTCCGCGCAATTTGCTGCCTACCCGACACTGCGTTTGTCGGCGGTGGAATATAACGTTACCGATGGTGTGCACCGGTTTGTGAACTCGGAAGGCTCCGAGGTACGCACGAACTATGGCATCGGTTCAGTACAGATCCGGGCATCGGCACAGGCCAAGGACGGGATGATCGTGCGCGATGCGGCGGTACTGTACACTCATGATGTACAGAGCATGTTCGCGGAAGCCGACCTCAAGAAGACGGTGGATACCATCGCGGCCTCAGTCTTGAAGCTGGCCGAAGCGCCTGTCGGAGAGAACTACTCCGGCCCCGTGCTGTTTGAAGGTGTAGCAGCACCCCAAATGCTGGCGCAAATTCTGGGCGACAATCTGCATATTTCGCGGAAGCCCGTACCGGCTCCCGGCCAGCCTGCACCCTCGGCGGCAACGGAACTCGAAGGGCGCAAGGGCGTGCGCATCATGCCGGATTTCTTTGATGTGATGGATGACCCCACCCTCAAGACCCTGAATGGCCATGCATTGTTCGGCAACTATGACGTGGATGACCAGGCCGTGGTGGCCAAGCCCTTGAAGCTGGTGGAAAAAGGCGTGTTGCGGGATTTCTTCCGTACACGGCAGCAGGTGCGCGGCTACAGCGATTCGAATGGCCGGGCGCGGCTGGGTGGTTCCTTTGGTGCCGACTCCCCTGCCCCGAGCAATCTCATCATCGAAGCGCGCGAAAAGAGCACCCTGGCGGAATTGAAAGCCAAGCTGATCGATCTCTGTCAACAGCGCGGTTTGCCATACGGGATTCTGATCCGCAAGCTGGATTTCCCCTCCACGGCATCGATTGAAGAAGCGCGGAAGATTCTTTCGAGCGCAGCTTCCGGCGGTGCGTCGCGGGCGATTTCGATTCCCCTGCAAATCTACCGTGTCTATCCCGACGGCAAGGAAGAGCTGGTTCGGGCCATGCGTTTCCGCAGCCTGAATGCACGTTCGCTGAAGGACATTCTGGCTGCGGGAGATGACCAGGTCTTCTTCAACTATTTGGAAAACGGCGCACCATTTGCGTTTCTGGGCGGCGGAGGAAATATCGCGGAAGTATCGGTGGTTTCGCCGTCGATTCTGATGGATGACATCGACCTGGCGAAGGCGGATGATGATCTGCCGAAGCTGCCGATCGTCCCATCCCCGCGCTCAGCAAGATGAGAATTCTCAGCCGTTATATTTTCAGGGAAATTCTCTCGAGCACGTTCCTCGGAACCGTGCTCGCCACGTTCGTTATCTTTCTGCAGAGTTTGAGCCGGCTCTTCGAACTGCTGGTCAAGGTGCAGGCGAGGCTGCCGGTTGTGTTGGAACTGCTGGCCCTGGCACTGCCGCCAATTCTCCTGCTGAGCCTGCCTTTCGGCGTACTCGTCGGCATCCTGATCGGTCTGGGGCGCATGGCTTCGGACAACGAAATGGTGGCGATGCGGTCGGCGGGTGTGTCCACGCGGCGCGTTGTGCCGCCGGTGTTGCGGTTTGCGCTGCTGGCGACCATCTTCTCGGCCGCCTGTTCGCTCTATCTGAATCCTCTGGCGATCCGGACCGAATACAAGCTGCTGAATACGATCGGCGCAGCCCAGTTGACGAGCCAGGTGCAGCCGCGCATCTTTGAAGAACAGTTTTCAAATGACAACACCGTTCTCTATGTGGCCGATGTGAAGACATCGACTGGTCCGGTGACGGTCTGGAATGGTGTGTTCATTGCAGATCTGACGCCGGCCGAAGAGCGAAAAACCGGATTGAAAGATCCGCCCACAGGGCCACTGATCACGATTGCGCGGGAAGCGATGGCGGTGCCGGATGTGAAGAATAACCGCATCCAGCTCTATATGCGGAATGTGAGCACGCACCAGCCGCCGTATCACACAATGAGTCCGGCGCAGGCGCAGGTGCTGGACGCGCAAAAGCCAAAGGAAGAGAAGGCCAAACCATTCTCTGAGATGTTTACGCTCGAGTTGCTGGACTTCATCGTCGATGAGCCAGCCAGCACGCAGGATGGCACTGATGCGCGGATTGAATTGCACCGCCGCATGGCACTGCCAGTCGCCTGTTTCATGCTGGCGCTGGTGGGGATTCCACTGGGCTCCAGTTCAAGGCGCGGCGGGCGTTCGGCGGGGTACGTGTGGGGAATCTTCCTCGCGTTCTTCTGCTATTACCTGTCATTCATCAGCCTGACCGGCATGGCGCACCGGCATGCGCTGCCCGTGGCCACGGCGCTGTGGCTGCCGAATGCGGCATTCTTTGTGGCGGGGATCATTCTGATTTACCGGATGGAAAAACCGGGCGACCGGGACGTGATCGGCACCGTAACAGCGTGGGCAGGTCAGGCCTGGGCAGTGGTGGCGCGGCCCTTCACGCAGCAGCGCAAGAGCAGTTCGGGTGGTCTGGGAATTCGCATCGTGATCTTCCAGATCATGGATAACTATGTGCTCTCGAACTTCCTGTTCTACTTCGCGCTGGTGCTGTTCAGCTTTATCGCGATGACGCAGGTGTTTACGTTCTTCGAACTGCTGGGCGATATCTTGAAGAACCACATCCCGATGTCGAGGGTGTTGACGTATCACATATTCCTCACTCCGAAGCTGATTTACGACACGCTGCCGATTTCCGTGCTGGTGAGCGTGCTGGTGACGTTCGGCGTGATGACGAAAAACAACGAAGTGACAGCATTCAAGGCGAGCGGCGTCAGTGTGCGGCGGCTCGGGTTGCCGGTGCTGCTGATGAGCATGGTGCTGAGCGGAGCGCTGTTCACGTTTGATCACTTCTACATCCCCAAGGCGAACCGGATTCAGGATGCGATCCGCAATGAGATCAAGGGACGGAATGTGCAGACCTATCTGCATCCGGAGCGCAAATGGGTGATTCACGACAACCGCGTCTATTACTTCAAGTATTTTGATCCGGCAGAGAAGGTCATGGTGGAACCGTATGTCTTTGAGATCGACTTCAAAGACTTCCATCTCACGCGCATGGTGAGTGCCAACCGGGCCCGCTGGCAACAGAATCTGAAGGCGTTCGTGTGGGAACAAGGCACGGCGCGCGATACCTGCGGCGTGCTGGAGTGCAAGGTACAGGAGTTCACGGCGACGACATTCCCGGAACTCGATGAAACCCCTGAGGACTTCCTCAAGGAAGTGAAGCAGGACAAGCAGATGAACTATGTCGAGCTCCGGCATTACATCTCCGACCTGAAGCGCGCGGGTTATGACACGACCAAGCTGCAGGTGCAGTTCTACAAGAAGTTCTCCACACCCGTCTTCGCCTTCATCATGGCGCTGATTTCGGTGCCGTTCGGGTTTCTGGTGGGCAACCGCGGGGCGATGGCCGGCATTGGCGTAAGCCTCGGGGTGGCGATCACCTACTTCGGGATAGGGCTGCTGTTTGAGCAACTGGGGAACGTGGGGCAGATGCCGGCGAATCTGGCCGCGTGGGCTCCTGATGCGCTGTTCGCGGTGGCGGGATTGTATTTCATGGCGCGGATGCGCTCATAAGAAAAGCGGCGGGATTTGACCCCGCCGCAGGTTTTCGAAACTTACGCTTTTTTCCCAGGATGACGGCGGATCATTTCCGCCAACAGCAGGGCGGAACCGGCAATCACCAGAGTACCGGGTTCCGGGGCGTCAGAAACACCGTTATCCACCACCACGTTATCGAGAAGCACCGCGCCGTTGGTATCAACCCCATGGAAATCGATGCGGGTTGTGGTGCCCGAAGCCACTTCGGTGAAAGTGTATTCGGTATAGCCCGTCGGACCGGTGTTGGAGGGCGGGTTGAGAACACTGGTCATGTGCGCGTAGTTGGAGCCCTGTTCATCCCAAACCGGGTCAAAGGTCACATTGTTGCCGACGCTGGTGGTGGTAATGGCGACCCAGAAAGATACGTCATAACTCATGCCGGCGACCGTGGTGAGGTCCTGATAGAGGCAGTCTTTGCCCGAAGTGGCGATGGATTGGAAGGCGACGTAGTTACTGCCGCTCTCCGGAGCCAGGTCGTTCGAGGGATCGACCGTGCTCTCCACATTCAGACGGCTTTGTGTGGAATAAGACGGCGGACCCAGCAGCCAGCCAGTGGGGACGATGTCATTGTTGGGTCCGGTGTAGGTGGTGCCTTCAAAATCGCCGTTGACGACGATGTTGCTGGCCCAGACCGGGGCGGCCAGGGCGAGTAGTGCCATCACAGGGATGGCGGCGTTGCGTTTCAGTTGCATAGGTTTCCTCCGTTGCTGGTTAGGTGAACGCAGGGAGCACGGGGAATCGCTCATCGAATTTTCCGGACTGCCGCAAGGTTGCAATCCAGTGAAGGCCGGACTCGCTATAATGTCCGAATGGGCTAAGGCCCCTTTCATGCTCGATATCAAGAAGAAATTACAGGACGAAATCACGGCGCTCGAGTACGAGCTGCGGAATGAACTGCCCAAAGAGATTCTGAAGGCGCGCGAACACGGGGACTTGAGCGAAAACGCCGAGTACCATGCCGCGAAAGAGCGTCAGGGGCTGGTGAATGCGCGCCTGGGACAGCTCAAGAAGCGTTTGGGCGAGTTCTCGATGATCGACATGACGAAGATTCCGCATGACCGCGTCGGGCTGGGCTCGAAGGTCGTGGTTTTGGATCTCGCGAAGGACGAGAAGATCACCTATCTACTGGTCACAAGCGAAGATGCGGATGCACCGACGGGGAAAATCTCGACGGCGTCACCCATCGGCAAAGCCATGATCGGAAAAGAGATTGGGGACACAGTGAAGATCGTTACCCCTGGCGGTGCCAAGGAGTATGAGATTCTCGAATTGATGACCATTCATCAGCTGGCTGGCTAACGAATGACAATTACCAGTGCCATCGGAAAAGGGTGCGGCAAGATCCTGGACGGGATCGTGTACGTCATTTCCGTATCCGGTGTGAACCCAAATGTCCTCACCTTCATCGGGCTGCTGATCAATGCCTGGGCGGCCTACCTGTTCGCGGTGGGGAAGTTTGTCCCTGGCGGACTGGTGGTGATCTTCGCCGGCTTGTTTGACATGCTGGATGGCCGTGTCGCCCGCGGCACGAATCAGGTGACACGCTTCGGGGGCTTCTTCGATTCCGTGCTGGACCGGTATTCCGATCTCGGTGTGCTGATCGGCATTCAGGTCTACTATGCGTCCATCAGCCGTTACTTCTACGTGGTCCTGACGGCGATCGTGATGCTGGGCAGCGTGATGGTGAGTTACACACGTGCGCGGGCAGAGAATACGATTCCGAACTGCAAAGTCGGGTTCATGGAACGGCCTGAACGCGTGGTGCTGGTGATTCTGGGCGCGCTGGCCAACCGGATGGCTCCGGCACTGTGGGTGCTGGCGGTGCTGTCAAACGTGACAGTGATCCACCGGATGGTTTACACCTATCAGGAAGCGAAGCGGTTGGAAGATGCGCAACTGCGGAGTGTTCCCGAACACAAATTCTAAAGCGAACTTCTAGTGGCGGTCGCGGATGATGGTGTTACCGCCATCGCGTTCCGTCGGGAATGACTTCGAAATATGGTCGTGAATGGTGAGGGTTTCCTCATCGAACAGTGACCAGATGATCCCCAGGCCGGCGGAACAGAAACTCAGCCACGAAGCAGGCGTGCGGATGATACGTGTTTTCACGTCCAGACGCTGCCCTCTGAAGTTGATCAACTCCAGGCCCACTTCGCGCATGCCGAACGTTTCCGGGCCAACAATGCTCCAGAAGACCGAGTAGAGCAGCGCAATCACCCCCACCACGCAGCCCAGCGTGATCCAGAACAGGTTCCCGGTGCCAAAGTTGGCACCGCATGAGAGCGCGATCACGCAGAAGAGGCCCACCGCAAAGAGCAGACTAATGAAGTCGAGCATGCCGGCGGCGAAGCGGAGCATCCGCGCTGCCACCGGCCGGTGCGTGAAGATTTCAGAGGTAACAGAGTCCTGCAGGACGCGGGCCTTGGGCAGGGAGACCGTGGTGAAGTCCATGGTGGTCTGCAGGCCTGCGGTGGCCGGGGATGCCGGTTTGCGGGGCTGTGCGGGCTTGGGCTGGCTGACGGTGGGGGCGGCGGGTGCAGGTTGCTTCGCGGCCGCAGCGGGTGCGGGCCGCTGGACCGCCCGGAAAGGAATCACATTGGGTGCTGCCTGCGCGGCAAACAGCGATGGCTGGGTTTCGAGACTGGGCGGTGGCCCCTGCGCGGGCGGGGGAACCACCGGCATCTGAGTAAAGAGTTCCTGGCTCTCGTCGTCCGAAGCGGCGCGGGGGTTTTGGTTCAGCGCAAGCGCGTTGTTGCCCACGTAGCTCAACGGCGCGGACACAGCGATGCCCACCCGTCGTCCGCAGCGCAGACAGCGGTGATCCTCTTCACCATTGACGAAACCACAATACTTGCAATGCATGTCTAAGCTTCTTGCCGTCCAACTGCAAAACCGGAGCCGCCGGAACAGCAGCCGTTTTGGTACCGTTCAGTTATGCCCGGTCGCATCGCTGCAAGCCGGACGCCACCCAATTTATGCCGACTCAAGGTCTCAGCCGGACTTCAAAACTGCAACGAATCCCTAGATTCCTGAGTACCATAATCCTTAGTGCTTGTCATCAGGAAACTTCTCTGAAAAAGTTCATTTTCCCCTTGATTTTATTGGTGTTCGCGCAATTTACGTCACCTGATTTTTGCAGGGCGCAACAGCAGGGCACTACGCCACCCGTACAGACGCCCCCGGGGCAGATTCCGCAGGACCCTCCGCCCGTCGAACGGCCTGATTTTGCGGTGAAGGTTCCCCGCCCCGATGCGCCCGTGAAGGGTGATTACGATATGACCGGGATCTTCCAGGAATCCCAGGGCGGCATCACGAAGTTGCGGAAGAACGTCGTGATCGAGTTGAGCAATGCCACGTTCAAAGCCGATGAAGCGGAGTATGACGAGAACACCGGCATCTTCAAGGCCAAGGGGAACGTTTATTACCGGAACTACGAACGCGACGAGGTGATCTACTGCGACAGCGCGGAATACAACATCGACACGCAGACAGGTACGTTCCAGCACGTGAGAGGTTTTTCGAAGACCAAGGTGGATTCCCGGCCGGGTGTATTCACCACCCAGGAACCGTTTTACTTTGAGGGCAAGTGGGCGGAGAAGATCGAAGACAAGTACATCGTCCATGACGGGTACATCACGGATTGCAAGGTGCCGAGTCCCTGGTGGACTCTGCGCAGTCCGGTCTTTGATGTCATTCCGCATGAGCGGGCCATCACGAAGAATGCCATCTACCGGGTGCGCGGGATTCCGCTGTTCTACTTCCCCTACTACTACAAGCCTCTGACGAAGATGCCGAGGCGCAGCGGGTTCCTGACGCCGAATATCGGCAACAGTTCGCGGCGCGGCATCATGCTGGGGCTGGGCTATTACTGGGCCATCAACCGCAGCTATGATTTGACCTACCGGTTGCAGGATTTCACCTCCCGCGGCTATGCGCACCACGTGGATTTCCGTGGCAAGCCGAATGACAAGACAGATTTCGATCTCATCTTCTACGGCGTGACCGACCGCGGCTATGCCACGGGGCCGAACACGATTTACAAAGCACCGGGATTCAGTCTGTATGGCGTGATCAAGACAGATCTGGGCAACGGCTGGACAGCGCGGGGCAATCTCGATTACCTGAGTTCATTGAAGTTCCGGCAGGAGTTCACCGAATCCTTCAATGAGGCGATCTTCTCCGAGGTGCATTCGACGGGCTACATCACCAAGCACTTCGACAACTACACGGTGAACATTGTGGCGTCACGCAGTGAGAACTTCCAGGATGCGACGAAGGGAAATTCGATTGTGATCCGCAAGCTGCCGGAAGTAGAACTGGAAGGCCGCGACAAACTGCTGACGAACGGATCGATACCGCTCTGGTTTTCCTTCGATTCCACCTTTGCCCTGCTCCACAGAGTGCAGCCGGAGCCGAACGATACCAAACCGGCGGGCTTCTATCAAACCACGCAGTTCAGCGCCCGGGGCACGGCCGATCCGTCCCTGACGACGGCAGTTCGGTTCGGGGGCATGGATATCGTGCCGAGTTTTACGCTGCATGAGCGCTATTACGACCAGCAGTTGGATAGCGTGACGAAGTCGATTGGCGGCAGAAACCTGTTGCGGCACGCCACGGAACTGAATGTGGATTTCGTGCTGCCCTCGCTGGCGCGGATCTTCGAGAAGAAGACGTTTCTGGGGGACAAGATCAAGCACGTGATCGAGCCGCGGCTGACCTACAAGACCGTCAGCGGCGTGCAGAACTACAACAATACTATCCGCTATGACGATCTGGATTTGCTCACAAACACCAATGAGATTCTGCTGGGCGTGACGAACCGCTTGTTCGCCAAGAAGGGTGACCAGGTGAACGAAGTCTTCACCTGGGAAGTCTTTCAAAAGCGCTTCTTTGACCCGTACTTCGGTGGTGCGGTGGTGCCGGGGCAGCGCAATGTGGTCTTCACGGGCGCGGACCTGACGGGATATGCCTTTATCGACCAGCCGAGGAATTATTCGCCCGTGGTGAATATCCTGCGGGCCAGTCCGAGGAATGGCGTCGGGATTCAGTGGGAAGGCGATTACGATCCCCTCGGCGGAGGCAAGCTGGTGAACAGCATGTTCTCAACGGATGTGCGCGTGAAGAAGCTGTTTATTTCGGCCGGGCACAATTTAGTACGGCCGGATTCCGCGATTGCGCCGCCGGCAGACCAGGTACGCGGGACGTTCGGCTATGGGGAGACGAACCGGCGCGGCTGGAATGCGGCGGTCTCGTCCGTCTACGATTACCGCATCGGCAGAATGCAGTTCGCCACGGTGCAGGCCACTTACAACACGAACTGCTGCGGACTCAGCGTGCAGTTCCGCAGGTTCGAGTTCGGTGCGCGTAATGACAACCAGTACCGCGTCGCGTTCACCATCGCGAACATCGGCAGCTTTGGAACACTCAAGAAGCAGGAACGGCTCTTTTAGAGAACCGCCGCACAACGGACGACTTCGGGCCGCCGGAACGCTGCCGTTGCTGATCGAGTTTGCGGGCGCGGCCCTTGCGCCTGTGCGGCTCTTTTAGAGAACCGCCGCACAACGGACTCGCCGCCCGCGTTGAATACTTCCAGTGAGAACTTGTTGAAAAGCCCAAGAAGCAGACGTTACTGCTTCGCCAGATTGAGTTCGTCTTCGATCTCGTAGATCTTGTCTTCCAGATTGCGCGTGGCGGTGCCTGCTGCTTTGGCAGCTTCGAGCTTCTTCTTCGCCGCGGCGAGTTTCTTTTCGAGAGCCACAACTTTCGGGTCCGCTTTCGGGGCGGCTGGCAGCACCGCGGACTTCTTCGCCGCCGGTTTCGCTGACTCTTTGAACTTGAAAGACAGAATGCCGGCAGGTGGCTTCAACTGCGCACCAAAGTCTTCCTTGTAATCCTGCGCAATCTGCGCGGCCTCAAGAAGCAATTCCTTGAAGCGGGCCTCCATGGCCTGTTTGGCTTGCGCCCGGATGGACGCCCCCTGCTGTTTCCAACGCTGATATTCGGAAAGAATGGTGTCCATTTGTTCCCTCACAGTTTAAAGCACGCGAACTTTTTCCCACTTGGGCCGTATTACCACCTTGAGGGAATTACGAATGAACAGGAAGAGGCGGACCGCCCGCGTTGTCGTCGCAGCAGTGTTACTCGCAGGAGCTGCGTTTGTCATGCCACTGACCACCGCACAGAAGAGAGAGGTCACTCCGGCAGTGGTTCACTGTGATGCGCGGCCGGCCGTGCACAGAGATACAACTCCAGCATTCAAACCCTTCGCGCAATACGAACCCATGGAGAGTCTGGAGAACTAGTTATGGCAAAGAAGAAAGGGCTCGTTTGGATTTGGCTGCCGGTGATGCTGCTGGGTCTGGGAACCGCTGCGTTCTTCTCAGTGAAGGCCTACACGTCGAAACCGGTCAAGATCGAGGATGAGAAGCTCGCGAAGGTGGAGCGGCTGGATCTGGCACGGTCCGTGGTGGCGACAGGCAAAGTCCAGCCTGTAACGCAAGTGGAGATCAAGAGCAAGGCCAGCGGGATTATTCAGAAGCTCGCGGTGAATGTTGGTGATGTTGTTCACAAAGGTCAGGTACTTTGCGAACTGGATAAGAATGACTTACAACCGGCGCTGCAGGGACAGGTGGCCGCATTGCATGTTGCTGAAGCCAATGTAAGATCCGCGAAGGCAGATTATGAACGTTACACGGGGGCTGCCGAGGGAACGGATCTTCCCTTCCTGACGCGCACCCTGGACCGCGCCAAGCAGATGATGGCGGGCAAGCTCATCGCGCAGAACACGCTGGAAGATGCCGAGAAGAATTACCAGATGGCAGTGAACAAGCAGGAATCCGCGAAGGCGAATCTGGGTACGGCAGCGGCGGCCATTGCGAAGGCGGAAGCATCGCTGGAACAACAGCGCTCCGCCGTGGAGCGCGCCGAAGAAGATCTGCGCAATGCAACTATCACCTCGCCGATTGACGGGCTGGTGTTATCGCGTGATCACGAAGTAGGTGATGCAGTTAGCTCCATTCTGACGATGGGTTCCGCCGCCACGGTGATTATGACCGTGGGCGATCTCAATGAGATCTATATCAAGGGCAAGGTGGATGAGAGCGACGTCGGCCATGTTTATCTGGGCCAGCCCGCACGCATTACTGTGGAATCTTTCAAAGATCAGAAGTTTGATGGCAAAGTCACAAAGATCTCTCCCATGGGGACGGAGAAAGACAATGTCACGACCTTTGAAGTGCGCGTCTCCATCAGCAATGAGATGCATCTTTTGAAATCGCAGATGACGGCCAATGCTGAAATTCTGCTGGAAGAGAAGAAGGGCGTGCTGGCGATCCCGGAAGGGGCCGTTCTCTACAACAAAGACAAGTCCGTGGCGGTGGAGATCCCGGACGAAACCGGTGAAAAAGGCCGTAAGAAGCTTGCCGTGAAGACCGGCATCAGCAATGGCTCGAAGACAGAGATTCTCAGCGGCCTCCGCGAGGGGCAGCAGGTCATCCTGCAGTAGGCTGCCATGAGTTACTGGAAAGAACTGGTGGCGCAGGTCTTCTCCAGCCTGCTGCGGAACAAGCTGCGGAGCGTGCTGACCATGGCGGGGATCGCCTGGGGGATCGCCTCCATCGTGATCATTATTGCGATGGGGGACAGCTTCAAAGAGGGCCAGCGGAATAACACAAAGTCGCTGGGTGAAAATATCGTGATTCTCTTCGGCGGCCGCACGGAGTTACAGGCGGGCGGACAAAGAGCCGGGCGGCGCATCCGCTTGAATTACTCGGATGTGGAAGATATCCGGCGGGAAGCCTACCTGGTAAAAATGACTGCCGCGGAACTGGAAGGTGAAGTCCGCGCGACGAGTCCATTCAACAGCGGAACCTTCGATTACAGCGGTGTGGAGCCGCACTTCAACCAGATGCGGACACTGCCGGTGGAAGCGGGCCGTTTCTTCACAGAAGACGACGAGAAAGACGGGAAGCGTGTCTGCGTGATCGGGCTCGATGTCAAGAAGCAGTTGTTCGGCCAGCGTCCAGTGGCACTGGGGACAAAGATCTCGATCAACTCACTTCCATTCGTCATTGTCGGCTGGCTGAAGAAGAAAGACCAGAACAGCAGTTACTCCGGTCTCGATGAAAAGAAGATCTTCCTGCCTTACTCCACCGCGGCACGGGATGTTCCACCCAAGGCAAGTTACTTTCAGCCGGGGATGCTGGATGAGATTCTCTATGTTCCGCGCTCACTGGTACAGTTCGAGGAAGCCCGGCTGCAGGTCAAGAAGATCATTGGCCGCAACCATAAGTTCAACCCTTATGACAAAGCCGCTCTGGGTGTTTGGGATACGGTGGAGAACTCCAAGATGGTGGACGGTATCTTCAACTCGATGACCGTCTTTCTCGCCATCATCGCGATCGTGACGCTTTCTCTGGGCGGCGTCAGTGTCATGAATATCATGCTGGTGACAGTCACAGAACGGACACGCGAGATCGGCCTGCGCAAAGCTCTGGGCGCGACCCGTTTCCGCATCCTGCTCGACTTCCTGGTGGAGGGGTGCGTGCTGTCTTTCCTGAGCGGTGCCGTGGGTTGGAGTATCGCTTTCGGTCTGTCATCGGCCTTAAAGCAGGTAGAGATGCCGGAGATGTTTCCCGGTCTGCCGGTGCAGGGCGAAACGACATTGTTCGCCTTCGCGGCACTCGCTGTGATTGCGGTGGCATCGTCGCTGTTCCCTGCCTGGCGCGCGGCATCATTAACCCCGGTGGAAGCGCTTCGGGCGGAAAGATAACTGAAGGAAAGCTAAGTGAAATTCGCATCGATCATCGCGGAGGCCTGGGGTGCCTTGAAGTTCAACCGCCACCGCAGCCTGCTCACCATGGCAAGTCTGGCCTGGGGAGTGGCCTGCTTCGTCATCCTGTATTCCTATGGCGAGGGCTTTGGGCGCGCACTGCGGACGTCTTTCCAGGCCGTGGGCCAGGATCTGGTGCTGGTCTTCGGCGGACAAACTTCCACGCAGGCGGGGGGCGAGCGGGCGGGCCGCCATATTAGGCTGGAACTCACTGATGAAGAGGCAATCCGCGAGTCAGTGCCAACGGTAGGTGCCATCTCCGCTGAGGTGATGATGCGCCGCACGATGGTGAAACGCGGCGTGCGGGAACAATCCATGTCGATCCGCGCGGTGGAACCCGTCTACGGCAGGATACGGAATATGACGCTCGATACCGGGCGCTGGGTCAGTCCGGAAGATGAGTTGAATAAGTCGCGCGTTGCCGTGCTGGGAGCGGAGGCGGCGAAGAAGCTGTTCGGAGAGATTCCGCCAGTGGGCGAAACCATCATCTTCGGCGGTTCCACGTTCCAGGTCATTGGCTTGCTGAAGACCAAAACGCAGATCTCGAATTACAACACGCCGGATAACCAGTGCGTGTTCATGCCCCTTTCGACGGCATCACTCATCCGCGAGATTAAGTACCCGGATAACTTCGTCTGGATGCCCGCCAATCCAATCTTCCGTGCCGATGCGGTCAAGCAGGTCCGCGCGACGCTGGGCCGTCTGCATAACTTCCCGCCGAATGATGAACGGGCGGTGGAGATTATCGTCTTCAATGAATTCATGAAAGTGATTGACACGATGTCGATCGCTCTGCAGGTGCTGCTCGGTCTAATTGGAGCGATGACATTGGCGATTGGCGGCGTGGGGCTGACGAATATCATGCTGGTCTCCGTCACGCAGAGGACGAAGGAGATCGGCGTGCTGAAGGCACTTGGCGCCACGCGGGGTGAGGTACTGTTGCAGTTCCTGCTGGAGGCCATGGCGATAGTAACCGCCGGTGGACTGTTGGGAGTGGTGATCGGCTGGGCGGCAACGAGCGGGATTCAGACCCTGCCTTTGCTGGGACCGCTGTTCAAGGATGATTCGGGCACCGGGGATATCCATTTACAGATCTCCCAGTTTGCGGTGATTGTCTCGACGGTGGTTCTGGAACTTATCGGGGTGATTGCCGGCTTGTTACCAGCAATCAAGGCGTCACGATTGGATCCAATGGAAGCGCTGCGGTACGAGTAATCTAACCCAGCCTGATCCCTGAACCTTCGCTCACCACACCTGATCCAGGAGTCGCAATAATCAACCCTAAGTCGCGCTCTTCCAGATGCATCGTATGGCTGAGTTGGAAATCGAGCGTGATCTTGCCGGGGGGCAGTGAGACCGCGTTGGCATAGACATGATCACCGGCCTCCGTATAACTGGCCGGGGGCAGCAGCATGCCATTCACGGTAGCCGAAAGCACCAGAGGAGCCTCCAGCAAGTCCGGCACGATTCGGAAATGGAGTTCCAGTTTGCGGCAGGGTTCGGGATTGTCGATGATCATGCCGAAGCGCTGCTGCGTCCAGCGCCAGGATTCGTTTTCCAGCTTGTGCCAGCCGTGCGTGAGGCGGAAAGTCTGCGCCGTCACGGCGAAACGGCTTTGCAGGTGACAGAAGAACCGGTCATCCACGCCATCGCCGGTGATGGTATGCCTGACAACATCCCAGCCAGTGCGGTCCAGCAATCGCAGAAGCCCTTGTTCAGAGAAGAACCAGAAGTTCGTGGGGTCATCTTCGAATTCACGGAAGCCGGTTAGATAAGCCACTGCATCAGAGACTTTCGCAGGGGGCAGAATCCGGGTGCTCAACAGGCAGTGGTGCGTGTGCCGTGCCAGCTTTTCGAGGAAGAAGTAGGGGTTCTTGAGGTGATAAAGGAGGCCCAGGCAGACCGCAACGCCGAAGCGCTGCCCCGGCAAAGTGAACTGCTCATCGATATCAACCTCGCAGAGCTCCATGGACGACCCCAGTTCGCGCTTTAACAGCGCCAGCCCCAGCATGCGGTTGGCATTGGTGCCGGGCCAGTCGATTGCAGTCACCTGGCTGCCCAGGGATTCCATCACGAAGGCAAGATCTCCGTCGGCCGAGCCGATATCCGCCACCGGCGCGCCATCAGCCAGCCTGGCGATATCATGCACGCCCCCCGGCAGGATCTTTTCGAGTTGCCCGATGTTGGCAAACGAATTGAAGCGGTACCAGTCATAGGGCTCTGGACGGAGCCTTTCCTTGATTTCCAGAATCTTTTTCTGGACGGGAAACATCTTTTCGCGACGGAATCTCAATCGACCAGTATAGGCGGAGCAATATGCCGCTAAACTAGAGGTGAGATGGTGCCAATAGCTGCAGCCGTCGTTCTGCTGGGACTTTTCGGCGGAGCGGAGACGTTGAACTTCGATCATCTGTCTTCCGGGGCCATGCCTCCCTATTGGAGTGCGCCCGTGGTGTTGAGCGGAAAGCCCCCGCATTGGGCGATCGCACCTGACCCCAGCGCCCCCAGCCGGCACAACGTCTTCGCCCAGCTTTCCAGTGATGCCGGACGCAACCGGGAGCCGCTGGCGATCTTCGACAAGGTCGTTTGTGCGGATGGTGATCTGAGCGCCAAGTTCAAAATCGTCAAGGGCCGTGAGAGCGCGTCGGCTGGTGTGGTTTGGCGGTATCAGGATCCCCGTAATTACTACTACTTGCAGTTCAGCGCCAACCGCAAACGCATCACCCTGTACCGCATGCAGAACGGCAACCTGGTGATGCTGCCCATCCACGAATCCGCACAAACCGTCACGGAACTCTCGCGCGAACTCAAGCCCGACGAATGGTACGTGGTGCGCATTCTCTATAAGGGCAGCCATTTCAAAGTCTGGTTCGGCAACCGCAAACTCTTTGAGGCGGACGACAACACCTTCACCGGTCCGGGCAAGACGGGCATCTGCACCAAGGGCGACACTGTCGCTTACTTTGACGATTTCCGCATTGAAAAGAAAAGCTGAAGTTCCGGCGAACCGGAAGGCAGCGGGCTCCGTTAGGATCAGATAGAGAGAACTTTATGCGACAAACCGGATTTTTCTGCAGTGCCCTTCTGCTCGCTTCCGCGGCTGCCCAGGCGGCCGACCCCAAGCTTCTCAATCTGGTGGTACCGGATGCGAAGATCATCGCCGGCGTTAATGTCTTGCAGGCCAAGGCAACGCCGTTCGGCAATTTCGTGCTGCAACAGATCACGGCGAACAACACCGGCTTGCAGGATCTCATCCAGGCAACAGGCTTTGACCCCACGCAGGATGTTACTGAAATTCTTGCGTCGAACGGTGACGTGACGTCGCACAACGGGATTCTCACGGCGAAGGGTACGTTCAACACTGCCGCACTGGTGGCAGCTGCGGTGAAGGGCGGAGCGAATCCCGCGCAGACTTACGCCGGCGCAACCCTGATCAGCATGTCCAAGAATTCCCAGGCTTACGCTGTGGCCATCGTGGATGGGGAGTTGGCCATCGCCGGACCGGTCGCTGCAGTACAAGCCGCACTCGACCGCCGCACGAAGCAGAATGCAATGGACCCGTCTCTCGCGGTCACCGTCAATCAGTTGAGCACGACGCAGGATGCCTGGACGGTGAGCGTTGCGTCCATGGCCGGGCTGCTGCCTGCCGGGTCCAATGCGGGCCAGCAGTTGGCGATCTTCCAGAACATCCAGCAATCGAGCGGTGGCGTGAAGTTCGGAGCCAACGTGGACGTCACGGGCCAGGCCATCACCGCAACGGCCAAGGACGCGACGGCGCTCGGTGATGTCTTAAAATTCGTGGCACAACTGGTCGCCATGAACGCGGGTAAAGATCCCAAAGCAGCCGATGCCGCGTCCATCCTGCAGAACCTCACGGTCACCACTGCGGGAACCTCTGTGAACATTGCCATCACGATTCCAGAGAGCACGATGGAAGGCCTTGCTTCGATGATCACCACGCCGAAAGCCACTTCAGCCGCCGCAGGGAAGAAAGCGCTCCGTTAGAGCGCCGCCTCCTCGCGGGCGCGGCTCGGGAACACAAGGAATGTCAGGAGCCGCGTGCGCAACCTGATCATTCCACGGATGCGGCGCCAGGCAGAGACCTGGCGTATCGCTAACGGATCGTCAACTGTCCCTGCTTCTCCGCGCTGGCGGGCAGCTTCGTGCTCCCGGCCTTGGCCCCGTTGGTTTCCAGAATGTAAGCGACGATGTTCACGTACATATCTTCCGGAAGCGAAGCCGGTGCCGCCGGAGGCATGGTCTTCGAGTGATCATAGAAAGCCTTCAAGCTCTTTCCGGACCACTTCCCCTTGAAGTATTCTCCGGCCAGCGGTGGCCCGAAGGTGCCATTGGTCATCGTGTTGCCATGGCACACCGCGCAATTCGTATTGAAAGCCGTTTTGCCGGCCGCTGCCTGTTCTGCCGTGAATTCCGGCGCGGCACCACCAGTAACCATGGTCACCGAAGCGGAAGGCGCGTCCACCGCCCCCGCCTTGCTGCTGGTGGTGACTGCTTTTCCATCGCCTTCGCCCACATAGGTGAAAGCGAGAATTGCACCGGGATTCTCCATTTTCGTGGTTGTGCCGCCCTCGACGGCTTCCGCCAGCCCACCAGGATCCGTAGCAATATAGATCGTCTTCAAATCCGGGCCGATCGCGGTATCGCGGAACCGGTTATTCGATTGGAAGTAACGGGAGAAATATCCAGCCTTCGACTTACCATCAGCACTTAGTGGCAAGACATACAACGAACCCCGTTTCAGCGTCGTCACCAGCAGGACCTTGTCCCAGCCGGGAATGCCTTTCCCCTTCGACGCGTAATACTCGATGCTGGAAGCGCCCACCGTCGGCCAGCAGATGAAGTCCACGCCCCTGCATGCCTTGTCCTGGAAGTTATACCCCGTAGGCACAGTGAACATGGTCGCAATCGGTTCCTCAAAAGGTTCCTTGAAGTCTGACTCCGCCGCGCGCGGCACCGAGGGATGAATCTCAATGTCACTGAACTTCAATTGCGAGCACGGTGTGGTGGCATCTGCCCAGCGGGCGTATTCGTAGGCTTTGTTATCCTGCTTGCCCGCCACGTGCGGCCAGCCATAATTCTTCCCTTTGACGAGGATATTCACTTCATCATCGGTTTTCGGACCCTGCTCAGAGGAATAAAGCGTCCCGTCCGGCCCGAAATCAATGCCCTGGGGATTGCGGTGGCCATATGTATAAACATGGCTCACGACACCCTTCAAATTCGGGTTATCTTCCGGAATGGAACCGTCAATGTTCAACCGCAGGGACTTGCCGACATAAGACGAGTAATCGTTCGCCTTCAATTCCGCTGCTGTGGGAAGGCGCTGCGCTTCAATCGGCATACAGAAGTTCCCCAGTTGGTCATGACCCTCATCACCCACGGTCAGATATAACTTACCGTCCGGCCCGACTTTGATCCGCCCGGCATCATGATCATTCCCCGCCGGCAGCCCCTTCAGTAAGTCAACCGGCTTTGACAACGTGCCCTGCGTCTTGTCATAAGTCAAACGCACCACCTTGCCGTAGAGGTGATTGTAGGGGCTGTTCGGGTCAGGAAAGAACCTGACCGCAGGCAGGTTCCGGTCCACATAGGTGTAATAGATGTAGACGTAATCCTGCCCCTTGTCCTTCAGTAAATCCGGATGCAACGCCATACCCAGCAGGCCATCCTGTCCACCGGGAGCAGAAACCTCGTCAATCACGATGGCCACGCTCTTCTTGCCAGTCACCGGATCAATCCGTGAGATCGTCTTCCCTGTACGCTCCGTCACCCAGAGCATATTGTCCGGGCCCCAGGTGATTTCCCATGGACCGGCAAGCCCGGAGATCACCACACGCTTTTGGAACTCTTTGGTCCCGCGGATCACGGTTTCCGGCCCATCCTGCGCGGAAACAAAACCAAGGGAGAGAAGAAGGAGGGGCAGCGCTACAAGACGCACGGGGAATCGCATTCGCATATCAGACCATCATTATGTCTTACAACAGTGCGGCTTTTCACAGGCGGCATGAAAGGCTGTAGGATCATAAAAAGTTGGACACCCGAATTTCCCCGTTCTTCCGGTACGTTTTCGCTTGATCACTTCCATCACCCACCCATCCCGCACTGGTCACCTCCCTGCCCTGACCGGACTCCGCTTCTTCCTCGCTCTCTGGGTTGTGTTCTCGCATCTGATCGGGCCGGGAAACATGTATGAACCGCTGGTGCTCGCACTGCCGGGTCCTCTGCAGGAAATTGTTCACCGCGGCTACCAGGCCGTGCCAACATTTTTCGTGCTGTCCGGTTTCGTCCTCGCCAGAACTTACGGCGCGACGGCGTGGAACCGGCTGAACCTGCGCAAGTACCTGGTGGGGCGCTTCGCCCGCGTCTACCCGGTCTACCTGCTCAGCCTCTTGATCGTGACGCCCTTCATCATCCGGGCAAAAGATCAACCCAAAGGCTGGCTCGTCGCCATGCATCTGACGCTGACCCAGGGCTGGTTCGCCGGACACTACACCGCGGGCTGGAACACGCCGGCGTGGTCGCTCTCCTGCGAGATCTTTTTCTACCTCGTTTTCCCGCTCCTCATGATCCCGATGAAGAACCAGGGCTGGAAAGGTACTTGCCTCGCCGCGGGAATCGCTTGTGGTCTAACGCAGGCCATGTGGTTCATCGGCATTGATGACCAGATCAAACCGCTCATTCATCTCTCTGACTTCCTCATGGGAATCGCTGTATGCCGCGCCTTCGACTTACTTACCGAACGCACGGAAGCGCCTTCTGGAACATGGCTCTATCTCACGGGTATTCTCGGTTCCGCTGTCATACTCGCGAACGCCAAATACCTGCCTGGTGCTATCTCTCCGAACACTCTGCTGCGGCCTATGAACGCGCTGCTGCTGCTCGGATTGGGCCTCGGCGGCGGACCCATCGCCCGCATGCTTTCCCAGCGCCCGGTCGTCTATCTCGGCAAGGCCAGTTATGCCATGTACATCCTGCACATTCCTGTGCTTTGGTGGGCGGTAAGTTGGCCTTCGTATCTTGTGCGCTACGGCTATGTGGCGATTATCGTCGCCTCGTCATGCATTGTCTACAGCTTCTTCGAGGAGCCGGCGAACCGATGGCTGCGGTCGCTCACCGGGTCCCCGGCTGGGTCACGGTCAGGGTCTGCCGGTCAGCATCCAGCGTCGCCTGAACGCCAAGCGGCAGCGTAACCTGATCGATAGTGTGGCCGAAGCTTAGGCCGTAGAGAACGGGGATTCCCAAATCACCCAGGAGGTAATCAATCACTTCGCCGAGTGAATAGGCCGAATCCTTGTTCGGCGGCGGACAATCCTTGCACTCACCCACCACAATGCCTGCCGCGCTCTGCAGTTTCCCCGCCAGCCTTAACTGCGTGAACATACGGTCGATCCGGTAGATATCCTCGCCGATATCTTCCATGACCAGAATTTTTCCGGCTGTCTCGATTGCGTACGGTGACCCGAGAGTTGTCGAAAGCAGCGTCAGGTTGCCGCCCGCCAGTGCTCCCGTGGCCTTGCCGCCGCGCACGGTGCGCAGCGTATGCCCCGCGCGCAAGGGATTACTCTCCGGCGGATTCGTCAGCACGCCGACCGGCTCCCCGGAAAACACGGCGGCCCGCAGGTGCTTCTGCGACCATTCCGTCAGGTGGCTCAATGAAACCGGACCGTGGAAGGTTACCAGCCCCGTGCGCTGCCCAATCGCCGTGTGCAGCGCCGTGATGTCGCTGTAACCAAGAAACACCTTCGGGTTGTTGCGGATCAGGTTGTAATCGATCCTATCCAGCATCTGCGCTGACCCGTAGCCGCCGCGGATGCAGATCACGCCGCGCACGCCGGGGTCAGAGAACATCGCATGCAGGTCGTCCACACGTTGTTGCGCCGTTCCCGCCAGATATCCGAACCGTTGCCCGACGTTCTTACCCAGCTTCCACTTCAAGCCAAAGAATTCGCAGAAGCGCTTGGCGAAGGCCAGTTCATCGGGATCGGAAACATAGCTCGAAGGGGTAATCAGGCCGACGGTATCTCCCGGCTGCAAACGCGGCGGCAGAATTGGCGCTGACGCTGCAGCGGCTAACAGCGGCGCACCAACAGCGGCCTGTTGAAGGAAGAGACGGCGGGGGATGGAGGACATAAGCGTTAGTGTACCCACTCAAATATCAACCCACCATAAAGAATCGGTGCCTGGCACCAATTCTTTATGGTTTCTTTGTGGAGTTATTTGTTGCGGAAGAGATCGCTCGCGATAATCGCTTCCACCAGACTCCGCACGCCATAGCCGCTGGACTTCGTGCTATCCACAATCCGGTCTATCTCAGCGCGGTCACTGAAGCGCACCGGCGCCCCGGTCGCGTAGATCGTCAACTGCTTGGCCAGGTTCCAAGCCAGCGGCCGTTCTTCTGCGGTCAGCAGCTTCTTTAATTCGCGGATGCCCGTAAAACTGCGGCCATCCGGCAGCACGCCCGTGGAATCCACCGGAAGAGCGTAGTAAAACTCAAACGCATGGCCGTTCTTGCCGATGCCCTTCTCCGGCGTCTTCGTTTCATCAGCAGCGCGGTAGCGCTCACGCCACGCGCCCATCACGTCGAAGCTTTCCAATGCAAAACCAGCCGGGTCGATCTTCGCGTGGCAGGAAGCACACGTCGCGTCGGCACGGTGCTTTTCCAGTTGCTGACGAATTGTAACAGCACCCCGGATATCCGGCTCGACCGCCGGCACGGAAGGCGGAGGCTGCAACTCATAACCCAGGATCCGCTCCATCACCCACTTACCCCGCAGCACAGGCGATGTCGTGGTGCCGTTCGCCGTCACTTTCAGGACGCTGGCCTGTGTCAGGAATCCGCCGCGCGCACTATCAGGCGGAAGCTCGACCCGGCGCATCGTAACACCATGAATATCGTTCAATCCATAATGCACACCAAGCCGCTCATTCACATAAGTGAAGTTACTCTCCACCACATTGCGCACGGGTAAGTTCTTCTGCAGCATTTCCGCAAAGTAAAGCTGACTCTCCGCAGTAGCCGCTTCGGTCAGAGCGTCGTCCAGATAGTAGTCGTTATAAAGCATGCTCGATGGCGTGGAGTCTTCCATCTTGCGGAGGTCAATCCAGTAATCGAGAAACGCATCGACAAAGCGTTCCGCACGGGGATCTTTCAGCAAACGCGCAGTTTCCGCTTTCAGGACGCCCGCCTTGCTCAGTTCACCCCTGGCGGCTTTGGCGCGCAGTGCATCGTCCGGCAGAGTATTCCATAAGAACAGAGAAAGGCGCGTGGCGAGGGAGATATCATCCAAACGGCCTGGCTTCTCCTGCAGATAGACAAAGTTTGGTGACGCCAGCACTGCCGTATAACCCGCAATCATGGCATCGGTAAAAGAAAGTCCAGCCTTGCGGCGGTCCTCCACCACGCCGGTGAAGCGTTTCACATCGGCTTCCGCAACGGGCCGCCGGTAAGCATGTTGCAGGAAGTTACGGATCAGGCGCTCGGCATCCTGTGAGGGATTATTGGAAACCACCTCGACGCCTTTCCCCTGCGCCAGGGGAAGATCGCCAAACAACAGCTTGTAACCACTCGTGGTGGTCTGGTCATAAAGTGGACCTTCGACCTCCATCCACTGGAACGCCACAGCGGGCGCACCTTCCGGCGTCATCAGCGGATTGCGATAGCCATTCGGCCGCGAACGGTAGAAGCGTGAGGCATCCGGCACCAGAGTTTCCCCGGCCACCAGCCAGATCTCGCCCGCATCATGTTCCGCGGGGTCAGGCGTCAAGTCAAAGCTGCCAACGCGACGATTGAGGACACCATTGCGCGTATACACATTGATGGATTCATCGCGGCGCCCGCGCGAGAGATGCTCGAAATCCGGAAGGTGCTTCCGTTTGGGGTCGGGCTGCGGAGCCACCCAGAGCGTGTAACCCTTGAACTTCACCCGGTATCTTCCCGCGACCGGAGCGCGGAACCTGTCCCACGCATAACGGAAACCGGTGACGTAGTTACTGGAAACCCAGGCAACAGCCTCCTGCTCGCGCTTCTCCGGCGATGTCATGGGCGCGGTCTTGGCGAAGACTTCTTTCTCCGGCTGCAGACCGAGAACAGGATAAGTCGAACGGTCCCCCACCTGATTCTTGTTATTGATCTTGCTGATGAGATCATTCTGTTCGCGTGCATAGTAACGCGTGACCGCCGTGGGCGGTTGCGTCTTCCGTACGGACATCACCTGGCGGATGGCGTAATCTGCGGCAGCCATGTAGCGCGCGATGTGGACGTGCGAAACATCGAGAGCGCTGGAAATCTTGTTGTACTTATACGCTTCGCCGTCCTCTGGAAACTGTCCCTTGATCTGCAACCACGGAGCCTGGAAGAGATCGCGCAAACTGTTTTCGTACTCATAGCCGTTCAAACGGCGTTCGGTGACCCGCCCCTGCGCAAGGGTCGTCTTCTTCTCGAAGTCAGTGAGAGAAACAGCCAGGCCCTTCAGGAACGCAGTCTGCTCCACAGGATCCGGCCGCTTCCTGACCGCCTTGGGAGGCATTTCGCCCGCTTGCACACGGTCGTGCAGTTTGACCCATTTCGCGAAGTTATCCGGTGAGGCGGGGTCGAATTGTAGCGCGGATAAGTCCAGACCGCCGAGCTTCGCAGCGGAGTTATGGCAACCAGCGCAGTACTTATTCAGAAAAGCAGGATCGGGCGCCGCCGCCAGAAGCGGGACGGACAGAAGCAGCAGCCATCCGAAGCGCATGTTATGCCAGCTCCAGACCGCGCATGGTGCCGGTGGAAGATGCAAACTTATCGGTTTCTATCCCCATCCTCTGTAACATGCTGACATAGAGATTCGGAAGCGGATAGTTATTATTGCGGTCGAAAGCCAGATTCTGACCATGCTTGAAGCCGCCACCCGCCAGGATCATCGGCATGTTTGTGCAGACATGCGCATTGGCATCGCCGAAGTTGGAGCCATAGAGAACCATGGTGCGGTCCAGCAGCGACTCTTCCCCCTCCTTGACCTTCTTCAGATCCGCGATGAGACCGCCCAGCAGCTTCATATGCCATTCATCAATGATTTTCAGCTGCGCCTTCTTACTCTCTGACTTGCCGTGGTGCGAGAGGTTGTGATAGCTGTCCGTCAGCGTGGCTTCAGGAACTTCGAGCACCGGAGCGCTCACACCTTCGAGCAACAGCGTGATGGACCGCGTCGAATCCGTTTCAAAGGCCAGACGGGCAAGATCATACATGACCTTGACCTTGTCGAAGTACTGCGCTGGATTATTCGGATCCACAGGGACCGGCGCGGTCACGACCGGCTTCGGCTTCCGCTCCCAGCCCTTCGAAGCCTGCAGACGGCTTTCCAGGTCCCGGACACTGGTGAAGTATTGGTCAAGACGCTCCCTGTCCCTCGCACCAACGCTGTTCTGCAGATCCTTCGCCTGCCCGGAAATCGCATCCAGGATACTGCGGCCCGTGTCCAGCTTGCGGATCTGGGCCTCCACCTGCGCCGGATTCCCCTGCAGGAACATTTCCTTAAACACGGAAGCGGCCTTATCTTCCGGCGGGATGGCAACGCCCGTGCCGCTCCACGAAAGGCTGCGGTTGCGTGTGTTCACCGCCAGGGTCAGCGAGGGAAAACGGGTCTGTATGCCAATCTGCTCGGCTATGTATTGATCCAGCGAAACGGTGTTGCGGAAGGAACCGCTGCCCGGGTGCGGCGCGGCTGTGAGAAAACAGACATCGGCGGGATGACCGCCGTCCACATTGGGGTGGGATACGCCAGTGAAAACGCTGAAATCGTTGCGGTGTTCCTGCAGCACCTGCAGGTAGGGCGAAGGCGTATAACCGCGTCCTCCGTCTTTCGGAAAGAAGTTCTCCGCCAGCAAACCGAGGTTGTTGCAGATGCCGATCATGCGGCGCGGCTTCGCGGCAGCCTTGCTGCTCTGCGCAAAGGCAGGCGTCATGGAATCCAGAAACGGCAGCGCCAGCGCCACACCGGCTCCGCGCAGAAAATGGCGCCGGGCAATGCTGCGCCGGGTGATGATGGTGGGGATCTGGTCCATAAGGCTGTAGTTTATCGCAAGCACCGGAGATCGTGTTGCGCTCGCAGGCCTTGCGGGGAAAAGAAAAAGCCCTCCACCCCGCGTTGTGATTGCGGGATGAAGGGCTCAGTGAACCACAGAACTGGAAACTAGACCCACCAGGCTGCGGCGGGCTTCTCTTTGATCACCAGAGCATCCAGGAACTTGATGGCCTTGGTCAGCCCTTCTTCAGGCGAAAGAATGCTGTCTTCATGCTCAATGGAAAGCACATAGTCATAGCCGTACATCCGGAGCGTTGAAATGAATTCGCTCCACCATTCCGCCCCATGGCCGTAACCAACCGTGCGGAAGATCCAGGCTCGGTTGCGCTCATCGGTGTACTTCTTGGTGTCAAGCACGCCCATGCGCGGCAGATTCTGCGCATAGATCTGCGTATCTTTGGCGTGGACGTGGAAGATGGCATCTCCCAGAACGCGAATGGCGGCAATCGGGTCAATGCCCTGCCAGAACATGTGGCTCGGGTCATAGTTGCAGCCCACCGACGGCCCTGCGATTTCACGCAGGCGCAGCATCGTTTCCGGCGAATAGGCCACAAAGCCGGGGTGCATTTCTACGGCAATCTTGACGCCGTGATCAGCCGCGAACTGGCCGCGCTCCTTCCAGAACGGGGTGACCTTCTTTTCCCACTGCCATTCGAGAAGATCCAGAAAATCCGGCGGCCAGGGGCAGGTGACCCAGTTCGGGTACTTGGCGTCGTCGGAATCACCGGGGCAGCCGGAAAAATCGATGACGACCGGAACTCCCAACTTTTCCGCCAGCAGGATCGTCTTGCGGTTCACTTCCGCCGACGCCGCAGCAAAAGCCTTGTCCGGATGCAGCGCATTACCATGGCAACTCAGGGCGCTGATGCCGATGCCGTGGTCATCCAGTTTCTTCTTGAACTCGACGAGAGCAGTCTCGTTCTCCAGCATTTCGAGTTTGCAGTGGGGGTCACCCGGATAGTTGCCGGTACCCAGTTCCACCGTAGTCACACCCAGGCCTGAGAGCTTCTTGAGTACATCATCGAGCGGCAACTGGCCCAGCAGAGCTGTGAATACGCCAACCTTCATTTTTGGTCTCCTGTTGAATCGAAAATCGAACGCTCAGAATATCAAATCGGATTTTTTGTCCGCTTCCCCGGGGAAACTGTCGCTCTACCGGATGAGGGCTCTCTCGGCCGGCTCAGGAGACCGCATGAATCGCGTGACCAAATATCTGTTTGCACTGTTGCTCGGGGCGTTGCCACTCCACGGGGAAATCCTCTCGTACACTTTTCAAAGCCACGCAGGTTCCGGCGATGTTTTGGATACCGGCGGCTACCTGCATGGCCTCATCGCGGCAGGAGACCTCGTCACGGGAACAATTCAGATCGCCAACTTGGGCGACTATTCCGCAACCGCATCAAGTTCCAACTTTCTCTCCCTCACAGTGGATGGCTATACCTTCTCCACCGCGAACGGGCAGGCGATCACGTGGTTCACCTCCGGCGCATCCACCTTCTTCATCGGCGGCGTCACGGCAGCTTCCTGGCCCAGCCAGTTTCCACTCCTGGGAAATTCAAATATTCTGATTCGCCTCGACGGTCTGCTGAACAGTGGAGGGAACTTTAACCCGGTCATCACCTCTTCTTCGGTGACTGCCGGTGCCGTGGTCGCCAACAGTTGGAACAACGGCGATAGTTCCTACAACCCCGGCACCGATCAGTATTTCGTCAGAGCATTCTTTCCGCAATCCGCCCCAGTCGACCCCGGACCCTCCAGCAGCACCCCCGAACCGGCATCAGCAGGACTCTCGATGTTGGGCTTTCTCCTGGTGGCACTCCAGCTCCGGGCTAAACGCGGTCCGGCGAGTAGCAGAGCTCATTGAGTTTGCACTCCCCGCATTTCGGTTTGCGTGCATCGCAAGTCGCGCGGCCATGCAGGATGAGCTGGTGCGAGAAGAGAATCCAGCGCTCTTGCGGCAGGATCTTCATCAGGTCCTGTTCCACTTTCACCGGGTCTGTGTTCTTCGTCAAATCCAACCGGCGGGAGAGGCGCTGCACATGCGTATCCACCACCACACCCACGGCGATACCGAAGGCGGAACCAAGAACCACATTCGCCGTTTTGCGCGCCGCACCAGGGACGGTGATCAGTTCCTCCAAGGTCCGCGGCACTTCTCCCCCGAAATCATAGGCGATGCGCTTCCCTGCTCCGATCAGTGACTTCGCTTTATTATTGAAGAAACCCGTGGGGCGGACATCCTGCGCCAGTTCTTCGAGATTCGCATTCGCAAAGTCCAGCGGCGTCGGATATTTCTTGAACAGGCCGAAAGTAACTTCGTTGACACGTTTATCTGTGCATTGCGCCGAAAGTATGGTGGCGGCCAGCAGTTCCCAGGCGCTGGTGTGATGCAGCGCGCACTCAGCCGTGGGGAAAAGTTCGTTGAGGATATCGAGGATCTTCTGGATCCTTGCCTTGCGCTCCGCGGCAGTCTTGGGTTTCTTCATCATTCGTATCTCAACACCTCAACGGGAGTGATGCGCGTGGCGTTGCGCGCGGGGTAAAGAGTGGCGACAAGGCTCCACAGCAGCGAACCCGCCGCAATCCAAACCGCATCCAGCGGCCGCGCCTCAAAGGGTACAAAGCTCAGCGCGTAAACCGTGTCATCGAGCTGAATCCAGTGATAGGCATTGGCGTAATAACAGAGCGCATGCCCTGCAACAAGCCCAAGCACCGTACCCGCAATGCCAATGAGAACGCCCTGCAGCACAAAGATACGCGCAATCTGGTGACGGCGCGCCCCCATGGCGATCAGCACCGCAATATCTTTGTATTTCGTCAGCACCACCATGGTCAACGTGATCAGGATATTCAGCCCGGCGATCAGTTCGATCAGGCTAATCGTAATCACCGTGACCGCCTTTTCCATCTTGAGGGCGTGCAGCAACTGCTTGTTCTGATCCTGCCAGTTCACCGCGCTGAATGCCGTTCCCGCAGCGGCAACGGCATTCCGTCCCACTTCCGGCGCGCGGTAGAGGTCATCACACTGCAGTTCGATGGCATTCACAACATCTCCCACACTCAGCAGATGCTGCACGGATTGCATGCTGACATAGGCCCAGTTGTCATCGAAATCATAGAAGCCGGATTCGAAGATGCCCGCCACGCGGTACCTCTGGCGCGACGGCGTTGGTCCAAAGGGTGTCGGTGTGCCCTGTGGCGCAATCACCGTCACCACACTGTTCATCTGAATCCCCACATCTGCGGCCAGACGCGCTCCCACCACAATGCCGGGTAGACCCGAGGCATCGTTCAGAGCATTCAAAGAACCGCTCTTCAACTGGCGCAGAGTGTCACTGATCGCGAGCTCATCATTCGGCCGGATACCCTTCAGAATCGCGCCCTTGGAACGCGTCGGCCCGGTCAGAAAGATTTCCCCGTAAAGGACCGGAGCCACGGCAATCACATGCGGCAAGACCCGGAGCTTCGCATCGAGCGCCCGCCAATCCGGAATCCCTTCCCCGGTTTCCTTCTGCACCAGATTCACGTGCGCCGTAGCCCCGAGCAGGTTCTTCTGCAGGGTGTTGCGGAAACCATTGTTGACAGCGAGCGCGATGACGAGCGCCATCACTCCCGCTGCCACACCGGCGACGGAGATGACGGTGATTACCGGGATCACCGTCTCCTTGCGATTGTTGCGCAGGTAACGGCCGGCAACGAAGAGCTCAAACCCGCGCAGCATGATTGTTATTTATCCAGCGCGCGCAGGCGGTCTGCCATGCCAATTTCCACTTCCGGGCGCAAGAGCGGGAAGAGGATGACATCGCGGATCGACTGGCGGTTGGTCATGAGCATCACCAGGCGGTCAATGCCCAGTCCTTCGCCACCCGTCGGAGGCAGGCCATAGGACATCGCCCGCAGATAATCTTCATCCATCTGGTGGGCTTCATCGTCACCGCGTTCCCGCATATTGAGCTGGGCATCGAAGCGGCGGCATTGCTCCATCGGGTCGTTCAATTCCGTGAACGCGTTGCCGATTTCCATACCAGCGCAGAACAGCTCAAAGCGGTCCACCATGGCAGGTTCATCCGCGTTGTTTTTCGAAAGCGGAGAGACCTCCACCGGGTATTCGTAGATCGCCGTGGGGTTGACCAGTTTCTTCTCCACGTGATGTTCGAAAAGATGCACCAGAGCTTCGCCGCCGGTAACTTTGCCTGTGGCCTGCTTGAGCCATTCCGGATCACGGATGTTATCCGGACTCGGCTTGCCTTCGCCCTCCCAGTATTCGAGAACGGCATCCCGCATGGTCAGACGGGTCAGCTTGCTGAAGTCGATGGTGAGATCGCCGTAGGGCAGTGAAGTATCTCCGGCAACGTCAATCGCCAACTGCCGCAGAAGCTCTTCACTCAAATCCATCAGGCCCTTGTAGTCCGTGTACGCCTGGTAGAACTCCAGCATCGTGAATTCCGGATTGTGACGCGTGGAGATGCCTTCATTCCGGAAGTTCCGGTTGATTTCGAAAACACGGTCCAGGCCGCCGACGACAAGGCGCTTCAGGTAAAGCTCCGGCGCGATGCGGAGATACAGATCCAGATCCAGCGTGTTGTGGTGCGTGACGAAGGGCCTTGCCGCCGCGCCACCGTAAACCGTCTGCATCATCGGCGTTTCCACTTCGATGAAGTTGCGGGCTTCAAACTGGCGTCGAAGAGACGAAATCAGCTTCGAGCGCTTGACGAAGACCTCACGGGAATCCGGATTGGCAATGAGATCGAGGTAGCGCTGGCGATAGCGCGTTTCCGTGTCTTCCAGGCCATGAAACTTCTCCGGCATGGCGAGCATGATCTTCGAAAGAAACTCAAGCTTCTCCACATGTAAGCTCAGTTCCCCTGTACGGGTGCGGAACACGAAGCCTTCAGCGCCCACAATATCGCCCAGATCCAGCAGCGCGAACAGGGCATAGTCGCGCTCGCCCACGGCGTCTTTCTTGATATAGAACTGCAGCCGGGCACCATCCTGCTGAATATGCATGAAGCCGGCTTTCCCCATGCGGCGGATGGTCATGATGCGGCCGGAAACCTTGACCCGCGGTCCCGCTTCGGTCAGTTCCTCGGGCGGCACGCTGCCGAATGCGGCCAGCACCTGCGGCGCCGTGTGTGTGAAATCGAAGCGTTTGCCAAATGGCAGATACCCCAGGGCTTCAATCTCGCGCACTCTGGCTGCGCGCTGCTCAAACAATCCGTCTTCCAGCGACAATTCCCGTTCTCCTGTTGATTCCTGTTGGGCAGGGGCCATTCGTTATGATGAGGTTGTTCGTTTGGAACATCCCGTCACTGTGATCGACTCCCTATCCATCATTATCCCCGCATACAACGAAGAGTCGAGACTCCCGGGTACGATTCGCGGCATTGAGCAGTATTTTCAGGCCAATATGCCCGGTTTTTTGGAGATTGTGGTCGTGGATGACGGTTCCAAAGACCGCACCGTGCAGGTGACAAAAGAGTTCGCCGCGTCCAATCCGCACATCCGCCTGCTGCAAAACCCCGGCAACAGGGGCAAAGGCTACACCGTACGCCACGGCATGCTGGACGCCAAGGCCGATTGGGTGTTGTTCTCTGATGCCGACCTCTCCACGCCCATGGAAGAAATCGAAAAGCTGGCAGCGGCGGTCGCACGGGACCAATCCGGCGTTGCCATCGGTTCCCGCGCGCTCGACCGGTCTTTGATCGGCGTGCACCAGCCCGGCATGCGGGAGACTGCCGGAAAGATTTTCAACGCTGTCATGCGGCTCACCATCGGCCTCCCCATTCACGACACTCAGTGCGGCTTCAAGTTGTTCCGCCGCGACATTGCACAGCAGGTTTTTCAGCGCCAGACCCTCGAAGGCTTCGGCTTTGATGTGGAGATCCTCTACATCGCGCACCGCCTGGGATGGAAGATTTCTGAGGTCCCCGTTCGCTGGAATCACGCCGAAAACAGCCGGGTCAGCGCGCTCAACGGCATTCATGCCTTCGCCGAACTGGCCAGAGTCCGCTGGAATGCACTGAACGGGCGTTATCGATAACGAAAGAATCTTCCCCTGCTGTTTATCATCGAAGGACTGTCATGCAGATCCCGGGGATTCACCACATTACGGCCATAGCGAGCGACCCGCAAAGGAACCTCGACTTCTACACCAGTGTCATCGGGTTGCGTCTGGTCAAGCTCACGGTCAACTTTGACGATCCCGGAACCTATCACTTCTATTTCGGGGACTCCCAGGGCAAACCCGGCACCATCCTGACTTTCTTCCCGTGGCCCGGAGCCAACTCGGGCCGCGTCGGCACAGGCCAGGCAACCGCCGTACCCTTCGCCGTTCCCACACTGGCAGGCTGGACGGAACGGCTCACGGCAGCAGGCGTCGCTGTCGGCAGCCCCATCGAGCGCTTCGGGGAACAGGTGCTCCGCTTCGCTGATCCCGACGGGATGCCTCTCGAACTGACCGCGCCCACTCTCGACGGCAGCTTCACGGAAGTCACCGGATTTTCCGGCGTCACACTTTCCGTCCAAAATCCGGAAGCCACCGAGCGCCTGCTGACCTCCACTTTCGGCTACACCACTCTCGGGACAGAAGGCAACAGAACGCGCTTCATCTCCACCGCCGGGGACACTGTGGATGTCTTGCGCGAACCCGAGATGCGCCGGGGCACGATGGGCGCAGGCACCGTCCACCATGTGGCGTTCCGGGCAGAAAGCGATGAAATCCAGACCAAATGGCAACTGGAGCTGAGCAAACTGGGCCACCAGGTCACACCGGTTCTCGACCGTCAGTATTTCCACTCGATCTACTTCCGGGAACCCGGCGGCGTGCTGTTTGAAATCGCGACCGACCCGCCGGGTTTCGCGACCGACGAAACGCCGGATGCCCTCGGCACGCACCTGAAGCTGCCGCCATGGCTGGAAAACAGAAGGTCAGAGGTGGAACGTATTCTGCCAAAATTGAGAATGCCGGGGGTAAGGTGAGCGCGTTTATACATAAGTGGATGCCGGGCACATCGGCCACAACAGTTCTTCTCATGCATGGCACGGGCGGCGACGAGAATGATCTGCTCATGATCGGAAAGTCTCTCGCACCGGGTGCCAATCTCCTCAGCCCGCGTGGCAAAGTCTCTGAGCGCGGCGCGAACCGCTTTTTCGCGCGCTCCGGGCATGGCGTTTTTGATCCGGCAGAAATCGCCGAACGGGCCGCTGAGTTCGCGTCCTGGCTGAGCGAAGCCGCCGCCGAATATGGCTTCGACCAGACCAAGCTCTACGGACTCGGTTATTCCAATGGCGCAAATATGATCTACGCCACCATGCTGCTGCACCCTGGTGCAATTGCGGGCGGCGTCCTGCTGCGCCCCATGGTGGTGCTGGAACCAGAGCCACTGCCGGATTTGAACGGTGCCCCATTCCTCATCTCTGCGGGCGACCATGACCCCTTGCTGCCGCCCGGCGGAACCGAAGCCCTGGCAGAACTTCTGACCCGCGCCGGTGCACGCGTTGAGGCAGCCAAACACAAGGCCGATCACAATTTGACACCGGATGATTTCTCCATCACGAAGTACTGGTTGAAGACGCGCATCTAACCACATGCGCCCCGCAGCACGCAGCATCGCCGCACTTCTGCTCGCCGGTTGCAGCCTCCTCCGGGCACAACCCGCCGAACCCTTGCGGCCCCGCGCCGTCATCGTCACCTATTTTGAGATCGGCGAAGACACCGGCGACAGGCCCGGCGAACTGCAGTACTGGGTGGAACGGGATCATCTGGTGCGAACCATCGAAGTCCCGGGCATGACCCGCCCTGTCCGCGCCAATGCTTCCGGTTCCGAAATCGCCGTCGCCGTTGGACCGGGCAACATCAAACCCGGCATCAACCTCATGGCGCTGGCCAGCGATCCCCGCTTCGACCTGCGCGAAAGTCACTGGCTCATCAACGGCATTGCAGGAATCTCGCCCGCGGATGGCACCCTCGGCTCCGCGATCTGGACCGATTTCGTCATCAACGGCGACCTCGCCAAGATGGTGGATTCCCGCGAACTTCCCGCAGGCTGGCCCGACGGCTTTCTGTCTCTCGATGCCCGCACGCAGAGCGATCCCAAAGGCGGTGCAGGCTGGGAAGACGATGTCCGGAAATGGACCGGCACCGAAGCCAAAGCGAACCGCCGCGGCAACGTGATCCGGCTCAACCAGGAACTCTTCCGCTGGGCCTATGAACTCACGCGAAACCTCACACTGCCCGAAGATGCCCCGATGCGGGAATTGCGTCTGCGCTACACCGGCTTCGCGGGAACCAAGAGCGGACCACGGGTCCAAACCGGCGCAAACCTCGCGACAGAGATCTTCTGGCACGGTGCGAAGATGGACGCCTGGGCGCACCGCTGGGTCCAGTTTGAGACCGACGGCGTAGCCGCGTTCGGCACCACAGCCATGAATGATTCCGGCGCGCTGCTGGCACTGCAAGCCCTCACCCGCCAGGGCAAGGCCGATTGGAACTGCGTTCTGCTGCTGCGCACCGCGAGTAACTTCGATATGCCGCCCGCCGGTCTCACCGCCGCCCAAAATCTCGCTGCCGAAAAGCACGGCGAATACACCGCCTACCTTCCTTCCCTGGAAGCCGCCTATCAGGTGGGGCACAAAGTTGTGCAAGCCTGGCTACACTGAAGCACCGCATGAAATCCAGAACTCTTTTCCTCTGCGGGTGCATCAAACTGGTGCGATTGGCAGGTGAAGAATAGTGAAAGGCAATCCAGCTCTGGCCCCGACTCCCCAAGACGTAACCAACCGTGGCGCAGCCATCGAGCCGCCGCTTGAGTCACAGGCACCCACGCGCCACTCCCTCCCCAAGCTCGCCACGGGCATGAAGGCCGTCGCGAAAAGTCTCCAGGTCAGTCTGGCGGAAATGGGGCCGCTTCGCACCGCGGAAACCTGGTTCAAAATCAACCAGAAAAGCGGTTTTGACTGCCCCAGTTGCGCCTGGGCTGATCCTCTCGGCCACCGTGAAATCTTTGAGTTCTGCGAAAACGGCGCCAAGGCCATGGCCGACGACGCCACCACGAAGAAAGTCGGCCGCGATTTCTTCGCCAAGTACTCCGTCGCTGAACTCTCCGAACAAACCGACCACTGGCTCAATGCCCAAGGCCGCCTCGTCGAGCCCATGGTGCTCCGCGAAGGCAGCACGCATTATGCGCCCATCTCCTGGCCGGACGCCTTCGCCATCGCCGGCCAAGAACTGAACGCACTGGCCTCGCCGCACGAGGCCGCTTTCTACACTTCCGGCAAGGCGTCGAACGAAGCCGCTTTTCTGTTCCAGCTCTTCGTGCGCCAGTTCGGCACCAACAATCTGCCGGATTGTTCCAACATGTGTCACGAATCCTCGGGCGCTGGACTCAAGGAAACCCTCGGCGTCGGCAAGAGCACGGTCACGCTGGAAGATCTGGAGAACGCCGATTCCATCCTCGTCATCGGTCAAAACCCGGCCACCAACCACCCGCGGATGCTGACCAGTCTGCAGGCCGCCAAGCGCAAGGGTGCCAAAATCATCGCCATCAACCCCCTCAAAGAGGTTGGCCTGCTGCGCTTCAAACACCCGCAGGAACCGCTGCACATCTTCTCGGAAGGCACCGCTATTGCGGACGTCTTCCTGCAGGTCAAAATCAACGGCGATGTCGCCGTGCTCAAGGGTCTCAGCAAGTACCTCATCGAACAAGAAGACCGCGCCCCCGGCTCCATCGTCGACTGGGATTTCATCAAACAGCACACGGCCTATTTCGAAGACTTCGCCGTCGCGATCCGCGACACACCCTGGGACGAAATCACTGCCGCCTCCGGCCTCACCCGCGCGGAGATCCAGACCGCCGGCAAGGTGCTTGTCGACAAGCCCAACACCGTCATCTGCTGGGCCATGGGCCTCACACAGCACCGCAACGCCGTCGATAACATCCGCGAACTGGTAAATCTTCTGCTCCTGCGTGGCAACGTGGGCAAACCCAACGCCGGCGCGCTCTGTGTGCGCGGCCACAGCAACGTGCAGGGTGACCGCACCATGGGCATCTGGGAAAAGATGGACAACACCTTCCTCGACGCCCTCGGCAAGGAATTCGATTTTGAGCCACCCCGCGAACACGGCATCGACACCGTGGAAACCATCGAGCGCATGGCCGACGGGCGCATCAAGGTCCTGGTCAGCCTCGGGGGCAACTTCCTCTCCGCCACTCCAGACACGCTTCTGGTCGCCAGGGGCATGACCAATTGCAATCTCACGGTCTGCATCGGCACCAAGCTGAACCGCGGCCACCTCACGGCCGGGAAAACCGCCCTGCTTCTGCCCTGCCTCGGCCGCACGGATATTGACCGCCGGGAGTCCGGCCCCCAGACCATCACGGTCGAAAACACCATCAGCTGGGTTAGCGGCTCCAAGGGACATCTCGAACCAATCTCGTCCGACGTACTGAGTGAAACCGCCATCGTCGCAGGCATGGCCCAGGCCACGCTCGGCAAGAGATCCAAAACCGACTGGACCGCCCTCACCGCCAATTACGACCTCATCCGCGACGCGGTATCGCGCGTCGTTCCCGGCTTCCACGACTTCAACGAACGCATCCGCAAAGGCGGCTTCTTCGCGCCCGTGCCCTCCAAGGAACGCGTCTTCAAGACCGCGTCCGGCAAAGCGCAATTCTCCGTCACGAGCATACGGCCCATCTCTCTCGAACCCGGTCAGTTCCTCATGATGACCGTGCGCACCCATGACCAGTTCAACACCGTCGTCTACGGCCTCGACGACCGCTACCGCGGCATCTACAATGGCCGGCGCGTGGTCTTCATGAATCCGGACGATATCCGCGAACATGGCTTCCACGATGGCCAACTAGTCGATATCACCAGCCACTTCGAGGGCGTACAGCGTCACGTGCAGCAGTTCCGCCTCGTGGCCTTCGATATCCCCCGCACCAACGTGGCCGCTTACTTCCCGGAGACCAACCCGCTGGTGCCGGTGCAGAGCAAGGCTGACATCAGCCACACCCCCACTTCGAAATCCATCATCGTCACCTTTCAGCCCTGCGCCGGAGCTGCCTGAGCCTTGAACCGCACCGTCACCATTCACCGCTTTGACCATGGCTCTGACAGCCGCACGGTCGATTCCGTCGCCGTGGAAGAGCCTTTGGAGATCCGTCTCCGCTACCACCACGCCAACCGCTGGCATACGCAGGCGCTCTCCGTCACCATGCGAACGCCCGGACACGACGATGAACTCGCCGCCGGCTTTCTGTATTCGGAAAACATCATCCGTTCCGGTTCGGATATTGCCCGGCTCGACACCAGCGGCCAGGAAAGCAATGAGCTTACGGTGGAACTTCAGCCGAATGTTGAGGTGAACTGGGAAAACCTCAAGCGGAACTTCTACACCACCTCGAGCTGTGGCGTATGCGGAAAGTCTTCCCTGCTGGCTCTGGAAACAGAGGATGCCCCGCCCCTGCAGCCCTCCTTTGCAGTCGCACCGCACCTGCTCTCCCAACTCCCCGCGCTGCTGCGGGAAGCCCAGTTCGACTTCGCTGCTTCCGGCGGCATGCACGCCGCAGGCCTGTTCTCTTCCGCGGGCCGGTTACTCGCCGCCCGGGAAGATGTTGGCCGCCACAACGCCACTGACAAGCTCATCGGCAGTTACCTGCTCACCAAAGAGCCGGACTTTCCCAACTCCATCCTGGCCTTGAGCGGACGGGCCAGCTTTGAACTGCTGCAAAAAGCCTGGCGCGCGCGGATTGGCCTCGTCGCCTCCGTCGGCGCACCTTCCAGTCTGGCCGTCGACCTCGCCCGCCGCTTCGGCATCACTCTGGTCGGCTTCCTGCGCGATGCCCGCTTCAACGTCTACGCGCATCCCCAAAGAGTCCGCGCACTGGCAGGAGCCACGAAATGAAACTCCGCATCCAGGGCCAATCTCTGCGCTTTCGTCTGAACCGGAAAGACGTCGAACAACTCCGCCTCAACGGTACCCTCCAAGACCGCCTCGCAATCGATGACGAACGCGGCTGGACGTATGGCTTGCATCGTACAAGCCAAACCACTTTCACTCTCACGGGCACAGGCTGTGAACTGTTCGTGGGAATTCCCGCCTCCACCCTGCAGCAATGGCTGGAGACGGATCTGACTGGTCTTTACGCAGATGTCGAAGACAGCCGTGGAGGACGGCTTGCCCTCAGCATCGAGAAAGACTTCGCCTGTCTCGGAGCTCCCGAAGAACAGCGTGATCCCCACGCCTATCCTCATCCAGAGCCCCAAACCACCTGTTAGCACCACCAACCCTTTTCACCAGTGAGAGACTACGATGTCGACCAACGCAGCCCCATCCTCCGCCGAACAATTGGCCTCCGCTTCCTTCAACCGCTGGCTCATCCCGCTCGCGGCCATTCTCATCCACGTTTGCATCGGGTCGGTCTACGCCTGGAGCACATTCAACAAACCCATCAATACGATCCTGCACGCGGACACGGATTCGCTGGTGAAGGCCCCGTACATCACCTTTTCCACCGCGCTCGTGCTGCTCGGCCTCAGCGCTGCCTTTGGCGGACCCTGGGTGGAGCGCAATGGTCCCCGGAAGACGGCCATGTTCTCCTGCGGTTTCTTCTGCACCGGACTCGTGATTGGCGCGTTCGGGCTCTCCATGGCCTCTGCCCCTCTGGTCTTCATCGGCATGGGCCTCATCTGCGGCATCGGCTGTGGACTCGGCTACATCGCCCCCGTCAGCACCCTGGTGAAGTGGTTCCCGGACCGCCGCGGCATGGCCACAGGCTTCGCGGTGATGGGTTTCGGCGGTGGTGCCTTCGTCGCCGGCAAGCTCAACGTGTATCTCATTGATCAGATCGGCATCGTCAACGGACTCTATGCCCTCGCCGGTGCTTATCTGGTCTTGATGCTAACCGGCGCGGCCATCATCCGGCGACCCGCGGCAGACTGGAAGCCCGCAGGTTACGTACCCAAGGCCGTTGCCGATCAGCGCTCTGCCGAATCCAGCCTGAACCGCAATCAGGCCCTGGCCACTCCCCAGTTTTGGCTCATGTGGGGCATCCTCTTCATCAATGTGACCGCAGGCATCGGCATCCTCGCCCAGGCATCCCCCATGATGCAGGACATCTTCAGCAAGAAGGCCGGAGAAGCAGCCGCGGTTGTCAGCATCATCAGCCTCTTCAACGCCGGTGGACGGCTCCTGTGGGCTTCCGTCTCGGATTGGATCGGCCGCCGCAATACCTACATCACGTTCTTCGTCGTGCAGGCAGGTTTGTTCCTGTTAATTCCCCAGCTCAACCACGGCGGCTCCTGGCTGCTCTTCGAACTCTCCCTGTTCGTGATCTTCACCATGTATGGGGGCGGGTTCGCAACTATCCCGGCTTTCCTGGCGGATATGTTCGGTCCGAACAACGTAGGTGCCATTCATGGAGCGGTGCTTACCGCGTGGAGTGCAGCCGCCATCGTCGGCCCGGTGATTATCACTTACCTGTCTGACAAAGCCAAAGCGGCACTGCCTGCGGGAGCCTCCAAGGCTTTTGCCTACGATCTGCCCTTGCAGATTCTGGCCGGCTTCCTGCTTGTCGGGTTCCTGTTGACGGTTTCCGTGCGGCCGCTCAAGCCCAGATGACCCGATCGGGAGCTTCGTCCCTTTTGGTTTCAACGGTGGATACGCAAGTGCGTGCGCCATCCTGGCGCGCGTTTTCGGGGGACAGAAGCACGCACGCCAAAATGACATGCGAACAAGCTCGACTGCGATGGTGCGTGCGCCAAAATGACGTGCGAACAAGCTCGAATGCGATGGTGCGTGCGCCATCCTGGCGCGCGTTTTCGGGGGACAGAAGCAC
>CAIXXM010000089.1 GCA_903923395.1 uncultured Acidobacteriia bacterium
ATACTTCTTCGCCGCATTCAACACCTGATCCGGTTCCACGGCGTTGGCTCTGGTTGTGTACTTTTCCAGATAGTCCTTGGGCAAATTCAAAATCTTCATGCGCTCCAGCTGGTCCGCAAGACCGCTTTGTGGTTCCAGGCGAATCAGAAACAAACCGCTGGCCAGTGCCTTGGCGCCGCTGAGTTCCTCACGTGTCACACGCTCTTTCGCGATGGTTTCCATCTGCGTGAGAATGCCCTGCACGGCATCGGCAGCAACATCATTGCGCACCTGCGTGACCACGCTCAAGATACCGGCATCCGCAAACGGTGTCTGCTCCGTGTGAACGTCATAAGCGTAGCCCCGCTTCTCGCGGATATCAGTAAACAGCCGCGATGTATTTCCACCGCCCAGGATGATCGAAGCCATGGTCTCGGGAACATAGAGCGGGTCCTGAAAAGTGGCCGCGACCTTGCCGATCTGAATATCTGCCTGCACGCCGCCCGGCTTATCCACCAGCACCAGTTGCTTCTTCGGAGCAGGCACAGGCGCGGCAGTATATGCCGGAACATCTTTCTTTTCCCAGCCCCCGAATTGCTCCGTGATCAGCCTGGTCAACTCAGCCCGCGCGGGCAGCTTGCCCACCAGGATCAGATAGGCATTGTTCGGAACCAGATAAGTATCGCGAAGTGACACCAGTGCGTTGCGGTCCAGCTTGTCGAGAGCCTCCGCGGTGCTCATGATTCTCGAATAAGGGTGTCCCCCGAAGACGCGCTTGCGGAACTCCTCTGAGGCAAGAACCTCCTGCCGGGAGTGCTGCACCATCAAGCCCTGCTTCTGGTTGGCCTTGTAGAGGCCCAGTTCAGCTTCCGGGAACGCTGCATTGCGTGCCACGTCAGCCACAAGAGTCAGCAACCGCGGCAGATTCTCCGCGAGCACCGAACCGCTGATCGAGGTGGAATCCGGTGAGGACCCCGTGCCCATGGTGCCGCCGATAGAATCTAACTCCTCTGCCAGTTGACGGTAAGTCCGCGTTTTTGTTCCCTGCCCCAGCATGGCCCCTGTGGCAGTGCCAAGGCCGGGAAGATCCGCGGGGTCACGCTTGGTGCCCAGGGAGAAACTGAGCTTCACGGTTGCCAGCGGGAAGCGGCCATCTTCCGCAATCACCACAGTGAGTCCATTCGGCAGCTTCATCTCCGTCACAGGAGGCAGCTTGTAGGGCTTCTGTTCGGGCGAGACGGGAGGCTTCGAAAAGTCGGGAACCTGCGCCAGCAAAGGCAGCGCGGCAAACAGCACGGATGTATATAGGGCCTTCATGTTATTGGTTCCCCTTGGGCGCAGCGGCTGGAGGTGCGGGTTGAATGAAGAGGACGTCACGCCGGGCGGCGGTGAGGTACTTCTTCGCTGCTTCCTGCATCTGCGCGGAAGTTACTGCGATCAATGCGTTGTAGTCCTGCTCTGCCAGTTCCGGCTTGCCGTCCAGAATCTCGTAGATACCGGCCGCCTGCGCGCGGGCGAACGTGCGCTGCAGGGTATTCGCTTTATTGAAGCGCAACACAGCCTTCACGCGGTCCAGTTCTTTGGCGTCCACACCTTCAGTCACAATGCGGTCTATCTCGGCCTGGATTTGATCCACAATCTGTTGCCCTTGAAACGTTGGCTTGTAGATAAACAACCCGGTGTACATGCCCGGCCCTTTGTAACTGGGCAGATCCTGAAAAGGAAAGCCCACGCCGGTATTCGCCTGCAGCACGGATTGTTTGCCTTTGACGAGATCGAGTTGGAACCGTGAGCTGTTGCCCCCGGAAAGCACCGCATCCAGCATGTTCAGCGCATACCAGTCGGCTGTGTGGCGCGCCGGTGCGGGCCAGCCGATCACGAGTGCGGGCACGCGCGCTTTGGCGTCCAGATAATTCTCCGTCTTGCCTGCCGCGCGGGGTTCTTCGGTCATATCAGGACGGGGCGGCTGCGGCTGTGAGGGAACACGGCCGAAGTATTGCTCCACCAGCTTCCTCGCTTCCGCAGTCTCGAAGTCTCCGGCAATCACGAGCACCGCGTTGTTGGGTGCGTAGTAAGTGCGGAAGAATTTCGAAACGTCCTCCGTTGTGGCTGCATTCAGGTCTTCAAAAGAGCCGATCATCGAATGGCTGTTTTGGAAGTTGCCGTACATCATCGAGCCCCACTTTTCGATGAGCGCCGTGGTGTAAGGCTGACTGTCGAAGCGCAGACGCCGCTCCTGTTTCACGGCCTCCTTCTGATTCGTCAGGCTCTCATCCGTGATGGCCAGGCTCTTCATGCGGTCACTTTCAAGCCACAGCGAAAGAGCCAGCTTGTTGGAAGGCAGCGTCTCGTAATACTCGGTGTAGTCAGGGTGAGTGGCACCGTTCAAGCTGCCGCCATTCTCCTGCACATACTTGGCGTGCTCGCCTTTTTTCAAACTGCCGGAACCTTCGAACATCATGTGCTCAAAGAGATGAGCAAAGCCCGTGCGGCCCTTCTGTTCGGAGCGCGAACCCACGTCGTAGATCACATAAGTCGTGATCACCGGGACGGCATTGTCGCGAAGCAGAATCACGCGCAGTCCGTTTGCCAGCTTGTACTTTTCCATCGGAGCCTGCGCGGCGGCGGGATGCGCTGCGGCCAGACAAAACACCGCAAGCGCGGCGAAGAATATTTTCATGAATAGCAGCCTTTACCTGCGCGTAGATCGCAATGCCGAAGCGAACTCATCCGCACGGCATGTGTTGAGTATATCCGCGGACGACAACCCTCCGCGACGTGCTGTGAGCACTCCATAGCGCATATTGTGCAGATGGTTGGGATGATGCGCGTCCGTGGACACAATGAACTTCGCGCCCTTCTTCTTCGCCATGCGGATATGGTTCGCGTTGAGGTCCAAACGCTCCGGGCTGGAATTGATCTCCAGCCACACACCGCGCGCGATGGCGGCATCGATGATGCGCTCCACATCGAAGGGAAACGGGTCGCGGTGCAACAGCAAACGTCCGGTCGGATGGCCGATGGCCGTAAGATGCGGGCACTCCAGAGCGCGCAGATAGCGGTCGGTCTGCTCCGCCGCTTCCAGGTTCATGTGGCTGTGTACACTGCCGATCACGAGATCGAGTTCCGCCAGCGCCTCCCACTCGATATCCATCGCGCCGTCTTTGAGAATGTCGCACTCCAGCCCCGAAAAGATCCGGATGCCGAGATTGCCCGTTTCATTGATCTTGCGCACCGTGCGCGCGAAATCCACCACACGCTTCTCATCGAGCCCGAACGCCATGGCCAGGGCCTTGGAGTGATCTGTAATAGCGATATATTCATAGCCCAGCGCACGCGCGGCCTCCGCCATCTCTTCGAGCGACGCGCGTCCGTCCGTGGCCGTGGTGTGCATATGCAGATCCCCGCGAATCTGTGACAGATCCACCAGCAAGGGCAGCGCGCGGGCTTCAGCAAGTTCAATTTCTCCCTGGTTCTCACGCAGTTCCGGTGGAATCCAGTCGAGCCCCAGGATGTTATAAACTTCCTCCTCGGTCTCACCGGCGACACGCGATTCATCGTCAATGCGGAAGACCCCGTATTCACTGAGCTTGTAGCCCATGCGGATGGCCCTCTGCCGCAATGCCACGTTGTGTTCCTTGCTGCCGGTGAAGTACTGCATCGCCGCGCCGAAGGACTCTTTGCCCAGAGCCCGCACATCCACCTGCAGACCCTCGCGGCCGACCTTCACACTCGTCTTGTTCTGCCCGCGGCCAAGCACATCGTGGACCCGCGGAAATACGGCGACCCGCTCCAGCGCGTGCACAGCACCCGGCCCGGTGACCAGAAGATCCAGATCCCCAATCGTCTCTTTGCCGCGCCGCAAACTACCAGCGGGAGTAATGGCATCAATCCCGTCCAGACCGGAAAGATAGGCGGTCAGCTCACGAGCCAGATTATCGGCGGCACTCAGCAGGAAGCGCCCGCTGTGTTCTTTGTACTGCGCAATGCTCTTGAGTACCTTCTCTTCGAGCTTCGCCCCCATGCGCGGCAGCGTGCGCAGTTTCTGGTCTTTGCAGAGTTGTTCGAGTTCATCGATAGTCTGCACCTGAAAATGCTCGAACAGCATCGCGATACTCTTCGGGCCGAGTCCCTGGATCTTGAGGAACTCAAGCGCCGCCGGTGGAAAGCGCTGCAGCAGCGAATCACGGACATCGAAGGTGCCATGCAGCAGCAGTTCCTTCAAGACGCCGGCAAGGCCTTTGCCGATGCCGGGAACATCCGTCACCTTGCGGGCCGGGTCATTGAGGATATCTTCGATGCGCTCGGGATAACCTTCAATGGCAGAGGCACCATTGCGGTAACTGCGGATGCGGAAACCGTCTTCCGCGGCGATCTCCATCAGATCGGCGGTTTCATAAAGCAGACGTGCGAAGTCTTTGTTTTCCAAACCACTATTTTAGGTCAGGACCTCAGAGACCACTCTCGCGGGGAACTGATCTGTCAAACGCTCGCGCAAACCATTGCGGTCGAAGAAGAGTTCGCGGTAATGCAAGCCCAGCAGATGCAGAATGGTCGCATGGAAATCATGTACGCTGACCTTGTTCTCCGCTGCCTTGAAACCAATATCGTCCGTGGCGCCGTGCACATAGCCGCGCTTCACGCCGCCGCCGGCCATCCAGACAGAGAAGCCGTTGGGGCCATGGTCGCGCCCGGGTTTGCCACCGCCCTGTGACATCGGCAGGCGCCCGAATTCTCCGCCCCAGACAACGAGTGTGGAATCCAGCAGCCCGCGCTGCTTCAGATCCTTCAAGAGTGCCGCAACAGGCTTGTCCGTCTTGCCGCAGGCATATTTGAGCCCGCTCTCCAGATCGCCATGATTATCGAAGATCTGGTCCTCAATGTAGAGTTGGACGAAACGCACGCCGCGCTCCACCAGACGCCGGGCCATGAGACAGCGCTTGGCGTAAGATGCCGTGGCTGGATCGTTGAGTCCGTAGGCTTCGCGCGTGGCTTCTGATTCCTTGTTCACATCCAGCGCGTCGGAAGCCGATAACTGCATGCGCGCGGCGAGTTCATAACTCGAAATACGGGCATCGAGTTCCGGCTGATAGGCGCGCTGTTTACGGTGTGCCTCATCGAGTTTCGCGAGCAGGGCCCGCTCCGCCTCCACCAGCTTGGCGGGAACTTCCGGGCGCGGATTCAGATTCAACACCGGCGGACCTTCCGTGCGGAAGCGCGTCCCCTGATACAGCGGGGGCAGCCAGGCTGATTGCCAGTTCGAAATGCCGTTGATGGGCAAGCCTTTGGGATCATCCAGCACCACATAAGCAGGCAGGTTTTGATTCTCCGTACCCAGACCGTACGTTACCCAGGAACCCAGGCTGGGGCGGCTGGCAATCGTGCGGCCCGTGTGCATCAAAAAGAGCGCTGGTTCATGGTTGGCATGCTCACCATACATGGAACGGATCAGCGAGATGTCATCCGCGCATTCCGCCAAATGGGGCAGCGCACTGGAGATCTCCATCCCCGACTTCCCACGCGGCTTGAATTCGAAAACCGAGGGCAGCAGCGTGCCGGATTCCTTGCCGTTGGAGATCGCAAAGGCCAGTTCGCGGCTCGGCGCAGTGCCTGCAAGCCGCTTCAGCGCAGGCTTGGGATCAAAGAGATCCACCTGGCTGGGACCGCCGTTCATGAAAAGGTGAATCACGGACTTTGCCTTCGCCGGAAACTGTGGCTGCTTCGGCTTGAGATCGAAGATCTGCGGGCCTTTCGGCGGCTCCTCAGCAGCGAGTTCTGCAGCGAAGAGTCCCGGGGCGAACATCTCCGAGCCCAGAATCGACGCGAGGGCCGCGCCATGGATACCGTCAACGACGGATGAAAAGAAATTGCGGCGTGTCGGGTTGCTCATGGGGTCCTCAGTCGATGAAAGCGAACTCGGCGGAGTTCAAAATCGCGTGGCAGTAATTGGCCAGTGCAAGCCAAGCCGCGTTGGTCGTGCGTGGTGCGTCAGAGTTATCGGCCGCCAGGCGCGCTGGCCATTGCTTCGCAAATTCGGCAATGGCTTCCTGCCCGGTCTTGACCTCACCGGCGGAAGGATTGCGGCCATAGGCGCGGAGATACACGGCGTTGATCTGTTTGACTGGATCGGGTCCGGCCTCGTCAATGATGCGGCCGGCCATGAAGCGGGAAAGATCCCAGGACATGGAGCCATTCATCAAGTGCAGAGCCTGTGTGGCCACGTTCGAACGCCGGCGTTCCGTGCAATTGGGCGTCATGGCGGGCTGATCAAAAGCATCCAGCAGCGAAACCGGCGTCTGGCGGCGGTGCAGAACATAGATGGCTCGCCGGAAACCAGTGCCGGAGGCCTTCACCACCACTTCCTTATCGGGCCGGACATCCACCGGAGCGGGCTCCCCGAACATCTTCGTATCCAGACGGCCAGTGACGTTCAGCAGCGAATCGTAGAGCGTTTCGCCATCCATGCGGCGCAGGTTCATTCGCGATAACAGAACATTGTCGGGGTCCGCTGCCAGAAGCTCCGGCGTCACTTGTGACGATTGCCGGTAGGCCTGCGACGTCACAATCATACGGTGCAGTTGTTTCATGCTCCAGCCCTGCTGCACGAATTCCGTAGCGAGCCAGTCGAGCAGTTCCGGGTGAGAGGGCGGAACGCCGGAACGCCCGAAGTTGGAAACAGAAGCAACAATGCCGCGGCCAAAGTGGCGGGACCAAATCTGATTGACGGCAACACGCGCAGTCAACGGGTGGTTCGGCTGGGTCATCCACTGCGCCAGCGCGAGGCGGCGTCCGGAAGCACCTGCAAACGGCGGCTTCGGGTCATAGGGCTTCAATGCGGCATTTTGCAATACGGCGGGAACGTTGGGCTGCACGGGCTCCCCAAAGCTCACCGGATCACCACGCTTCAGCAGATAGCTGACAGACGGGACTTCGTTATCCGTCAGAATGCGGACGTGCGGCGCAGGCTTCAGCTTATTGCGCAGGTTTTGGATGTCTGTATCCAGCTGCTTGGTCTTGGTGGCCAGTGCCGGATATTTCTTCTGCAGGTCCTTCGTGTTGCCCTTGTCCTCCGGCTTGCGGAAGGTCTCGGCGATGGCATCCAGTTGCGCCTGCAGTTTCTTGATCTCGGCTTGCAGCGGCGCGTTGTTCTCTTCCACAGCCTTCCGTTCCGATTCGAGGGCCAGCTTGTATTCCCGGTCGCGCGGGGCCTTCCACTCATAGGGGTTATAGGCCGCTTGGAGGATGGCACTCAACGAGTAGTAATCCCGCTGCGGAATCGGATCGTACTTATGGTTGTGGCAGCGGGCGCAACCCATGGTGAGGCCCATGGTGGAGGAGGCGAGCACCTCCACTTCATCCGCCACCACATTCATGCGTTCGGCAATGAGGGCGCGTTCGTTGGAGTTTGTCTGGTCCGGCGTCTCGCGCAGGAAGCCCGTCGCGGCGAGGCGGTCAATGACCTCCGGCGGAGCCGTGCTCTTCAACTGCTTCCAGTCATTCGAGAGCTCATCGCCAGCGATCTGTTCGGTGATGAACTTGTCGTAGGGCTTGTCTGCATTCAAAGAACGGATGACGTAGTCGCGATAGCGCCAGGCAAAAGGGCGAACGGAATCATCCTGCCCAAAGCCTTCAGAATCGGCGTAGCCCGCGAGATCCAGCCAGTGCTGGCCCCAGCGCTCGCCATATTTCGGGCTGGCCAGAAGACGGTCCACCAGGCGTTCGTAAGCACCGGGCGCGGTGTCCTTCTGGAAGGCTTCGATCTCCGCCGGAGTCGGCGTCATTCCGGTCAAATCCAGAGTCACGCGGCGAAGCAGTGCCAAACGGCTGGCTTCCTTCGAATACGTCAGGTTCTTTGCTTCCAGCTTCTGGAGCAGAAAGGCATCAATGGGATTTTGCACCAGTGCCGCATTCTTGACTGCCGGAACCGCCGGACGGACGGGAGGCTGGAAAGACCAGAACTTCCGGTCACTTTCACTCACCATCGGAGCAGGCTTCGCGTCAGGTTCCGGGCCGGGCGCTCCGGCGGCAATCCACTTCTTGATCAGTTCGGTTTCGGCATCCGTGGGGAGTTCCACCGCGAGATCCTTCGCCATGGCAGCCGGGGGCATCGTGCCATTGGCAACGCGGCTGTACATCAGACTTGCTTCCGGTTTGCCGGGGACGAGCGCCGGGCCGGATTTACCGCCCTTCAAGCGCGAGGCCATGGTGCGGAGGTCGAGACCGCCCTGCTGCTTCAAACCGCCGTGGCAAACCATGCAGCGAACCTGCAGCACCGCGAGCACCTCACGCTCTTTCGGAACCTCAGGCAGGATGACCGCGGGCGCCTGGATGCCGGTATCCACCCAATGGCGGATCACGTCAATTTCGGCATCACTCAGCTTGTTCTTGCCAGGCGGCATCTGGCGGGTGACGATCTTGTCGAGGAGCAGGCTCTTGGCGGAATTCCCGGGTACGATCACGGCACCAGCGGCACCGCCCTTGAGCACAGCGTCGGGTGTGCGCAGGTCCAGCTTGCCCTGGGGAACTTCCCCGTGGCAGGCGATGCACTTGGTCTTGAATATCGGCTGTACGTCCTTCTCAAAGGACTGCGCCGCAACGATTTGCGCGGTCAGAGGGATCAGGAAGGCGAGCAGAGTCCGCATGGGAATCCAATGATTGTATCGGGTTTTAGCGTTTAAGGGGAAGAACTCTGGAGCGGGACGGAACGCTTGCGCGTAAAATGGACGGAACATGACGAATGACGTTTCCCGGCGCGGATTGCTGCTTGGCGGCACCGGCGCGCTGCTCGCCTCCGCCGCACCCGCTCAGACGGTGAAAACCGCTCCCCGCTTTGCTGTTTCGAGCTATTCCTACTGGCACTTCACGAAAGAACGCTATCCGATGGAGAAGGTCATCGACCATGCCGCCAGCCTGGGCTTTGACGGCGTGGAGATTCTGCACCGCCAGATGACGGATGAATCACCCGCGTTCCTCAATCAACTGAAGCGGCGGGCGCTGCTAAACGGGATTTCGCCGGTGATGTTTTCCATCCACCAGGACTTCGTTTCGCCCTGGGCCGATGAGCGCGGCCAGGCCATCCGGCAGACCCTTTATGGCATTGAACTGGCCGGGAAACTGGGCTGCCCCGGCGTGCGGATCAATTCCGGCCGATGGCGGACCATCCGGCTGTTCGATGACCTCATGAAAGTGAAGGGCAATGAACCGCCGATCCCCGGCTACACCGATGAGGATGCGCTGCAATGGTGCATTGATTCGATCAAAGCCTGCATCCCGGCAGCCGAGAAGGCGGGCGTGATGATGGTACTGGAAAATCACTGGGGTGTAACTCTGAAGACGGAGAACGTACTGAAGATCATCGCGGGCGTGAACTCTCCCTGGCTGGGGCTGAATCTGGATATCGGCAACTTCCCGGATGATCCTTATCCTGAGTTGGAAAAGCTGGCACCGCATGCCGCGTATGTGCATTTCAAGACGTACTTCGGCGGCGGGGAGTACTACACGCTGAATCTCGATTACAAGCGGATCGCGGGAATGCTCAGGAAGAACGGCTACAAAGGCTATGTTTCGCTGGAGTTTGAGGGCAAAGAAGCCCCGGAAACTGCCGTCGCGAAGAGCCTCGATCTGATGCGCAACGCCTTCGCCTAACCAATAAACCAACCATAAAGAATCGGTGCCAGGCACCGATTCTTTATGGTTTCTTTTTGTAGGTGTAGGTCTTGTAGTCGAAGTCGATTGTAGAACGCTCCGGCACCGGGGCGGCGCTCCTGGCGGGCATGAACTTTGCCAGTCGCTGCTTCTCTGCGGCGTACTTTGGATTGCCCGCAAGGTTATGGAATTCGTTCTTTTCGGCAACCTCATCGAAGAGTTCTTCGCTGCCGTCCTTGTATCTCGTGTATCTCCAGCGCTCGTCGCGCACGGAGTGGTTATCCGGCCAGTAAGTGGTCACCACCGGCGGATGCGAAGCCAACCGGTTGTCGAGCAGTGGTTTCAGTGACTGTCCGTCATTTGCCGTATTCTTCGGCAAGCCGCACAGTTCGGTCAGTGTCGGATAAAGATCCACCAAACTCACTGGCTGTACACGGACACGACCCGCCTGCCGGGGATGGACATCCTTGATGATCAGAGGCACGTGCGTCGAGCGCTGCCACAACGTGGATTTGTGCACATGCCGCTTCTCCCCCAAATGCCAGCCATTATCTGACCAGAAGACGACGATCGTGTTCTTCGCATACTTACTGCTTTCGAGGAAATCCAGTATGTGCCCCACCATGGCATCGGCAAAAGTAATACAAGCCAGATAAGCCTGCACCATATCGCGCCACTTGCCATCTTTGACGATGGTTTCGAATTCATCACGGCGGGCGGCGGCGAAGACCTTACCCTGCGCGGGAACGTCGGCCAGGTCATCCTCCGGGACGATGGGCAACTGCACCTTGTCCTTCGGGTACATATCGAAATACTCTTTGGGCGCGAACATCGGAATGTGCGGATGCCAGAGGCCAACACATGCAAAGAATGGCTTCTTGTGGTCCTGCTTGAGGAATTTACCGGCCCAGTCCACGGCGCGCATGTCGCCATATTCTGCTTCGGTCTTCGGCAGAACACCCCAGTCAAACTCGCCCTGGAAATTCTTGATGCCGTTATAGGGATAGCCCGCCGGCATGGGCTCTTTCTTGACCCAGGGATACCATTCGGTACGGCGGTACCAGGGGTCATCAAACACCTGCATCTGGAATTCATCCCACTGGTCCGGCGGGTTGAAGCCGGCAACATGATGCAGCACCTTCCCGGCACCCGCAGCATAGTAGCCATTTTTGCGGAAGTATTCCGGCAGCGTCAGAGTGCCGGGCAGCGCGGGCCGCCAGTACTGTTCGTTATCGTAAACACCGGTGGTGGAGGGCCGCTTCCCGGTAAAGAGCGCGGTGCGGGAAGGATTGCAAACCGGCGCGGCACAGTGGGCGTTTGTGAAAGGAACACCAAGCGCGGCCAGGCGGTCAATATTCGGCGTGCGCACACCAGGGTAGCCACCGAGATAACCCACCCAGTCATTCATGTCATCCACGCCGATCATGAGGACGTTGGGCCGCGCCGGCGTGGCAGCGGAAGCGGTGGCAAGGCCAGCAGTAAGACTGAGAAATTCCCGGCGGTTCATATCCGCTTTGCACGGTATCACAGCCGGAAAGATCCGGTGCCAAAATGGGACGCGAAGTTCCGTTATCCTGAAAACAGATGACGGCCCAACTCACCAACCTCGACGAAGGCGTCCGCGAAATGGCGGACAAACTCCGTGGTGAGGTCCTTGGGATCAACTACCACTTCGGCTATGACTGGAGCGGTGATCCCGCAATATTCTTCCGTGTCTTGCTGGACGACAGCGTCAGCGGCCCGGCCAGCGGAAAAGTCATGCTCCGGATCACGGATGAACTCATGGATGGCCTCCGATTAAGGGAATTGGAAGAGATGGCCTATTTCCGATTCCGGACCCAAAGCGAACAGGATCGACTGCAAGAACCGGAATGGCCATAGCCGATGAACTTCTGCTGCTGGCCGGCCACCTTGCGAGCCCAGCGGTGTCAGACCCCGACCAGGCTTGGCTCCGGCGCTCCATATCAACTTCATACTATGCGCTCTTCCACTTACTGGTGCAGGCTGCGGCAAGCCAGTGGACCGGATCAACGACGGTCCAACGTGGTCTGGAACGGTGCTTCAAACACGAACAAATGAAGGAAATTGCCCGCGGGATGACGCGCGGCTCCTGGCCTGGTTGGAGTAACCCGCAGCTGGGAATACGCCCGGGACTTCGCGAAGTTGCCGAGTCGTTTTCGAGACTCCAGGAAGTCCGGCACTTTGCGGACTACGACAATACCCGGAACTGGACCCGGCTCGGCTCGAGTGATGCTTTCACTCATGATCGGCAAGAAGCGCGAATAACCTCTACACCAAGCCCTGCAGCGGACCGGTGCTATCCCCGAACTTCGTCGCCTCCACGCCCATCTTGTTCATCAGCGACAAATGCAGATTGCAGAGCGGCGTCTTTTCCGGCGCGCGCAGACGGCGTCCCGGACGCAACGCGCCCTTCCCCCGGCCCGCCAGCAGCAGCGGCAGATTCTCTGCATCATGACGGTTGCCATCCTTCAAAGTGGAACCGAACAGAAACATCGAGTTATCGAGCAGTGACGTCCCGCCCTCATCCAGATTCTTCACCCGGTTCAGGAAGTAAGCCACCTGCTCCGTGTGCCAGTTGATGATCTTCTCGTACTGGACACGCCGCGGCTCTTCATTGAGGTGGTGCGAGATGCCGTGGAAACTGCCGTGAACACCCGGCAGGAATGAGAAATCCTGGCCACTCTGCGCGTCACCAAACATGAAGGTGGCAATGCGAGTGGTGTCAGTCCAGTAGGCCAGCACCATAATGTCGAGCATCAGGCGGACATGCTCTTGATGAGAGGTGGGAATCCCGGCTGCTGGACGGTCCAGCGGAGCCTTGCCCTGATTGACCCAGCGCTTCTGCGGCTTCATCGAAGCCTCCATGCGGGTCTCTACATTGCGCACGGATTCGAAGTACTCGTCGAGCTTCACCTTGTCAAGCGAACTGGCCTTGCCGCGAAGCTTATCGGCATCTTCCTTCACGATATCGAGAATGCTGGTGTCATCGCGCTGCAGGGATTGCAAAACGGCAGAGCTGTTCGCCGCGGCAAAGACAGGCTTCGCGCCGCCGCGATAGATCCGGTCAAACGCCAGTTGCGGAACAATTTCCTTCACCACCGGCGTATGCGGGTCGCGCCAGGAGACGAAAGAGCCGAGCAAACGGGGAAAGCCGCCGCCCGCGTTATCGATTCCTGTGCGCGGTGCATCGATGCCCAATTCAAACGTAGGCAGAGGCGTGCGTTCGCCGATCTTTTCCGCAATCGCCTGATCGACTGACGTACCGCCGCTATCCAGATCCTTGCCATTGGAACGCTGCACATAGCCGCCCGAAAGCCAGGCTGGAATCTTGGGCCAGTGACCATTGCGGCCCAGCGCGTTCTTGTTATACAAGTTCTCCAGCAGAATGAAATCCTTCTTGAAGGCTTTCAAAGGCTCCAGGTGCGGCGTGATTTCGTAGTCTTCGCCATCGCCCTTGGGGGTCCAATAGTCCGGGCGCACACCATTGGGCATGAACAGGAAACCGAGGCGCAGCGGCGGTTCAGAGAGTTTGGTGTCCTGGCCGGCGGCCTTCGCCATGATTTCGAGCCACGGGAGCGACATCGCGGCACCCGCGCCGCGTAGCAAAGTTCTGCGGGAAATCGGCTGGAACATACGTCTTAGGCTAGCGCAGATTGCGGCACGGTGCACTTCCGGGTTAAGGTGCTTGTGTGCGTATCCTTGCAGCTCCCGCGTACCTTTTCCTCTTATTGCAGGCCGGTTCAGCCCAAACGGCGCGAAGGGCAGCGCCCGCTCCGGATGACTATGCAACAAAAGTGCGCCCGGTATTGGAACAGAACTGTACGCCTTGTCACAGCGGCACCGGCGGCAAGGGCCCGGTCAACTTCCTGACCGCACAATCGGCCAGGGATGTGGAGGCAAAGCGCGGGCTGTTCCGGAATGTCGCAGCGCAACTGCGAAACCGCACCATGCCGCCGGGAAAATCAAAGCTTGCCGAACAGGACCGTATGCTGGTCGCAAGCTGGCTGGAACAGGACCTGAAGCGCACCGCCTGCAGCGGGCAGGACTTCGCCGGTGCAGTGCAGACCCGACGACTCAACCGCCGCGAGTATCACAACACCGTCCGCGACCTGCTCGGCGTGGATCTCGACCCGACCGATCTCTTCCCGGAAGACGGCACCGGTGGTGAGGGCTTTGACACGGTCGGCGAGACGTTGTACGTGGCCCCGCTGCTGATGGAGCGCTACATGCAGGCGGCACAGTTCATTCTCGATAAGGTCGTGATTTCTCCGCCCCTGGTGAAAGGCTTCAGCGGCTCGGAAATGCTTCCCGCCAAACCGGATGCGAAGAGCACCATCGTGAAATCGACCAGACGGCTTGTACCCTCCGGCGAAGAAGTAACCATGCCAGTTACGATTACGACCGAGGGAAGTTATCAATTCAACCTGACGATAGAGGTCCCGCGCACCGCACCGAACTCATCAGAGTTCCGCGTGGATGGGCGCGTTCTGCAGAACTTCACTTATCCGCGTTATGAAGGCCCGGGCACCACAGGCAACGGACGCACGATAAAGCTGACCCGCGGTTCGCATGTGATCAGCCTGGTTGCCAACAAAGACCCGTTTACGATCGTGCAGGCGGAACTCATGGAGCGGCGCCCGGAGCCCAGCCCGGAGCAGAAGATGCTCCACCAGAGGCTCTTCGGCATGGAACCGGGCCAGGCCCCGATTGACCCAGGAAGAGCCGCTCGGCAGTTACTGGCGAAGTTCCTGCGCCAGGCTTACCGGCGCCCTGTGGACCCCGGTGAAGTCGAACTCTACATGAAGCTCTATAACCGCGCCGCGGAGCGTGGCGACCCTTTCGAAGACCGAGTGAAACTGGCCCTGCGCGGTGTTCTGGTTTCCCCGAAATTCCTCTTCCGGATCGAAACCCCGCCCGTGAAACCGGGCCTGCACGCACTTACTTCGCATGAAGTCGCTGCACGGCTCTCGTACTTCCTCTGGTCAACCGCGCCAGATGCCGAACTCTCCCTGCTGGCCGATGCCGGCAAGTTGCAGGACCCCAAAATACTCTCCGCGCAAGTGGACCGCATGCTCGATGATCCCCGCTCCCGTGTCTTCGCCGAAACTTTCATCGGCCAGTGGCTGGGCACGAAGGACGTTGGCTTCCGCGTGGTGCCTGCCTTGAACGAACTGAAGGACTTCTACTCCCCGGAAGTCGCGGCCGACCTGCGGCAGGAACCCGTGCTGCTGTTCCATTACATGCTCTCCGAAAACCGGCCGCTTCTCGATTTGGTCGATGCCAAGTATAGTTTCCTCACCGACAAGCTGGTGAAGTTCTACCAGTTGGAAAGCAAGGTGCAGGGAATCAAGGCGGACTTCCAGCGCGTCGAGTGGCCCGATGACAGGCGCGGCGGCGTGTTCGGCCTTGGTTCCGTCCTGGCCATGACTTCCCATGAGCGCGAGACCAGCCCGGTGCTGCGCGGTGCCTGGGTCCTCGAGAACATTCTCGGCGTGACGGTGCCACCGCCGCCGCCCGACGTACCACCACTGGCAGCCTCCGCGAAGAAGGGCGAAAAGCTGACGGTGCGCGAGAAACTGGAACGGCACCGCGCCAACGCCCATTGCGCGACGTGCCATAACCTGATCGACCCCATCGGCCTTGGACTCGAAAACTTCGATCAAATGGGGCGCTGGCGCGAACAGGACAACGGAAAACCCATCGACGCCTCAGCCACCATGCCCTCCGGTGAAAAGTTCAACGGCCCGGTGGAACTGCGCAAAGTCATCGTGAACCGCAAAGATGATTTTGTACGAAACATTACTGCAAAGGTGCTTGGCTATGCGCTGGGAAGAAGCTTGCAGGATGGGGATCAGTGCACGATCCAGAAGATCTCCCAGTCGCTGGACAAAGATAAGCTGGGTGCCAGAACCCTGATCCGTGAAGTGGTGTTATCCATACCATTCCGGAATGCGCAATTACCGGGGAACGGTGCGGAAACGGCGATACCGGCGACGAAGCGAACCAAAACAGCAGCAGTAATGGAATAGAGCTACAGTTTTTCCAGCTTCTTCTTCACTTCCGCGGCGTTCTTGGCATCCGGAGCCAGTTCCAGATACTTCTGGTAGGCCTGCTTCGCCTCCGCCCGGTTGCCCACATCAGCACGGGAATCCATGTCCCCGAGCTTCAACCAGGCTTCCGCATTGCCTTCGTTCCAATGGGTTGCCTCACGGTACCGGTTGGCTGCCGCGCGGGCATCGCGCTTGGACTTGAGATAGAAATCCCCCACCTTGACATCTTTCTGCGACTGCAGCGGATTGAAGCTGTAGACCTTCGGCTTCGCTGCGTCATTTTCTTCGGGGGGCAGTTCTTCCTGTTGCTGCTGCGCCGGTTTTTGGACCGGCTTTTCCTGGGCCGCCCAACAGCCGTCTGCGGCAAGAACTAATGCAATCGTCCAGACCACGCGTGACATTCTATAAGTATATTGCTCTCCCGCGAAGCCGCACACCTGGCCCTCAAGGCCAAAGCCGCTCTTCTCCCCACCGAACCCGGAGTGTACCTCTACAAGGACCCCGCCGACCGCGTCATCTACGTCGGCAAGGCCAAGAGTCTGCGCGCCCGCGTCCGCAGCTACTTCAATGAAGACCGCCTGGCGGAGGCCAAGACCGGCACGCTGATCGATGAAGCCGTCGATATCGACTACATCGTGGTGGAGAACGAGAAAGAAGCTCTCGCTCTTGAGAACAACCTCATCAAGCAATACAAGCCGCGCTTCAACGTGCTGCTTCGTGACGACAAGACGTACCCTTACGTGAAGGTCACCAAGGAACGCTACCCCAGAGTTTTCGTCACACGCCGGTTGCGCAAGGATGGCGGCACCTATTACGGCCCCTACTTCCCCGGCAATCTGGCCCACCGGCTGGTCCACTTCATTCACCGGCATTTCCTGGTCCCTTCGTGCAAGGTGGACCTGAACCGCTACCACCCGAAGCCGTGCCTGCAGTACCACATTCACCGCTGCCTGGGCCCGTGTGTGGAAGGCCTCACCACGCCGGAAGCTTTTGCCGATGCCGTCCGGCGCGTCCGCCTGTTCTTGGATGGCAAACTCTCATCGCTCTCCGATGAACTCCGCGCCCGCATGGAAGAAGCCGCGGAGGATATGCGTTTTGAGGAAGCCGCCGGACTGCGGGATCTCATCAACACCGTCGATGAACTCGACCAGCGCCAGAAGATGGCCGCGGCTTCAGGGGACGATGCCGATATCTTCGGCATCTACGCCGAGCCTCCTCTGGTCGCGGTGAATCTCTTTCACCTCCGCAACGGCCAGATTGTGGACCGCCGCGAGTTCTTCTGGGAAGACCAGGTGGAGTTCAACCCGCCCGAATTCTTCTCCTCCCTGCTGTTGCAAATTTACCTGGACCAGCAGTTCGTCCCGGCCGTGATCCATGTGCCGATTGAGTTCGAAGATGCCGAAGTTCTGGAAGAACTGCTTACGGAGAAGAAGCAGCGCAAAGTGGAAATCCACACGCCGCATCGCGGCCAGAAGAAGGCCATGCTCAATCTGGTGCAAACCAACGCGAAGCACAGCTTTGACGCCCGCTTCCGGGTGTTGAAGCCCTCTTCCACGGCGATCCAGGAGGCTTTACAGGAGGCCCTCAATCTGCCGGAAGCACCACGGCGCATTGAGTGTTTCGACATTTCCCACATCCAGGGCACGGAAAAAGTGGCCAGCATGGTGGTTTGGGAAGACGGCAAGATGAAAAAGGCGGATTACCGCAAGTTCATCATCAAGACCGTGGTTGGCAACAACGATTTCGCCAGCATGGATGAAGTGGTGACACGCCGCTACAGCCGTCTGCAGGAAGAGGGCGCGGAGTTTCCCGGACTGGTGCTGATCGACGGCGGCCTGGGCCAGTTGCATGCTGCGGCGGCGGCGCTGGAACAAATCGGCATCATCAACCAGCCGCTGGCCTCCATCGCCAAACGCGAGGAAATCATTTACGTGCTGGGCCAGGAGAATGAGCCCGTCGTTCTGGACCGCTATTCGCCCATCCTGCACTTAATCCAAACCATCCGTGATGAGGCGCACCGTTTTGCCGTCACTTTCCACCGTACGCGGCGCAATGCACGCACCTTGACCAGTGAACTCGACCAGATTCCGGGGATCGGTGAAGTGACCCGCAACAAGCTGCTCAAAGAGTTCGGCAGTTCCATTCTGGTGCGGCAGGCGAGTGAGGAGGAGCTGGCAAAAAGGGTTGGAAAAGCCGCAGCCCGCAAGATCACAGCGCATTATCACGAAACCGCCGGGACATAAACCCGGCATCTTTTTCGAACCCGAATCAAAGCTGTCGCGTAACGTAGGTAGATGATGGTGATACTGTTGCGCGACCGGATTGTCCGGAGTGTGTCCGCCCTTTCTCTGGTCTGCCTGCTTGCAGCCCCCCCTGCGGGTGCGCAGAGCTCAATCCGGATTGATGACCCTACGCCGGGCCGCTTCTCCAAGCTCCTTAACCCCTACAAGACAAGGAGCGTACCGGAGATTCACCTCGCCAATACGTCGCGTTTTGATTCCCTCATCAAGGGCGGAAACCTGTATCTTTCCTCTCAGGACGTTGTCGCACTGGCGATTGAGAACAATATCGATGTGGAAGTGCAGCGCTACGCTCCGCTGCTGGCGCGGGAAGTGCTGCGGCGTGCACAGGCGGGCGGCATTCTCCGCAACGTCGGTACCGGCGTGCAGGCAGGACCCACCAGCGTCAGCCTCACCGGTGTGAGCACGAACTCCGGCGGCACGGGCGGCTCTTCCGGCGGCGTTTCGTCCGGCGGCGGCATCATCACACAGCTGGGACCCAGCATCGCCTCGCTTGACCCGAACTTCTCTTTCTTCGCGCAATTCCAGCATGCCACCAGCCCGCAGAGCAACACCGTGCTGACCGGCACCACTTCGCTGCAGATCAACACGCGCAGCTACCAGGCGCAGTATTCGCAGAACTGGGATTTCGGCCTGAATGCGCAGCTGAGCTATTCGAGTTCCCACACGGCGGTGAACAGCTCGTTCTACAGCCTGAACCCCTACACTACCGGCAACCTGGATCTCCAGTTGACCCAGAACCTGCTGCAGGGCTTCGGGCGCGCGGTCAATACGCGCAACATCCTGGTGCAGAAGAACAACCTCAAGGTCACTGACCTGCAATTGAAGCAGCAGGTGGTGACGACTGTTGCTGCCGTGCTCAACCTCTACTGGGACCTGGTCAGCTTCAACGTGGATCTCAAGGCCCGCCAAAAGGCCGTGGCTGCCGCGCAACAACTGCTTGAAGACAACCAGAAGCAGGTGGATCTGGGTTCCCTGGCTCCCATCGAAATTACCCGCGCCAAGAGCCAGCTGTACGCCGCCAAACAGGATCTGGTGATCTCAGAAACCAACCTGCTGCAACAGGAGACTGTGCTCAGGAATGCGCTCAGCCGCACCGGTGTTGCGACGACGGATCTCGCGGACGTCCGCATCATCCCGCTCGAAAACATTGTATTGCCGGCGCAGGACGACATCCGCCCGGTGGAAGAACTGGTGGCCGCGGCCATGCAGACCCGCATTGAACTGGAACAGGCCCGGCTCAACCTGAAGAGCAACAACACGAATCTCGTGGGCATCAAGAATGGCTTGAAGCCGACGCTCTCCGCCTTCGCCGAACTGACCAATAACGGTTTGACAGGCGACCTGACCACGCTGGGCGCAATCCAGGGCGGACTGCCCTATCTTTCCGGCGGCTACAGCAACCTGCTGGCGCAGATCTTCCGCCGCAATTACCCGAACTATTCGGCTGGCTTCTCACTGAATATCCCGCTGCGCAACCGCGCCGCGCAATCGGATTATGTGACCAGCCTGCTCGAAATCCGGCAGAACGAACTGAGCTTGAAGAAGCAGGAAAACCAAGTCCGTGTGGATGTACAGAATGCAGTGATTGGTCTGCAACAGGCGCGCGCCCGGTATGAGTCGTCTGTGCAGGCGCGGGTGCTCTCTGAGCAGACTCTGGATGCGGATTCCAAACGGTACGCACTCGGGGCTTCCACTGCCTATCAGGTCATTCAGGACCAGCGGGATCTCGCCAACGCGCAGAACTCAGAGGTGCAGGCGATGGCGAATTACACACACCAGAAGATCTCTCTGGAACTCGCTCTGGGCACGACTTTGGATGAGCACCACATCACCATGGATGAGGCCGCGCAGGGCAAGGTGAAAGCGGCGCCATCCGCAATTCCCGCAGCTGCACCCCGGGGAGGCCGCTAATGAAACCCCTGATTGCCGGCCTGCTCTGTTACGCGCTCGCTGCGCCATTCACCTTTGCGCAGCAGCAGGGGATCGCGCCGGAAATGCCTGCCGGATCGAAAGCGGTACAACCCTACCGTCCACCGGTGGTGCCTCCCACGCGCGTGGCCGATTCCACACGCATCGCAGCCCTGGTAAAAGGCGGCAAGTTATATCTCACGCTGCAGGATGCCATTGCGCTCGCACTCGAGAACAACGTTGACCTGGAAGTGTCCCGTTATTCGGAGAGCACTCTGACGTGGCGACTTCGCCGCGCCGAAGCGGGTGGTTCCCTGCCCGGTGTTCCCAGCGGTTCGTCGCAGGTATCCGGCGTGACCAGCGGCCAGGGCGTGCTCGGCAGCCAGGCCGCAGCCGGAGTTTCCGGTGGCGGCGGCAACGGTGGTGGCGCTGGCGGCGGTGGCACCACCATCTCTCAGGTGGGACCCACGGTGCAGACGTATGATCCGGTGGTGCAGGAATCCACCACGTTCTCGCACAAAAGCCTGCCCCAGGCCAACTCCACGCAGGCTGGCTCTGTGCTGGTGCAGAATCAGCGCGCTTACTCGGCTTCCATCCAGCAAGGTTTGGTCACCGGCGGCAGCGCCACACTGAGTTACAGCAACCGCTATCTTAATGAAAACGCGCCGACAGACGTTTTGAATCCTTCTTACGGCACCAGCGTTTCTCTCTCCGTGCGCCAGAACCTTTTGCAGGGCTTCGGCAAGCGTCTGAATGAGCGCAACATCGAAGTAGCCCGGCTGAATTTAGGGATGAACGATCTCAACTTTCACACGCAGGTCACCACGGTGGTGAACAACGTGGTGAATGCTTATTGGTCACTGGCTTCCGCCTATGATGACCTGAAGGCCAAGGACGCTGCCTTCAGCACCGCCAAGACATTTCTCGATGAAAACAAACAGCGCCTGGAACTGGGTGCTCTCGCCGCCGCGGATATTCCTTCTTCGGAAAACCAGGTGGCACAGGCGAAGCAGAACCTGATCAATTCGCAGACGGCGATCATCCAGCGGCAGATTACTCTGAAGAACCTCATCAGCCGCACTGGCACAGTGAATGCCGAAATCGTGCCTCTCGACCAGATTTCGATTCCAGAGAAGGATGATCTGGAACCCGTGCGCACGCTTGTGGAGACCGCCTATAAGAACCGTTCGGACTTGCTTGCCTCGAAAGAAAACCTGCACGTGAATGATGTCTCTGGACTTGGCACAGCGAATGGCATCAAACCCACGCTGCTGGCTTTTACGACGTTGAGCCAGTCCGGTCTGGGAGGAACAGCGCGCGTGGTAAAGGGGCAAAGTCCGCCGGACGCTTACTTCGTGGGTGGACTCGGCACCGCGCTGGGACAAGTCTTCCGGCGCAACTTCCCCACGGAAAGTGTGGGGGCATTCTTCAGCGCGAATGTGAATAACCGCCAGGCGCAGGCGGATCTTGGGATCGACCAGTTACAGACCCGTCAGCAGGAATTGAGTTATCAGAAGGCGCTGAAGCAAGCGCAGGTGGATATCTCGAATTCTATTGTTGCGTTGAAGCAGGCGAGAGTCCGGTATGATGCCGCGAAGGAGAACCGCATCCTCTCTGAGCAGTTACTGACCGCTGAGCAGGAGAAGTATAAGTTGGGGGAATCGACGCCCTATAACGTGCTCGTGCAGCAGCGCGATCTTGTGACGGCGAAATCGAATGAACTGGCAGCGCTGGTCAGTTATCAGAATGCCCGGACAAGCCTCGATCAGACGCTGGGGCTAACCCTGGAAGCGCATAACGTGAATCTATCGGAAGCGAAGGCGGCGAAGGTGGCGCGGGAATCAGTGGCGCCGGCAAAATAGCTATACTGGAGGGGCGATGGTGGACCCGATAGAAGATTTGAACCAGAAGTATTTGCGCAGCGGCCACCCGTCGATTGAAGAACTGGCCGTGGCGCAGGGGGTGAAACTTCCCCAGGATCCGCGTGATCTTCTGGGCAACTTTTGGCCGGATGATGAATCGCCAGATGCTTTCCTCAATGCGCTCTATGAGTGGCGCGGCAGAAAGCAGTCTGACCCCGCTGCATGAAGCCTTTCGTTGTCGATACCGACGTCGTTTCTTTTCTGTTCAAACAAGATTCACGTGCGAGCCTCTATCTGCCGTACCTTTCGGGGCATAGTTCCATCATTTCCTTCATGACCGTTGCTGAGTTGGAGCGCTGGTCATTAACCGCAAACTGGGGCAGTAAGCGGACAGAGTGGATGCGGCTATTCATTGCGCGATTCGTAGTGGTGCCGTACACTCACGATCTCGCCGTGAAATGGGCCATTGCGATGACTTCCGCGCGGCGCGCGGGGAGACCGATTCAAACCGCTGACGCTTGGGTCGCTGCCACTGCGCTGCTGTACCAAACCCCGCTTCTCACCCACAACAAGTCCGATTATCTTGGCGTGGACAGCCTGGAGTTTGCGGACCGCTGCTAACGTAGTAGTTTCATGGCTCACCAGCAGAAAGACCGGGCTTGGGGTTTCGCCACCCGCGCACTCCACGCCGGGCAGCGCCCTGACGCCGAAACAGGTGCCCGCGCCGTCCCGATTTTCCAAACCACTTCCTACGTCTTCGACGACACCGAACACGCGGCCAACCTTTTCAACCTGCAGCGCTTCGGCCACATCTACACGCGGTTGATGAACCCCACCACCGCAGTGTTCGAAGAGCGCGTTGCCTCGCTCGAACGCGGCGTGGGTGCCCTGGCCACAGCCTCGGGGCAGGCCGCGCAGTTCATCGCGCTCGCCAGCCTGCTGGAAGCCGGTGACGAGATCGTTGCGGCCGCCACACTTTACGGCGGCACCTACACACAGTTCGATATCTCCCTGCGCCGCCTCGGCATCAACACCACCTTCGTGGAGCCTGATGACCCGGAGAACTTCCGCCGCGCCATCACCCCGAAGACCAAAGTTCTTTACGGCGAAACTATCGCCAACCCGCGGATGAACGTGCTGGACATCGCAGCCGTCGCCAAAATCGCGCATGAGGCCAACATTCCCCTCATGATCGATAACACCTTCGCCTCGCCCTACCTGTGCCGCCCCATCGAACACGGTGCCGATATCGTCGTCGAATCCGCCACGAAGTTCCTCGGTGGCCACGGCACTTCGATTGGCGGCGTGATCATCGACAGCGGCAAGTTTCCCTGGGACAAGGGTGCTTTCCCGCAGCTTCTTGAGCCCAGCAAGGGCTACCACGGCATACGCTTCTACGAAACCTTTGGCGATTTCGCTTTCATCATGAAATCCCGCGTGGAAGGCCTGCGCGATTTCGGCCCCGCACTCAGCCCGTTCAACGCTTTCCTGCTGCTGCAGGGCATTGAGACGCTGCCCATGCGCATGGAAAAGCACTCCCGTCATGCGATGGCCGTTGCAGAATTTCTCACGTCACACCCGCTCGTCCGCTGGGTCCGCTACCCTGGCCTGGGCTCGAGCCCTTATCATGCCATCGCCCAGCAATATCTGCCGCGCGGCTGCGGGGCCATTCTCACTTTCGGTATCGAAGGCGGCCTGAAGGCGGGCCGCAAGTTCATCGAAGCCCTGCAGCTCTTCTCGCACCTCGCGAACATCGGCGACGCCAAGAGCCTGGTCATCCACCCGGCTTCCACCACCCACCAGCAGCTTAGCGACGAAGAGAAGATGTCCGGCGGCGTCTCCGACGACCTCATCCGCCTCTCCGTCGGCCTCGAAGATCTGGAAGACATTCTCTGGGACCTCAACCAGGCATTGGAGGCATCGCAAATCTGATGGATGGCGTCAGCGGCAGCTCCCCGGTCAACACCAGTTCCTTTGCCACCACCGCAGTGGACCGTCTGCGGATCTTGCGCCAGTACAAGCGCGTGGCGATGGTCGGCCTTTCGGCGAATCCTTACCGGCCCAGTCATTTCGTCGCGATCTATCTCATGGCCCACGGCTATGAAGTGATCCCCGTAAATCCGCGCGAAAAGGAAATCCTCGGCCAGAAGTGCTACCCATCCTTGACGGCCATTCCCGGACCCGTGGATATCGTCGATATCTTCCGCGACCCCAGCGCCGTGCCGGGCATTGTCGAAGAATCGATTCAAATCGGGGCGAAGGTGGTCTGGATGCAGCTCGGTGTAATTCACGAGGCCGCGGCACAGCGCGCGCGTGAAGCCGGACTCGAAGTGGTGATGGACCGCTGCATGAAGATCGAACACGCGCGGCATTTCGGCGGCTTGAGCATGATTGGCCTGAACACCGGAATCGTGTCGTCCAAAAAACGTTAGTTTCGAATCAGTTATTCTGAGGTTTCATGACCACTGTCCCGCCCATGGCGCGGTTTTCGCCCGATCCGGCACTTAGCGCGCGTCTCCGCCACATAGCGGACGCTGTGAGCCTGAAGCTGCGCGGCAAGCCCGAGGCCGTTCGCGTGGCGCTGGTCTGCCTGCTTGCCCGCGGGCATCTGCTCATCGAAGACGTGCCTGGTGTCGGGAAGACCACCCTCGCACAAGCCATCGCCGGAGCCGTGGATGGCAGCTTTCATCGTTTGCAGTTCACATCGGATTTGCTGCCGTCGGATGTTCTCGGCGTCACTGTTTTCAGCTCGCATACCGAACAGTTCGAGTTCAAACCTGGACCCGTCTTCGCGAACTTCCTGCTTGCCGACGAAATCAACCGCAGCACCCCAAAGACGCAATCCGCGCTGCTGGAAGCCATGAATGAGTCACAGGTGACGGTGGAAGGCCAAACCCTGCCGCTGCCCGATCCCTTCATGGTGATTGCGACGCAGAACCCCTCTGACCATCACGGCACTTACCCACTGCCGGAATCGCAGTTGGACCGCTTTCTGGTGCGGTTGCGCATTGGTTATCCCGACGTGGCGAGCGAGCGCGAAGTCATCCGCCAGCCCGAGGCGAGGCATGCACAGCACTTAGGCCCCGCTGTCTCCCGGGAGGAGTTACTGGCGCTGCAGGAAGCCGTGACGCAGGTTACGGTTGAGGATTCGGTTATTGATTACATGCTCGCCATTGTGGAGCGAACCAGGCAGAGCGATGCGATCTCCCTCGGCGTCAGTCCCCGCGGCTCCCAGGCCCTCTACCGCGCGGCACAGGCGAATGCCCTGCTGGAAGAACGCGGCTTTGTGCTGCCGGACGATGTGAAATTCCTGGCCCCGAAGGTTTTCGGACACCGGATTCTGCCCTCCACCCGCGGACTGGCCAGCCGTAGAAATGCCTCAGATTCTGCTGCGGGAGAACGGCTGATTGAAGAGATTCTCACGCAGGTGGATGTGCCCCTGTAGTGGATAATAGTATCGCTGGCGGAGCACCGACTCGCCGCGAACGCGGGTGAAGGGGATGTTCGCAACCTTCTGGACTCTATCTTTGACGTGATTATCCCGGTTGAGGTGCACTACCAGTGGCGTCCGCAATTGATGGATGCTGGAGATGAAATGGTGCTCGAGGCAGCCGTGAACGGTCGCGCGGATGCTATCGTCACGTTCAATCACAACCACTTCAGGAATGCCCCCGGGCAGTTTGGAATCCAGTTGTGGAAGCCCTCGGAAGCATTACGCAAGCTGAAAATGATGACGAATTGAAAGGTTGATGAAATGACACCCAAAGTATCCACATTCCCCTTGCGACTGCCGCTCTCCTTGAAGTCTGCAGTCGAACGGATAGCTGCGGCTGATGGCACCAGCATGAATCAATTCCTCGTAATGGCAGCCGCTGAGAAGATTTCCGCGATGCAGACCGCAGAGACCTATTTCGCAGCCCTGCGCGGGAAAGGCAATGCTGAGCAGGCAGTCGCTTTCCTGACCCGCCCCGGAGGCGAAACGCCCCGCGCGGGCGACGAGATCGACTAACCCCGCTCTCTACTTCGCGAACCGCTTGAAGAAGCTGTCGTCCTTCCACTTCGGCCGCGCGGGGTCATCCGCCACGCGCTTCATCAGCCCGAAGATGATCCGGTCGAACTTCGCGGCGGACTCTTTGTCGATCGGCTGATTCAAATCATCCGAAGGCCGGTGATACACGGTCTTGACCCATTCCTGGCGGATCTTCTCCTCAGGCGACCCGAACTCATAGCCGAACTTGAACGCGAGCGCCGGAATCCCGTTGCGGATGAAGCTGTACTGGTCACTGCGGATGAAGCGGTTCTGTTCCGGCTCGCGGTCGGTCTGCACGTCCACACCCTCTTCCTTCGCTGCTTCCTTCACCACATCGCCCAGGGAAGACTCTGTCAACCCCTGCACTTCCAGCACCTTGAGCTTGTAGAGCGGCAGGAACATATCGAGGTTGATATCCGCCACAATCTGCTTTACCGGCACCGTCGGACGCAGCGCGAAGTACCGTGAACCGAGTTCCCCCTTCTCTTCCGCCGTCACCGTAAGGAAGATCAGAGAGCGCTTCGGCTTCACGCCGGATTCCTTGAACAGCCGCGCCACTTCAAGCACCGATGCCACACCCGAAGCGTTATCCATCGCGCCGTTATACAGAGAGTCGCCATTCACCGGACGCCCAATCCCCACGTGATCCAGATGCGCGGAGAACACCACATACTCGTCCTTCAGTTTCGGGTCCGAGCCCGGCAGAATCGCCACCACGTTCGATGCCTCCATGGTCGAAGTTGTGTAAGCGGCTTTGACTTGCAGCGACACGGCCAAAGGGAACGTCGGCAACGGCTGATTCTCCGCCGCCAGCTTCATGATCGATTCGTAGGTATGGCCGGAACCGGCGAAAAACTTCTCACCACCGGCGCGCCCGATCGTCAGGCTGACCTGCTGCCCGGCACCCTCGCGCAGTTCGGGGTCCGCCAGCAGGAAAGCCGGTTGCGGAGCCTGTGCGCCTCTGCCACCACCCTGACCACCACCAGCCGGATTTCCTCCACCAGCCGGAGCACCACCGCCTGGAGCAGGGTTTCTTGGGTTCATAATCGTCGCCACACCAATCGCCCCGGCCGCTCGCATGGCCGCCCAGCGCTCCACCGCCGAACCGTAGTGCGATTTGATATTCCCCGATGCCTGTACGGGTCCGGGAGCGTTGATGTAGACCGCAATCTTGCCCTTCAGGTCCAGGCCCTTGAGGTCGTTGTAATTGGCTTCGGGGATATTCAAGCCATAGCCAACGAAGACCATCGGCGCGGTGAGCGGCCCCGTCGCCTCGCCCCGGCTGGAGAGCGTCGCCTCCTGCCCGGGGACAAGGGCTTCCACCACGCCATCCCGCACCAGAGCTGCGCCCGATTGATCCGGCACAAGCGTGCGCGTTTCGAACTTCACCGGCTGCTCATAGGCCATGGTCCCGGCTGGCTTCAACCCCAGCTTTTCGAACTGCGTGGCCACATAGGTCACGGCTTTCTTGTAGCCATCTGAACCGGTGTTGCGTCCCTCCAGCTTGTCGTCTGCCAGGAACTGGATGTGTGCCCACCAGAGCTTGCCTTCCGCGGCATAATCAGCGGCGAAAGCGGAGAGAGCAGCGAAGAGGAGAACGAAAGTCTTGTTCATGATGCGGATTGGAAATAGTGTCTCACCAAGCCGCACACCACTGCCAATCCGCAGAGCACAACAAACCAATCCCCGTGTTCCGTGTAGACCGTCGTACCCGTCAAATAGCCGAAGCGGGCATTCAGCGCGGCCTCCACATATTCCGGACCCCGCGTAATCACGCGCCCTGCCGGGTCCACCACTGCTGTGACACCGTTGTTCGTGGCGCGGAGAATCCAGCGGTGGTTCTCCACCGCGCGCATACGCACCAACCGGAGATGCTGATACCTCGCGGCAGATTTGCCGAACCAGCCATCATTCGAAATATTGATCAGGACCTCCGCGCCCGCTTTCGCAAACTGGCGGACGAAGCCCGGGAATACGGATTCGTAGCAGATGAACGTCCCCGTTTTGTGTTTGCCCAGGTTGGTGACCACGACGCTGTTCCCGGCTTCAAACTCCCCCGCTTCCGTGGAGATCTGGTTGGTGAGTTGCTTGAAGGGAAACGGCACAAACTCACCGAAGGGCACCAGGTTTACTTTGTCGTAGCGGCTGAGTTCCCTGCCCTGCGGATTCACCGTCACCGCGGAATTCGAAGGCCCGCCGTTCGACGCATGGCCCACGGCGCCGGCAATCACAGTAGCACCGGAAGCGCCCGCCAGAGAGCCCAGCGCATTCATATAACGGGGGTCATATTCGTAGAAGGGACCCGGGTCCTCCGGCCAAATGATGAGATCCGGCTGTTCGGCAGCTTTCAAAGACAGTGCCGTCATCCTGCGCAGACTCTTCTCAAAGAGTTCGCTGCTCCAGAGCGTGCCGGGGTCCTGATTCGGCTGCAGTAACACCGCCTCTGACTTCCCGTGACGATCCAACAACACAGGCGGCAACAGCGCCACACCGGGAAGCAGAATGATCCAGACCAGTTCCTGCCGGGGACGCCGCTGCGCCACGGACGCCAGTGCCGCGGCCGCCAGCGCAAAGAAGAACGAAAGACCCCACACTCCCGTGACCGGAGCCAACCGCAGAGGGATCGACATATCACTGCCGGCGTTGCCCAGATTCAACCACTCGAAGCCCATCACGCCATGGGTCCACTCGATGGCAGTCCAGGCGGCCGCGGTAAGGGGCAGCGTCCAGAAGCTTCTTGCGAAGTACCTCGCCAGCACCGCGAAGACACCCATCTGGAATGACTTCGCGATGCAGAACATGACGAACAGTGTGACGGCACCCGCCTTCGGAATGCCTGCATATTGGCTGAGTGTCCACTCGATCCAGTAGCAAATGCCTGCCCAGTAGACAGCACCACAGATGCACCCAAGCAGAGCCGCTTTCTTCCAGTTCTCCACTCTGCTGACAGCGAACAACAGGGGTGTTAGTGCTGCAGGTGCCAGCCAGGTCCAATTATAGGGCGGATGGCACAAGACGAGCAGAACCGCAGAGAGTACCGCAAGCGCCCAGATCATGTTACTTGTGCGACTCAGCCTGTTCGCTTACCAGATCCGCCATGTACGAACTCCGCACCAGAGGCCCGCTGAAAACCATCTTGAAGCCCAGCGAGAGCCCGAAATCCCGGTAGCGGTCAAACTGCTCCGGAGTAACATACTCCGCGACGGCCAGGTTGCGCCGCGTGGGTTGTAGATACTGCCCGATGGTCGCCACATCTGTATCCTGCTCCCGCAGATCCCGCAGCAACTGCTCGACTTCCTCCGCCGTCTCTCCCAACCCGGCCATGAAGCCGGATTTCGTCAGCACTTCAGGCCGGTGCTGCCGGGCGAACCGCAAGACATCGAGGGATTGCTGGTAATTTGCCTGCGGACGCACCTTCCGGTAGAGCCGCGGCACGGTCTCCATGTTGTGGTTGAAGACATGCGGACCCGCATCAAGCACTCTCGCGACAGCGTCCAGGTTGCCGTCGAAATCCGGCGTCAGCACTTCGACGCGTGCTTCGGGCAACGCTTCCCGCACACGCAGCACGGTTTCCGCGAAATGGGCTGAACCGCCATCCGGCAGATCATCCCGGTTCACGCTGGTGATCACCACGTAGCGCAACTGCATTGCCGCAGCCATTCGCGCCGTGTTGGCGGGCTCACTGGCATCGAGCGCCATGTCATGAATTCGCGGATTGCCCTTGGGTACGGAGCAGAAGCCACAGCCACGTGTACACAGATTGCCCAGGATCATGAACGTCGCCGCGCCCCTGTGAAAGCACTCGTGGATGTTGGGACACCGCGCCGATTCGCAAACGGTATGCAGGTTCAACTCCCGCAATCCGCTCTTCAGCTTGTTCAGCGACTCAAAATGCGTGCGGCTCTTGCGCGCCCATTCCGGCAGTCTCGGCCGCGCAGGGGGCTTGCCGCCCGTTTCGATCTGAACAAAGGTCTGGGACAAGACTTCAGTTTCTCACTTGGGCTTGTAGACAAACGGTTCCGCGAAACCCAGCGCCTTGAGCTTGATCTTGGCCTCAGCCACTTTCGACTCTTCCTTGAACGGGCCCACCAGCACGCGGTAGAGATTCTCCTTGGAACTTTCCGCCAGAATCGCCGGGAACTTCTGCTCCCGCAGGGTCCGCACCATGTTGTCGGATTCCGGTCTCGGCAGAGCCGTCACCTGCACGTACTTCATGCCCCGCTCCGGCACCATTAACGGCACGGATTTCGAATCCGCCTTAGCCGCCTTTGGGGCAGGCTTGGACTCGTCTTTTCTGGGTTCTTCTTTGTAAACCGGCGGCTCGGGCATCGGGATCTTCGGGGCCGGGGCTTCCACACGCTTATCAGGCACTGCTACCGGCGCGGTCACAGGCTGTTGTTCCACGGCGGCCGGGGGAGCCGAACCCGGACCCGGGTCTTGCGTTTGCACCTGGGCAGGCTCGCGCACGGGGTCTGCGTCCCCTTTGGGAAGCGGCGATCTGCCGGAAGGCGGAGCCGTGGTTTCCGTGCCCGCCTGCGCCGTTTCCACCGGCTTGCCTGATTTCTGGCCGATCATATAACCGGCAACGAACGCCACCGCAAGCATGACGATGCCGCCCACGAACAGGGTGAGCAATTGCTTGTTTCCGAGAACGATCTCTTTGTCTCTGGCTGGAGTCATGATGGCTTCTTCTCCATAGCGTAACCGGAAGTGGCGCTCCGCACCAGCAAAGTCATGCCGTCAGTGCCATAAACAATCACTTCAGCGCCGCTTGCGACGGAGCCTTCGGCGCGCGCGGGCCATTGCTCCCGGCCAATCTGGATGAAACCATCGGGCTGCATCGGCGCGACTGCTGTTGCACGGCACCCGACGAGCAGTGCCGCAACGGTAAGTGTCTTGTTCCGTTTTGCTTTCCAGGCCACCGAGAACAGGAAACTGCTCACCGTCGCGAGCGGCAAACCGGCAGCAATCGCACAGGCAGGTGTGATTCCCCCGGCACCGGGCCGCACCTCCACCAGCAACAGGCTGCCGAACACCATCAGCGCGGCGGCCAGGGCAGTCAGCCAGCCCCCGCTGGGTCGTCTCGCTTCCGCCACACAGCAGAGGAATGCCATGACCAGCAGCACAATTCCAACCGGTGAGAGCGGAAATTGGCGCAAGGCGGCCAGACCGGTCAAAGCCATTGCGCCGCCGGCCGCCCCTGGAATGATCTTTCCCGGCGCGGAGAACTCCAGGTAAATTCCCAGAATTCCTACTACCAGAATCAGGAGAGAAATATTCGGATCCGAGGGCAGGTGCTGTGTTCCGAAATGGAATTGGTCCGGCATATGCAACGTTGTGAAAATCGCAATTTTCTATAACTTTGATGGGCTAAATAAAACAAATTTTAGCCCGTATGTAACGTTCGCCTTTTATAATTGGAGCTTAGAGTTATGGCGAAAAAGCAAATCCAAACCGCACCGGAAGTCGTCACGGGAGCCAAAGCTGCCGCGGCGAAGAAGATTACCAAACCAGCCGCTACGGCATCCGCCACCAAAGCCGCACCCCGCGTTCCTGCTGCGAAGCACAGCCGGGCCAAGTGTGCAGTTGTTGAAGTTCCTGTCGCCGAACAGGAAGCAGTGAAGAAGCCCGTGGCAAAGAAAGTGAAGGCCCTCAAGCCTGCAGAACCTGCAGTAACAGTGGCCGCCCCGGTGGCAGAAAATCCACATGAGGCGATCGCGAAGATTGCTTACGGCTACTATGTCGCCAGGGGTTATCAGCCCGGTGATCCCGCCGCGGACTGGTTCCGTGCCGAAAGCGAATACTACAGCCGCTAATATTTCCTCAACACCGCGAGCAGCCGGCCCTGCACCTCCACTTCATGAGCGTGCAGACGAATCGGAGACATCTCCGAGTTGGCCGGCTGCAAGCGAACCATGCCACCCGGTTCACGGTGGTACCTCTTCAACGTAGTCTCCACACCCCGCACCAGTGCGACGACAATCATGCCGTCCCGCACCTCACTGATGGACTTCACTGTTTCCACCAGAATCATGTCGCCTTCGCAGATATGGTCATCCACCATGGAAGACCCGCGCACGCGCAGGGCGAACGTTTCCTTGTGGCCGATAAAATCCGCGAAACTGACCGTATCCCGCTGATCTGTGTAATGCTGCACCGGATAGCCCGCCGCAATGGAACCCAACACGGGCACTTCCAGAGAAGCCTCAAACCTCCCGCGGCTCTGCTCCTGCTGATAGCGCTGCGTGATCTCAATCGAACGGCTCTGGTTATGATTGCGGTTCACATACTTCTTCGCCTCCAGGGCCGAGATGTGTTTGTGTACCGTCGCGATGGACGCCAGATCCAGATTCCGCGCAATCTCCTCATAACTCGGACTGATCCCGTTATCCTCACGGTAGGAGCCGATGAAATCCAACACCTGCTTTTGTCTTTTGGTCAGTGCCATTGCCTATTAGTTTAGGCGAAGAAAAGGGGAAATGCCAGAGCAAAAGTAGCGACCTGCTATTCTGCCCGTAATGACGCAACGCCGGGCGCTCCCGCGAATCTGCATCGCGCTCGGACTGCCTGACATTCCGCGCCTCTTGGAACAGGCTGTCCGCGAAGCTGAAGCAGGCGAAAGCTTCCTAGAATTCCGCCTCGACTATCTGCCAGACCCCATGGCCGGTGCAGCCGCCATCGCAGGGTTTCTGGAACGGTACCCCACGTGTGTCGTGATGGCCACCTGCCGCCGCCACCAGAACCATGGGCGCTTCAACGGCAGCATTGATGAGCAGTTCGCCATTCTCGATCACGCCGTTGCCAAGGGTGCGCGGGCCGTGGATGTCGAAATTGAAACCGCCGAACTCGCACTGGACCGCTGTGCCGCCATCCGCGCGAAGGCCAACCTCATCGTTTCGTGGCATCACTTCGAAACCACCCCGCCAGTTGACCGCGTTTTGAAGCGGATGCAGAAGGTGCCCGCCGATATCTACAAGATGGTCAGCACGGCACGCAAACCCAGTGACACCGGGCGCATCCTCGCAGCCAACCGCATCACGCCGAAAGTTCCGCTGGTCACACTGGCGATGGGCGAAACCGGTTTTCCGTCACGCGTGCTCGCCCCGGCTTTGGGCGCGGCATACACCTACGCAGCTCCCGCGCATGCGGTGGGCACGGCTTCCGGACAGGTGAACGCGAGACAACTCCGGTCACTGTACCGCATCGATAAGTTCACCAAAGCCGCGAAGATTTTCGCAGTGATCGCAGACCCCGTGCGCCATTCCATCTCGCCGCACGTCCACAACCGGGCGTTCCAAGCCAAGCGCATGGATGCCGTCTACGTGCCTCTGCTGGTGGCGCCGAACCAATTGCGCGATTTCTTCCATCTGGCCGAAGACCTGCCCCTTTCCGGCTTTAGCGTGACGATCCCGCACAAGCAGCGGATCATCCGCTATCTCGATCACGTGGACCCTCTGGCGAAACGGATCGGAGCCGTAAACACGGTGGTCAAGAAGGCCGGCAAGTGGCGTGGCAGCAATACCGACGCCGCTGCGGTTGTGGCACCAGTGTCGAAATTGATCCGGCCCCCGGGTGCTTCTGTGCTGATTCTTGGCAATGGGGGTGCCGCACGCAGCGCGGCCTGTGCGCTGGCCACGGAAGGCGCGAAGATCTCTCTCACCGGGCGCAATCCAGACCGTGTCCGCGCCTTGGCCCGCTTTGTTTCCGGCGAAGCTCTGTCAGAGGAGCAGGTGCTGCAGCGCCACTTCGACGTGATCATCAACGCGACTCCTGTCGGTATGTGGCCCAATGTGAATGATTGCCCCTTCGCCGATAAGATTCCGGGCGAAATCATTTTTGACATGGTCTACAACCCGCTCGAAACCGTGCTCATGAAGCGCGCCAAAGAGCAGGGCCGGACCGTGATTCCGGGTCTCACTATGTTCATTGAACAGGCCGTGCGCCAGTTCGAGATCTTCACCGGTGAGACGGCTCCGCGCGCCGCAATGCAAACCGCCGCGCAGGATGCGCTTGAAACCCGCTACTCTGAACAAAGGCTATGAGCAAGCTCACCCGCCGCAAACTCCTGACCGTTGCCGCAGCAGTTCCCGCCGCTGCGCAAACCCCTGCGGGTACCACGGCGCAGGATTGGGCAAAAGCGGCACGTGAGGCCAACCAGCGCAACGGGGAACTGCTGGGCGGGATCAAGATCCCCATCGCGGTGGAACCAGCCACAATCTTCAAGGCATAACAACATGCAGGGCTTCGGCGACGACATCTTCTTTGCCTCCATCGCGGAACTCAACACCCGGCTTCGCAAGAAGGAGTTCAAAGCCGAAGAGCTGACGAAAGCCTTCGCGCACCGCCTGGAAACGCTGGGCCCCCGCTACAACGCGCTCGCTTTGCCCCTGACCAAGACGGCCCTGAAACGTGCCAAAAGCGTGGATGACGAACTCAAGCGCGAACGTTTCCGCGGCCCTTTGCAGGGCATTCCCTATGGTGCAAAAGATTTGCTCGCCCTGGCAGGCCACCCCACCACATGGGGCGCGAAACCCTATGCGACGCAGGTTTTGGATGAGACGGCCACGGTGCTCAACAAACTGGATGCCACAGGGGCGCTTCTCATCGGCAAACTGGCGCTGGTGGAACTCGCGGGCGGAGGCGGCTACCGTTTCCCCAGCGCTTCTTTGTTTGGCCCGGGCCTGAATCCCTGGGATGTGACGCGCTGGTCCGGCGGATCTTCGAGCGGTTCCGGTGCTGCCGTCGCAGCGGGCCTGGTTCCCTTTGCTCTGGGTTCTGAGACCAACGGTTCGATTCTTACGCCATCCGCATTCTGTGGCGTGACCGGACTCCGCCCCACTTATGGACTCGTCAGCCGCCATGGAGCGATGGCTCTGGCCTGGACCATGGACAAGATTGGTCCACTGTGCCGCTCCGCGGAAGATTGCGGACTCGTGCTGCAGCAGATCGCGGGCGGTGATCCCCTCGACCATGGCTCGGCGGCCAAGAACTTCTACTACGCGCCGCAGTACGCGCGCAAATTCACAGATCTCAAGTTCGGCTTCTCTCCCGCGGATATCACCAACGCAGAGCCCGATGCCAGACCGGTTTTCCAGGCTGCGATGGAAGTCATCCGTTCCATCGGCGCATCCATGGTGGAAACGGCACTGCCGGAGTTCCCTTACGCAGCGCTCTCCGGCATCATTATCAGCACGGAAGCAGCCAGCATCTTTGAACCTTTGATCACCAGTGGCGGAGTAGATCAACTGGCGGATGTGAAACAGGCCGAAGGGTTGAAGGCCGGTCTGGAGATTCCCGCAAAAGACTATCTGAAGGCCATGCGGATCCGCAGCATCCTGAAGCAGAAGTATCGCGAGTTATTCAGCAACGTGGATGTCCTCATCGCTCCCGTGCGCGGCACGATTGCGCCGAAAGTCACCGAGCCGCTGAATGGCTCACCGGTAACATCCGGAATGGCGCAACTGGTCACGGCCGGTAATCTCGCCGGGTTGCCCGCGCTGTCTTTGCCCTGCGGCTTCGTCAATGGCATGCCGGTCGCGCTGCAAGTCGCGGGTCCGCCGTTTTCCGAGAATATGATCCTCGCCATTGGCCGGGAGTTCCAGAACCGCACGGACTGGCACAAGCGCAGGCCAAAGGTCTAAGAAGCCCAGATGCGGCAATTGACGGATCATCCTTCGATCAATCACCCCGGCTACTTTCTCGAAAGCAGCTTCACGCCGGATGGTGCCGCGATCATCTTCACTTCTTACCGCACCGGCACGCCGCAGTTATTCCGCCTAAGTTATCCGGAGCTCGAGTTATCGCAACTCACCTCGGGCGGGGCGATTCATCCTTACTCCGCGGCGATCCGGGACAGCCGAGTTTTCTTTGTTCGCGGCGGCACGGTTTGCGAACTGCGCCTGGATACCGGCGGGGAACGGATCATCGCGGATTTCCCCGGTGCGCAATTGGGTGAAGTTTGCCCGGACTGGGCAGGCGACTGGCTCGTGGCCGCGGCAAAACAGGGCAGTACGCGCGGCTTGGTCTGCGGGCGCGTGGATGGCACCGGCTGGCACTTCATTGCGTTCCCGCGCACGGTCATCCATCCCCAATTTCATCCACTGGAACCGGAATGGATTGAGTTTTCAGGCGACCCCGCCCCGCGCATGTATCGCGTTCGCCGGGATGGTACAGGTATGGAATGCCTCTATCAACACGAAAATGACGAGTTTGTAGTGCATGAGACGTTCCTCGGCAACACGGGCGGCCTGGTCTTCACTGTCTGGCCGCGGCTGATCTGCCGCATGGACTGGACAACGCGGCAGATCACGACCATCGCCAACTTCAACGCCTGGCACATCACACCGAACCGGGCAGGCACAAAGATTCTCTGCGATACCAATCACCCTGATACGGGAATTTGGCTGGTGGATGCCGCCACCGGAACCCGTGACTTGGTTTGCGAACCGCAGGCCACTTGCCAGGGTACGCAGTGGAAGAAATCCACTTATGCACTGGCCGCTGATTTTGCCGCTGCCCAGACGGGAAACCTAAGTTGGATGGAAACGCCGGTGGATACTGTTTACGGTCCACAATGGACGCATCCGCACCCGGCCTTTTCCCACGACGAGAAACACATTACTTTTACCAGTGACCGCACCGGCCACGCGCAGGTCTATCTCGCGGAGTTGCCATGAACAAGACACTGCGTGATGTGCTGCTGCTCATCCTGCTGGTATTCGCTCTGCGCGTTCCGTTTCTGAACCAGGCGGTGGGTGGCGACGAACCTTACTATCTGGCTGCTGCCGAGCATGCCCAGATTGACCCCTGGCATCCGAACCATACGACTTATATCTATGAAGGCCGCGAAGTAACTTTCCGCGGTTATCCGCATCCTCCGGGGAATGCCTGGTTTCAGGCGGCGATGCTCGCGCTCTGCGGCGACATCCGGGAAGTGCCGTTTCATACCGGCTACATCCTGTTTTCGCTTATCGCCGTGTTGGCAGTTTATGCGCTGGGCCGCAAGTTTTCCACGCAGCCTCTGCTCGCGGCGCTGCTCTTTCTGGCTGTTCCGGTCTTTGTGATCAACGGCAACACCATGGAATCTGACCTGCCCTATGTATCGCTCCTGCTGGCGGGCTTTGCGTTCTATGTTTGGGAACGGCGCATCGCCGCAGCCTGTCTGCTGGCGCTGGCAGCGATGGTGTCCTATCAATCCTTCCTCGCGCTGCCCATTCTGTTGCTCTATGACCGCAAAGGTCTTCGCTCCTGGCTGCCCGCCGCAACGCCGATTCTGACTCTGATCGCATGGCAGGTTTTTGAGAAGATCACCTCGGGCCAGTTTCCGGCGGAAGTTACTGCCGGCTATCTCAGCAGCGAGGGCTTGAACCGGCTTCCGCGCAAGATCGAGAACGCCCTCGGGCTCTTCGTGCATTCGTGGTTCATGATCTTCCCACTGCTGGTGCCTGCTGCTTTGTATGGAGCGTGGAAGCGGCGGGAGTGGTTCCTGGGCGGCTGGATTGTGCTCTATCTCGGTGCCGCGATGGTGCTGTTCTACTCCGGTGCGGCGCGTTATGTTTTCCCCATCGCCGCTCCGCTGGCACTGCTGGCTTCCCGCATGCCGAAGAGCTTTGTCTGGCCGGGCTTCGCGCTGCAGTTGATCCTCTCTGTCTCGCTCGCCACGGTGAATTATCAGCAATGGAATGCCTACCGCGATTTCGCCCGTGCACTGGACCTGCAGCCCGGCCACACCTGGGCCAATGGCGAATGGGGCCTGCGCTTCTATCTGGAGGAAAAAGGCGCTTTGCCGCTGCACCGGAACCAGTTGATTGCAGCGGGTGACATGGTGGTGACCAATGACCTTGGCTATCCCGTTTCCTTCCGGCATGGTGGCAGCCGCCTGGTCTCCGCCGCTGCTGCCGACGTGGACTCCACAGTGCCTCTGCGTTTGATCGGCATCGGCTCCCACGCCGGGTACGCCACCGCTGCGCAGGGCTTTCTGCCCTTCGCCATTGCCTTCGGCCCCATTGATCATCTGCATGCCGAACGACTGGTCGAAAAGAAACCCGTCCGCAGCTGGCTCGATATGAGCGCCGCGGATTTTGAAGATCATGCGATTTCCGGGACCTATTCGCTCGAAGGGAACAGCTTCCGCTGGGTAGCGGGAACATCGTCCTTCCTGCTGAAGGCCCCCGCTGCACCGGCCCGGGTCGCGGCGGAGTTCTCCATTCACGAGATGGCCAAAGCGCGCAAGATCACCCTGCTGGTGGATAACCGGCCCGTCGCCACGCTGGATTGCCCCGGGCCGGGAACGTACAACATCCAAAGCGCTGCGCCGGTGCAGGCCACCGGGGCAGTCCAAATCACGCTGCAGGCGGACAAATCCTTCTCGGTTCCCGGGGACAGCCGGACACTGGCCTTGATCCTGACCGGCATCGGGTTCCGGGCCAATTGATACGTTCGCGGTATCCTGTGGTTTATGCCCGCTCCTGACAGCCAAGCAGCTCCCCGCATGGTCTTCTGCGTCAAGTTCCAGAAGGAAATGGAAGGTTTGAGCGAAGTGCCTTTTGAAGGCCACCCCCTCGGCCAGAGAATCTACGAGAACGTTTCGAAGGAAGCCTGGAAGATGTGGGTCGAGCACATGAAGATGCTCATGAACGAATACCGCCTCAATCTGGGAACGGCCGAAGCGCAGAACTTCATCATCCAGCAGATGGAACAGTACTTCTTCGGAGAAGGCGCCGCGCTGCCGCCCGATTACGTGCCGCAGAAGCACTAGTTCATGGCTCAGAAGACCGCTCTTATCATCGGGGCCGGCCCCGCAGGGCTCACCGCTGCGTTTGAATTCGTCAAACGCTCGGACATCAGACCCGTTGTCCTGGAAAAAAGCGACTACGTGGGAGGCATCTCCCGGACGGTCCGCTACAAGGGCAACCGCATTGATATTGGCGGCCACCGCTTCTTTTCGAAGTCGGACAGGGTGATGAAGTGGTGGATGGACGTCATGCCGGTGGAAGCCGGGCAGGGCGACGCGCAGACCATCGCTTACCAGAACCAGAAACGCACGGTCTCCACCGCCGGTGCCGAAGCCGACCCGAAGACTACGGACCGGGTCATGCTGATCCGCAACCGCAAGAGCCGCATTTACTTCCTGCGCCAGTTCTTTGATTACCCCATCAAGCTGAGTGCCGATACGCTCAGCAAGCTGGGTATTGCCCGCACCATCAAGATCGGTATCAGCTACACCTGGGCGGTGCTGCACCGCACCATGCCGGAGACGACGCTCGAACAGTTCCTGATCAACCGCTTCGGACGCGAACTCTATCTCACCTTCTTCAAGTCCTACACAGAAAAGGTTTGGGGCGTGCCGTGCGACAAGATCTCCGCGGAATGGGGCGCGCAACGGATCAAAGGTCTTTCGATTACCAAGGCCATCGGCCACTTTCTAAAGAAGGCTTTCGAATCGAAGAAACCAGCCGATATCTCGCAGAAGGGCACCGAAACCTCTCTCATTGAGAAGTTCATGTACCCCAAGCTTGGCCCCGGACAGCTTTGGGAATTCGTGGCGGAAGATGTGCAGGCCAAGGGCGGCACGGTGGAGATGTTCTGGAACGTGGAGAAACTCTACGCGGACGGTTTCCGTATTACCGCGGCCGATGCAGTGAACTCCCAAACTGGCGAACGGCGGCACATTACCGCGGATTACTTCTTTTCCACCATGCCTATCAAGGAATTGATGCGCTGCCTGGAAGCTCCCGTACCCGCGCCGGTGCTGGATGTCAGTGACAATCTGGTGTACCGCGACTTCATTACCGTCGGCCTGCTCTTATCCAAGTTGAAGGTCAAAGAAGAAACCCCGCAGGGTTCGCGGCTGCTCTCTGATAACTGGATCTACATACAGGAACCGGATGTGGTGGTGGGGCGCATGCAGATCTTCAATAACTGGAGTCCCTATCTGGTGGCGGACCAAAGCAAGGTCTGGATCGGCCTGGAGTACTTCTGTTATGAGTCCGATGATCTCTGGAAACAGTCTGACGAAGCGATGATTGCGCTCGCCAAGGCCGAGATCGCGAAGATTGGAATCATTGAAGAGGCGGACGTGCTGGATGCCTGTGTGATCCGTGTTCCGAAGACTTATCCTGCTTACTTCGGCGCCTACGAACGCTTCGATGAAGTCAAAGATTACATCAGCAAGTTTGAAAACCTGTTCCTGGTGGGCCGCAATGGCATGCATAAGTACAACAACCAGGATCACTCCATGCTCACGGCCATGACTGCGGTGGACAATATTCTCGAAGGCCGCGTGGATAAGTCAAACATCTGGGCGCTCAACACCGAGATGGAGTATCACGAAAGCAAAGACGGCAAATAGACTCCCCCTTGTGCAGGAGCTTGATTTCAGCGCACACTAAGAGGCAAGCTGCCTCATGTCCCGCCGTTGGAAGTTCCTTCTTTTTGCAATTCTTCTCTCTACCTCTGCCGCCGGCATCTGGTACCGCTGGCTGCGGGTCCAGCCAGACCCGGCGGTTGCTGCATCACTCCAAAGCGTTACCTTGGCGTACCGCAAGATCATCATCCTGATGGATGGAGCCGCCGCGCTCGATGATCTCACGCGTGCCCGCTGCCGCACCGCCGGGCGAATCCTTTTCGATGAAAAGCAGCAGGCGCTGGCGCGGCTGGAAAGCGCGGCCACGGGCAATGCAGCAGTCAGCCGCCAAATCCTCCGTTACATCCGCACCACCGTGCCTCATGACGCCGACCGGCTCGCCTTCCTGGATCTGCTGGAAGCCATGGCCGCCCCTGCCGCGGCACCCGATGCCGACGTGAAAGCGGAACTGGATGATGTGCGCTCCATACAGAACAGCTACCGCGAAGAAGTCAGCCGGATCTTCTCCCAATTCGCCACCCGGGGTCCGCAGGGGAAGCGCGAAAAGTGGGATAGCTATGTGGCGTGGCTGAAGAAATCTCTCAACCGCGAAAAGATTCTGGCGGATTACACCGATATCATCACCGATGAAATCTCGGAGTTGGCCGCCGTACAGCGTGGAAGGATTGTAACGTCGATCGCCGGAGTGGTTCCGCCGAAACTGCAGGAACCCGGGCATGGGGATAACGAACATGAAGTTTCCGGCGTTTCTTTCGAGCCGAAGACCGTCGCCCTGACCTTTGACGACGGGCCGCACCCGCGCTACACGGAGGAAGTCGCGGCGCTGCTTCGGAAGTACGGCATCCGTGCGGCTTTCTTTGAAGTTGGGCGCAGCCTGGGCACCGTGACGGGTCCTGAAAAGACGGTAAAGCTGCTCAAGACTGCGGAGATCTCCAAGCGCCTGCTCGACGCGGGGCACACCATCGCGAACCACACCTTTTCGCACCGCGCTTTACCGAAACTGACAGACGCCGAGCGCGAAGAGGAGATTGCCTCGACGTCGCTGCTGCTGGAGAAGGCCAACGGCGTGAAGCCGGTTCTGTTCCGTCCGCCGTATGGTGCCAGAACGGCGCCCGTATTGCAGGAAATCAATGCTGCCGGCTTGCGGAACGTGATGTGGAATATTGACTCCGAAGACTGGGCCGACCCCATTCCGGAGTCCGTCGCGGCGAGGGTCATTCATCAGTTGAACGTGAACCACCGCGGCATCATCCTGTTCCATGACACGCACAAACAGGGCGTTCTGGCACTCCCCATCGTCTTGAACGAACTGGTGCAGCAGAACTATACCTTCCTCGCGTATGACGGCAAGGAGTTCCGGAAGTCTTTGCCCCCGGTGGGTGCGGAGCGTTCAGTGGAAAACGTGGATAGCGCGCCGCCAGCCGTTAGTGACCGGCCCAGTCCGTACCGCAAGAGTTGGGCCGTTATTATCGGCATCAATGATTACAAGAACTGGCCCCAACTCCGGTATCCGGTCAACGATGCCAATGCCATTGAGCAGACGCTGATTACCAAGTTCGGATTCGCGAAGGAGAATATCCGCAAGTTACTCAACGGCGATGCGACGAGGCAAAGGATCATGCAGGTGCTGGGCGATGAGTTGACCGATGCGGGCAAGGTTTCCCGCGAAGACCGCGTCTTCTTTTTCTTCGCGGGGCACGGTGCCACGCGCACCCTGGCGGACAACCGGCAACTGGGCTTTCTCATCCCCGCCGATGCCGACCAAAGTAACTATTACTCAACTGCCATCAGCATGAACTCCATACGGGAAGCCTGTGATCTCATTCCCGCCAAGCACATTTACTTCGTGATGGATTCCTGTTACAGCGGGCTCGCTCTCACCCGCGGGGCCGGGACCGTGAGCAGTGACCGCAGTTATCTGGATGAAATCACGAAGCGGACAGCGCGCCAGATCCTGACCGCGGGCGGTGCCGACCAAATGGTGGCGGATGATGGCCCCAACGGCCATTCCGTCTTCACCTGGGCTTTGTTGCAAGGCCTGGACGGCAAAGCAGATCTGGATCACAACGGGATCATTACCGCCTCCGAACTGGGGGCTTACATCAGCCCGATTGTTTCGAACTTCTCCAAGCAGACGCCCGTGATGGGGAACCTGATCGGCAGTGAAGGCGGCGAATTCATTTTTGAACTGCAACCTGAGGCCCTGGGTCCGCTGACACAGCAGTATGAGGATAAGGCGATGCGCTTGAATGGTCAGTTAGCAGCGCTGGAAAGAGAAATTGCAGCCAAGCAGAAGGAGTTGCTGCAGTTGACGCAAAGCGTGCAGGCCGCATCGGCGAAACCTGTTTCCATGCCCAAGCCGCAGCCCAGAATGCGTGCCTATGAGATGGACCGCACGGCACGCCAACTCTTCCGGGCGAAGAAGTACGACGAAGCGCTCGCCCTTTTGCAACAGGCTGTGGAGATCAAGCCGAACGATGCAATCTTGCTGAATAATCTGGGCTTTCTCTACTACGAAGCGGGGCGCTATAACGAATCCGTCGCCTGGCTGGAGAAGACGCTGCAGGTCGATCCGAACCGCAAGGAAGCGCAGGGCAACATTGCCTACGCTTACTGGAAGTTGAACCGGAAAGCGGAGGCGAAACAGCATTTCGAGCGGTATCTGGAGCTCTTTCCTGCATCGCCCAAAGCACCGGAAGTGAAGCGGATTCTGCAGACGTTATAGAGGGCTGCGCGGGCTTTGCTTAAGCTGACGCCCGCTTCATCCTCGCCTTCTTTGTTTCGGGAGAAGCTTCCCGGACGCGGGTAAACTCAGCATCAATCTTCTGCCACTGCGCCGCCAGCTTCGAAGCCACTTCGGGCTGGGTGTGGATGAGATCGTGCTGCTCGCTGCGGTCTTTCTTCAAATCGTAGAGTTCCCAGGTGCCGTCTTTACCGGTCGCAATCAGCTTGGTGTCACCAACGCGGAGGGCACGGTTGTTGTTGTGATTAAAGTACAGCCAGTCATGGATGCGGGTGCCATCTTTCTGGAATGCAGGCGAGAGACTCTTGCCAGAAACCGCCGGGACTTTGCCACCGGCGAGGTCAATCAGGGTCGGCGCAAAGTCAACGAAGTGGCAAGGGTCATGCCGCAGTTTGCCTTTGTCCTTGATGCCATTGGGCCAGGTGACGATCATGGGCGACGAGATACCGCCCTCATTGACCCAGCTCTTATGCAGGCGGAAGGGTGCGTTGGAGTTGCTGGCCCAGCCGGGGCCCAGGCCGAGGTGGGTCGCGGCAGAACCGAGGGGTGCGGAGGAATCGTGCCCATCGCCGCGGATGAGTTGCTCCGAACTGGCACCATTGTCTGAAAGGAAGATCACGACGGTGTCTTTGGTTTGCCCCATGGCTTCAATCTGCGCGAGAACCCGACCGATTTCGAGATCCATGCGGGTGATCATCGCCGCATGAATCGCCATCTTCGTGCGTTGCAGCTTTTTCTGCTCCGCATTTAACGTGGACCACGGCAGCGCCTTCGAGATTTCCCCTGGCCCGATTTTGGCGATCAGTTCTGCATCCGGCGTATTCCAGGGGGTCCACATGTTTGGTTCCAGCGGCGCGAGCGCACAGTTGATGAGGCCCATTCGGGTCATCTTCTGCCATTTCTTCTCGCGGGCCGTGTCCCAGCCTTCTGAAAACTTTTCGGCATAGCGGTCAATATCAGCCTGCGGCGCCTGCAACGGGAAGTGCGGCGCGTGCGGAGCGAGATAGAGGAAGAACGGCGACGCAGCGTGATTCGCGGCGTGGTCTTTCAGGAAGTCAATCGCGTAGTTGGAGATCGCCGTCGTGGAGTAGTAATCCGGCCCGGGCTTCGGCAGCGGCTTCCCATCGAGTTCGTGGTAGTTCTGCGTGAAGAAACGCAGTTCATCGAGCATTGTGTAGCTGCGGTCGAAACCGACGCCGCCCTCCATGGCTGAGAACTTCAGGTGCCATTTGCCGGAGTGATACGAACGGTAACCGAGGGGCTTCAGATGCTCCGGAAGGAACGTTGTGGCGGCAGGCGTCTTGCCTGGCGTCATGATGTCGCAGGCCGTTTCCTGCGCGTACTGCCCCGTCATCAGGCAACTGCGGGACGGGCCGCAGCGCGCCGTGGAGTAGGCCTGCGTGAAACGGAGTCCCTGCGCCGCAAGACGGTCGAGGTTCGGCGTCTCGACTTCACCGCCGAAACAGCCGGCGTCAGAGAAGCCCATATCGTCCGCAAGAACAATCAGGAAGTTGGGCTTCTTTGCGGGGGCAGCGAACGCCCTTGCGGCAGCGGCAGTTTGCAGAGCGGCAGCAGCAGTTTGCAGAAAGGTGCGGCGGGTAAGCATGATTGACTTCCCGCTATTACATCACTTTGTGATGTGAAAGGTTTGCTTCACCGTATCGGCGGCCCGGACGGGTTGCTCTCCGCCGCGCCCCCATTGCCAGGCAGCAACGGTGACTTCGACTGGAAACCTGGTCTGTGGCGGAACTGCAGAAAAGACCACCCTGCCGTTCTCAATGACCGCCGGACCAGCAACGACGAAGTACCCGACAGGCAAGCCGCTGTCTGACACCGCGTGGATCGGGATGGACTTCGTGCTCAGCCGGACGTCGCTGATGGGGTCCCATTGGATCTTCTGCGGTTTGCCTGTAGTGTTCCTCTGGAGCTTGACGCCGATGGGTTGCACGGCGTCCCGTATCTGCGCGGTACCCTTCTGGCGAGCGGCAAGATAGACGGCTTGCTGCGGCCAGGTCCGGTCAAGCGCAACGCGGAAGCGGCCATCCCCGAGGGGTTCCACCGCTCCCGAAAGCCATTCGATCCCGGGCGTGCCGGGAGCTTTCGTTAACGGAGAACCGGCATTCATGAAATTCGCCGGGAGTTGATCGAGCATTACAGCCTGCAGGCGGAACGTGATCCCGTCGGCCTCCATTTCGGGTGTGATGCTGGAGATGCCATTGAAATCAAATGGCAGCAGTTTGCCCTTGCCGTCTTGAAATGCGGGGATTTGCGTTTCCGCCTTCCAGTTGATCGCGGCGATGGACTGCGCTTCCCTTGCGCTTGCCGGATCCGGAAACCAGGGAGCAACGCCTGGGATGGCGTGCCCGGGCAGATGAAGGTCGGCGACAATACCTTTGTTCCGCGGGATTGCCCGCAGCAGACCGTCCCGGCCGAGCCGCGCTTTGGTGATGACATCGATATAGTGCGCGAAGTACTGCACCAGGCGCGCGGAAACATCGAAGTGGCCGCTGCCGCCGTCAAAGACGAAACTCAATGGCCAGTTCGGATGCTCCTGGCGCTGCTTCAGAACGTTGTCGTAGGGAGTGAGATTGTTCCAGCGGGTATGGATATCCACCTTGTCCTGCCCCCACTCCTGCGCGGACCCGAAGACCACCAGGGCAGGCACCGTCCGGTTGTGTGGCGGCAGGTGGGCGTTCTTGATCCAGATGCCCGCGATGCAGCGTTCGGGAGCGGCTTCCACCAGAGCATCCACCATCAGCAGATGACCGGATTCGCCCATCGGCAGCCATGGCACCGTGGCGACCTCAGGGTAGCCAGAGGTCTTCGCAAGGCCGTCCAGCAGGGATTGCAGAAACGTGACGACGGTCTTGTCCTCATTGACCTCGTTGTCATGCCGTGCCTTGGAATACCAGAAGGTAGGCGAGCCCCAAACGATGCCGAGATCATTGGCTGCCGCAACCGCGCGGATGGATCTGTCGCCGACCAACATGTGCTCGGGAACGTTGGACGCCATCACGAGCAGGCCCCTGAGCTTTCTGCATTTCTCAGGAATCCAAAGGTATGCCGTGGCGCTGATCGTTTTGCCATCCGCCCAGACCGGCGAGGTTCCTGCCTGCATAAACTGAAACACCTGATTGACAGGGGTTTGGCCGCTGCAAACGGCGCACAACAGGCTGGCGAAGAGGAGTCTCATTTGACCCAGTCATCCGTGCGGAAGGGCGAAGCAGGAAGCCCTTCGCGGTTATAGAGATTGCAGCGCGGGGAGTTTGCCCACCCGTACCGAACTGCCAGCGGCTTTGCGATTGCCGGACTCGAAACGATTACGCTGCCACCTTCGATGCGTGCCTCGGCCTCCACCCATTTCCGGTCATCGCCCGCGATATAGAAACCCGTCAGATGGTCCAGTGGCAGTGGCTCAACACCCTGTGCCCGCCACGGTGCCTGCCCCGGCGTCAGACCGGAACCGGTTTCCTTGAAGTCGATCCTGACCTTTCCGCCCTCGATCTTGTAACCGTTGTAGAGCGGGCCGGAAGCCACAATCTTTTCTCCGTAAACGTCGCGGCGGGCGAGAAGCGCAAGACGCGTGCCGACATCGATCTTGTCGGTGGGATGCACATTGTTGGGGTCGCCGAGATCGATCGCTATTGCCATGGAAGTACGAATCTCATCCAACGCGCGGAATTGGGCTTCGCGCAACCAGGGCCAGCCATTCGAGGCCACTGGAGTAGAATCCTTGCCGTTCATGGGCAGTTGCACATAGAGGAAGGGCAATTCCCTGCCCCACTGAAAACGCCAGTCCCGCATCAGGCGGGGCAGCAAGGTTCTGTACTCCATACCAGCGCTGCCGTTCGCTTCGCCCTGATACCAAAGAATGCCCCGCATGCTGTAGGGAACGAGCGGCGCGATCATGGCATTAAAGCTAACGGCTGGAGTTTGCGGCCGACGCGAGGGCGATGGCATTCCCATCGGATCGGGATTTACCGGCTCCGGCGTCGCAGGGATCGGCTTGGGTCCAACGGGGTTGGCATTCCAGGCCTTCGTTGCCGCGTTGAAGGCAGGTTCCACCTCTTTGCGCCAGCGCTGCAGTTCCGCGGCATAATCGGCAGCGATTTTCGGGTCCGCCTGGATCTTTTTGTACTGCTCCACGGCCTTGTCCCACTGCTGCAGCGGCTTGGCAACGGGCGGGTCCGTCTTGAAACCTTCGAGACTGATCCACGTTTCAATGGGCGTGCCACCCCAGGAACTGTGAATGACCGCAACCGGCACCTTCTGCGTTCGCCGGATCTCTGTGGCGAAGAAATACGCCACAGCGGAAAAGCCCTTCGCTGTTTGGGGATTCGTCGCCTCCCACTTTCCCTGCAGATCGCTCTGCGGTTCCGCGGCCGTCTTGTGGGTGACGGTGAAGAACCGGAGCTGATCGTCATTCACCTTGGGCAATACTTCGGCGGCATTGTGGGCCGAGCTGAGGCCAAAGGCCATGTTGGATTGCCCGGACGCCAGCCAGACATCGCCCACCAGCACATCATGCAGAGTGATGCTGCCAATCTTCAACTCCGCGGGAATGCTATTCGCGCTCAGTGTATCGAGCAGCACCTTCCACTTCCCCGCCGCGTCGGCTTGGGCGGACTTCTTTTGTCCGGAAAATTCGACCGTTACAGTTTCCCCGGGCGCAGCTGTTCCCCAAACGGGAACAGGATAGTCACGCTGCAGAACCATGTGGTCCGCAAACATGGCCGGGAGCTTGACCTCCGCCTGTGCGGCTGCGGCCAGAGCAAAGAGGATTACCGAAACTTTCGAGTGCGCCATACCTTTCCAACAAGATGTCATATCGGGGGCAAACGTTGGGAGAGAATCAGCGTCCAGCCGCGTGGCTTCCAATATGAAGCCGCCGGTTGTCCAGCCCGCTGCGAATCAAATCCACATCTGTGTCTTCGAATACCAAAGCATTCATACGCATCGCGGAATGATCTTCGCCGCTCCAGTGCGCCTTCATGATGCCGTGTTCAGAATGCCTCGCCACTCCCTGCAGAAGGTGCGCGATCTCATGAGCCATCACGTGACCGAGCAGCGCTTCCGGGTGACTCCGGATGGCGATCCGGTCCCAGAATAAGTGGATTCTTGTGCCTTCGTAGGGGAAAGCGATCGCGAGCGTGTCACCCGGCAGGGCTTGATCGCAGGCGTTGACGAAGCGCAGCGCAATCACACCCTCCGCGTGTTTCAACGGCCGCCCCATTCGCCAATCCAAACCAATGCCGATTCTCGCGAACACAGAAGTGGTGATGGACTGCGCAGCCATGCGGGTAAAAGCGGGCACCACAGGATCCGGGTCGAGATACACCGTGAGTACCCGCTCGAAACGTTGTTTCGCAGGCAGAACTGTACCGCACAGCAGCAGTAGAAAAACCAGACACGCCGCGTTCACACCAAACCTCCCGCGGAGAAGAGCGGAAGATTGCGTGAAAAACTTTAGGGCTTACACCTTCGCGGGATCGGGATGAACCCAGCCCTGCCGGTAAGAGCGCCGCAATAACTTGTTGGCTTCCGGGTCTCCCGTGACAACACCCTTCGCCGCATCCCAGGCCAGCGTCCGTCCCAACTGCATCGACATATTGGCCAGAATACAGCAGGCAGAAGAGATGTAACCCTCTTCGATGTCCGCCACAGGCTTCCCACGTGTTGCAATCTTGTCGAGCAGGTCCTGCATGTGGGCACGTATGGCCGGAGCAACCTGCTTCTCCAGTCGCGGCTCCACTTTATCGATGGGGTATTGCTCCAACTCCATGGTGACGTCACGGTGGATCGGGTTGCCGCCGCCCAGCGGGATGAAGTCATAGCTGTTGATGCCGGCCTTCAGCGTCCCCTTGTCTCCATAGAGGGTTGCGCCCCAGGTGTAGGCGGGGTCCGGCGCGGCGCCAAAACGCCGGTGCTGCCAAACCACTTCGAGATTGTCGAATTCAAACATCGCGGTCTGGGTATCGGCGATGTTATTCGAGCCACCCTTCAGAACGCGCAAGCCGCCAAAGGAAGAGACGCGCTTCGGCCAGCCCAGGCCCATGAACCAGCGGACCATATCGAACATGTGAATCCCCATGTCGCCGATGGTGCCGTTACCGTACTCCATATATCTGCGCCAGTTCTTCTGGATTTCGCTGCTGTAGGGCAGGAGTGGCGCGGGGCCGCACCAGGCATTCCAATCGAGAGTCGCTGGCACGGGTTCCACCGGTGCGGGAGTCGGCCGGCCGCCGCCATACGAGTAAATCTCCACATGGCCGATGTTGCCGAGCTTGCCATCCTGCACGATGCGCCGTGCTTCGGCCAAATGCGGTGTGCTGCGGCGCTGCGTGCCCACTTGCACCACACGTTTGTACTTCCGTGCAGCCGCCAGCATCGCCTGCCCCTCCGCGATATCCACGCAGATGGGCTTCTGCACATAAACATCCGCGCCGGACTTCACCGCCTCAATGAACGGCAACGCGTGCCAGTGGTCCGGGGTGGCCACCTCCACAATGTCGAGATCCTTCTGGGCGAGCATCTCTTTGTAGTCCGTGAACAGCCGTGGCTTTTTGTGGGAAACCTGCCGCTCCACGGCCCATTTCGCCGCTTCTTCCAGGTTGGCCTTGTCCACGTCGCACAGCGAAACAATTTCCACGGGAGCAATCTGCACCAGACGGAAAATATCACTCTTGCCGTACCAGCCGCAGCCGATCAGGCCGACACGCTTCGGTGGATTGTCGAACAAGGGAGAAGCCGCGGCGGCGGAAGCAATACCGGTCTGGAGGAAATGGCGACGGAGCATGGGGAAATTATGTCACCGATCACACAGAAGAGAACCGGCCCTGCAATTTTTTTTGGTCCGCGCGAACCCGCAGCCCCGCTTCTACAGGCAAAGGCGGACACAACGACATGAACCTCATCAAAAATTTGACCCTGATTGCCTTCGCGGCAGGTTCGGCTTACGCGGCAGCTTCCAGGCCGGACGCGCCTGCAACAGACCCGGTTGCCTTCCTCATGCTGGGCTCAGTGCTGATCGGAGTCGCGAAGCTTTGCTTTCGTCACGTGGACGCGGCGGGCCGCCAGACGAACTGGGGCAAGTAAAAAAAAATGATCCCTCTATGACCCGCACAACGCTTCCATGTGTAGATCTCAAAAGAAACACCAGGGAACCCTACATGACTACGCTGTTTGAGAACAGATTTGGTACCATCCGAGTCTCAGTGAAACCTTCACCTGAAGACGAAATCAGTGTCCTCCTGGGCCGTGTAGCCGCAGGCGAGCCTGCGGACGACCGGCTCATCCATATGGTTCACAGTCACCTGCGGACCATCGCACGCCGCATGATGCGCGCGGAGCGTCAGGGTCACACACTGCAGCCCACAGCACTGGTCAATGAGGCCTGGCTCAAGCTGAACAAAGGCGAGGAACGGGCCTATGCGGACCGCGAACACTTCTTCAACCTTGCGGCCGCAGCCATGCGTCAAATCCTCACCGATCATGCGCGGGCAAAACTAACTGAACGCAGAACCATGAATCCGGAAGCCAGACAGCGGCTGCAGGAAGGCCCCGACGTCAACCGCCAGGCTGTCGAAATGATTTCACTGGACCAGGCGCTCAAAAAGCTGGAGGAACGCGATCCCCGACTGGCCAAAATCGTGGAGCTGCGCTGCTTCTGTGATCTCAGCGTGGAAGAGGCCGCGGAGGTGCTGGGAATATCGCCCACCACGGTGAAGCGGGAATGGAAGATCGCGAAGTCTCTGTTGCAGCATGATCTGGAGCGGCCAGCCTCCGCGTAATTTGAGCGCAGACTGCCGGAGCAAAGATGAGAAGCGTACTCGAAACGGTTGGAGATAAAATTCGCCAGGCAAGGGGACTGCTGGATTCACTGACCTCCTACCGGGCGAAACGCTCCCCGCTTTCCACAGACGAACGCAGTCAATTTTCCTCCCCCAGCCTCAGTTCCCTCTCTTTGCCCAAAGCACGGAAGCGTGGCAGACCGCTGGTGGAAACCGGCGACATGCTGGCGGGCAGATTCTGCATCGGTCCGCTGCTTGGCGAAGGGGGCATGGGAACGGTCTACGCCGCCGAAGATACGCTGGTCGGCTCCATGGTCGCGATCAAAGTCATCCGCCCGGAACTTGTGGGCGATGATGATGCGAGACGAAGGCTGGTGAAGGAACTGCGAACGGCCCGTCTGGTCACGCATCCGAACATCTGCCGGCTGTATGACGTGGGGGAATGCTCCGCAACGCGCACAGGCGACGACAATCTGCTGTTCCTCACCATGGAGATGCTGCACGGTGAGACACTGGCCGAGCGGCTGGGACGCCGTCCGAATCTGACGGAAGCGGAAGCGAAGACCATTGCGCTGCAACTCTGCGATGCCCTCGCGGCACTCCACAAGGCCGGTGTGGTGCACCGCGACTTCAAACCGGGCAACGTGATGGTGACCGAAAAGGACGGTGTACTCCATGCCGTCGTGATGGATTTCGGTCTGTCGCACGGTGGGGACAACGTTCAGGAAACGCGCTCCGGTTCGGTCGGCGGAACCCCTGCTTATATGGCACCAGAACAGGCCCTGGGAGGCACCGTCTCCAAAGCCTCTGACATATTCCCGCTCGGCATAGTGATCGCCCAAATGGTGACGGGGCTGGGAGTCCAGGCCACGATTGACAGGGATAGCGGCACGCCCCGCCTCAGCGTGGCAGCGCAGGCCATTTTGCGGCACGTTGGCCTGCAGTGGCTGAAGATCGTCACCCGCTGCCTGGAGGTCAATCCGGCCAGGCGCTATGGTTCCATCGAACAGGTGCAGGCTGCGCTGCAGGCCAAACCTTCCGGAAATCCAGTCCAGGCAAAATACGTGTTTGCGGCGGCTTTGGCTGTGGCATTGGTGCCGGCCTCTTGGGTGGTGTGGAATTACTTCCGTGCGGGCCCTGGTTCCGTGGCTGTGCTTCCCTTTGTAAATGCCACGGGAGATGCATCGCTCGACTATGCCGCCGAGGGAATAGCAGAGTCCCTGTATCGAAGTCTGGGTCGGTCACCCAAGTTAACCGTGGCAGCGTGGTCGAAGTCACAGACCTTTAAGAATCCCCGACCAGATCTCGCAGCGGCCGGAAGCTCGATGCATGTGGATTCCATCGTGACGGGAAAACTCCGGAAAGACGGCCGGGATCTTCGCCTCGATGTGGAGTTGCGCGAGGCCGCCACAGGCAATGTCTTATTTTTCCGTTCCTATCAGCGCCCCGCCGGACAACTGCTGGCGCTGGATCAAAATCTACTTACTGATTTAACTCCCCAGTTCGACCGGACAGTGCGCGCGCAGCTTTCGGCAGGCACTTACAAACCGAATCCGCAAGCCTATGAGCTTTGCCTGCGCGCTTACCACGAGATGAGGGGCCGCAACACCTCTGACGTGTTACAAAATGCCGTGGCACTCTTCCGCCAGGCCATCGATCTGGACCCTGGATACAGCCTGCCCCACAGCGGACTGGCTGATGCGTATTCGAGAATGATCAACTACAGTTCGCAGCCCCCCGTTGTCCTGGTACAGCAGGCGAAGGCGGAAGCACAGCGGGCCGTGGAACTGGACCAGAACTCCGCCGAGGCGCAGGCATCTTACGGAAACGCGGTGATCACGAGTGATTTCGATTGGATTGCAGGGGAGCAGGCTTTCCGCCGCGCGATCGCACTCAAGCCCAAGATCGGCTACTTCCATACCTGGTATGCGATGCAACTCCTGACCCCGTTGAAGCGGTATGAGGAAGCGCTGATTGAGATCAATGAAGCCATCCGGCTGGACCCGGAAGATACATTCAACCCTGTTGCCAAGGGAACGATTCTGTTTTGGTGCCGGCGGTATGAAGAGTCGCTGAGCGTACTTCGCTCCGCTTCACCCAAATTCCCCCAGGACTTTGTGATTTCCATGCGCGCCAATGATCTGATGATGCTGGGCAGGACGCAGGATGCGGTGAACCTGGCGGCAGACCCCAAGTTCCAAAAGCCAGGTTCCCCATACGACAGATTCTTCTACTACCGGCTGGCGATTCTGGCAGAAGCGATGGCGCGCCAGGGCAGGCTGGATGAGGCGGAAGCCATCAACAAACGCCTGGAAGCGGAGGCGCTGGGCACGAACATCAACGGCTGTAACTTGGCCGCTATCCAGATAGCACTTCATCACAACTCCATTGCATTGGAGAAGCTTCGCCAGTGTTATGAAAGCAGAGATGTAAATTACCGCTACATTGGCGTGGACAGCAGTTATGATGAACTGCGGTCCGACGCAGGGTTTGCCGCATTGATGCAGTTGGCAGGCCTCAGGTAGCGGTTCGCGGAGTACGAAAAACACGAAAGGTTGAATGAACAATGATTGACACCAAGATACTCGATGCCACAGGCCTGTCTGAGCACGACGCAGCCGACCTGATCAACAAATTCCAGGCCTTTGCCGCCTCGCTGAACCCGGCTCAGCTCGCAGCCTTCGCGACAACCCAGCCTGCCGCCGCAGAGGTTGCCAAGGCTGTTTCCGCCGAATGTACCGCGGAAGACCTCAACGCCTTCATTTCCAAGCGTTGCGAAGGTCTCGGCTCACCCATCGTGATGGGGGTTCCAATCGAAGTCACCGATGAAGTGAAGTAACTGCAAGGCTGTATCCGCGGCGGAGACTGGCCAGTCTCCGCCGCCTCAAATTCACTGGTTATCAGCGCTTGCGATTTCAGCATACTGCCCTCAAAATTTCGGGAACCAGAACGGTGCCTTCGGAAGAAACCCGGCGACGGGCGATGCCGTTGGCGGCGCGCTTTGGTGTCACCCGGGTCACTGATATTACCGGCTTGGACAGGGTCGGTATTCCTGTCTCCAGCGCCATCGTCCCGCGCTCGAATGACGCCATTGGCGTTTATAACGGCAAGGGGTTGCGGCAGGAAGACGCGATGACCGGTGCCTTGATGGAAGCGATTGAGCGGCAGGCTGCCATTCGGGCACGTCCACCCATGATCACCGCTGCCACGGCAGAACTCCGCAAACACGAAAACATCCTTGAGCCCGAACGCCTGCTGCCAAGACTTGGCGACAATTGGAGTGACCAAAGGCGCTATGAATGGGTGGAGGGGTTTGATCTCGTCACCGAACAAGCCGTTTGGGTTCCTGCCGGTGCTGCCGGACTGCGCTGGGCCCACTTAGGCGGCGGTTCCCCTTACCGCTATAACACCTCCCATGGACTGGCTTCCGGCAATACCCTCGAAGAAGCCGTGTCACAGGCCCTGTGCGAATGGGTGGAGCGCGATTCCTGGACCCTTGCCGATTTGGCGGGGTATTGGAAGCCCAGAGCCATTGCGGAAAAGCTTGCTGGTTGTAACCCTGAGAATGATTTCCTCGATGATCTGGAGTTCGCACCCTCCATTGACCTGGACGGACTAACTGGCCCGGTTGAAGTCCTGCTGCGGCGTTTCCGGCGCGCGGGTCTGGAGCCAATGGTGCGCGATATTACGAGCGACACCTCAATCCCCGCGGTGGTTGCGGGAGTGACCGAAGATGATGTTCCGGGCTTTCCGCAGGTGCATCTCGGTGTCGGCTGCCACCCTGACCTGCGGGTTGCGGTGTCGCGGGCATTGACAGAGGTGGCACAGTCGCGTTGCGTGGATATTCAGGGCGTTCGCGAAGATCTCTCAGATGCCGAGGGGTTCGGCGCGCTGGGCTCTACCGGAGTTTCACACCACACCAGACGGGCAAAGTCGATTGATCGAAGGCGCTGGCAGATCGTCCCTTCGGTGCGGCGCCGTTCCTGGCGGGAGATCCCCTCGTTCCAAAGTAACGACATTATGCAGGAGCTGCGCTGGATGATTGCGCAATTGCAGCGGGTTGGAATCCGTCAAATTGTGGCGGTGGATCTTTCTCCCGCAGATACAGGACTTTCGACCGTCCGCGTGCTGGTTCCGGGGCTCGAAGTATGGGTGCTGGATCATGGCCGTTTGGGGGAAAGAGCTGCGGCCTTTTGGCGCAAACTCATGGAACCCGCGGAGGCAAGTTATGCCTGATTCCACGGTGATCTTTCTGGGTCCAAGCCTGCCGCTTGCAGAAGCGCGGGCCATACTGCCGGACGCACTGTATCTGCCGCCGGTCCGGCGCGGCTCCCTGGCACAGTTTCAACAGAATCCACCAGCGGTGATCGGGATTATTGACGGTTCATTTTTTCAGACACTGTCGTTGTCGCCAATGGAGATTATTCCGTTCCTGGACCAGGGCGTCCGTATCTTTGGATCGTCAAGCATGGGAGCCATGCGGGCCGTGGAACTGCGTTTCGAAGGCATGACGGGAATCGGGCAGATTTATGAAAGATTCGCCAGCGGAGAGTTCTCCGCTGATGATGATGTTGCGATTACTTTCCATTCAGAGACCTTGCGTCCGCTCTCTGAGCCGCTGGCGAACTTACATATCGCGCTCCTGCAGGCGGAGGCAGCCGGCCAGATCAGTCTCCGCGAACGCCGCCGGATCACGGCCCTGCTGCGCGGCATCTACTTCCCCAACCGCACACTCCCTGCCCTGTTTCTAACTGCCGCCCGGGTCCTGGGTGCGGAACGGGCCAGTTATTTCCGAACCTGGTGGCAACAATATGCACCAGACGCGAAGGCAGAAGATGCCCGTGCTCTGCTGCGGGCCATCGCCAAACTTTCCACTTCTCTACAAACGAACGAGGAACCACTGCATGCAAAAGCTATCTGACAAGAACCAAGCTGCCGCTTCCTGCGCGGACAATCCAATCCAGTGCCTCGTCGACATGTGGACGCAGATGCTGCAGTGGAGCATCAACAGCGGCCAGTGCCCCGCACAGCGCACCGGCTTTCAAAAGCCGCACGGCATTGTGGGCGGTAAGTTCAAGATACTTCCCAATCTGCCGGAACATCTGCGCGTGGGTATCTTCGCTGGAACGGAATACCCTGCCTGGGTTCGATTCTCCTCAGACACGACCACAGGCAGTAACGACTATAAGACCATCCTCGGCGCAGGGATCAAACTGTTTGACGTGCCAGGCACTAAGATCTTTGGCCAGCCCGGTGCAACCACGTTTGACTTTGCACTGCAGAACAGTGATGTCTTCTTTGTGAATAACGCGCTCGAAATGTGCAACTTCACGCAAGCCGCGATGTCTGGAGGACTGAATAACTTCTTCGAGTCCAATCCGGCCTCGAAGAAGATCTTTGATGAAATGAACTCCAAGCCGGTCGCCAGTGTTCTGACCACGGATTATTGGAGTGGAGTGGCCTTCGCCTTCGGGCCGGACCACTATGTCAAATACAAACTCGAACCTTACTTCAAGCCGCAACCGCTCAAGCAACAACCCGCGGACCCCGGCTATCTCGCAGCGGACCTTGCTGCCCGCCTGCAGGTGGGAGAAGCCGGATTCCGGTTCATGCTGCAGTTCCAGACCCACCCGGAGACCATGCCTCTCGATGCCGCCATGGTGCCCTGGAGCGAGAAAGCCAGCACCCCGGTTCATGTCGCGGACTTGATTCTCTTCCAGCAGGACATGAACGCCCGCGGCCATGCTGCCTATGGAGAAAACCTTTCTCTGAATATCTGGCGCGTCACCGAACCACATACACCACAAGGTTCACTTGCACTCGCGCGCAGAGAGGTTTACTCGGCCTCAGCCAAGCTCCGCCGCGATATGAACGGTGTGCCGACAGGGGAACCGGACCATGCCAAACCCTACGCCGAAACGGCACCGGTCGCCGACCGCGTCATCGTCCGGGCAGCCATCCATCCCGGCATTGGAATCGCAAGAATCGGAGACAGCACGGAAGAATACTTTGTGGGTCCGCAAACGATCACTCCCGATCTGCAACCGGCAAATTACTACCGTGACCCCGGCTATGCGCTCAAAAGACAGGCTGCGGAATTCCGGATCTATGGTTATAACGCAGCGGGCAAAGTTGTTAGTGAACTTACCGCGGACAATGCCTACATCCAGTGGACCGCCCACTTAGCGAACAAGAAGGCCTCCTGGTACCGGTTCATTGTTCCCATGGATATCCCGCAAGCCATCAAGGTCAACGCGCCGCTGCGGAATCCGGAGGTGCAGGACCGGGCCTCTCTCATCATTGACCCCGGCCCGCGAACTATTTCCGGGAAGTGCATGAGCGGCGCGGATTATCACTTTGACAGCGGCACCTTCCAGGGCATTCCTGTGCCGCTGGGTGAACTGCGCACGGATAATGCAGGGCACTTACTCGTACTCGGCGGCAGAGGCAACTCAGGGTCACCCAACGGCACGCCCGTATTCAACCCTGCCGATACGGAAAGCTTCGCCAACGCGGATGGCTGGTATGACGATATCTCGGATGGTCCTGTCAGTGCGCAGGTTTCCATCAATGGCAAAGTTATTCCCGTGGAACCCGCGTGGGTGGTGGTGGGACCTCCCAACTATGCACCGAATGTACTTGCCTGGCGCACAGCTTATGACCTGCTTACCGATAACTACACAAGAGCAGGCGTGCTGCCAGTGCCGGAGCAGGTATCCTTCACGCAAGATGTGTTGCCATTGCTGGCCCGGCTAACCAATCTGCAGTGGGTGAACCGCGGGTTTGCCGCGATGTTCGGCTCCGGCGCACCCATGGACTTCAACAGTCCGGACCTGCTGAAGAAACTCTCCGCGACACCGAACCCAACCAGTCACGATGACCCGTATAAAGCCCTTCGCTTTGCGATCCTCAACTCCTTCCGCCTGGGACTCACGGAGTTAAATCAGCCGCAGGCCTGGCCGTGGCTCTTCGGCAATGCCTATGAAGTAACTACTGCGCGCCATCCCGGAGCCGGATATTACCCGATGAGCAGCATCGGGCTTTCGATGTTGAACTTCGAGCAGATGCAAAAGTGGGCGAATGGCGACTTCATCAATGACTGGTCGGCCGATGCTGCCAGTCCGAAGACAATCAGCCAGGTTCCGCTTGCAGACCAGCCGGCGATGCTGGATCGCGCAGCTCTGGAATACTGCGCCGCCGGTGCGTTCCTGCCTGGCGTGGAAATGCCCTGGATCATCGGTACAGACATGATCTACTCGAGTCCTTACCGGTTCCGGCAGGCAGAGCAGGACACTGCCGGACCGTTGCCGCCCACGCTGGATATCCGGGAGACTTATGCGCTGCGCGGGCCACTGCATCATGGCTTCCGGCCAGGCGATGTCACACGCTGGATGGCAGTCCCCTGGCAGACAGACACCGCCTTTTGCCGCTCGGGCTACAGCCCCAACTTCAACCTCTACACCCCGGCCTTTTGGCCTGCGAGGGTGCCGAATCAGGTCTTGACAGAATCCGATTACAAGATCGTGGTGGACACCACACAGCCCATGGAAGTAAGAATGTCCGCATTCCAGCGGCGCTCCAGCTGGTTCCGCAGTCTGACGCCCACGGGCCCGGGCGGCGACCCGATCTCCCAGGAGACGCTGCAAATGGTGGCTGGTTTCAGCGCCATGGGGCTGATCACGCCGATGCCGGGTGTCCCTGGTGAGGATATTTTTCCAGATCCAATCTTTGTGGAATCCCTCGATCCGGACAAGCTGAAGGAACTGGAAGCACAAGCGAACCTTTACGGCGATGCGCCGCACTCCAATCTGCAACTCGCTGGATGGCGGAGCCAGGAGGAACTGGAAGCAGCGCGCGCTATTCACGCCCGCAACTTATGATGCATTGCGATGCACTGGTGGCCGGTGCGGGACCAGCGGGATCGGCTGCGGCGAAAGTACTGGCGGACGCCGGCTGGAAGGTGCTGCTGGCCAACCCGGCGGGAAAGCGTGTACGAAAAATCGGAGAGTCCTTGCCGGCTGCGGGGTTACGCCTGCTGCAGCACCTGAAAATGGCAGGGGCCGGCTTCGAATCGGTCCACCGCAGAATCAGCGGCAATCTCTCCTGTTGGGGATCCGCGCAGCTCGATGCGGAAGATTTTCTGCGCTCGCCGGATGGTGCCGGATGGCGGTTGGATCGTGATGCCTTCGATGCGTCCTTGCGCCAAGCGGCGTTCGGAGCTGGCGTTGTCCCCAGGGAAGCAGCGGTGCAGAGTGCAGTGTTGGAACAGGGGCGCTGGCAGATCACCCTGGACGACGCGACGCAGGTTACAGCCCGTTGGTTGTTGGATGCGACAGGCCGCGGCAGCAGACTGAGTGGCATCCGGCAACGCGAATCGGCCCTTGTGGCACTCTGCGGGTATGGGGAAGCGGCGGTGCCCGGCTTCGACCGCACGTTTGTGGAAGCGGTCCGGGAAGGCTGGTGGTATGGCGCGGTGCTGCCCGATGGGCGGGCCGTTCTCGCTCTTTACGTGCGTCCAGAAGACGTGAAATCTGCGCAGGAAAACTGGCATGGCCTGTTGGCGGCAGCACTCCACCTGCATCGCTTCTTCCACGTGCCCAGCTTCGCCAAGCCGGATTGCACGCTGGATGCGGGCTCTGGCAGACTGGCTGCACTCACCGGGGAGAAATGCATCACCATGGGAGATGCCGCCATGACGTTTGACCCGCTCTCTTCGCAGGGTGTTCAAACGGCGATCTATTCCGGGATGCGCGCGGCACAGGTGATATTGACCGGCGACCCGGCCTCCTACGAACGGGAATTCACCGAACTTCGGGCGCTTTATCGGAAGAGGCTGGAAGCTTACTACCTTCGCGAAACCCGCTGGCCGGAAGCACCCTTCTGGAAGCAGTTCACTTCCGGTGGATGATTGCGTGCAGACGCGCCAGACCCGTGTTCCAGTCCGGGAACATGTCTAAATATTGGGTTTCCCGCTGAATGCGCGCGGGCATGGGACATTCGTCCAGCCGCAAGGGGACCAGGAACACGTCATCGAGAGGCATCTTCTTCGCGCAATCGAGCGCAAAGCGGACCTCGGTTTGAAAGCCGCCCCGCTTTCTCACGGAGTTGGTGGAGAAGCAGGCGACGAAGTAATCGCAGCCGGCAATGGCTTCTTCGATGCGCCGCGGCCAGTTTTGTCCCGGCAGCAGCTTGTGGCGGTCCATCCAGGGCGAAAATCCCAACCATCGAAGATCGAAGTACAGCCGCTCCGCTGCCTCCAGATCTTCGATGGCGTAGGCGATGAAAACACGGGGAGCGTTGCCCCCGTGGAACTGTATTTGACCGAGGGGGTTCTTTGAGAACACACCCAGCCCGTCGACTTCGACCCAGCCGTGGCGGTCGAGCGCTTCCAGCACCAGCGTGCTGAGCTCTTCAACGGTCATTGCGGTCCGGCCTCAGTATCCACTTCTCACCCGGCTCGATGGTGCCAATACCGGGAAGTCTCGCGGGCTTCCCGTGGCGCAGCGCCCGGAGCAGACGGCTGACGGTGCGATCAATTTGATCAGCGGCGTCGCCAGCCGGAGTGCCGTGCTGCTTTGCGAGTTTGTGAGCAAGAACGTGCTTCATCATCTGCCTGAACACTAGCACGCGGAGAAAACGGCACTACCTGCAACATATTGATTCTATTGGAAAATATCTGCGTGACCGCGCGGCCCGCCCGCTACAAAGCCCAGCGCCCTACGGAAATCTGCGTACTTTCCGCACCGTCGAATGCCCGACTTGGCTCAACCCTTTTTTGCGGACCTCCAAGCGGGCCTTTCCGGGGATGCTGCCCCTTTGCATTCGGCTTACGCTTACCTTGACCGCTACTTTCCAACGCAAAACAAAAGGACCTCAGTAATGGACGCTCTGGCTCTTAAACGGACCGTATTCGGATTGGACCCCGATCCTGTGATCGAGACCCTGGAAAATCTGCTTCGCGAAGAAGAAGCAGCCTCGCCTGCCTCCCGGTTTGCAGATGCCCTCCGCGCTGCGGTGCGTGTCAGAATGCAACCGCTGCGCAGGGCACACAATGATTCGCGGGCGGCCATTGCGCCCTACCGTCTGCGGCGCGCGAAGCAGTATTTGGAAGACAACCTCTGCCAGGAAATCCGTTTAGAGGATATGGCGGCTGCGGCGGGTTTAAGTCCATATCACTTTTGCAGACAGTTCAAACAGGCCACTGGCGTAACGCCTCTGCGGTATGTGCTGGAAAGGCGCATCGACCGCGCGAAACAGCTGATTTTGGATACGGAGACGCCGCTGGTGGACCTTTCCCTGCTTCTCGGCTTTTCGAGTCAGAGCCACTTCACGGTGATCTTCCGCAAACTCACGGGACAAACACCGCGCCGGTACCGGGAACTTTGCAGGCAGTGACAGGTCAGAGAGCGGACGCGACCGCATGCAGTTCCCGGGCCGCGGCAGTGACATCCTGCGCCGCATAAATCGCCTTGCCCAGCAGCACGTCCTCCACGCCGTATTTCGCCACACCGGTCATAGCGGCGGCATCTGCGCAACCGGCCAGGTACAACGGCACTCCCAGAGGCGGAATGGCGTGAAACGCGGCAAGAAATTCGATATCGAGAACCACCGCGTTTCCGCCGGGTGGCCAACTGCACTGCGGCGCGAATCTCGGCGTCAGAGGCAATCCCGAGAAGCGTTACGGCATCCGCCCTGGCACCGTCGGCAAGCTCCGCCTCCAGGCTGGCGAATTCAAAGCTCCGCATATCCGCCACCACGGCATATCAGGGAAAGAGATTTTGAAGGCTTCTGCTGCTCTGAGGCGCTCATTCTTCAAGAGCGCCGGACCGATCCACATCGATTCGACATACGCGCTTACAGCCTCAGCCAGCTCCAGCGCGGGCCCGAGGGCAGCTAAGTCGACTGCCAGATGTATCTTCATGAAATCTCATTCGTATTGGACCGGACCACGTTTCAAGTACAGCAGTGACCGCGCGGGTTATCTTGCGCAGAATTGCTAAATCTTTCCCTGCCTTGCCCCGGCGGCAGCGGCGAAGGGTATCGCAGGAATCAAACACGGTGCGCAAACGAAGTGAAGACCAGAGGGGCTGTCTGCGGTTACGCTCGTCTCATGCAAGCGCATCTCTACGGGCAACTCGCAGCGGGAAATGCTGAATATTAGTAATCATCCGGAAACAATTATGGAAACTGCGGGTGCTGTCGCGGTGAGAAGTCCATTGCATGCCCTGGTCCTGGCACTTGGACCACACCTGCGCTGGCTGGCTTATCTCTCCCCGGATAAAGAGCCACGCATCATCCCGCGACCGGAAACCGACAGCGCTGCGGCAGTGATCACGCAAAAACTGGAAGTGCTGAAAGACTTCACGCCGGAACTCTGCCGGACAGGCGCGGGGACACTTGTGTTCGTGCACGCGGGCGAGACCTTTGTAGTGTTCTGTGATCAACTGATGCCCTGGCTGATTCTCAACGTGCAACCCACAATCACTCTGGATGACTTACGGGCTACTCTGGACACTTGTGTACAAACACACATTAGCCGCAGAGATATCCAGGCGGGCCGCAACCAGACTCAAAAACAGGCAACCAGCTGATACGCAATTTTCCCGCTCTCATTCATGATGACAATATGAATCCCAACCGGCGGCAGTTCCTTCAAACAGCGGCAGGCGCAGGTGCCCTGGCACTTGGTTTTGACTTACAACCGCTGCGGGCTCAGGCGCGGGCGCTCAAGACAGCGAAAACTACAGAGACCCGCTCCAACTGCCCATATTGCGCAGTCTGCTGTGGAGTTATTATTCACACCATTGGTGACCGTTCGAAGAATGTCGTACCGCAGGTGGTGCACGTCGAGGGCGACCCTGATCATCCCGTGAACCGTGGCACCCTTTGTCCGAAAGGTGCGGCTCTGCTGCAGGATTGCGTCAATGACCGCAGGCTGACAAAGCCGCAAGTCCGGCGCCCGGGGAAGACAGAATGGGAAGACATTTCCTGGGATCAGGCGCTGCAGGAGTTAGCCCGCCGGATCAAAGATGACCGGGACCGCGGCTTTCTGGAATTCGATGAGCATGGCCGCAAGGTAAACCGCTTCCCTAACATCGCCTTCGCGGGAGGTGCAACAGATTCCAATGAATTCTGCTGGATGGCCGTGAAGACCATGGCAGCGCTGGGGGTGATACGCCACGAAAACGTGGCGCGAACTTGACACGGCCCCTCCGTCCCCAGTTTGGGGGCAACGTTTGGCCGCGGCGCCATGACAAACAGCTGGACCGACATCGCAAATACCGATGTAATGCTCATCATGGGTGCCAACCCTGCGGAGAATCACCCCTGTGGCTTCAAGTGGGCCTTGGAGGCCAAGCGGAAACGCAATGCACGCATCATCGTAGTGGACCCCCGCTTTACGCGGACTGCCGCGACCGCCGACTTTCATGTACCGATCCGCGCTGGTTCGGACATGGTCTTCGTAGGCGGCTTGATCCGCTATGCCATCGCGAACAACTTATATGCTCATGAGTATGTCACCCACTATTCGAATGCGGCATTTTTGGTTCATCCGGATTTCCAGTTACCCGAAGATGGCGTCTTCTCGGGCTTTCAGGAGGTTACTTCTGACTATGACCGGACCACGTGGAGTTACCAAACCAGGCCCGATGGCACAGTCATCACCGACGCCTCCATGCAGCACCCGCATTGCGTCTTCCAACTTCTGCGCCGCCATTATTCGCGTTACACACCGGAAATGGTGGAACAGGTAACAGGGGTTCCAATACCACTGTTCCTGCGGGTTGCGGATGAGTTTCTCGGCATCCGGAAACACGGTGACATGAAACGGACCGGCACCCTGATTTACTCCCTGGGATGGACACACCACTCCACCGGGACGCAAATCATCCGCAGCGGCGCGATGTTGCAATTGCTGCTTGGTAATATGGGCCGCCCCGGCGGTGGCGTGAATGCCCTGCGCGGACACTCCAACGTACAGGGTGCCACCGATCTCGCCATTACCTGGGACAGCTTACCCGGCTACCTGAAACAGCCAACGGCCTCCGATGGCAGCTTTGAAGCATGGATGAAGCGGACCACTCCGGCAGTTCTCAAACCTGAGGAAACACAATCACTGAATTACTGGGCGAACACGCCGCGGTTTGCCGTCTCACTAATGAAATCGCTCTACGGGCCCGCAGCCACAAAGGAAAACGGCTGGGCCTATGATTACATCCCCAAGCCTCCGGATGGACGTGCCTGGTGGGGACTTTCGCAGGAAATGATCCAGGGCAAGGTGCAGGGCATGATTTGCTTCGGCATGAATGTACTGGGCCTCATGGCAGGTGCTCACAGAACACAGGCCGCGCTGGGACATTTGGACTGGCTCGCGGTCTGCGAGATCTTCCCGGATGAGACCAGCGAGTTTTGGTGTGCCCCCGGCATCAGGGCGCACGAGATTCAAACCACAGTGTACCGACTGCCTGGCGTCGGATTCGCGGAAAAATCAGGTACGACTGTAAACTCCGCACGCATGCTGCAGTGGAAGGACGCCGCTGCGCCTCCGCCCGGTGACGCCCGCATTGATCAGGAGATCCTCGCCCAGTTATTCCTCCGCGTCAGGGACTTATACATCCAGGAAGGGGGTAAGTTTCCTGAACCGATTTTGAATCTAACATGGGACTATAAGATCGCTGACAAGCCTTCCAGCGAGGAACTCGCCCGGGAGTTAAATGGCCGGGCACTTGCTGAGGCAACAGATGAATCAGGCAAACGCTCCGTGGCCGCTGGCAAGCAAGTACCCGACTTTACATGGCTTCGCGACGACGGCTCGACCGCCTGCGCCTGCTGGATCTACAGTGGCTCCTGGACAGAGGACGGCGCGCAAACCAAGCGCAGAAATACGGACGATCCCTCCGGGCTGGGAATTTTCCCCAATTGGGCCTGGGCGTGGCCTCTGAACCGCAGGGTGTTATATAACCGCGCCTCCTGTGACCCCGCAGGTAAACCCTGGGACCCGAAACGGGCATCTCTTTGGTGGAGCGAAAAGGATGGCCGCTGGCTTGGCCCTGATGTTCCCGACTTTAAAGTCACCTCTCCGCCAAGAGACAAGATGGGGCCATTTATCATGAACGCCGAAGGTCTGGGGCGCTTCTTCGCACCCGGGGCCCTGATGCTCGATGGACCCTTCCCCGAACACTATGAGCCAATCGAGGGTCCCATCGCCAATCCGCTGCATCCGGGAAGATCCACTAATCCGCTTGGCAAGAAGATAGAGACTCCGTTCGACCGCTTTGGCAAGCCCTCCGAGGGCTTTACCGCTGTCGCGTTCACCATGCGAATGACGGAGCATTATCATTTTTGGACCAAGAATAATCCCGCAAATGTACAGTTAGTGCCGGAACCATTTGCTGAGATCGGGGAAGACATGGCCAGGGACCTTGGTATCTCCGGTGGTGACTTTATCCGGATCACCAGCGCACGCGGCTATCATATTTGCCGCGCGATGGTCACCAAGCGGCTGCGCCCGCTGAAGGTTGCCGGCAAAGTGGTCTACCAGGTTGGCATCCCGTTCAACTGGGGCTTCCGCGGCATTGCAGAGGACGCGGGCAAGACGTCCCGCACACTGATCAATCACATTACTCCGACCAGTTATGACATCAATACCAGAACACCGGAATATAAGTCCTTCCTGGTGAAAGTGGAGAAAGCCAGAGGTCTGCGGTCATGAGTGAAGAGTCACGCCGTATCCAGAAGATCTCGGCGCATTCCGGCCCCGTGCCGGGTGCTGGTGCTGCGCGGGAACTCAAGGTGGCGAAGCTGATCGATGTCACTACCTGTATCGGCTGCAAGGCTTGCGAAGTAGCCTGTCAGGAGTGGAATGATCTGCCCTTCGCCGACACAACATTCCAGAATAATCACCAGACCATGCCGGATACGGCCTGGAATTACTGGACTTTGATCACGATGGACGAAGTCCAGAAGCCGGATGGCAGCATGAACTGGCTGCTCCGGAAGGACGGTTGCATGCACTGCGCGGAACCAGGGTGTCTGGCAGCGTGCCCCGCTGAGGGTGCCATTGTGCAGTATGCGAACGGCATCGTAGATTTCAACCACGAACTCTGCATAGGCTGTCAGTACTGCACAATCGGCTGCCCGTTCAACATCCCGAAATTCAACCCGCAATCGAAGAAGGTTTTCAAATGCACCCTCTGCACGGACCGCGTGGAACAGGGTCTCGAACCGGCCTGTATCAAGTCATGCCCGACGGGATGCCTGCAATTCGGCTCGAAGGAAGATATGTTGCACGTGGCTGGAGAGCGGGCGGCGCAACTCCGGGACCACTCCGGCTTTCCCGATGCAGGTGTGTATGACCCGCCAGGCGTTGGCGGCACAGGAGTTATCTATGTCCTGCACGATGTCAATACTCCCGAAGCCTACGGCGGCCTGCCGAAGGAACCCCGCATTCCGCGGGCAGTTTGGCTCTGGAAGCAACCCTTGAAGTGGCTGGGAAACGCCGCAATGTTAGGCGGGATCCTGGGAATGGCAGCGCACTACTTCCTCTTTGGACCCAAGCCCGAACCGGTGGAGACTAAAGCGCAGAACAGGAACAGGCATGAAGATCCGCTGGCATAAGCCCGGGCCCGGAAACTTAGTCCGGTATCAATTTCAAGAGCGCGCCACGCACTGGGTTGTGGCGGCCAACTGCATCTATCTCATCGCGAGCGGCCTGGCGTTGCGTTCTCCGCATCTGTACTGGCTTTCAACGCTGGCAGGCGGTGCCGCCACCATGCGCTATCTCCATCCGATTCTGGGGTTGGTCTATTTCCTCGCACTGCTCTGGATGTGGTGGCTCTGGCGCAAAGATCTGAAGATACAACCTTATGACAGCAAATGGATGATGCAGATCGAAGCTTACATTACAAACCACGACGAAGATCTACCCGGCATTGCACGCTGGAATCCCGGCCAGAAGATCTTCTACTGGCTTATGCTTTCCGCGGGCTTCGGGCTCGTATTTTCAGGGCTTCTCTTATGGTTCCCGGAACGGATTCCGTGGTCCTGGCAGAGCTTGAAATTCATCGCGATCGTGACACACGCCAGTTGCGCCTATGCCAGCATTGGAGGCCTGCTGATCCATGTGTATATGGGTATCTTCCTGGTCAAAGGAGGTTTTGAGCAAATGATCACCGGTGAAGTTACCAAGCCATGGGCCAAGCACCACCACAGGCTCTGGTACGCGCGGCTAACCGGAGGCCGGACGGATGACTAAACAACCCTGGGCGGCTTGGCATGCGCGTGCGTCCGCGCTTTACCGGCACCAACCAAATCTCTTATTGGAGAAGCATCTCCGCCTGCTGCAATTTCAGGCCGACCTCGCCGTGCAGGTCCAACCCGGACCCGGAGAGACTCTGTTCCAAAGGCTGCAATCCGCAAGCTTTGCCACTGTTCTTTGCATAGCGGTGGATCTAGCCAGGAAACTCGGCCTGCAAGCGGAACATTGCGCTGGCCATGACTCACTGTGGGAGTATCTTTTCAGCGGCGGGCAAACTACCGAGTATCCCCGTGACTTCATTCCGCGTCTTGTTCTGCAAGTTTTCGCGACGGAATCCAGATTCATCGGACAGCGCACCATGGAGACACAGGCCAGCTGTTGTCCACATTGCGGCTTCCCTGCATTGCTGCTCGCGCTCCGCCCGGAAGGCGACGGCCGCAAGCGTTTTGCGGTTTGCTCCCTGTGTGCTGCAGAATGGCCGGCAACGCGTATTGATTGCTTCTTCTGCGGTGAACAGCGCCCGGAACAATTACCGCTGTTCAGCTTCGAACACGTGCAACACATACACGTGCAGTGCTGTAATACTTGCCAGGGATTCCTCAAGGTTGTAGATATCGCGAGCAGCGGCCTCGCGGTCCCCATGGTGGATGACATCGCGACTCCCGAAGTTACGCTGTGGGCTCTGGATCAGGGCTACAGGACGGTAACGTCGAACTTGCTGGGAATTTAGCAAGGTATAACAATCTTCACCTCTGTTCCCTGCCCCGGCTGCGAACGCAGTTCGAATCGCCCCTTGATGAGTTCCACCCGCTCCTGCATACCAACAATCCCCCAATGCGAAGAGGCGCCGGAAGGCTGAGCACCAAGGGAAAACCTTTGCCATCGTCCCGCACACTGAGTTCGACTGCGGCCTCCAGGAAACGGAGCAGTGCCAACATCTTCGCTGTTCCGGCATGACGGACCGTATTCCACGGTTGCCGCAGTGCTGCTTCGAGTAACATCAGCAGCGACGGGAAACTTTGCAGAATCGGATCATGCAGTTGCCGGGTCCGCCAACCCAAAACCTGCCTTTGTGATCTTCCCGCAAGGCACGGATTCGCAGATCACACTTGCCGATATCGATCTTGCGGAACTCAGTTCCATCGAAGCGGATCAACCCCGCGCCCCCGTACCGAGCCAGAGATAGCCTTCACTGCCCACAATCATGCTGAAAAGCAGTGGATTGGTTAAACCGTCTTTGCCCTGCCATTGCGAGAGCGCATACTGGTGCAGCCGGAACTTCGGATCCAGGCCAAAGCCAGCGCGGCACAACAAGAGCATCAGGAACCGGCGTGCAGCATGTTTCAATCCACCCTGACGAAGCCCCTCTGAATCGCAAGCACCACGGCTTCGGTCCGCGTACTTACTCCCAGCTTGGCAGAAATATTCTCCACGTGAGTCCGGGCTGTTGCCTCCGTGACCCCAAGCTCCTGGCCGATTTCCTTATTGCGTAAGCCCCGCGCCATCAAGTGGAGCACTTCCTTCTCGCGGTCTGTCAAATCGACCCGCGGGCCATGTTCCGCAAGCTTCAGGGCAATGTCCGCGGGAAGATACCGGCGGCCTTCGTGAATGGAACGGATCGCCGTAAACAGACGCTCATCGGCGGTATCTTTGATGAGATAGCCCCGCGCGCCCGCTTCGAGCGCACGGTGAATGTTCTCATCACCGCCGTAAGTGGTGAGCACCAGAATCCGCGCCTTGGACCATTCTCTGCAAATCGCGCGGATCGCATCAATACCGTCCGTCGCACCCTGCAGCCGCAGGTCCATCAAAACAACATCCGGATGGTGCTGCCGGTACACGCGGATCGCCTCTTCGCCTGTAGCGGCTTCCGCCACAAGCTCGAATTCAGGGTTTGTCGCGAGCATGGCAGCCACCCCACGGCGGGCAATCGCATGGTCATCCACCGCGACCACACGGATACAGCGTTTCACCGCGGCATTATCTTTCACTGCTGCTTCTCCTGCGTGACTTCTCCCCCGGCAGGAAACTCCAACAGAATGGAGGTTCCCGAACCCGGCTTCGTCGATATCCGCAAATCGGCCTGGATGTGACGGGCCCGTTCCTGAATTCCGGCAAGACCGAAATTCGCGGGGCGCGATAAGGCTTCCTGCAAGTGGAAACCATTGCCATCATCCTCAACCAGTAGACTTACCTTGCCCGGCAGGAAGGCCAGTGCCAGGCCGATGTGCAACGCGCCGGAATGCTGCACCGCGTTGCGCAGACCCTCATTCGCTATGCGAACCATATCCTTGGCAACCGCCGGAGGCAACTCCCTGGAACTGCCCGTTTCAGTGAACTCAAATTGCACCGTGCGCGAGCGTGCCGCGGCTTCCGCACGACCGGCCTCCAGAATCCTGCGGAGGGACGAGGAAAGGTCAATCTTCTCCGTGTTGCGCATGCTGCCTACCGCGCGCCGGGCTTCCTGTACGGAATCCGTCGCCTGCTGCTCAATATCCGCAAGCAGCACGCGTGAGGCTTCATCCAGCACGGAACGCCGGCCCAGCGCACGCAGTTGCAGAGTAATGCCGGTGAAGCTTTGCAGCAGCGTATCGTGCAGTTCCCGCGCCAGTGCGGCACGTTCCTCGCTCTTGGCTTTCTCCGCCGCCTCATTCTGCGCCTCAATCGCGAGTTCCGCCAACCGGATGGCCAGCGTAGCCTGATGCGCGAGTGACTGCGCGAGTTCCACCTGTTCCCGCGGCGGCACTTCTGCCGTGCGAACACGGATCTTGAAGGCACCAATCAGCCCCGTCCCCAGAATCAAAGGCACCGTCAACTGCCCGCCAATGCCTTGCGCTGCCATATGAGCGGCAGCCTCTGGCGAAAGAGAGGAACAGCCGGTCAGCGGATGGAACTCAGGCTTGCCCGGCTGCAGATATTCCGCGAGCCCCGGCTCGGCAACCTCTGCTTCGAGAGCTGGATTCCCGTTCATAATGGCCTGGAAAAGCTTTTCGTCCCGCACGGAAAGAAGTACAGAGACAGCATCCAGCGTTTCCCGCAGCACCATCACAATTCCCTGTAAAAGCAGTGGACCGGAGCGCGCGGCCGCCAGGGAATCCACCGCAGACTTCAGGGCGCGGTTCGCCTTGGCCAACTCCGCGGCACGCTGCTGCGCAAGCGCTGCCTCCTGTGCCTCATCCGAGAGCATCACCAGCCGCAGGGCGATCGCTGCCTGTTGCGACAGTGCATTCAGCAGCGGCAGATCTTCCTTCCGCAACGTGCGGCCCCCGGTGAAATGCAGGTGCAGAGTACCCACGGGTTGATCGCCTGCGAACAAGAGAGCAAACACCGCATCTGACGCGTTGATGGCTGCCAGCCACTCCATGCCGCCCGGCAGCGCGAATGAGGTCAGCGGAATATCTATTTGCTCGTCCGCCATCGAGACAGCAAAAATTTGGCGCCGCTCCAGCGCAATGCGGAACGCCGGCGTAATATCCGGACTGAATGGCGCTCCCCAGATCGCGAGCTCGTTTCCCGACATGCCCCAGCGCGGACCCGAAGAATCCTGATACAGCTCCAATTGCACCTGGTGCGCCTTGCGGTCATAGCGCATCGCGAGGACATTTGTCGCGCCAGTAACCCGCAGAATTTCCGCGAAAACATGGGCCATGAACTCCCGCATGTCGCTGGTTTCGGAAAGCCGCGCGAGGCTGGAAGTCAGCACCGAGTTCACACTGGCCAGTTCTGTAATCCGGCGCTGGTTCGCCGCCCCGCGCTCCCGTGAAACAGCCACCTCTTCCAGTTCCCTGGCCATGCGGATCATCTCGAGCGAAAGCGAGATCTGGTTCGAAAGCGTCATCGCCATGGAACGTTCGCCCGGCGTGAGTGTTCTCTGATCCGGAAAGCCAAGCGCGACACGTCCCAGATGCCGGTTGGCGGCGGAAAGCGGGATGACCGCGAGTGTTTCTGCTCCCTGCTCTACCAAATGTTCCCGCTCATGGTCCAGCAGCACCTCGGAAGTGGCGACATCCAGCACCAGGATTTCACCCGCAATGAGCCGCTGGTGCTTCTCCCAGGAAGGCTTATGTTCCGGATTAAAGAAATGCCGCGCATCATGCTGATACCCGGATTGCTCAGGAAGTAACATCCGGCCGCCTGCGTACTCCAGTTGCAGAGTTACGGAGCCGTCATCGTCGTTGAACTTCCACAAACAGCCGCGGATGGCGCCGAAATACTCCGTTAAGCTCTCCAGCAACACGCCCTGCAGCGCTTCCAGATCCCGCGCGCGGCCCACCGCATCCAGGGAATTGGTCAATGCGGCATTCGCCTTCGCGCCTTCCGCTGCGCGCCGTTCGGTCTCTGCTTCGCGCTCACGCGCCACCGCGGCATCTTTAGCCTCTTCGGCCAGCTTTGCGAATTGCACGGCAAGGCCCAGTTGCGTCGCCAGGGATTCCGCCAGAACAATCTCCGCCTTGGAAAAAGGCCTGTCCTGTAAACGGTAGATGCAGAGGGTGGATGCGCGCAGTCCACCGGTGCCAACGCCGATATTCAATTCCAGTTCCCAGCCCGCCCCCACCGCAAACGAGTCGAACTCCGGAACATCCGTGCCCTTGACGTGGTCAATCAACGCGGTGCCAGTTGCGGTCGACGGCATACCGAGATAGACGTCACTCACCGTGAAGCCTTCCGCGAGGCGGCGCACCAGACCATACTTCACCGGATCCAATTGCATGACCTCATCCGGGGAAAGTGTTCTTCCATCCACATTCCAATAACGCAGCCAGATGGTACCGGAGGGAGAATTTTCAAACACCGCGCATGAGGTGGCGCTAAACGTTTCCGCCACAATTTTGAGCACCCGCGGGACGATGCGGTTGAGATTGCGCTCTTCGCCGAGGGTGTCAATAGTCGCCTGCAAGGCCAGATTGGCATGCGCAAGAGACCGTGCCTGCTCCGCAGCTCTCTCCTCCAACCGGCGGCGATGGATGGAAGACCCAATCGCATTGGCGGCAATCGTCATCGCATAGATCTCACCGGAGGAAAATCTGCGGCCTACCACACAATCATCGAAGGCGATGCAGCCGCCATAGTTGCCGCCAACAAAGATCGGCACAACACCCATCGACTTCATTCCCGCCAGTTCGAAGGCTTCGCGGAGCGGCGGTCTCACGTCATCAATCAAATGCCAGATGCTTTTCCCGTTTTTGAGGGGCCGCAGGTAGTCTTCTTCAATGTCAGCGTTGGAAAAGTGGGTGCCAAGAATAGAAGCCTGCGGCTTGAGATGCGGCGCACACCATTCATACTGCAACTCATGGTGAAAAGCACCGCCGGCCGGTTCCTGCACAATCACCTTGACGCGGTGAACCTGCGCCGCCCGTCCCACAACTTCCAGAGCGGATAGCACGGCAGCGGGAAATTCGCTGACCGTCAACAGATCACTGAGCGCAGCGGCAACCGCGGCGAGCAATTCATTCGATTGCCCCGAGTGTGTCTCACCAGCGATGCTGTGCTCCTGTTCCGGCAATAATCCCCGCATGGCAGCTTCGTATCCCAGTCCCTGTGCACGGCACGTTACTGGAGATCCTAATCGTACAAAATTTTGAAGTATCCATGCTTTGGAACCCATTTCAATGCATATGGACTTCACCGCCGGCAGCGGGGCGGCGCATGAAGAATGCGAGGGGCACCACCACGGCGCAGATGACAGAAAAGACCCAGGCAACATCGATGTAAGCCAGGGCATTCGACTGTCCCTGCAGCGTGAGATACAAACGCCCATAGGCCTGCTGGGTCGCATCTGCAAGTGCGACGCCCTTGGCATTTAACATCCGGGCCAGGGTATCCGCGCTGCTGCGGAAGCCCGGATCGAAGAGCGTCATTTTTGCGCGGAGAGAGTCCTGATGATGCTGTGCGCGCTGCGCCAGCAGAGTGGTGACCAGAGAAATCCCCACACTCCCGCCGATGTTGCGGGCCAGATTCGTCATGCCGGAGACGTTGTTGTTCTTTTCCGGGGGAATGCCGACATAGGACATCGTACTGATCGGAACAAACAGGAAAGGCAACCCCAGCGAGTAACAGGCGCGCAGGAGAGAGGCCGTCTTGAAGTCCATCTGCAGATCGAGACCGGTAGTGACATACAAGCCGACGGAGCTAACCAGAAACCCGAACGCAATCATGTAACGCGGGTCGACACGGGATACCATGCGCCCGACCATCGGCATACAGGCAAGAACCACAAACCCGCCAAATGAAAGGGTCATGCCGGCCTGCTGGGCTGTGTATCCCATCAGCAACTGCAATAGCTGCGGCAACAAGACAGTAGTTCCGAACAGTGACATGCCGAGCGCGAACATCATCACACACGCGATGGCGAAGTTACGGTTTTTGAGCAGCTTCAGATCGATGACCGGGTGATCCTCAAAGTACTCCCACACCACCGCGCCCACCAGCGAAACCACAGTAACCACCGTGAATGTCTTAATGAATGGAGAACTGAACCAGTCTTCCCGCTCGCCTTTATCCAGCACCACCTGCAAGCATCCGAGTCCCAGGGCAAGCAACCCGAGACCGATGTAATCTACTGGATATTTCTTCTTGCGTTCCTCTTCGAGGAACGGCGGATCTTCCACCAGACGGGAGGAAAGCACGAGCGAGAGGATGGCGACGGGGACATTGATGAAGAAGATCCAGCGCCAGTCAAAGTTATCTGTGATGTAACCGCCGAGAGTGGGTCCTATGGCCGGCGCAAGTACCACGGCGAGGCCGTAAACCGCAAACGCCATCCCGCGCTTGGCCGGCTCAAAAGTATCTGCCAGAATCGCTTGTTCACTCGGCGCAAGTCCCCCGCCACCCAAGCCCTGCAGGATGCGGAAGAAGATCAGCCACGGCAAGCTCGGGGCAAGTCCGCAAAGCAGAGAACTAATCCCGAAAACAGCCACGCAAGACATATAGAACCGCTTGCGTCCAAGCCGCGTCGCCAGCCAGGCACTAATGGGTAGAATGATTGCATTCGAAACCAGATACGACGTCAGTACCCAGGTGCTTTCATCCTGCCCCGCAGATAGCGAACCCGCAATATGCGGCAGTGCAACGTTCGCGATGCTGGTATCCAGCACCTCCATGAAAGTCGCCAGAGTGACTGTCAGCGCAATCGCCCATGGATTAAAACGGGGCCGCCAGGGAGCGGCAACAGGTGTCATTGCACCCATACCCTGGGTACCACGGAAAGCCCCACACGCAGGCGGCGTTCCTTATCCTGATCCGGCTCCAGTTTGATCCGGACGGGAACCCTCTGCACCACTTTCACATAGTTCCCCGTGGCGTTTTCAGGAGGAATCAGGCTGTACTTCGCACCTGTAGCCGCACCGATCAACTCCACCGTCCCCTTGTACACGCGGTCATAGGCATCGACACGGAGATCCACCCGTTGCCCGGGCTTCATTCTGCCCAGCTGGGTTTCTTTGAAATTGGCGGTAACCCAGATATCATCCACGGGAACAATGGCCATCAACTGCTGCCCGGGAGAAACATTCTGTGCCTGCTCCACGGTCTTCTTGCCAATAATTCCCGATACCGGAGCATAGATCTTCGTGTAGGAAACATTCAAGCGTGCCTGATCAATTTGGGCTATCCGCTCCTTGACTTGGGCCTCCGCGGAAGTAACTCGCGCTTTCTGTGAAGCCACCTGCTCATTCCCCGTCATCGCCGACTCGATATTTGCGTCCGTCTGCGCCAGGCGCACCTGCGTTTGCTGAACACCGGCTTCCGCCGTAACAACGGCTTCATCAGCGGCTCTCAGCGCTGCCTTCTGCGCTTCTACTTCTGCACGCATGGCGAGCGCAGTTTCACGAGCCTGCTCGTACACTTGCCGCGCCACGTTGTCATGCTCCAGCAGTTTCCTGTAGCGGACTTCGTCGAGCTCCGCCTTGCGCGCATTGGCTTCTGCTTCCTTGATTCGCTCAGCCGCCGATTCACGGTTCGCCCTGGCACCGGCCAGTTGCCGCTGGGCCGCCTGCAAACCGGCGGAGGCATCCTGCTTGCCCAGCGTCACGAACTTCAAGTTACTGCCGGTGGTGGCGGCGGTAATCGGAACATTCCAGCGCGTACTTACCACATTCGCCTTCGCATCGGCCAGTGCCGCCTCCGCGTTGGCAAGGGCCACCTGATAATCCTTGTCGTCGATCTCCACCAGCAGATCGCCAGCCTTCACCTGCTGCGGTTCGAACACATGCACCTTCGCGACATAGCCGCTGATCCGGGAACTGATGGCGTTGATGTGCCCGTCAATCTGCGCATCATCGGTGGATTCGTATTGGCTGGCAGCTGACCAGAAATACCAGCCAACGAACCCCAGCAGAATAATCACTGCCAGTGGAATCAACCGCTTCATTTCTTCTCTTCTCCTTGTTTCCTGTCTGCTGTGGTGTAACTTCCCCCCAGCGCGCGGCTAAGTGAACTGCGCGCCACACTGAAGTTGTACTTGGCGGCAATCAAAGCCTGTTCCGCTGAAGTTACCTGCTGCTGCGCCTGCACCACCTCCACGGTGTTGGTGACGCCTGCGGCGAAACGTTCCCGCGACTGCCCCAGGGACTGATTGGCCAGGTCAACATTCGCCTTCGCCACCTCCACCTGCTGCTGGATGGATTGCAAGTCGAGCAGTGCCGTCCGGATTTGATAATCCACCTGGCCCTTTAAATCCGCCAGTTCATTCTCCCGCTGCTGCAGCGCAGCCTCCGCCTGCAGAATGTCAGACTGGATACGGCCGCCATCGAAGATGTTGAACTTAACGGAACCCGTAACTGTAAACGTGCCGTGTGAGTTCGAAAGATTCGGACCAATCGCGCCATAATTGGCACTTAGGGACAGCGTGGGGTAACGTTCCGCTTTTGCGGCATCCACGGCAAGACGGGCGGCGAGGACCTGTGCTTCCTGGCTCTTATAATCTGCGCGCGATGCCAGTGCGGTCTGCAATGCGGCTTCCGGTGACGGAAGATCCAGCCGCGGCTCTGTAACAGCATCCACCAGTACCAGCGACTGACCAAGCGGAATCCCGGTCAACCGTGCCAGTGTTAACTTATCTTTCTCAAACTGGTCTGTCTGTGCCAGCAACAACTGTTGCTGGGTCTTTAACTGGACCAGCGCGCGGGTTGCATCCAGACCCATGCCGGTTCCCGCAGCTTGTTGATCCAGCGCCTGAACATGAAGGGCCCGGGCCACTTCAATCTGCGCCTTCAACGACTGGATTTGTGCCGTATCCGCGACTGCCAGAAAGTAGGCATTTGTAACTGCCTGCACCAGCAGATCTTCTGCATCCTTCCGCGACAATGCCGCCGCCTGCATGCCAGCCTCTGCCGTCTTGAGATTCCTATATGCAGTCCAGTCAAAGAGAGTGGCGGAAGCATTCGCCCGGACATCGGTATACCCGAATGGCCCGACGATCTTGGGCGCGAATGGGATCTTAATCCCCAGCGCCTGCAGGTTGGTTTGCTGCGCATTCTCTGAAGCGCTGCCCGTCACACTGGGTAACAGAGCACTGAGCGCCTTTACGCGCGCGGCCCTCGCCGTGGCACTCCCCGAATCCCGCACCAAAATCCCCAAGTTCGCACGAAGCCCACGCGCGATTGCATCACGCAGTGTCAGAGTGAGCGGTTCGCCCGCGGCATTCCCGGACGCAACGCTGCCTTGCTGCTGCGACAGAGAGAGATTTGGAATTGTAGGTGCGGCCTGCGCCTGCACAGTCGGCGGACCCGACGCACCACCGCCGATTTGCCCGCATACCGGAAGAACAATAGCCGCAGCCAGGAGCGTAGTAGTGAAAGTTTGGGACGTGCAGCAAGCACCTCGGCGGATCAAGCAGTTTCCCCCACGCCTCCCAGCGTAGGGAAAGTTCACTTTCCGGCTCTTGCGGGGGATTGCTCCATTTGTTCCTGAATTGCGTCATGCCCCATGAACCCAACTTAATGGTTCCTTAATGGCAGATTCATCCCCACCCGATACTCTTGGTTCAGACGATCTTTCGTCAGAAAGTTCTCCAGGAGAAAAACACCATGAAAAAGTTTGCCGCAATTGCCATCGCCCTCGGCCTGATGACCAGCGCCGTTTCGTTCGCTCAGGACACCACCAAGAAGACCACCAAGAAGAAGTCCAAGAAGGCGAAGAAGACCGACGCCAAGATGTAGTGATTCCTGGTTCGGGGCAGCCTGGTCTTCCAGGCTGCCCCGCCCATCACCAAACCCCTCCTAAACCTGCGGCTTTTTCGCCAAAATCAATGGCGGGGGCCCTGGTGCCTCCAATTGACGGGCCTCCACAAACCCTGCCTCCGTCAACCACTCCCTGATCTCCTCAAACGAATACGTTCCGCCCGAATCTGTGTTGACCAGCATGTTCACCGCAAAGAACAGGCCGCTCCCCGGACCCGTGCGATCCGCATTCACCAGAAACTCCGCAATTGCAATCGTCCCGCCCGGTGCCAGAGCCCGGAAGGTCTTCGCCAGCAGTGCTTTGCTGCGCGCTTCCCCCTCACTGTGGAGAATGTGGCCCAGCGTCGCCGCCTGATAACCATCGCCGAAATCGGCCTGCAAGAGATCCCCTTCACGGAAAGAAAAGCGGTCCGCGACACCGAATCGCGCCACGGTCTTCCGCGTCACGGGAATCACGTCTGCCCAATCCACCGCCGTCACCCGAACCCCCGGGGAGCTTTGCGCCATGGCGATACCCCACACACCGGAACCCGCCGCGAGATCCAGCACCGACGCCTTACCCAATTGCAGATGCGCCGCCAGAACCTTCGCCGCCGGATAGCTCAAGGGCAGAATGTCATTCACGAATTCCTGAAAGAATTCCGCACCCGGCCCCTCCTGATTCACAGCACCGGCAGCCTTGCCCGTGCGGACCACTTCATTGAGAGAGCGGCACTTCGGCAGCAGATGCTCGCTGGTGTGGCGGATCATGCCGCCATGAAAGCCCGGTTTGGTGCTGACCAGAAACGCGGAACTCTCCGGCGTCAACGAGTAATTCCCCGCCTGGTCCTTCGCCAGAAACTGCAGCCCCACGAGCGCATTCATAATGGCCGCAAGCCCCCCGGTGTGGACGCACCAGTCGCGGAGGCTACTTCTTCAAGGCGCATCGGACCGGAATCCAGCACATCGAACACGCGGTGACGCACCGCAGCCTCCAGAACCAGCGTGGGGACATAGCCCCAGGCAAATTGCAGGATCCGCTCAGGCGTGAGGGGTTGAGAAGTGGATGTTTCCATAAGAGCCGCCCGCCATCATATGGCTCCAATGTTTTCCGCACGGAAGCGCCACTTCTACAGCTAAGATAGACGGGTGGAAAAACCCTCGCCCCTCTCGACCGCGCTCTACGGACTCACCATTTTCGTCTCAGCCTTCCTGCTGTTTCAGGTACAGCCGGTCATTGCGAAGGTCATCCTGCCATGGTTCGGCGGCTCTTCGGCCGTTTGGAGCACCTGCATGTTCTTCTTCCAACTGGTGCTGCTGGCCGGATACGGCTATGCGCACTGGCTGCAAAAACTCTCTGGACGCAAACAGGCAGTGCTGCACGCAGCGTTACTGGCCGGTAGCCTGGCGCTGCTGCCCATCCTCCCCGGCGACCGCTGGAAACCCACTGGCGCGGGCAATGAATCCACTTCGATTCTTCTGCTGCTGGCCGCCACCATCGGCGTGCCCTATTTTCTGCTCTCTTCCACCAGCCCGCTGCTGCAAGCCTGGTACAACCGCGAACGCGGCACCGTGCCCTACCGCCTCTTCGCCCTCTCGAATCTGGCCTCCATGCTAGCCCTGCTCACTTATCCGGTCTGGATTGAGCCCAACTTCCCCACGCGGGTCCAAGGACTCACCTGGTCGGGTGCCTATGCGCTCTTCGCCGCACTCTGTGCCATCACGGGCTGGAAAGCGACCAAGGTATCCGCCACCGCTGCTGTAGAGGAGAAGTCAGATATTCCCGCGCCCTCCGCCGGAACGCGCCTGCTCTGGCTCGCCTTCGCCGCCTGCGCTTCCACGCTGCTGCTCACCGTGACGAACTTCCTGACGCAGGACATCGCCGCCATCCCGTTCCTCTGGGTTCTGCCGTTGAGTGCCTACCTGCTGACCTTCATCATTTGCTTTGAATCACCGCGCTGGTACAACCGTGCCGTCTTCCTGCCGCTGGCCGGACTTGGTATCGCCGCCTTCCTGTGGTTCATGACCCGCGGACTCGAACTCGACATGAAAATCGCCATCGTCTGTTCGAATCTCGCCCTGTTTTTCTGCTGCATGTTTTGCCACGGAGAACTGGTGCGGCGCAAGCCGGACCCCCGCCACCTCACCAGCTTCTACATGTTCATTTCGCTGGGCGGCGCGGTCGGCGGGATTTTCGTGGGCCTCATCGCCCCGAATCTCTTCAACGCGTATTACGAATTCGATCTCGGTCTGGCCGCCTGCGCGGTGTTGCTGGCCTGGTCCGTCTGGCAGGCGCTGCGGAATATTCCGGGTCGCTGGCCGAAGATTGCGACGGCGGTAGTTGCGGTGGGCGCAGTCGGCTGCCTGGTCCAACTCGGCATTTTGATTCGCACAGGCCTTGCGGGCTACCAGGCGGTGGCACGCAACTTCTACGGACAGTTGCGTGTGGCGAACTCCAATACGGACAATCCGGAAACGGCCAACCGCAAGCTGGTGCACGGGCGCGTCAACCATGGCATCCAGATGCTCAACCCCAAGTACCGCCGTTCTCCGGTGGCATACTTCTGCCCGGAAAGCGGTATCGGCCGCGCCATGCAGTCCCGCAAAGACGGAGCGCCCTGGGACATGGGGATTCTCGGCCTGGGTGCCGGCGCGCTTGCGGCTTATGGCAAGCCCGGAGACACCATCCATCTGTACGAAATCAACCCGCTCGTGCTGGAGATGGCGAAGGCCCACTTCACCTACCTCTCCGATACCCCCGCGAAGATTGAAGTCTCCCTCGGCGATGGCCGCCTTGCCTTGGACCGCGACAAAGGTAGAAAGTTCGATCTGCTGGTGATGGATGCCTTCTCCGGCGATTCCGTACCGGTGCATCTGGTCACCAAAGAGGCCTTCGCCATGTACTTCCAGCACATTAAGCCCGGCGGAATTCTGGCGGTCAACATCTCCAACCGCTACCTGGATCTGGAACCTGTGATGGAACGGGCTGCCGCGGCGTTCGGAAAAAAGGCGCTCGTCGTGGATTTGGAACCTTACGATGATGAATTTCTTTGCTGGGCTTCTTCCTGGACACTGCTCGTCGACGCCGCAGCGCCAATCCCGCAAACCCTTCAAAATGCTAGGGTTTTGAAGCCCCGCCCCGGCTTCCCGGGCTGGACAGACGACTTTTCGAACATGTTCCAGATCCTCCGCTGACCCCCTGCGAAGTTTGAATAAGTAAAAGGCTAAGTGATTTTAATCACGAGTTAATGTACTCTTCAACTGGACTTCGCTATTCTGATGCCTGACGAGTAATCGTTCGAATCAACAAGGAGATCACCACAATGAAAAAGTTCGCCGCCATTGCAATCGCCCTCGGCCTGATGACCAGCGCCGTTTCTTTCGCCAAGCAGGACGAAAAGAAGACCACCAAGAAGAAGGGCAAGAAGAAGACCGACGCCAAGATGTAGTTTTCGGGCCATGTGTGCGCCCCGGAACTCTTCCGGGGCGCCCGGCCCAACCCCGCTCCACCCCCTCCCTGCACCACAATCCTCCCCCAAAACTTGACGTATCCCCCCTTCCGGCCTTAATCTCTAGTTGTCACTAGGGAATACCCTGTTGCGCTTTCGGCACCAACATTTGTCCAAATGAACATCTCTGTCAAAGGCGAATACGCGCTTCTGGCCATCTTCGACCTCTCTGAGCAATCCATTGCCTGTCAGACCTCGGTACCTCCTTTAGAGGTGGAACCCGTCAAAATTGGTGACATCGCCAAACGGCAAAAGATCCCGCAAAAATTCCTCGAACTCATCCTCGCCGGCCTCAAACAGGGCGGCTTTGTCAGCTCACGCCGGGGCGCTGAGGGCGGATACCTGCTGAATCGACGGCCGGATTCACTCACCGTCGGGGAAGTCCTGCACTTCGTGGAGGGCCGCCGCGAAGAAAAGAGCAAAGAGCGCCAGGAAGGCTGTTCCCCCTTCTCTGACGTGTGGCAACGGGTTGACGACTCTGTTGACTCGGTACTGGCTGCGACCACCTTCGCACAAATTGTCCGCGACTGGCGGGAGAAGAACACCCGCTTTGTCCCCAACTGGGAGATCTAAATGTACTACCTTGACAACTCTTTGAGCATCGGGCGCACCCCGCTCGTGAAATTGAATCGCGTGCATGACGGTGCCCCCGTCACGCTGCTGGCCAAGATTGAGGGCCGCAACCCCGCCTATTCCGTGAAGTGCCGCATTGGCGCCTCCATGATTTGGGACGCCGAAGAACGGGGCATCCTGAAACCCGGCAAGGAAATTGTCGAACCGACCAGCGGCAACACGGGAATCGCCCTGGCCTTCGTCGCTGCCGCCAGAGGCTATCCCTGCACGCTCACCATGCCGGAGACCATGTCGATTGAACGCCGCAAAGTCCTCAAAATTTTCGGCGCGAACCTCGTCCTGACGGACGGTTCAAAGGGCATGGGCGGCGCTATCGGCAAGGCGCAGGAACTTCTCGCCAGTGACCCGGACCGCTACGTCCTCCTGCAGCAGTTCGAAAACCCCGCCAACCCCGCGATCCATGAAAAGACCACCGGTCCGGAAATCTGGGAAGACACCGCCGGGGCGATTGACGTCCTGGTCGCCGGTGTCGGCACAGGCGGCACCATCACCGGTATCTCGCGTTACATCAAGAATCAAATGGGCAAGGCGATCACTTCCGTGGCCGTGGAACCCACCGCCAGCCCGGTCATCACACAGACCCTCTCCGGGGAATCCGTCAAACCGGGACCGCACAAAATCCAGGGCATCGGTGCCGGCTTCATCCCCCGCAACCTGGGCCTCGACATGGTGGATCTGGTGGAGCAGGTCAGCAACGACGAAGCCATTGAAATGGCCCGCCGCCTTGCGAGAGAAGAAGGCATCCTCTGCGGCATCTCCTGCGGTGCGGCCGCGGCCGCGGCCGTGCGTCTCGCCAAGCGGGAGGAGTACAAAGGCAAGACCATAGTAGTGGTGCTGCCAGATGCAGGGGAGCGCTACTTGTCGAGCATTCTATTCGAAGGCATGTTCGACAACTAGCCATATTTTTGCGCCTGTTTCGGTAACATCGCGCAAAAAAGCACCGTCCTCTAACTAAATCCCCGTTACGACAAGCGGGCGCGCACACCCCTATCACCCTTAGCCGCGCCCGCTACCCCTTTCTACGTTTTTGCATTAGAATTCACTTCATATGCGGCTGTCTCTGGTCCTCGCAATTTGCGCGTTTTCCGCAGCCGGACAGGAAAAGTCACTCCTTCGCTTTACCGGTGAACCGTTGCGTGTCCCCTATGCCTGCACGGCGGAAGACATTCAGGCAGCCGGACTCTCCTGCACCAGGGAAGAACCCTGCGCGGTCTATCTGGAACTAACTGCCGCCATCCCCAATGGACGAAAGATTACTGTTGCGGGCAACTTACACACCGAATCCGCAACTTTGTTTTCAGTTCTGCTGCAAAGTGATGACGGCGGCGAAACATGGAAGGAACCGGCGAAGCGAATTCGTGCCGCGAGTCTGGACCAGTTGGAGTTCTATGATTTCCAAAATGGCTGGGCCGCTGGAGAAATCCTTTACCCGCTCCCCCGCGATCCGTTCTTTTTCATTACCTCCGATGGCGGCCAATCCTGGCAACAAGCCGCCGTCGGCGAAGAGGGCAGCGCAGGCTCCATCCAGCGCTTCTGGTTCGATTCTCCAACCCACGGCGAACTGATTGTCGATCACGGCAAGGGCAGCGAAAGTGACCGGTATTCTCTCTACGAATCAGAAAACAGCGGCGGCAGTTGGAACATCCGCGCGACCTCCGGCAAATTGCCCTTAATCCGCAGGGCACCGGTTGGAGCCGAACATCCTGACTGGCGCATCCAAAGTGCGAAAGACGGCTCGGCCTTCCACGTGGAAAAGCGTCTGGGCGACAACTGGACCACCGCCGCAGCCTTCCTGGTGCATGTCTCCGATTGCAAGCCCCCTGAGGTCGAACTCAAGGAACCCACCCCCGACACGGAGAAAGAACAGAAGGACTTCGTGGAGGAAATGATCCTCAAAGGCACCGACGCAGCCAAGCCTGTTAAAAAGAAGAAACCGTGACCCGCAGCCAGACGCGCGCCGTCGATCTTGAAATCTTCCGCAATCTCTTCGTTTCCATCGCCGATGAGATGGGAACTGTTCTCCGCAAAACCGCCTTCAGCGCCAACATCAAGGAGCGGCGGGATTACTCCTGCGCCGTCTACGATGCCCAGGGCCTGACGGTCGCCATGGGAGATCACATGCCCGTCCATTTGGGTGCCATGCCGCTTTCCGTGGCCAGTGCCCTCGCCCGCTTCGATCTGGAGCCGGGCGACGTTGCCATCGTCAATGACCCCTTCGCCGGCGGCACACACCTGCCGGACATCACCTCCATTTCCGGCGTCTTCCTCGGTGGCAAAGGCTTGGGCGGCCGGAAGAAGCCCGATTTCTACGTCGCCAGCCGCGCGCATCATGCGGATGTCGGTGGTATGAGTGCCGGGTCCATGCCGCTCGCCCGCGAAATCTATCAGGAAGGTCTCCGCATCCCCCCGGTCCTGCTGTTCCGCAAAGGCAAAGTGGTGGAGGATGTGATGCGGATGATCCTGGCGAACGTCCGCACGCCGGAAGAGCGGGAAGGCGACCTCATGGCCCAGATCATGGCGGGCCGCCGCGGCGAAGACCGCTTGCGGGAGATTGCCGCGCGCTACGGCCTCGCCCGCGTCAAAAGCAGTACGGCCGCGCTGATGGATTACACAGAGCGCGTAACACGTGCCATGCTTTCGAAAATCCCCGCCGGGACGTACTCCTTCGAAGACTGCCTGGACGGCGACGGCATCACGCCGGACCCCGTCTGGATCCGCGTAGCTCTGCAGATCGCACCGGGCCAGGCCACAGTGGACTTCACCGGTTCCAGCCCTCAGGTGGGCGGCTCCGTGAATGCCAACTACGCCGTCGCGGTCTCCGCCGCCATGTACTGTTTCCGTTGCCTGATCGACGCGGACGTTCCCTACAACAGCGGCCTGTTGCGCCCCATTCAAGTCATTGCCCCGGACCGCAGCATCGTCAACGCAGGTTTGCCCGCCGCCATGGCCGCAGGCAATGTGGAAACTTCGCAGCGCATCACCGACACTATTCTCGGAGCCCTCGCCAAAGCCCTGCCGGACCGCATTCCCGCCGCCAGTTCCGGCACCATGAATAACCTCAGCTTCGGCGGCTGGGACCAACTGCGCCGCAAGCCTTTCGCCTATTACGAGACCATCGCTGGCGGCATGGGTGCTTCCCCGCTCCACCCGGGCCGCGCCGCGACGCACACCCACATGACCAACAGTTGGAACACACCTGTCGAGGCCTTCGAGCATGAGTACCCGGTCCGCGTGAAGTCCTACACCGTCCGCAGAGGCTCCGGCGGCGAAGGCCTCCACCGGGGCGGAGACGGCGTGATCCGTGAATTGCAGTTCCTGGAGCCAGCCGAAGTCACCCTCCTTGCCGACCGCAGAGTCCGGGGCCCTTGGGGACTCAGCGGAGGCGAAGCCGGCAAGCCCGGCACCAACCAACGCAACGGGGAGCCAATTCCAGCCAAGTCACGAACCGCCTTTGAGGCGAACGATATCCTCCGCATCGAATCCCCCGGCGGCGGCGGCTGGGGTGCGAAGCAGTAACTACCGGCCAATTACCCGCCCGAATCCTGCGGCTCCAGCTTTTTGCCGGTCTCCTTCGTGGCATGATCAATCAACGTCTTCACCAGCAGATTGGGAAATGTACGGCTGGGCGTGATGGCATAGAAACGTTCTTTCACACCAGGCACGCGGCACCTCTCCACCAATACGCCCGACCGCAGTTCATCCTGCACCACCACCTTTGGCACCAGAGCGACCGCGCGAAGACGCAATGCCAGCACGCGCAGCATCGCCATGTCATCCACTTCCGCCGCAATCACCGGCCGGATTCCTGCCTGATCCAATATCAAATCGAACGAGGCACGAATTTCGCTCTCCAGACTTGGCAGCAGCAGCGGCGTCTTTCGCAGATCTTCGGGAAAACGGAACTCCGCTTTGCTGGCCGAAGGACGGCTCACCAGACTGATCTCCTGCTCCGCCAACAGATGGCTGTGATGGCCCGTCTCCGCATCCCGCCGCATCGCCTGGTTCGAGAGAACCACATCCACCTCATGATTGCGGAGTTGCGCCATCAGATCCCGCACCGTGCCGGACCGCAGCACTAACTGCACATCCCGGCTGCTCCGCAATGGCTTCAAAAACTCCCACTGGAAATTGCGTGAAAGCGTTGCCACCGTGCCCACGCGCAGCACCTGCCGCGCTCTTGGCGATTGGTGAAGCAGCGTGTCCACCAGTTCATCGCCCGCGCGGAAGATGGAATCCGCATACTGCAGCGCCAGTTGCCCCGCCTCCGTCAACTGCAGCTTCCGATTCTTCCGCACAAACAGCGGATGCCCCAGACTCTCCTCCAAATGCCGCAACTGAATACTCAAGGCCGATTGCGCGATATTCAACCGCGCCGCGGCCTTGGTCAAGCCACCCTCATGCGCAATGGCACGGAAGTAACGCAGGTGATGGTAGTTGAGAACGGAACCGGAGGAAAGCATCTTTTTAGTAGAACGTTAGCATATATATCTTCTATTTGAAGAATAGGTTCAACCCCGCTACTCTGGCTTGAGGATGCAAAACACAGCACAGCAACAAGCCCGCAGCGCCACGGCAGGAGCCATCTTTCCGCTGCTCTGCCTCGCCGGCGCCATCGCCGCAACACCGTTCGTGGACCGCCTCACCAGCGTCCTGCTGCTGCTCAGCACGCTGCTCTTCGCCGTCATCTGCCGCTACTCGCAGCACTACCTCGCCGGCGACCCCGGCCAGGCCCGCTTCTACTTCTGGCTCTGCTGCACAGGCAGCTGCGTCTTCGCCCTGATTCTTGCCCGGAATCTGCTCTTCTTCGCTTGCGCCTGGCTCGGCACGAGCCTCAGCCTGCACCAGTTGCTGCAGTTCTACCCCCACCGCCCCGGCGCTCTGCTCGCCGCACGCAAGAAGTTCTTGATCAGCCGCCTGGGCGATTCCGCCCTCGCCGGAGCACTCTTCCTCACCTACCGCACCTTCGGCACCTGGGATTTCTCCGCGCTGTTTGCCGCCGCCGATCGCCTGCGCGACTCGCACCAAATCCCCCTGGACGTCAGCGCCACCGCCTGCCTTCTGGTCTTCGCGGCGATGCTCAAATCCGCACAATTTCCGTTTCACAGCTGGCTGCCGGACACCATGGAAACCCCCACGCCGGTCTCTGCACTGATGCACGCCGGCATTATCAACGCCGGGGGAATTCTGGTGATCCGCCTGAGCCCCATCGTTACGCTCTCTCCCGCGGCGATGACGGCTCTTGCGGCAGTGGGCGCCTTCACAGCGCTCTTCGGCTCCGTGGTGGCTCTCACGCAGGCCAGCGTGAAACGGTGCCTCGCCTTCTCCACCGTGGCGCAAATGGGCTTCATGATGCTCGAATGCGGACTCGGCGCCTTCCACCTCGCGCTGCTGCACCTGCTTGCGCACTCGCTGTATAAGGCTTATTCGTTCCTCTCCTCCGGGAGCGTGGTCTCCACCGAACCGCAACGCAACCAGACGGCCGCCGGAACGCTCGCCCTCATTGCCGGATTGCTGCCCGCGGGCCTCGCCTGGACCGCTGGCTTGCACCAATTCGATCAGCCCGTCCTCAGCGGCATCTTCTTCCTCGCCCTCGCGCAAATGCTCTGGACTCTCAAACCCGGTCTCCAACTCCTCAGTGGACTCGCCGCCGGAGGTTTCCTCACCGCCGTCTACTTCGGCCTCGAAAAAGCAGCCGCCCAGGTAGTGCAACCCGCCACCGTACCCGCGAACACAGTTCTCTCCGCAGCGATCCTGCTGCTCTTCCTGCTGACCGCACTGTTCCAAAGCCAACTGCCCCGGCTCCGCCAAAGCAGCGCAGCGACCAGCTTCTATATCCACGCCCGCAATGGGTTCTACTTCAACACTCTGGCCAACCGCCTAACCATGGCACTCTGGCCGGCGCAAAACACAGAGAGGACCTTCTAATGCCCGTCGAGCTACTTGTGACCTCAAAAGAAACCATCACCAACGCGATCCAGACGGCCTGCAAGCGGGTTCCGCCCCTGTGGCCCCTGCAGAATTTCGTCGCCGTAAATCCCTTCCTCGGGCTCACCGGCCGCACGTTTGCCGATGCCGCACGCCTGATCGACCGCGTTGGCCACGGCCCCATGCTCATGCCCGCCGGCTACTATGCGGAAAAGTGCAGCCAGCAGGCACTGCGCCCGGATCAGATCGCGATCGCCTGCCAGGACTACACCAGCAGCAACGCGCCGGCCGACCCCGAGGAGTGGCTGAAAGCCGAACTCGCGCGCAGCAGCGACACGACCCGCCTCCTCACCGTCGCGGACTGGCTTGATCACACCAAATCCACATCCTGGGCCATTTTCATCACGGACGAGATCTCGAAATGGTGCTCGTCTTACTTCGACCGCGCCCTGAGCTACTGGACCATGCCCGGCCGGGAAGCTACGCTGTACCAGGCTTGGAAACAGGCTGCTTCGATTGACAGGAACCCCGAAGTCTTCGGTCTGCCCGACTTCCGGACCCTCGTCCGCGCCCTGCCCGACAACGAAGAAGCCGCCATCCACGAACTCCTGGCCCTGCTCGGCACCCGCGAGGAAGAACTCGAAGACTTCCTGCACCGCCAGTTGATGAGTATCTTCGGCTGGAGCGCCTGGTGCGCCTTCCGCGAGCGTGAAGGAGCGGAAAACCTCACACGGCAACTACTCGCCATCCGCCTGGCCTACGATGCCGCTCTGCTTACCCTTGCCGAAGGTTTCGACGCAGGCCACGGCGAGACTGCGCCCGCAACCTTCACCACTGCGAAATACTTGGCACAACTGGCCGCCGAGGGAACATTCCGGGCCAACCTGGCTTCGAAGCTGGCGCACGCGCCTGCAAGCACCTCGAAGGCCACACGCAAGCGCCTGCAGGCTGTCTTCTGTATCGACGTCCGCTCAGAAGCCTACCGGCGCGCCCTCGAAGCGCAGGCCCCCGGCATAGAAACCATCGGCTTCGCGGGCTTCTTCGGCATGGCCATCGACTTTCAGGATTCCGCCCGCTGCCCCGTTCTGCTGGCGCCCCGCTTCACCGTCAACAGCACTGGAACGCCCGCGTCGAAGTGGCTCTCCAAGGCGTGGGGCCAGTTGCGCAACTCTGCCTCGGCCTGCTTCCCCGCCGTAGAAACCGGCGGACTCTGGTACGGCGTCTCCATCGCCAAACGCCTGCTCGGTCTCACAAAGAAGGAAGCCGCAACCCAGCCGCTGCAATGGCAAATCGGGCTGGAAACCCGCGTCCAACTTGTGGCGGATGCCCTGCGCAACATGAGTCTCGACCCCGCGCAGCTGGCGTCTATCGTCCTCATCTGCGGCCACGGCAGCAGCACGGAAAACAACCCCTACGGCTCCAGTCTCGATTGCGGTGCCTGTGGCGGACACAAGGGCGATGTCAACGCCCGCTTCGCTGCCGCGCTCATGAATGATCCGGAAGTTCGCGCAGAACTTCAGCGCCGGGACATCTGCATCCCGGCGGAGACGGTCTTCGTCGCCGGTATGCACATCACCACGACCAACCAGGTGGTGCTCTACGACACCGAACGCCTCACTCCAGCTCAGTTGCAGGAATTGCAGGGCTGGCTCCAGAAGGCCTCGGCCTCTCTCGATGACGGCGGCACGCAGCGCAGCCGGGACTGGTCTGAAGTCCGTCCCGAATGGGGCTTGGCTGGCAACGCCGCCTTCATCGCGGCCCCGCGCAGCAGAACCCGCAATCTCGAACTCGGCGGCCGCGCCTTCCTGCATGACTACGATCCTGCCGCCGACCACGACAACTCGGTGCTGACTCTGATCCTCACCGCTCCGGTCGTCGTCGCCAGTTGGATCAACCTGCAGTACTTCGGCTCCACGGTGAATAACGAACTCTTCGGCAGCGGCAACAAAGTGCTGCATAACGTCGTGGGCACCTTCGGCATTTGGGAAGGCAACGCCGGCGACCTGCGGACAGGACTCCCGCTGCAATCCCTGCACGACGGTACCAATTGGGTCCACGAACCGCTCCGCCTTCAGGTCTTCGTGGAAGCCACACGTGACCGTATCGACGCCGTGCTGGAGGCACATCCGCAAGTGAGAGAACTGGTGGAGAATGAGTGGATTTCGCTCATCTCGATGGAAGGCGATGTCTTCCACGAACGTAAGCGCAGCGGGTGGCGCTGGCTGCCGACAGCTTGAAGAAGACGGTCGTGCGCGCTCCCGTGATGGCGTTAAACTCCATTGGTGTGGGGCAAGTAATGATCGTCGCAAATCGAAAAATCATGATGGGCAAGCCGACAGTAGCCGGAATCCGGATCACGGTAGAACTGATCCTGGAAAAACTCGCCGGTGGGCAGACGATCGACCAGATCCTGAAGTCGCATCCCAGTCTCACGGAAGCGGGCGTACGTGCCGCAATCGGCTTTGCGGCGAAGTCTTAATAGCAGAGGTTGTCTACCACTTCGAACAGATGTTGGTGGCAGCACTCCAGCATGTGGTGCAGGTAGAGCCGGTCATCTTTCAAAGCGGCGTAGCCTCCTGGAGGATTCTGTCGCGCACATACCAGTGGAGCGACTTCTCCGTTCCTACATGGACCTTGGTGCCAAGTAACTCCTGAAGATCCTCGACAAGGCCCGCGTGATCCAGCGACCACCTGCTCACCGGCAAGATCGCCCTCCCCATGCTCACCTGGCAATTGGACAGCAGAGCCGCCGCTGCTGCAAATCAAACCCAAATCCAGCGCGACTCCCCCAAACCAGGCGTTCTGTCGCAGGCGCAGTGATCCCCGATACAATCAACCTCTATGCGGAAACTGCCCTTCGTCCTGCTCTGCGCCTGGTCCGCGCAAGCCCGTGTTGTCCAACTCACCATCGAACAGCGCCAATCGCCGGCCTTCGAAGGCAAGCGCTTCGGCACGGCTGGACAGTACGAACTCCTGCGAGGCCACTTCACCGGCGAGGTCGACCCCAAAGCGCCGCAGAACCGCATCATCAATGACATTCAGTTGGCCCCGAAGAACGCCCGCGGCATGGTCGAATACACCGCCACCTTCGCCATCGCCCGCCCCCTCGACCCCGCAAAAGCCAGCGGCATGCTGCTCTACACCGTACCCAACCGCGGACGCGGAGCCGCCGCCGGCAATCCGGATGGCCACATCAGCGTCGTCAGCGGCTGGCAGGGCGATGTCACACCCGGTGATGAAGTACAAAGCATCACCGTCCCGATCGCGAAGAACCACGATGGCTCTCCTGTCACCGGACCCGTCACCGCCCTCTTCATTGATGCCCCCAAAGGCGCGAACACCCTGCGGCTCTCCAGCGCCGTCAGTGCCATCGTTTACCAACTGCCCGCCACGCTGGATACCTCCAAAGCAACCCTATCGCGCCGCGCCACAGAAGACGGCCCGCGCACAGTAATTCCCGCCACCGCCTGGGCCTTTGCCGATTGCTCCAAAACCCCTTTCCCCGGCAAGCCCGACCCCACGCGCATCTGCACCAAAGAAGGCTTTGACTCCACACAGCTATACGAACTGACTTACACCGCCAAAGACCCGCTTGTTCTCGGGCTGGGCTATGCCGCCACTCGCGATTTGAACTCGTTCCTCCGCTATGACACCAGCGCCGCCAACCCTCTGGCAGGCCAGATCAAGTACGCCATCGCGGAAGGCAATTCGCAATCCGGCAACTACCTCCGCAGTGCCATCCATCTGGGCTTCAATCAGGATGAGAAAGACCGTATCGTCTGGGACGGCATGAATCCCCACATCGCAGGCCGTCAGCTTGCGATGAACTACCGTTTCGCCGTGGCGGGCGGAACCTCGAAGATGTACGAACCGGGCAGTGACGCCGTCGTCTGGTGGAGCCACCACCCGGACACCGGCCGCAACCGGCCTGCCGCAGGCATGCTTGACCGCTGCACCGCTTCCCGCACCTGTCCGAAAATCATCGAGACCTTCGGCGGCGTGGAGTTCTGGTTCCTGCGCATGTCGCCGGACCTTGTCGGCACCGATGCCAAAGCCGATATCCCGCTGCCCCCGAATGTCCGCCGCTATTACTTCCCTTCCACCACACACGGCGGCGGCGCAGGCGGCTTCAACATCACCCCGGCCAAAGCACCCGCGGGCTGCGTTCTTCCCGCGAACCCCAACCCGGAACGCGAAACCCTGAACGCCCTGCGCCAAGCCCTGGTGGAATGGGTCACCAAAGGTACCGAACCGCCCCCCAGCCGCTACCCGAAACTGCATCCTGCTTCCCCCGCGGAAGGCCAGCTTGTCCCCGCCACCCAAGCGGCCCTGGGCTTCCCGAATATTCCCGGCGCACCGTCACCCGATGGCGTCATCAACTCCCTGCTCGATTACGATTGGGGTCCGGATTTCAATTACATCGATCTCTCTGGCGTCATCACGAAGACGCCTCCCGCCATCCGCCGCGTTCTGCCGACTCTCGTACCGAAAACGGATGTGGATGGAAATGATCTGGGCGGCGTTCCCTCCGTACTTCGCGAGGTTCCCCTCGGCACCTACCTCGGCTGGAACATCACCGCGGCAGGGTTCAACAAGGGCAAGGTATGTGGTCTGCAAGGGGGCTATATCCCCTTCGCCCGCACCACCGCTGAGCGCTTCGCCAACAAGGACCCGCGGCCGTCCGTGGAAGAACGTTATGGGACGCACGAACACTACGTGGACCTGGTGAAGGCCGCAGCAGCAAGGGCAGTGAAAGCACGCTTCCTGCTGCCTGAGGATGCGGAAAAACTTATCGAAAAGGCGGAAGCCAGTGACGTACTGTTAAAGAAGTAACAACAACGTCACCAAACTACACCCGTTGCTGTATTGACTATCCCGGAAACTGCCGGTAGCCTTGTACGTTGCCTTCCATCCTTCGACCTTGAAACGACTTCTCTGCTCCCTTCTCATCACCGGATGCGCCTTCGCTCAGGACCCGCTCACGCTGCGCAGCGCAGTGGAGCAGGCGGCTGCGAAGTATCCCTCGATTGCCGTCTCACTCGAACAGGTGAAAGCCGCAGCCGAAGGCGTGAACCTGGCGCGCACCGCCTTCCTGCCCAAAGCCGAATTTGCAGCACAAGTCAACCGCGCCACACACAACAACGTGTTCGGCATCCTGCTTCCCGGCACAGGCTTCCCCAGCCTCTCCGGCCCCGTGCTTCGCACCAACAGCTTTGACACAGTTTGGGGCTCCGCCGTGGGCGTCAATGTCAGCTGGGAACCCTTTGATTTCGGTCTCCGGCAAGCTGCCGTGAATGCCGCAGGTGCCACCAAAGACCGCGCCACCGCCGAAGTTGCCGTCACACGTTTCAATGTCTCCGCCGCCACTGCTGATGCTTTCCTCACCCTGCAGGCCGCGCTCGAAGTGGAAAAGGCCGCCAATGCAGCCGTCGAACGGGCCAAGCAACTGGACACCATCGTCTCTGCCCTCGCGAAGAGTGAACTGCGGCCCGGTGCCGATGCTTCCCGCAGCCGCGCTGAACTCGCCGCAGCGAAGACGCAGGCGATACAGGCACGCCAGGCCATCGCCAATGCCAAAGCCGTCCTCGCGCAGATGACCGGAGCACCCGTCACCGCCATTGCCGCCGAACAGTTCCTCGAAACCCCGAAAGCCGCTGCACCGGCCACCGAAAATCCGCATCCGGTTCTTACCGCCCAGCAGGCCGCCATCGCGGAAACCAAGGCCCGCGAAGAGATTCTCAAGAAGTCCTTCATGCCCAAGTTCAATCTCGAAGGTTCCGCCTACGCCCGCGGCACAGGTATTCAGCCCGACGGCCACGATGGCGGTTTCCTCAGCGGACTCGGCCCCAACTACCAGAACTGGGCTCTGGGCTTCAACGTCACATTCGCACCCACAGATATCTTCCAGCTGCGTGTCAAACGCAATCTCGAAGCCACACATGAAGCGTCAGACCGCGCCCGCTACCGTCTGCTGGTCACCGAACTCGACGCCCAAACCGCCAAGGCCAAAGCCGCCCTCGATGCCGCCCGGGAAATTGCGGAAAACACTCCCGTACAGGTGGAAGCCGCACGCGCCGGGGAAGCCCAAGCCCGCGCCCGCTACCAGGCCGGACTCAGCAATATCACGGACCTTGCCGATGCCCAGCGCATCCTCACACAAGCCGAAATCGACAACGCCCTCGCCCGCTTGAACATCTGGCGCGCCATGCTCCAACTCGCCACCGCACAAGGCGATCTCGCTTCGTTCCTGCAAGCCGCGGAGGCCAAATAACCCCATGCGCCTGATTCTCGCCGCACTCCGCCGCCCCGTCAGCGTCATTGTCATCATGCTCGCCATCGCAGCCTCCGCCTGGCTCGCGGTCAAGCGCATGAAGATCGATATCTTCCCCAGCCTCGGCGCGCCCGCCATCTACGTCGCACAGCCTTACAGCGGCATGGACCCCCAGCAAATGGAGGGCTTCATGACCTATTACTTCGAGTACCACTTCCTCTACATCACCGGCATTGAGCATGTGGAGAGCAAGAGTATCCAGGGCGCGGCACTCATGAAGCTGGTCTTCCACGACGGCACCGATATGAGCCAGGCCATGGCACAGGTCGTCGGCTATGTGAACCGCGCGCGCTCCTTCATGCCCGCCGGTGTGGTGCCGCCATTTATCGTCCGTTATGACGCTGGCTCCGTGCCGGTCGGCCAGCTGACGTTCTCCAGCCCGAACCGCAGTCCCAGCGAAATGCAGGATATTGCGCTGAACCGCGTCCGTCCACTCTTCGCCACGCTCGAAGGCGTCTCCGCGCCCCCGCCCTTTGGCGGCAACCAGAAGACCATCGTCGTCCGGCTCGATCCTGAGCGTCTCGCCTCGTACCGCGTGTCGCCCGAAGAAGCGATCTCCGCCGTCAGTAAATCCACCATCGTGATGCCCTCCGGTGTGTTGCGCGAAGGCGATCTTACACGCATTGCTTCCAATAACTCCGTGGTGGCGGGCAATCTCGATGACCTGGCCAACGCCCCCGTGCGCACCGGCAGCGGACCCGCCGTCTTCCTCCGCGATATCGGCGTCGTCGAAGCCGGCACGGACATCGTGGCCGGCTATGCGCACGTGAACGGAAACCGCACGGTATACATCCCGGTGACCAAGCGCGCCGATGCTTCCACGCTCGCTGTGATTGACCGCGTCCGCAAAGCTCTCCCCGCCATGCAGGCCGTCTGCCCGGACGATGTGAAAGTGGAACTGCAGTTCGATGAATCGAGAGTTGTCACCGGCTCGATCCGCGGTCTCATCACCGAAGGCCTGCTGGGCGCTTTGTTGACTGGCCTGATGGTGCTCTTCTTCCTGCGCGACTGGCGTTCCAGCATCATCGTCATCACCACCATTCCCTTCGCGCTGCTCTCCGCGGTGGTGGGTCTTTGGATTACAGACAACTCCATCAACATCATGACCCTCGGCGGGCTCGCCCTGGCCGTCGGGATATTGGTCGATGAAGCCACCGTCGAAATCGAGAACATACACTCCCACATGGATAGCGGCCTGCGCCGCATGGATGCCATCATCGCTGCCTGTTCGAAAACTGCGCTGCCCCGGCTTCTCTCCATGCTTTGCGTGCTCGCCGTGTTCGTGCCTTCGTTCTTCATGAGCGGAGTCGGCAAGCAGCTGTTCGTGCCGCTTTCCATCGCCGTCGGCTTTGCGATGATCTCGTCGTATCTGCTCTCCAGCACCCTGGTTCCAGTGCTGAGCGGCTGGATGATGAAGCCCATGCCTCTGCACTTCGGCCGCGGCAGGAAGTTCGAAAAGTTCACCACCACGCTGGTGAAATCGCGCCTGCTCGTCGCCCCGGTTTATTTGCTCGCAGCAGCGGCGCTGCTCTACTTTGTAGTGCCGTCACTGCATCTCGAACTCTTCCCCACCGGCGAACCAACATCGTTCCAGCTTCGCCTGCGCGCGGCTGCCGGCACCCGCATCGAACGCACCGAACTGCTCGCCCTGAAGGCCTACGAAATCGTCAAGCAGGAAGCGGGCCCGGGCAATGTCGAAATCGTGACCGACTATGTCGGTGTCCAGCCCGCCAGCTACCCGGTCAACACCATTTACCTCTTCACGAGCGGCCCGCAGGAAGCCGTGTTGCAGATTGCGTTGAAGCCCGGTGCGCCCGTCAAAGGCGAAGCTTTCCGCGAGAAACTGCGCGCGCGTTTCACTTCGGAACTCACTGGAGTGCAGGCATCATTCGAAGCCGGCGATATCGTAAACCGCGTGATGAGCTTCGGCGCCCCCACCCCGATTGAGGTCGCAGTGCAGGGTCCGGCGCTCGATCAGGACCGCGCCTTTGCCGCGAAGATCAAGCCCGAACTCGAAAAGATCAACAGCCTGCGCGATCTCGGCTACGGCCAGCCGCAGGATTATCCGTCCGTACAGATCAATATTGACCGCGAACGCGCCGGGCAGCTCGGGCTCACCATGGCCGATGTGGCGCACTCTCTCATCCCCGCCACTTCCTCCAGCCGCTTCGTGGACCCCAATTACTGGCGTGACCCCGCCAGCGGTAATGCCTTCCAGATCCAGGTTGAGATCCCGCAGAACAAGATGAAATCCATGGCGGACCTCGCGAACCTGCCCGTCATGCCCGCAGGTAAGAGCGATACCCTGCTCGCTGACGTTGCGACGTTGAAGTATGGCAACGTAGTCGGCGAAGTGGACCGCTACAACATGCAGCGGCTCATCAGCCTCACCGCCAACCTGCATGGCATCACGCTGGGCGACGCGGTGGAACTGCTGAACGCCGCAGTGAAGAAGGTGGGCGCACCGCCCAAGGGCATCACGGTTTCCGTGCGCGGCCAAGCCCCGGCGCTCGAGGAAACAGTCAAAGGTCTCAAGACCGGTCTGCTGCTCGCGATCGCGGTGATCTTCCTGCTGCTGGTGGCCAACTTCCAGTCGGTGCGGCTGGCACTGACCGTGATCCTTTCCGTCCCGGCAGTAGTGGCCGGTTCTGCCATCGCGTTGGTGCTGACCGGAACAACGTTGAACGTGCAGAGTTTCATGGGCAGCATCATGGCTATCGGCGTCGCGGTGGCGAACTCCATCCTGCTGGTGACCTTCAGCGAAATGTCCCGCCGCGAAGGCTTTGACAGCGAAGATGCTGCCATCGCCGGAGCCAAAGGCCGCGTCCGCGCCATCCTGATGACGGCCTGTGCGATGATCGCCGGCATGCTTCCCATGGCACTCGGCCTCGGGGACGGTGCGCAGCAGAACGCGCCCCTCGGCCGCGCGGTCATTGGCGGGCTGGCCGCCTCTACCCTGGTGACACTGTTTGTGTTGCCCTCAATCTACGCGATTCTGCAAAACAAAGCCAATCGACATTTCACGCCTTCGCTTGACCCGGGCGACCCACAGAGCAAATACTATGCGCGCTAGACTTCTCCTTCTTCCTGCAACAGCACTCCTCCTCGCGGCACAGGCCCGTGAAGCCAAGGTTGTGGATGCGGTCAAAGTTCTTTCGCTGCCCGTGGAACGCCGCGTGGAACTGCCCGGGGAATTCCAGCCCTACCAGCAAACGGCCATCCACGCCAAAGTGCAGGGTTTCGTGAGCAAAGTGCTGGTGGACCGGGGGTCCCGCGTCAAAGAGGGCGATTTACTGGCCGAATTGACCGCACCCGAACTCGACGCCCAAATCGCAGAGGCGCAGGCCCGCATTCCCGTCATCGAAGCCCAGAAAGCAGAAGCAGCCGCCAGTGTGGCCGCCGCGCAGAGCACGCTCGAAAAGCTCAAGACCGCCAACCAAACCCCGGGCGCCGTCGCAGGCAATGAAATTGTCCAGACGGAGAACGTGGTGAAAGCCGGGAAGGCGCGTATACAGTCTCTGGACCAGTCCATCACCGCGGTCAAGGCCAGCGTGGCCGCCATTGAGGAATTGAAGAGGTACCTCAGCATCACGGCACCCTTCACCGGTGTGATCACCACCCGCTATGTTTCGCCCGGCGCATTGGCCAGTCCGCAGAGTGGTCCGCTGTTTGATCTGGAACAACACAACCGACTGCGCCTGGTGGTTGCCGTGCCGGAACGCGATGCCGGTGCGATTCCCGCGAAGGGCCAGTTTTCGTTCAAAGTGCCTGCGTATCCCGGTGCCACGTTCAAGGGCAGTGTGGCGCGCAACTCCGGGGTCATCGATTCGAAGACCCGCAGCATGGCCGTCGAACTCGACGTGCTGAACCCCAAGGGCCAACTTGCCCCCGGCATGTACCCAACGGTGGAATGGATTGTGGTCTCTTCGGGCACTGTGCTGCTGGTTCCGCCATCGTCCGTCGCCGTGACCACCGAACGGACGTTCGTGAACCGCATCCGCAATGGCAAGGTGGAATGGATCGACGTGGTGAAGGGTGCGCCGTCGGGTGACCGCATTGAAGTCCGTTCGCCGCAACTGTTCGAAGGCGACACCATCGCCCGGCGCGGCACCGATGAACTTCGTCCCGGCACTCCCATAGACGCCAAGGTGAAGTAAGGTGAAGAGATGATCGCAACCAGCTGGCCGTGGGCTCTCGTGGGACTCTGCATGCTCCTCGTTCTTTGGAAACAAAGGGCCAGCGCCTCATCCATCTTCGCGACACTGGCACCCAGTCTGCTCTGGATGGCGTTGTTTTACTGGTCACAGGACCGGCGGTTCTTCTTCCCGTACTGCATGCAATTCGCCGTGCAGCTGGGTTACCAGCTGACCGGAAAAACGGACCGGCCGATGCTTTACGGCGGCGGTGGAATTGTTGCCCTGTTCACCGCGATCCGCGTCTGGCAGGGAGCAACGGCGTTCGTGCTTTTCGTGGAACTGCTGGTCGCCGCGATTATTCTCTATCTCGCCGCCCGCGCAGAGAAGAGAGCGGCATCCGGTCTGGAACTCCGCGCCGTAGCGGGAGTTATCGCCTCATTGCTCGCCTACATTAGCCTCGCGGTGAATTAGTTTCGGGGTTGGTGACAGAGAGTCCGCGCGTTTCTTGTATTCCCTATTGAGATCCGGAACCGGAGCTCCTGAAGGGAAGCAAATGTTTCGAAATGTATTTTTCAGTGGATTGCTGACTGTTACCGTTTTCTCCGCTCTTTCATATGGGGATTTCGTGCCTGTTGCGGCGATCCCTGGCAGCGGGTTGCAAGGCCTCAATGGCGAGTTCTGGCATGGTGTCGGCAGCCAGGGCAGTATTGCGGGCAATGACGCTTACGTGGCAGCCAACCCGGTGCCCACGGAAACGTTCCAGATCAACCAGATCAATACGGCGAATGTCGCCGACTCCACCAGCCTGAAATCATTCCTGAACTCTGGAACAAGTGTCGCGACCAACTTCTCCGCTGGCGATGGCAGTCAGTACGACACGCACCAGAGTTACTTCATCTTCACCGGCTATCTGGCTGTGACGGCGGCAGGAACCTCAACGTGGAACTTTGAAACCAACTCCGACGACTATACACAGCTGCTGATCAATGGCACCACTGTTCTAGCCCGCACTTCAAGCGATGCACCTACAAAGACGGGAACGGCAGTTTTTGACGGCCCCGGTCTCTACGCCTTCACTCTCAAGTTCAGCAACAATGGCGGCGGGATCCAGGTGATCGCAGCGGCTGATCAGACTGGCGGCGGCAACTTCAACCCGATCAGCAGTTCCAGTTTCTACGAAACTACGGCTTCCACCGCGGCCCCCGAACCAGCAGCATGGCAATTACTGACTGCGGGTTGCGTACTGCTGGCCGCAGGGCTCCGCCAGCGCAAGGCATCGAGGAGTGACAGCATATGCGAGTAACGCCGTTCATGCTAACAACGGCTGCTGCGTTGATCTTCGCCGCAGGCGCTCACGCTGAGCTGGTGACTTATGTTGGCACCGACTTCGATACTGGAGCCAACTGGCGGAACACCGCGGACTACAAGGGTGTTTACGGCAGTTACAGCGAACTCGGTCAGGATGCCTGGTTTGTAGCTGGCGCCAGCGGCTCCACGCATATCTCTGCCTCTTATATCTCCGCCATCAGCACCGCAGGGGTGAGCGTGTATCCGGGCAATGGTGGCTATGTCATGATCGATGACCCGAATTCCACAACCGGGGGATTGATCCGTTCCGGAACGCTGAATCCGAATCCCGGCACGAATAGCTCCACCGTGGAGATGACAATCACGTTCGGCGCGAACGCTCCGGCATTGGTGCAGGTTGCCGTGATGATTGACAACCTCGACATCGCGAACTTCAACCCAAATTCAGTAACATTCAGTCAGGTTGGTGGCAGCGGAACGGCGGCTACGGCAGTGACAACCGGGGCATCCTATTTCAACCGCTCCCCTGACCTTATGTATTTCGACATCGCGGGAATCACATCCGGAGATGTATTCAAGCTCAGTGCCACCGGCGGACCAAACGGTACAGCGACAGTTGGCGCGGTGGCATTTGATACGGCAGCCACCACAGCGACACCGGAGCCGGGCACGGTAGTGCTTGCGGCAGCAGCCATCATCCTTGTTCTGTTGATGAACCGGGCAAATAAAACAAGAGTCACTGACGACGGCAGCCAGATTTAACAACAGCTTGGTCGTAAACAACGATCGGATCCACGGTTGACCACCGCCCGCCGGTTCAGCAACCTTTTCGTCGGCAGGGCGGTTGATTTCCGCAGCGGGTAAGTTTCACTCACTCCAAATATTACAAGTTCGTTAAGCCGCCCGGTTTGGGCGGTTTTGCGTGTTAGCCTCAAATTATCCATTCAGGTAAACAGGCAAACCCTTTTTCGGGGGATTTGTGTATTCAATTTGTAATACAAGGAGTAATTGGTGAGGAAAGACCACACACATCGCTATAAGTCTTTGTGCTTGTTCGCGATGCTGCTTCCCGCGGCATTGTACGCACAGACTGCAGGTTCCGGCACCATCGCCGGCACCGTTACGGACCCCGCCGGAGCCAGTGTTCCGGGCGCTACCGTTGCGGTTCACGGCACGCTGAACGGCATCGACCGCACCGTGCAGACCAGTAACGCAGGTATTTACACAGTTCCCTTCCTTCCCTCGGGCGCATACACCATTTCCGTGACCAAGTCCGGTTTCGCAAAGACGGAACGCAAGGGCGTGACCATGGAAGTCGGCCGTACGCTGACCATTGATTTTGCTTTGACTGTGCAACAGGGCAACGATTCCGTCACCGTGACGGGTGAAGCTCCGGTCGTTGACTCCGAGAAGACTGACGTTTCCCAATCCGTGGATGGCGATCTGGTGAAGAACCTGCCCATCATCGGCCGCCGCTGGGACAATTTCGTACTGCTGACCCCGGGCACCACGACGGACGGCGGTCTGGTTTCCTACCGCGGTATTTCCGGTCTCTACAACAACAACTCCGTGGACGGCGCGAACAACAACCAGGCCTTCTTCTCCGAAGCCCGCGGCCGGTCGACGATGCCCTACACCTATTCGCTCGATGCGATTCAGGAATTCCAGGTCAGCTCCAGCAACTACTCGGCGGAATTCGGCCAGGCTGCGGGCGGCGTGGTGAACGCGATCACGAAGTCGGGCACGAATGATCTGCACGGCGATGCCTTCTATTACTACCGCAACCCGGGCTGGAATGCGCTCGATCCGATCAACAAGTCCAAGAGCATCTACACCCAGGCGATCCACCAGAACCACCAGTTCGGCGGCAGTGTGGGCGGCGCGGCGATCAAGGACAAGCTGTTCTACTTCTTCAACTACGACGGCAACCGCAAGGTGTTCCCCATCAGCTACATCAGCACGGCGACGTTCCCGCTGGCCTGCCCGGCTGCAGTTTCCCCCGCGCAGTGCACCGCCGCGAACAACTACCTGAGTGGTTTGACCGGCACCTATGCCCGCACCGGCGTGAATGACCTGGCGCTCGGCAAGATTGATTATCAGTTGAACTCCCGCAACCGCATCTCCAGCAACTTCAACTGGGGTGATTACCACGCACCGAACGCTTACAACAGCAACGCGACGGTGTCCAACAACTCCGTGACCGCGAATGCGCCGATCATCACGCATACCCGCTTCTTCATCGCCAGCTGGGATTCCACACTGAGCAGCAACAAGCTGAACAACCTCCGCTTCCAGTGGGGTCTCGACCGCGAAATCGCCGGTGCGAATTCCGGTGGCCCGAGCATCACGGTTGCCTCCGTCATGGCGTATGGCATGCCGAACGCACTGCCCCGCCCGGCCTTCCCCGATGAGCACCGCCTGCAGTTTGCCGACACCTTCTCCTGGACGCTGGGCAAGCACCAGCTCAAGATGGGCGTGGACGTGAACATCATCCACGAAGTTCTGGAAAACCTCTTCCAGGGCGGCGGTATTTACAGCTACTCCGGGTCCGCACAGGCTGCCTTCAGCAACTGGGTGCTGGACGTTTACGGCATCAACAACAACGACGGTCTGACCGGCCGCCACTACAGCTCGTTCACGCAGGTGACCGACCCCATCACCGGCACCGGCAAAGACGACTTCTACAACAATGACTTTGCGGGCTTCGTGGAAGACACCTGGCGCTTGAAGTCGAACCTGACCTTCAACCTGGGCCTGCGCTATGAAATCCAGACCGTGCCGCAGCCGCCCAAGCCGAACACCACCACGCCGCTGAACTCCGCTCTGACGTCTTACATCAACACGGACAAGGCGAACTTTGCTCCCCGCCTCGGTATGGCCTGGAATCCGATGAAGGGTCTTGTGGTCCGCACCGGTTATGGCATGTTCTACGCCAAAACCACCAACAGCACCTTCTACACGATCCGCGTGGAAAATGGCGTGTTCCAGCAGACCTTCGGCTGCTCGCCGACGAGCTGCCCCTCGCTGACTTTCCCCAACGTGATCTTCACGCCGCCGGGACCGACGCCTGCTGCTCCGTTCGCCGGTGCACTGACTCCCAAGGTCACCACGTTCACACCGCCTTCGAGCACGCAGCTCTCCCGCGGTTTGACGCATGACTTCCACAACCCGCTGGTGCACGAAGGTGACCTCACCCTCGAAAAGCAGATCTTCGGCAACATGAGCGTTTCCGCTGCATGGCTCTTCAGCCGCGGCCTGCGTCTGCCGGTCTTCGCCGATGCGAACATCGCGCCTTCAACGCAGACTCACACCTACGCGGTGTTGAACTCCTCCAACGCTTTGGCACAGACGGTTACGGTGCCCTGGTACACGGCCCGCATTGATGGCCCCACCAGCGGTGACATCCTTACTGGCTACAGCGTGGTCAACTCCTGGTACAACGGCCTGGCGCTGACGTTCCGCCGCCCGATGAGCCATGGCATTGAAGCCCTGGTCAACTACACCTTCAGCAAGTCCATTGACGACGGTGCTGTGGCCGGTGCGAACGGCACCTTCAACGGTACGGATTGGCCGCTTGACCCGAAGAACCAGAAGGCGGAAAACTCGCTTTCGGATCTGGATCAGCGGCACCGTTTCACGGGCAGCATTGTTTACCAGCCACAGTTCTTCAAGGGCCTGAAAAATGGTTTCGCCAAGCAGGCACTCGATGGCTGGATGGTTTCGACCATCGTGACGGTTGCCTCCGCGCAGCCCATCTTTGCGCAGATCTCCGGCTTCCCCTCGGGCGGCGTGGATTACGGCGTGACGGGTGGTGAAGTGACGAACACGGGTGGTTCCACCGGTGGCCGTCCGCCGCAGGTTGGCCGCAACGTGTTCTTCGGTCAGCCGCTCCGCAACGTGGATTTCCGCCTGATGCGTGAATTCACGGTGAAGGAAAAGTATCACCTGCAGATGATTGGTGAAGCCTTCAACATCTTCAACCACACCAATATCAGCAGCGTGAACACAACGGCGTTCAACTACACGGCAGTCGGCACCGCACCTTGCACCAGCACGGTTGCCGGCAGCGCGAATGGCTGTCTGGTTCCCAACCCCACGTTCCTGGCACCGACTTCTTCGACCTCAACCAACGGCCTCTATGCGGCCCGCCAGTTGCAGATTTCGGCGAAGTTCGTGTTCTAAGAAGCGTCAAGTTACACAAAAAAGGCCGGAACCTCTTCGGAGGCTCCGGCCTTTTTTGTTTATGTGGCAGCGGACGTTATAAGATTTAACTCGCATGGATCAAGCTACCCGCCGAGATTTTTTGGCAGCCGCAGCCGCTGGCGCAATCGCCGCAGGCTCCGGTGCCGCGCAGACTTCCGAAGCCCGCATCGACGCCCATCACCATATGTGGCGCTATAACGCGAAGGAATATGACTGGATCGAAGGGGATCCAACGCTGGCAAAAGACTTTCTATTGCCGCAGCTTCGCGAGGTAGCGAAGAGTGCCGGCATTACTGGTTTCGTCTCCGTGCAGGCACGCACGATTACAGAAGAGACTGGCTTCCTGCTGGATCTTGCTGCGAAGGAACCGCTCATCAAGGGCGTGGTGGGCTGGGTGCCGCTCACCGAAGCGGGCGTGAACAAGACGCTGGAGAAATTCGCCGGTAACAAGAAGCTCAAAGGCATGCGCCATGTGCTGCAAGGCGAGCCCGATGATTACTGCCTGCGTCCGGATTTCAATAACGGCGTCCGCGCGCTGCTGAAGGCGGGGCTGCGCTATGACGTTCTCATCAAGGAACAGCAGTTGCCGAATGCGATCAAGTTCGTGGATATGCATCCGAAGATGACCTTCATACTGGACCATATCGCCAAGCCGAAGATCAAAGACCACATTGTTTCTCCGTGGAAGGAGAACATGAAGGAACTGGCCAAGCGGCAGAATGTTTACTGCAAGATGTCCGGCATGATCACGGAGGCCGATCACAAGAAGTGGACGCCGAAGGATCTGGAGCCCTATGTGATGGGGACGCTCGAAGCCTTCACGCCCAAGCGCATCATGTTTGGTTCGGACTGGCCCGTGGAGTTACAGGCCGCCCCGACTTACAAGAAGTGGTTTGACACCATCAGCGGGCTGCTGGGCAAGCTCTCCGCAGCCGAGAAACAGCGCATCTTCAGCGGTACAGCAACAGAAGCCTACGGACTCTAGAACAGGAATCTTATGAAACTGAACGCCACGCTTGCGCTCGCGCTTGCTGCTCTCACATTCTCCTGCGGCAGCACCACGAAACCCGCGGAAACCTCCAAGACCTTCGGGACCATTGACGGAACGCCTGTGCAACTCTATACACTCGAAAGCCCGCAATTGCTGGTGACGATAACCAATTACGGCGGGCGTGTGGTGGAAATCCGCACGCCGGACAAGACGCACACGGACAAGGCCAGCTGGACCAATATCAGCAACGGCTTTGAGAAGGCAGAGGATTACATTGTTGAGAATCCGTACTTCGGCGCGCTCATTGGCCGTTACGGCAACCGTATCGGGAAGGGTAAGTTCACGCTGGAGGGCAAGGAATATACTCTGGCGCAGAATAACAATGGCAACAGTCTGCATGGCGGCTTGAAGGGCTTCGACAAGAGAATCTGGAATGCCGTGGTGGACAAGAACCAGTTGGTGCTCACTTACACGAGTGCAGACGGGGAGGAAGGTTATCCGGGTAAGTTGACGGCGACCGTGGTCTATTCCGTGGTGGATAACGAACTGCATATCGATTACCAGGCAGTGACCGACAAGACCACCGTGGTGAACCTGACCAACCACACTTACTTCAATCTGAATGGTGCGGGCGAGGGTGATGTGCTGGGTCATCAGGTGACGATCAACGCCGACAAGTACACCCCGATTGATGCGGGCTTGATTCCCACGGGCGAACTGGCTCCGGTGGAAGGGACGCCGTTTGACTTCCGCACGGCACATGCAATTGGGGAAAGGATTGCTGCCAAGGACCAGCAGATTGAGTATGGCAAGGGTTATGACCACAACTGGGTGCTGCGGGATAGCGGTGGGAAGTCGGCACTGGCGGCTGTGGTTTACAGCCCCGCGAGCGGCCGCAACATGGAGGTTTACACCAACGAGCCAGGTCTGCAGTTCTACACGGGAAACTTCCTGGATGGCAAGAACAAGGGCATCGGCGGCAAGGCGTACAACTATCGCGGTGCGTTCTGCATGGAAACGCAACACTTTCCGGATTCGCCGAACAAGCCGAACTTCCCCAGCACAGTCTTGAAGCCGGGTGATACTTACAAGACGTCGACTTACTATAAGTTCTCAGTGAAGTAAGCTCAGTTCCGCAGGGCGGAGATATCCAGGGTCAAAGGCGCGTCAGGCAGTGTTATGTCACGTGGCGGGCGGTTCAACAGACTGGCATGGATCTTCTCCGCCCTGCGAATTTGCGTACGGATGTTTTCGGCCAGTTCCGCGAAGAAATCACGACCCTGCGCGGCTGCGGTTTCCACGTCGCGCCGCAGATGGAAGATCTCCATGCCCCGCAGTGCCCCGAGTTGGCGTTGCGCGGCAGTATGGCGGGCGCGCGCGTCACGGATTTCATGCACGATTCGGAGAAGTTCCTCTGCCGCCGATTCCGGAACCGTGGTGCCGGGCGCGGATGCAGAGTAGTGGAAATCTGCGAGGATGCGCTGCAGAGCCTCGACATCGGCGGCTTCATAGGCGCGGTTGGCCTCAGCCATGAAACGGTTGCGCCGTTCCTGTTCAGCGGGGTCCGAGGCAAGATCGGGATGCAGCTTGCGCGCCGCGTCTCGATAAAGCGCCTTCAGATCGACTGCGGCAGGAGCGTCCGGATTGGCATCGCATACATCCGGCGGCGCATTCGGATCAGAACAATGCACGTCCGCTGCGGCATCCGGGTTTCCATGCAGCCGCAGTTGCTGTATGCGCGCATTCCAGGCATCGAGTTCGAGGTAGAGATCCCCGATCTCCGTGAGATAGCGGTGTTCCAGCGCAAGAAGCTCCTCACGCAAGGTGGCGAGTTCGCTTTCCCGCTCCTCCACTTCGGCAAGCAGGGCGGCCAACTCTTCCCGCTTGCGGGGCAACTCTTCGGCGTCAGACACGCGGCTGAATGTAATCGCACCAGACATCAACTATTTCAGGATACCGGAGGGCAGTTTAATTCCTCCGTCGACCGAACTTCCCCAGCACGGTCTTGAAGGCGGGTGACACTTACAAGACGTCGACTTACTATAAGTTCTCAGTGAAGTAAGTCTGCACGGTTTCCAGTTCCGCTCCGTCAAACGGGTTGCATGATATCTCTTGCAACCCGTTTTTTATTGCTCGCGCTGGCAGCAGGCACCGCACAGGGAGCTGTGATTCAAGGCATGGTGATGGAGCAGGAGACTGGCCTGCCTGTGGCGCGAACCTTGATCCGGCTGATTCCCCTGCAGGGTACGCGCGCGAAGCCAGTGGAGATCTTCGCGACGGACAGAGGCACCTTCGCGGTGATGAATGTGATTCCGGGCTGGTATATTCTGCGGGCCGAAAAGCCCATGTTTGCCGCTGCGGAAAGCGGACAAATCCGCCCGGGAAGGCCGGGGCATCCATTCCAGGTAGAGAGGGACGAACAATCTTTCTTCATGGAAATGCGGCTCACGCGGATGGGTGCGGTGGCGGGTCAAGTAGTGGATGAAAACGGACTGGGGCTGCCCGAGTGGTCTGTGGTGCTGTATTCCGGCGAGCAACCTTACCGGCAGGTTGCCATGGGCAGGACCGATGACCGTGGTAGCTTCCGTATCTGGGACTTAGCACCGGGCCAGTATCTGGCGCGCTCTGCCGAGGGAATACTGGAAGATAAGACAACCTTGCTGCCGACTTATCACCGCTCCGGCATCAACCCCAGCGAGGCATTGCCGGTAACTGTGCGGCTGGGGCAGACTGAGCCGGACCTTCGCATCCAACCCGTGAAGGGGAGGCTCTATAGCATCCGCGGCATGGCCACAGGGCAGAGCATCCAGAGTATTACGTTAATTACGGAGTTAGAGAGGCGAACGCTCTCCGCGCCGAATTTCACCGCAGAGCGCGTGCCTCCGGGGCCTGTAGAGATTCTGGTGGAAGGGATGGGCGTGGGTGGAAAGTGCGGTGGTCTCACGCGTTTGATCGTAGACCGGGATTTTGTGGGAGTTACGATACCCTGCCAATCCATCCTGCCGGGTTCCGTGTCGTTCTATCCCAATGGCGCACTGACATCAAAACTGCAGCCGAATCATATCTGGTACCGGCGCGTGGATCTGGATGGTATCGGGCCGGAGCGGCGCTACAGTGCGGGGGAAACACTGCTGCCGGGGAGATATCAGATACAACTGCGTCCGCCCGCGGATGATCTCTGGATGAGTTCGCTGGCGGATGGGCAAAGAGAGCGGGAGATGCAGGATGGATGGTTCGGTACGGAAGCGGGGAATTTTCTCCACTGGTTGATTACGGTGCGAGGCGGGGCACCATCACTCAGTGGCGCAGTGACGCAGGAGAAGGCTGCAGTGCCGGGAGCGCCGGTTTATATCGGGAAGTATGATGCCCAGGGGAACAATCGCCAGCAGCTTTGGCAACTGCGCGCGGATGCCAACGGGCAGTACCGGCTGGCTGGACTCACGCCGGGGGCTTACCGCGTGTTGAGCAGTTTTGATTTCGACACCGAAGACCGCTACGCTATGGAAAAGGCTCCGCTGCTCGTGTTGAAAGAAGGCGATAAGACGGTGCACGATTTGACGATCAATCCATGACCCGGTTCGCCTGTATCCCACTCTTCTGTATCCTCACCGCGTGCACGTCCACGCCGGTTTCCAAGCCTGCGGTGGAGGCGAAGCCCAAAGTGTCGATCGACCAGTTCTACAGCCCCACGCCGCATATTGAGAAGGGCGGCAAGGCGACGCTCTGTTACGGCGTGACGTTTGCGCGGGAGGTTGCCCTGGCACCGGCAGCGGCGAACGTGTGGCCCGCTGTGTCGCGCTGTGTGGATGTTACGCCGGCGAAGAGCACCACTTACTCGCTGACGGCCAAGGGCGCGGAGGGTGACGTTGTCACGAAGACAGCGTTGGTTGAAGTGGGTCCGCCACACGCGAAGATTTTCGATATCTGGGCGAGTGGCGTGGATCAACAGGCTGGCCAGCCGCTGCGGATCTGCTTCAAGACCGAGAACGTCGTGCGGGTGACGGTGTCCGCGGGGAAGTTCGACGCGGTGAAGAATTGCGTGGACGACAACCCGATGAAGAGCACCTCGTATAAGATCTCGGTATTCGGCGCTGAGGGCGAACCGGCTCTTGGGCAAGTCGATGTGAAGGTGCATCCGTAAACAGGCGTGGCGCGGACAGGGCACCATGCCATGCAGTTACAGGGTCTGGTTGGACTTGGCTGCGCGAATCCGCCGAATCCGCTGGAGCCCGGCGAGTCCAAACAAGCCCGTTCCACCGAACAGGAACGTTGCAGGTTCGGGCGCAGCCGATGTAATCGTCTCACCGGTCACGGTGTCATTTGAGCTGGTGCAGCACCAGTTGCCGTTGAACCAGAGGGAAACAGCTACAGTGTCAGTGGCCAGACCTGGAGTGGTCAAAGCGGTGGAGAAGACGAGGTCCAACTGGGGCGCATTGTTGCCGGCCACGTTGCCGAGAACCAGGATGGTGCTGCGGGTGCCTCCGCTAAATCCGCCGGAGAGTACGTTGCTCCAGGTGGTGGCGCCGATGGTTTGGCCGTACCACGTATCTGAAGTTGTTGTGATGTTGACGTTGCTGTAAGTTAGCGCGGTTGGGTCATAAGAGAAGCTGCCGGAAACGGTCCCGCCACCACCCAGGGTGAACGGCGTGATGTTCCACACTTCGGCGGACAGGGCGGACGCGAATGTGGTGGAGAGCAGAGCAAGGCTAAATACTCCCCCAACAATAGACTTGTTGAGTTTCATGATTCTTCTTTCGTGCGTTTTGTCGGCGTGCAACCGGTGCCGCACTTAGGAAAACAGGAAAACTGCGGAATCTGTGTCATCGATTCCTTACTCTTGAAAAAAATGGACACGCAGGGCATCGTATAGAATCGTGGGAATGGCACGGGGGAGTGAAACCGGGCACCGGGCTGCGGCCCCAGGGCATATTTGATGTACAAGAGTGTAGCTTTCACCCTTCTCGGCTTGGCCTTCTCCGCGCTGCTTTCCGCCCAGGAGCTGGTGAACCCGCGCCGGGGCGCTGCGCTCTATGAGGCAATGCTGCAGGAGAAGACGCCTCTCGAAGCGCACGTGTATCCGCTTCGGGTCTCGCTGAACTTCAACTTCCGCTTCCAGGCAGGGTATTACTTTGAAACACCGTCGGCACAGTTTTCCGGTTCGGGGCACAACCTGGCGGTGATGTTACGGGTGGTGCCAGAAGGCAAGCCCGCGGTGTATCTGGGAACGCGGCATACGTTACCTGAGATTCCCGAGGATAAGAAGTTAAAGGGAAATCATCTGGGCATCGGCGGAGTGTTCTATCTTGGCGATGGGAATTACACGGTCGATTTCGTCTTAATTGATGACCGCGGGCGTGTGTATCACACGGTACAGAAGATACATGCCAGGCGGACGGGAGCGGAGAAGGATTTGAAGCAGGTCCTGGCGGCAGGGGAGGTAAAGTCGCTGTCCTCGCTGCGGATGCGGAATCCCGAAGCTGGCGATAACAAGCCGCTGAAGTTAACACTGATGCTGCATGCGGCACCGAATTACGCGCGAAGCACGGTGTTCCGTCCACAGGATTTGAGCCGGTTGATTGGAGCGATGACCGGGATTCTGGAACAAGTGCCGGTGAAGTCACTGCGGGTGGTGGCGTTTAATTTGGATCAGCAGAAGGAACTCTACCGGAATGAGGCCTTTGAGCCCGGGCAGTTCGAGAAGCTGGAACAGGCGCTGATGCCGATCCAGTTAGGTACGGTTGATATCAATGTACTTAAGAATAAGTCAGGTTACGTTGATTTGCTGGCCGGGATGATCAGCCAGGAGTTACATGCGGCGGATAGTTCAGAGACCGTGATAGTGCTGGGTCCGCCGTCGAGATTGCAGGATTCGGTGAGGTCCGGGGTGATCGAGGAGAATCCGGCGAATGGGCCGAGGTTCTTTTACTTCGAGTATCATTCGCTGCGGGAGCGGGGGCAGGCACAGTTTCCGGATACGATCGAATCGGCGATGAAGCGCGTTGGCGGGAAGGTGTTCCATATCTTCACGGCCGGGGATTTTGCGAAGGCGCTGGCGGAGTTGAAGAGGATGGTGCGGGGGTAGGGGGAAGCGGGCGATTCCCCAGAAAGACCAGATCGCCTTTGTTCGCACGTCATTTTGGCGTGCGCGCTTCTCTGCGACCGGACACGCGCGCCAGAATGGCGCACGAACATCACCCCGTGCGACCGGGCGCGCGCGCCTGGAGAGTGGGCTTGGTCCCTTACGGTTCCCGCGTCACCAGGAACACAGCATCTTCTGCATCCACCGAAAACGCCTCTGTCCCCGGTTCCGCTTCAAACGCATCCCCCGCTTCGAACGTCTGTCCCGCGAAGTGGCCGCTGCCGGACAGGGCGATGTAGAGAGTCGATTTTTCTGGCACCGCGCAGGCCAGTGCACCTTTCACCGCCCAGCGTTCCGTGCGGAAGTATTCGCATTCGGCCAGCAGTTCTTTGCCGCCGCCGAGGTCCACGGGGGTTTTCGAAGCATCGTACGGGAACAAGTCCGAAACGGCGATGCTGTCATCAAGATGGAGTTCGCGAGGGCGGCCGTAATCGTAGAGACGGTAGGTCACATCCGAAAACTGCTGCACCTCGCAGACCACCAAGCCGCCACCGAGGGCGTGAATCGTACCCGCGGGGGTGAAAAACGTATCGCCGGCGTGGGCCGGGACCCATTCGAGCAGGTCCATGATCTCACCCGACAGCGAAGCTTCGCGGAGGCGCTCCGGGGTGATGGTCTCTTTCAGGCCGATCGCGATTTTGGCGTCCGCGTCAGCGCGCAGGATGTACCACATTTCGGTCTTGCCGAAGCTGTTGTGGTGTTTCTTCGCGTACTCATCGCGCGGGTGGACCTGTACCGAAAGGTTATCTGAGGTAAACAGGAGTTTTACCAAGAGGGGTATTTTGTCTGAGGCGCCAAACCAGATTTCTCCGATCTTTGAGCCTTCCTGATTGGCGTACCAGGGCTGGGTGTGGGGCGAACCCCACACCTTGTCCAGAACTTTACGGGAAAGTTTTTCGATCGCCATTTAGAGCTTCTCCACAAAGGCTTGTATGCGGTCGAGTCCGCGTTCCAACTCGTGCATCGAGGTGGCGTAGGAGATGCGAATGTGGTGGTCGGTGCCGAAGGCCTCACCAGGAACCACCGCTACCTGCGCTTCATTGAGCAGGCGCTCAGAGAGTTCCAGCGTGGTCTTGATACCGCCCTTTTCCATCACGGCTTTGACGTTCGGGTAGGCGTAGAAGGCCCCGGCGGGCAGGGCGCATTCCACCAGAGGAATCTGACGCAGGCGGGGGACGACGAAATCGCGGCGCTTGCGGTATTCGGCGAGCATGAGCGGAATGGAGTCCTGTGGGCCGGTGAGCGCTTCCACGGCAGCCTTCTGTGCCACTGAGGTGGGGTTGGAGGTGGAGTGGCTCTGGAGCTTGTTGATGGCACCGATGATTTCGGCGGGGGCGAGCCCGTAGCCGATGCGCCAGCCGGTCATGGCATAGGTCTTGGAAACGGTTCCTGCGACCAGCACCGTGGACTTGGAACCGGGCATGGAGGCGATGGAATAGGGGCTGCTGTCGTAGAGAAAGTGCGAGTAGCACTCGTCTGTGAGCAGGTAGATGCCCTTGGAACTGGTGAGGTGGTAGATCTTCTCAAACTCTTCGCGGGCCAGCACGGCACCGGAGGGGTTGCAGGGCGAGTTGATGATGACGATCTTGGTCTTCGGCGTGATGTTCTTTTCGATCATCGCGGCGGTGAGGGTGAAGCCTTCGGCCTCATCGGTTTCGACGAAGACGCACTTGCCGCCGGCGTAATTGACGATGTCCTTGTAGGTAACCCAGTAAGGCACGGGGATGATGACTTCATCGCCGGGGTTGACGAGGGCCTGGGTGAAGCCGAAGAGGATGTGCTTGCCGCCGACGCCGATGATGCATTCGGAGGGCTTGTAATCTGTGCCGTAATCGGCCTTGTGGCGGGCGACGGCGGCCTGTTTGAGTTCGGAGGTGCCGCCGGCGGGGGTGTACTTGGTGAAGTTGCCTTCGATGGCGCGGATGGCGGCCTGTTTGATGTTGTCCGGCGTGGGGAAATCGGGCTCGCCGGCGCCGAAGTCGACGACATCGATGCCCTGCTGCCGCAGGCGGTCTGCCTCGGCGGCAACTTTCATGGTGGAGGACACGCTAATGAGCGAGATCCGGTCAGCGGTTGAGAGTTGTGTTGGGGTCATTTCTTTAGCAGTTCCAGATTGGCCGGGGGTTGTAGGCGGTCGCGGAGGGCGCTTTCGACGTGCGGTGGCACGAGTCCTTCGATGTTGCCGCCGAGGCTGATGACTTCTTTGACAAGGCGGGAGCTGAGGAAGGAGTAGGCCTCGCCGGCCAGGAGGAACACGGTTTCTGTATCGGGTTGCAGGCGGCGGTTCATGAGGGCCATCTGCAGTTCATATTCGTAGTCGGAGACAGCGCGGATGCCGCGGAGGATGACTTTGGCACCGCGGCGGGAAGCGTAGTGGGCCAGGAGTCCGTCGAAGGTGTCGACTTCCACGTTTTCGAAGGGGTGGGCGACGATTTCGAGCATGAGGCGGCGTTCTTCGAGGGAGAAGAGCGGGATTTTGCCTTCATTGCGGAGGACGGCGACGATGAGGCGGTCGAACATTTTCGAGCCGCGGGCGATCAGATCCACATGGCCGTTCGTGATGGGATCGAACGAGCCAGGGTAGATTGCAGTTACCCCGCCGGTGTGGAAATTCTTCATAAGGGCTAAAGGGAAGTTTATCAGTCCTTTTGAAGAAATAGCTCAATGCGGTCAGAAGTCCACGTGGGGACGCCGCAACCGAAGAAGTCGGTATCTTCGGTCCAGATGGGACAACTGAGTGCAAGCGCGGTCGCGAGAATCGGCCAATCATCCGCATCGCGGCGCTCAATTCGCTGCAGTGCCAGAACCCGGTAAGGCGTATAGGTGATTGGATCAATCTGCTGAACGCAGCAGGCGACCAAGTCGAGAGTTTGCAGGAGAAGACGGGTCTGCAGTTTCCGCTGGGCAGCAAATTTCCGGCAGCCTTCGCCTCAAATTCTTACGCTGCGCGCCGCAGCCCGCATTCGCTTGACTTCTGCCAGGATCTCTTCTTCAGACGTACCGGCAGCTGCGAGCATTTGACGCACTTGTGCTCCGGCGCGCGCGAGTTCCTCAAGCACCGTTGTCCCTGGACGCGGTTTGAGGGGAAGATAAATTCCGATTGTCTCTCTTTGCTCTGTCACTTCCACAGGCGTGGGGGAGTGAGCATAGCTGGGGAACTGGTCTTGAAAATCAGCGATGCCGATCACAGTTGGCAGCATCGGGCCTCCAGTTTTTTGGTTTAACGCGGCAGGAAGGGGCTACTACCGGGCCGTCTAAACTTTCATCAGCCACAAACTTCATCTAAGAAGCCCGTTGCATGGGATAGACGACGTCAGACCGAATCGCTTGGAGAGCGAATGAAAGCGCAGCATGGATGGCTTCTCTCGTCAGCCGGGGATGTGCCGGAAGCAGATCAGCCTCCGTCCCGCCGCTTGCCAGTTTTTCGAGAATCAACACCACAGTGATCCGGGTTCCACGCACCACGGGCTTTCCCGTCATGATTCGCGGATCAGAGACTATCAGCGCAGCGTCAGTCATGCTCCCGGTTTACCCATGATTGATCCTGCGCGCCTCCTGCAGGAACCGGGTCAGCGGACCAGTCACATGATCGCGGTTATAGGCGAGAGCGAAAGTGAAATCGGCGCAGGGGTCTTCTATCGGGATGGCCCGGGTGCGCGGCCCGCAGAGTGTTCCGGCGCTCTCGGGGGCGAGGCCCGCGACGCCACCAAGCTCGACCACCTTCATGAGTTCCTCAAACGAGGAGCAGGTATGTCCAGGCAGCAGAGGCACGCCGCACATGGTGGAGATGCGGCAGTTATGGTCCGTGCCGACGGCGGTGCGGACGCTGGCCACGGGGTAGCGGGAAAGTTCACGGAGCGCGATGCGGTGACGTGCGGCGACCGGGTGATCGCCAGCGATCAGCGCTACTGCGGATTGGCGGAAGAGTGGCTCAATGATCAGCGGCTCACTTTGCTGCACGGGTAACATGAGCAATCCTCCGTCGACGGAGCCGGAGCGGATGAGGCGGCCCTGATCGATGGAGTCCACGCGTTGCAGGGCGAACGTGACGCCGGGTTCGTGGCTGGCGAACGCTTCGAGCAAACGGTTGAGCATAGGCACAGGGAAGAACTTGGTCACTGCGATGGCCAGTTGACCGACTTCGCCAGCGGCAGCGCGGTTGGCGAGATGAACAGCGCGGGTAACGCTATTGAGGATGCCGTGCGCTTCTTTGAGAAAGGCCTGGCCGCTTTCCGTGAGGGTCACAGTCCTGGCAACGCGGTCAAACAGAGGCACGCCGACGTAATACTCGAGATCACGAATCTGGCGGCTGAGAGGCGGCTGGGAGATATTCAGGAGCTTAGCGGCCTTGCCGAAGTGCAGGGTTTCGGCCACCGCGACAAAGTAACGCAGGTGGCGCAGTTCGATGCCTGTATCGATATCGGGCAGACCGACGTCATGCGGGGACTGGGCTGGATAACCTGTTTTGATGCTGAGGACTGCAGCTGCGGACATACCGGAAATCTCCTCGTTACGGGGAGGAGTGATGCACGTGTTTTGCCACAAAAAAAGACCCGTTTTGCGCTTGTTGACGCAGAACGGGCCATTGGAGTGAGGCGGTAGACTCTATTTCAGGCTTTCGATGTAGGCAACCAGCGCAGCCAGGTCATCAGCAGGCAGGTCAGAGGGCATCATGCCTCCATCCTGCATGTTCGCGGCCGGCTTCTTCAAAAGCGCTGTCATCCGTTCGGCATTGTATTTCGAACTGATGCCGATGAGCTTCGGACAGACACCGCCGACACCCTTGTCGCCGTGGCAACCGCTGCAGCCCTGGGTTTCGAAAAGCTTCGCGCCTTTGGCAAGAACGGGGTCCACCGGCGCGGCGGGAGCAGCACCGCTGACTTCCGGCTCAAAGGGAGCCTTCATGAAGTCTTCGGAGGCCTTTTCCTGCGCGATGATCTGCTTCGCGTAGACGGGGTTGCTGTGATCGTTGTTGTAACTTACCGCACCCAAGCCGAAGAGGGCGAGGAAGATACAAACATAAGTTCCCACTGCGATAGGACGCTTCCAAGGCCGGCGCTCCATGCTGCGGTCGAGAAATGGCAGGCTGGCGAAGGCGAAGGCGACGATACCGGGAATCACAACGACTCCGAGGAACGAAAGTGCGCCGGGCCAATACTTCAGCCACTGGAAGATAGGAATGTAATACCATTCCGGCCGCGGCAGGTAACTGGTATCTGACGGGTTTGCCTTCGGGCCGAGTTCAAAAGGCATGGTCTTCGCGATAAAGGCCATGACCGCGATGATGCCGAGGGAGACAATCGCATCCATCACCACCTGGCGGGGATAAAACATTTCGGCAGGCAGTTTCGGTTCGACCGGATGTTCATTGATGGGGCCCGCGGAACCGGCCTTGCGGAAGAACAGCACGTGAGCTGCGATCACACCGAAGATACCGGCAGGAATCACCATGACGTGTGCCACGAAGAAGCGCGACAGGGTAAGTGTTCCCATATCGACGCCGCCGCGCATCAGCGACTTGATCCAGGCCCCGACAAACGGCACTTCGCCGGCGATATTCGTGCCGACTGCGGTAGCGAAGTAAGCCTTCTGGTCCCAGGGCAGCAGATAGCCGGTGAAGGCCATACAGAGCACCAGCGCGAAGAGTACGCAACCGGAGAGCCACAGCACTTCGCGTTTGCCTTTATATGCGCCGTAGAGAAAGGTTTGGGTGATGTGGAGTAACAACAGAATCACCATGGCGCTCGAACCATAGGCGTGCACGCTGCGGATGAATCCACCTGCCGCAACCTGCTTGGTGATGTAAGCGACAGTGGTGTGGGCGTGGTCCGCCGAAGGGACATAGTAGAGCGACAGGAAGATCCCCGTCACCACCTGCGAGAGAAAGATAAAGATCAGGGCCGACCCGAAGACGTAGGCGAAGCGCGCGCCGCCGGGGATGGGCTCATTCAGGGTTTCGTTGATGAGGGCATCAATGCCGGTCCGCTCATCGAGCCAACCGTAGATGCCTGTGTGTTTGGTCTTGGCATGTTCGCTCATGGCTGTATCTTCTTTCGTTCGGGCTCAGCCGATGACTTCTTTTTCCGGGACCAATTGTTTGAAGTACTTATAGTGCACCGCAAGGCGTCCATCTTTCACCTGGGCTTCCAGGGTGTCCATGCCGCGCGGCGCGGGTCCGCCGGTGCATTTGCCATCCGGTGAAAAGGCGGCGGAATGGCAGGGGCAAACGAAGCTGTTCTTGGCACCGTTCCACTGCACGGAGCAGCCGAGGTGGGGACAGATAGCGGTGAGCACCTGGAGCTTGCCGGACGTGTCTTTGGTGATGTACACGACCTTCTCCTGCACGGTCTTGCGCCAGCCATCGAGTTGCTCCACAATCACCGGGCGCTGCACGGGCGTGGTGAGGGATTCGAAGTCAGAAATAGGCCCGATGTCGGACCACTTTTCGGCCTCTCCCTTGGCGCTCATCGGATAAAGCAAAAACTTCACCAATGGCACGCCCATCAATGCTCCGGTGATGGTGCCGCCGATCGCCAGCAACCACGCCGTAAAGCCTCTCCGGCTCGTCTCGCTTCCTGTTGTTTCGCTCATGGCGCTTCCGTCCCCTTCTCTGCTCTCTGCGGCTATTGCTTGATGCTGCGGATGTAACCCACAATGCTGGTGATTGTGGCTGCATCCAGCGACTTTTCAAACGCCGGCATCGGGGGCTTGCCCTTGGCGATGATGGCAGTCAGTTCCGCGTCGGTCTGTTTCTGGACGTCTGCCGAGCGGAGGTCGCGAAGCTTGAATTTCTTGCCCATGGGGGTTTGGCCCGCGCCATCCTGGCCGTGGCACATGCCGCACTTGGCCTTGTAGGTGTCCTCGCCGGCGGCAAACACTGCGGCGCAGAGCAACGACCCGAGCGCAAGCGCCCGGATTCCAGTCCTCATTGCGTTTCTCATATCCGTATTCAGCATTCTACTTCCTTCCCTTTCTTGTGTTGAGGTAAACGATTAAGTCAGCCATTTCCGAGCCTTCAAACCTCGGCCATTTGATCTTTTTCTCAAGCATTACCGCGAGCATCTGCGGGCCATGATGCCAAAGGGCAGAGACCATCGTAATGCCGGAAATGTTACCGCCGCCGTTGTTGAGATCGGGGGCACCGTTCGCCGCATTGTCATGGCAGGTGGAGCACTGGCGGTTGACGAAGACTTTGCGTCCGCGTCCAGCATCCCCCCCGCCCTCAAAGAACTTCTCCGCCCAAACGTAACTGATCAGTTCGCGCATTTCGCCGGGGTTCAGGCGGGTGGTCGCTTCGGGCATCTTGAGACCGTGTCCCCAGAGGTGCGCGGCGACGTCAGTCAGGGTTTCCCCGCTAACGTGTTTGCCAACGGAGGCCTGCGTGGTGTGGCACTTCGCGCAGCCCTTTTCGCGGAATAACTGGTCGCCATTCCGTCCGGAGGTGGTTTGGAACGAACTGGCGAAGTTTTTCACTTGGGAGAGATTGCGCAGGTAGACGAGCAAATCCGTAAGGTCCTGACCGCTGACTTCGGGCGGTTTGATTCCCTGGTTGGCAAGTTCGCCGCGCATGTCTGCCGCGTGGTTCCACATCGCTGTGGTCAATGCAATCGGGTCGCCAATTGAGGCCCATTCGGAGACGGGTTTCGCCAGGGAATTTGGAGTTGCCGCGATGGCGTGGCACTTGGTGCATGACTTCTCCGTGAAGACCCGCTTGCCGCGGCCCGCATCTCCTGGTTTTTCAAAGAAACGTGCGGAATAGAAGTAGGCGAAGAGGTCTGCCGCGGCTTGGTCATCCATGTTGAAGCCGGCCACGTTGCGGGAGCGCATGGCACCCCACATTTCCGGCGCGTGATTCCACATGGTGCTGGCCAGCGTGGCCGGAGAGAAGTTGCGGTCCATGTGGCGGCCGAGGTCTGGGGCAATTCGCCCACCCCTGCCATTGACGCTGTGGCATTCGACGCAATGCTCTGTTTCAAAGAGCTTGGCACCACGCGCGGAATCGGCCTCCAGCACGGCGGCACCGGCGGGCATGCAGAACAAGAAGACCAGACAGAAACGCTTCATCGCGTATACCTCACTCCAGTGGTGAACAGGCTGCTTCGAAAATCTTCATATTGATAGTAGGGTTCGTGGAAGCCGTAGTAGCGCCATTCCGAGAACCATGCGAGTTTCCGGGTGACAGGCAGACTGAGCTTCACCACAGGCTGATAGAAGCCGGTGGGGCGGCTGCCGGATGTGGTGACAAACGCGCCGCCGAGGGACAGCGCCGGTTTCAGTCCGAAGAGCATGGCTGGTTTCGCTTCGAGGAACCCATTGACCGTGTGGACATTCTCACGGTAGCGGTCTGAGAGCTGGACGCCGGTGTAAGGTTCCAGATAAGGCACGTCAGACCGGGTTGTGGCACGTGTATAACTTCCCTGCAGGCTCCAGCGCTTCTTTTCAGGCGCATAGATGAGGGAGGCACTCAGCTGCTTCGATAGAAATGAGTACCGGCCGGAAGTACCAGCCTGTTGCGAGGGCGGGTTCTCATTGTTGAGGATACTGGCATCGATAGCAGCTTCCAGACCCGGGCGGAAGTGATACGCGGAACGTATGCGAACCTTCTGGTATTGGTAGAGGCTGGTGCGGAAGTAAGCGCCATTACTGGCACCGGCTTCCACGTCGCCATGCAAAGAGAGCTTGGCATAGGGCTTATAAGTGATCCCGGCAAGAGCCACGTTGCGGTGCAGGGTGACGTGGTCCATATAAGCCAGCCCGGCAGCGGGAAGAGTAAGGTCATTCGCATCTGCCCAGACTCTGCGATAGCCGCCGCGCAGAGCTAACTTCGCCGTGGCGTCAAACAGCACATCGGTCTGCAACTGCGAGTAGTTGGAGGCGAGCGAAGAAGTTAGCAGAGAGGCCGTAGTGACGGGGTTCTGTTGTGCGGCCGCATTTGAGGCATCATGGAGACGGTCCGTCAGCCAGGATTCGAGAATCTTGACTTTGCGGAAGGGCCGCACTTCAGCACCCGCGCTGCCGGTTTGATGCGGAAGCTTGGCACCGCTTTGCAGGGCATAACGCTGCGCGGAGTAGAACAGGATCTGACTGGGAATCACGAAACTGCCCGCGTCATTCATCTGGTAGTTGACGGTGTTCTTTGGCTGGCTGAAGAAGAACTCTCCGCGAAGGTCCAGCCAGGAAGTTACACGGGCGGAAGCCAGTGCCTTGGAATAGATACTAGTGCCACGGACCCCATAGGCTTCCGCGAAACTGCTCAGATAGAGTTGCTGGCCAAAATAAGGAACTGGATTGTTACCGGTATTCGGCTTCCCCGTGCCCTGGTATTCGGTCTGGTCATCCTTATACTGGGAGCCGCCCTGCTCCAGCGTCAGGTGAAGACGTCGGGCATCAATTCGGACACCGGCGCGTGCGTAAAGCTGGGAGTTACGAACAACTCCAGGGAGCGCGTATTCATTATTGCCGGTAACAAAGGTGTTAATGGAGTTGCCGGTTTCTGAGGAACGCTCGAACTCACTATAAGGTGTGATCCAACTCCATGTAATGAACTCCAGTCGGACGTCCGTCAGGTGTTCATGAACATCTGAGGATTGCTCATTGAGCAGCACGCCGCGCTGCAGCAGAGGGTCCGCGAAAGATGGCAGGTTGCTGAAGTAGGCGATATCCCGGTAGTTAGTCTCCAGTTCGTAGAGCTTTGCTTTGCGGACCCGTGCGTGTACGGTGGCATAAGGTTCACCACCCCAGCCGGAAGCCTGCAGCTCAAAGCGGTCAAAGAGCCGGTGTTTGGGGTCGTTATAACTGAGATCCGCACCAATGAGTTTGGGACCTTCGCCTAAGTTGATGAGGCTGCGGTAGACATTCCAGTTGCCGCCATTGGCTGTCTGCCAGCGGTAGCCGAGATCCACCCAGCCGGTTAGCGATTGTTCTGCGGTTGGCACTGGACTGGGCGCCTTGGCGACACCGCCGTCGGTCTGCCCGTGCAACAGCGCGCCGCCCATGAATAAAGTGCTGAGGAGTTTCTTCATCGCAACAGATTCCTGTCCACGTGACTGCCGTGGATCTTCTGGTGGCAGGTTGTGCAGTTCTGATACCGCGCGGAACGCAGGTCATGGAAGGCAGGCGGAATAACGCCCGTTACCGCACCCGGCTTCGCCGCAGCGAGGGTACCCTGCAGATTCGCATGACAACTGAGGCATACCAGCCGGACTTCCTGCTGTGTCAGCATCTTCGGATTCGCGGAACCATGCGGCTCATGGCAGGAGTTACAGCCTTCAAAGCGCACTGGCGCATGCTCAAAGGTGAAGGGTCCACGCTTGTTTCCGTGACAACTGAAGCAGGGTGGCTCATTCGATGTTGACGTTCTTTGCAGCGGGCTCTTGATGCTGCCGTGGGGATTGTGGCAATCGACGCAGGTCATTGCGTTCTGCGTCACCTTATGCGCATGAGGCTTTTCGAATTGTGCCTTGACGGTGAGGTGGCAACTGGAACAGAGCGTGTTGACAGCCTCTGCCTTGCGGGCCACTAAACCATACGGTCCATTGGCGTGGACTTTGTGGCAGGAGACACAGGCGATCTGGTTCTTTACGTGCGCGCTTTCCACAGGGCCGTCATGCCCGGGCTTGCTCACGTGACAAGTCACACAGAGCTTGTTACTTTCCGAAGCTACCAGTTTGGCGGGATTGCGGATTTCCTTGGCCTCCGCGGTGCCGGCGTGGTTGCTTCCGGGGCCGTGACAGGATTCGCAGCCTTTTCCGTCCCAGCCGCGCCTCTTATCGGTCTCAACAATCTGGTGGGGATTTTTCTTGAATGCCGTGCCGATATCTTCGTGGCAGGTCATACAGGTTTCTGTACCCACGAAGGTCGCCCTGGCGGGCGGTGCTTCGGGCGGGGTGGAAGCAGCAGCGGCAGCGGGCTTTTCCTGGCCCGCTGCCGCTATTGTTACTAACAGAAGTGCTATAAGTCGCAGCAATGGAAACCTCTAATACTGCGCATGCACTTGACTGACCGAATAGGCCTGGCCGCTGCCGTGGCAAACCACGCAGCTCTCTCCCAGGATTGTTGTGTTGACCAGAGCGTGAGATGCGGTCTGGACACTCGGGTGGCAACCTGTGCAAGCGCCGGTGATGGGCTGCACAGAGGGGATTGGCCCTTGGGGATCAAGCACGGGAGCCAAACCGAAGGGCAGGTTCTGTTCACTGCCTTTTACGTGGCAGATGGAGCAGTTCCGCAGGTCGCCGCCATTCCCTTGCGGGCTGAAGGCGGGGTAACGGGTTCCGGAAAAGTCATTGTGGCTTCCGCCGTAACCGACCACCACATAGGGTTTGCCGCCCTGCGCCACAACGTTGGGGCCGGAGTGGATGCGGTGCACCAGCAGGTTGAAGTTGATTCCCTGCGGAGGCAGCGCCTTGTCGGCGGCAACCACAGCGCTGGAGCGGACGCTGACGTCAGAGTTGGACGGGTTATGGCACATCACGCAGTATTCTGTGTTGTTGCGCAAGCCGCCGTGGAGTTGCAGGGAGACGTGGCAGCCGTTGCAATTATCAATCGCAACCACCTGGCGCCGGGCCTGCACTGGAGTGTTATCCACACTGAAGTAGATCACCTTGTTGCCGCCACCGTAAGTGACGCTCTGCTGTTTGGTCGTGCCGGGCAGCAGGAGTTCCGTGCGGCGGCCTTCAATGCCGATGGTGTAAGAACCAGTGGCGTTCGCAGGAACGGCATGGGTAAAGGTGTAAGTACACGTACCGGAGTTATCGCACTTGGAATTGGCAAGTGCATTCTCGGTGACATAGCCGGGGGTTGTCACGTCGCTGCCGAAGCTGGTGTAACCATAGCCACTGGTCGGACCCGCCATGGTCAGAGACAGTGAGCCGAGTTTGGAGAATGGCACGCCTGCCTTGGAGTTATCCGTAACGGTGAAAGTAACCGTCGGCTTGCTGCCGGCGACGCCGTTGTCCACCTTGACCATATTGAAGAACAAGCCTTCGAGCATGCTGGAATCTGTGGGCACCACGTGCGCACCCTTGATAGAGGCATCGAATTCCAGTTCGCCCTGCGGGACGTGGCAAGTGGCGCACTGTTTGTCGTCAGGTTGCGGGCCACCGGGGTGGTTGACGCCCGTGGCGAGGTTGACGTCGTCATGGCAGGAACCGCAGACAGCAGCGGATGGCTTGGTCAGGTAATTCGTCTTCTGCACTGCGGCCGCCTTCTGGTTGTGGCAGGTTTCGCAGCGGCGGGGGTCCGCAGGGAAGACTACGGTGGAGAAATCATTGGAGCCACCGAAAGTATACGGCTTGCCGGCAACAACACTGGGAAGCTGGGAACCCATGTGGATCTTGTGGATCATCACCTTGAAATCAGGATTGCTGCCCGTGGTGGCATCGCCGGTTTGGGGCTGGTGACAAAGCACGCACATGGCAACGCCGCGGCGGGAACCGCCATGGTGGGAGAGCTGGTCATGGCAGCCGTTGCAACTCGTGTCAGAGACAACGTCACGCGTCGTCACCACCGGAGAGCCGTTGGGGACGAAGTTGAACGTGGTGCTGGCGTAGTTGATCGTCAAACCATAGGGAGTAAGATCGCGGGACCCATAGATACCGATCGTATGCGTTACGGTCGGGTCAAAGTTCGCGGGTGCGGTGGTCTTGAACACGTACTTGTAAGTGCCATCCGCCTGGGCAGTCAGGGTACCGCCGGAATCCGCGCCCGCCTGGGTGACAGTGCCAAGCGCTCCGGTGGAGGTTCTGGAAGTGTAGGACGTGTACTGCGCCTGCCCTTGCGGGATGTAGGCAGCGATAAAGCTGGTTTTGACGATGCCGGGAGTCGTGGTGCCGGTATTGTCGAGGTTGAGCCCGTTGGGGTCCGTGATGGAGAAAGTTGCTGTGATGGTGCCATTGGCGGCTACCTGGGCACTCAATACCTTGAATGCCAGACCCGGACGCACGAAGGCGACTACTTCAGGACTGAGGTAAGCGGCCTTGTCATGCGGCCCGGGAACTCTCTTGGGCGACCCGGCGAGCGCCACGGTTGCAAAAAGTGCGATTGCTCCGATGATGTATCTTTTTATCCGCGTCATAGTGTTTCTTTCCCGGCGTTTCTTTCCAATCCGAATCTAGGCCTTATGCAAGTGAGAGTCCAATACCTGATTTGGCTGCTTTCATGCGCGCGGGGTATCGCTCCAACGTGTTGAGGACACGGGGGATGAACACGGTGCCACGGAGCGCTGCGCCATTTGGCGCAACCTGCGCCACGGAGTTGCGATAAACTCCTGTTGCCAACTCTTATGCGCCGAATCCTTTTGTCTCTCTGCGCCGCGACAGCGCTGACCGCCCAGATTGTCCCGCCGGCACTGGAGTCACCAGCGGCGAGACCGCCGCAAACCGGTCCAAACGGGGAGCAGTATATTGGGATGCCCAAGTTTCACGATCCCGCGCCATACGACATCAATGAACACACGGGTTACAAGCAGATCTTCAACGGCAAGACTTTCGAAGGCTGGGACGCCGACGCATCGATCTGGCGGGTGGAAAACGGTCTGATGATCGGCGAGACCCTGGAAGGCAAGCCGAAAGGCAACAACTACATCGTCTACAAAGGGGACAAGACCCGCGATTTCGACCTCAAACTGCAAATGAAGATTGAGAAGGGTGGAGGCGGCGGCATTCAATACCGCAGCGTGACGGGCATCCCCTGGACCCGCCGCCAACCCAACGGATTGCCACCCTACGACCTCAGATATATGATGACGGGACCGCAAGCCGACTTCTGGTTTCCCGTGAATGCGACCGCCGCAGGTCACACCGGGCAATGGTACAGCGAAAATACGATGCAGGGAATCCTTGCCTACCGGGGCCAGGTCACCCAGGCTCTACCGGGTCAGACGAACCGCCTTGTGGGCAATATCGGAGACAAGCAGGCGCTGGGTGGCTACGTTAAAGTCAACGAGTGGAATGACTACGAAATTATCGCCAGAGGGCCGGTAATGATGCACATGATGAATGGGCAGTTGATGGCTGTGTTCATTGACGACAACAAGGATTCGGTCAACAACCAGCCCGGCTATATCGGCTTTGAAATCGAAAGCCAGCCCTGCAAAATCTCCGTGAAGAACATCTGGCTGAGAAAGTTCGACTGATGCGCTTTCTGTTCGCATTGCTGGCCGTGGCGATGGTTCCGGCGCAGGAAACCCAAGATCCTGTTTTCGGCACTACCGTCTACGCAGCGGGTGGTTTCGAAGGCCTGGTTTACAAGCTGGAGCCGGAGACGCAATGGCTCCCGGACTTCAAGAAGCTCACCGCTGTCGGCAAACTCTACACCGATGCGATCAATGTGCCGCCACAGACCTTTGAGACGGGCTTTCCGGGTATCTCAGAGAAATTTGAACTCTTCGCAATTGCCTACAGCGCCTTCTTCTATGTCAGGGAACCGGTAACTTACCAATTCGGCTTGATCTCAGACGACGGTTCAAAGCTCTTTATCGACGGGAAGCTGCTTATCGATAATGATGGACTCCACGTGCCACGCTTCATCGGGGGCAGGAGGAAGCTGACCGCCGGGACGCACAGCATCCGCGTAGAGTATTTCCAGGGACGCAGGCCGGGCCTGGCGCTGCAGCTGGGGATTGGCCTGCCGGGAAAGGAGCTGCAGGTCTTCCGGTGCCGGAATTTTCAGCCTCCTCGGGAGTAGGATAGTCAGGGAACAAATATGAACAGAAGAAAGTTTTTGAAGACCGCTGCAGCGACCGGCATGGCCGCCAGTCTGGGAGCTGCGCCCACGGTAAAACCGAACTTTGTTGTCATCCTGCTGGATGATTCGGGCTGGGCGGATTTCAAGCCCTTCGGCCATCCACCCTATTCCACGCCCAATGTGGAAAGGCTGGCAAACCAGGGCTGCCGGTTCAATAACTTCTATGTCGCCCAGGCGATCTGTTCGGCGTCCCGCTCGGCATTGTTGAGTGGCTGCTATCCGAGCCGCACCAAGGTATTCGGTGCTCATGGTCCGGGGGCACGGGGGCTGGACCCGGGCTTTGCCACCATGGGCGAAGTATTGCAAAAGCAGGGCTACAAAACCGCTGTTTTCGGGAAGTGGCACATTGGTGACCAGCCGGATACGCGTCCGCCCGCACGCGGCTTCGATGAATCCTGCGGGTTGATGTATTCGAATGATATGTGGGAGTTTCACCCCGAAAGCCCACAGAATTACAAGGTTCCGCTCCAGTTCTGGGAAAACGGCAAGGTCAAAGTGGAACGGATGACACCGGAACTTCAGCCGATGCTGACCACGTGGTACACCGAGCATGCCGTGGACTTCATCAACCGCAACAAGGCGAATCCATTTCTTCTCTATGTGCCGCACTCGATGCCACATGTACCCCTGTTTCGAAGCGAGAAGTTCAAGGGCAAATCGGGCACGGGCGTCTATGGCGACGTGATGATGGAGTTGGACTGGTCCGTAGGCGAAATCATGAAGGCCCTGAATTTGAATGGCCTGGACGATAACACCTTTGTAATATTCACTTCGGACAATGGCCCATGGACATCTTACGGGAACCACGCGGGGACCACGCCATTTCGTGAAGCAAAGGGCACTGGCTTCGACGGCGGCACGCGCAGCGCCTGTATCATGCGCTATCCGGGTAAGATCAAAGCGGGAACCGCATCAAACAAGGCGATGTGCACCATTGATCTGCTGCCAACTTTCGCTCACCTCGCCGGGGCACCGCTGCCAGCAAACCCGATCGACGGGCTCAACGTTTGGGATCTCATCACGGACAAACCCGGCGCGGTGAATCCTCATGAGTTCTACGCCTTCACCACCGGCCAAAACTTTGAGGCCGTGATGTCGGGCGATGGCCACTGGAAACTGCATGTCCCGCATAGTTACCGCACTCTTGTGGAGGTTGGTAACAACGGGAAGGCTGGCGTCTTCAAGCAGGCGAAGATCGAGCTGTCTTTGTTCGACATGGAGAAAGACCCCTTCGAAACCATCAATGTCATTGACCAGTACCCGGAGGTTGCCACGCGGCTCAAGATGTACGCGGAACAACACAGGAACCAGTTCTTCGCGCCTCAGAAATAAATCTTCAGGCCGAACTGGATATATCTTGGGCTGCTCTTCACGGACAGTGCCCCGAAGTTACCGTCATACACATTCTTCAATGCATATAACTTATAACCACCCGGCGTCAGGATATTAAAGCTGTTAGCCTGCGCGGAGGAAAAGCCTGTCGGCAAGGGAACGGTGAAAAAGTCGGCTGGAAGAGCACCTTTAGCATTGCGCGCACCGGTAACAAAGCTTTGCACGAGAGCCAGGTTTGCGGCACCGGCGGCAGTTGTAGAAAGCGGCTGGCTGTTGGCTTTCGCCCAGGAGTCATAACTTGCGGCGGATATCACTGCCGTGGACGGCGCGGCGCTGAAAAGATCCTCACCTCCGCCATAGCCCGAAGGCACACCGAAGTTCGGGTGGTTGAACGCATTCAGAAGATCCACGCGAAGTTGAATGCGGAAACGCCCTTCGTGCAGGGGGAAGTTCTTCTGGGCTGAGAAATCGAAGAACTTCTGCAGCGGGCCGCGTGCGCCGTCAATCGTCCGCGGTGCATTTCCCAGAGTGCCGAGTGCCGGGCGCTCAAAAGCGGCAGGGTTCAGATACGGCTGGCATTGCGTAGTTACCGGGCAGCTTGGGCTCCAGAGAGGATTCACGACAGGCACTCCAGAGATCAGATTCGGCCGCATGGAGTATTCGCTGGACGAACTGTTATCACCCAATCCATTGTTATCCCGGATCACTGGCTCAAACGGATAACCAGTACGCATCCTCCCGATGCCGGATACTGCCCAGTTGCCGAACATGGCATTCAGGACAGCAGGCATGCGGGGAAGGATCGCCTTGCCGCGGCCAAATGGCAACTCATACAGAACCGATGAGACGAGATTGTGCTTGATATCGAAGGTCGAAACAGCGCGGTCCAAACGGCGGGAGCCACCGAAGCTGCTCTCGCCCGCGGTGATCGAAGTCGGAGTAGTTAGAGTAGCGCCTTCCGGACTGGCGTCTGAGGCATCATCAATCGATTTCCCGTAAGTGTAATTCGCAGTCAGCGTCATCCCATGGGCATTCCGCCGTACCCAATTGATATAACCGGCATGGCGGATACTGTCCGCCGAAGCATCCCAGCGGGTATAGAGATTTACAAAGCCAAGATAGGTGCTGCCCAGAGTTCCCTGCTGGACGGAGAGCGAAGCCCCCGCATTTGAGGTTCGGCCAAGAGGATCTTTCACGGTGGTTGTCGCACTGAGGTTGTTGTTGTTGAGTGCATTGATTAGATCGAGATTCGTCGCATTCGTGTTCTCGTTCGGCATGAAGAGATGCGTACCCTTATTCCCGACATAAGCGATTTCGATCACATCCTTTGCCGTGGGCTGGAACGACAGCGTCAAGTTCCAGTTCTGCGCATAAGGCGTGTGCATGTTGGGAGAGATCGCGAAGGCCTGGCTGGAGTAATTAATGCTGCCGAGATAAGTGAGTCCATTCGCTGCAGGATTCAGGACCTGCGCCCAGCTCAAAGCGGGGTCCAATGGCGGATTACTCGAAAGGCGCATGGCATATCCAGCGTAAGTCTGACCAGAGTTGACACCGAAGGTCGTAGCAGGACTGGAGAAGTTCGGCAGCGGCTGTCGGTTCTGCCCGTTCAGTGGAGAGTGCGACAGGCCGTAGCCGCCACGAACCACCAGATGTCCACCGCGCAATAGTCCCAAGTGCGGACTCCATGCAAATCCGAAGCGGGGTTCGAAGTCTTTATAATCGGCGGGCCAGAGATAGCGGGAATTACCACCCACGCCGCTGAAGGCGAAGGGAGGCACCAAAGCGGAGGTAATCGTTTGTCCAGTTAGCAGCGTAACCGGCGTGCTCAGGGGGAAGGATTGCGCCAGTTGCGGCTCGAATGAGCCCTGGTGGTTGTACTTCTCGGTGCGGGGTAGCTGTAACTGATAGCGAAGTCCAAGGTTCAACGTCAGATTCGGCAGGATCTTCCAGTCATTCTGCAGATAGGCGGCACCGCTGTTCCACCGGTAATAGTAAGGTAGCAGTGCATTATTCAGCGTGACTGCATCCGGAACTCCCAGAAGGAAGCTGGCGAACTGATCACCACCGGTGCCGCTCTTCGTCCCGTTTGAGGACGTTTCATAGGGCCGGAAGTTATAAGTCCCGCCGGCGGAGTAAAGATAATTCACCGTGTTGAGCAACTCGTGGGTAAGATCCACGCCGAGCTTGAGGCTCATCCGCCCGCGGGTGATATACACGGAATCTGCAACGTTGTAGCGCTCTTCCACGTCATCGCCCAGAATAGAACCACCCTCGCCGATGCTGCCATATGTGCCGAGCCCATTATTAATCACGGGGAGACCGCCCTTGGTCAGGCTTGGCAAACCCAGTTCCGTGCTGAGATTCTGGCCGGTCTTCACATCCCATTGCGGACTGAACGTGTTGCTGAAGCGCCCGCGGGTGTAATTCACACGCAGGTCATTCACTACGGTCGCTGTGAAGATATGGGTGTCTGCCAGAGTGAACTGCTTCGAGTTGCTGTAATTCCCCGAAGCACCATTGACGGGGTTCGACGCTTCAAACCCTGTCACACCCACCACGGGAACAATGGTGGCCCGGAAGTTCAAGCGGTTGGCATCGCTGATCTGGTGGTCGATGCGCGCGGTATAGCGCGTGTTGTTGTCCTTCAAGAAGCGCTGCTGGACGTGATTCGCAAGATATCCATTGGGATCGAGAAAGTAGTCGCCGCCGGGGAGAACGTATTGGAGCAACTTCTGCGACACAGGATCGAGCAGTGATGCCGGAATGGTGTTATTTGGAAAAGGGTTCAGGGTTTTGCCCGAAGCCGGAGCAGGCAGAATCGTCAATTGATTCCCGGAAGCAGCGAAGTACTGATAGATGGTGCCGTCACTTACCGTAACTGAGGGAAACTGGGCCGCCACATTCGACAACACTGGCACCAGATCTCCATTGCTGGAAGGTACCCGGACGGTATTTGAGAAATCGCCATTGCGCATGGCGGGAGTGGGCAGCAGACTATCCACCTGCACATGATCGGTAAGATACCGCGGTTCCACGGCGCCAAAGAAGAATGTCTTGTTCCTGCCGTTATAAACCTTTGGGATCACAACGGGGCCACCGGCAGTGAGAGAGAACTGGTTATTTCTGGTATTGGAAACCGGGCGGTTTGTGGACGCAGTCGTGAATGGTGCTGCATTCGTGGCCGGATTGCGCGTGTACCAGAGCGCCGTGCCGTGCAGTTGATTGGTACCGCTTTTGGTGGTCGCATTGATCACGCCTCCACCAGTGCGGCCGTACTCAGCAGAGTAGGCGCTGGTTTGTACAGAGAACTCCTGCACAGTCTCGGGAGAGAAACTGACAACCGCGCGGGCCACGCCAACGCCGGTGTTATTGGCACCATCCGCCATGATCAAAGTGGAGCCCGCACGACCTCCATTCAGGTTCAGATTGTATCCAGGCGCAGCGCCACCGGCACCGACTCCAGGGTCCTCGGTACCCGCATCTCCCGCAACATTGGGTACCAGCAATGCGAGATCCAACACGCTGCGGTTCACCAACGGAGAATTGTCGATCTGCTCGGCCGATATGGTTTGTCCAGCGGTGCCTGACTCTGTATTTACAGCGGCGGCTGCAGCTGACACAGAGATCTCAGAAGCTACTGTGCCGGGCTTGAGTTTGAAGTTGACGGTCGCCGTGGCCGCCGTGTCTACTTTAATGTCGTCCGCAACGGCCTTTCCGAAACCTGCTGCCTCGACTTCCACTCTGTAGGCAACCGGTTCCAAATCCTGCACGGCATAGTCCCCTGAAGCGGAGGTCTTCACCTTGCGGCTTTCGCCCGTGCCCTTGCTGATGATGGTGACGCTGGCTTTGGGGATCACGCCGCCCGAGGAATCCGAGACGATCCCCGTGATACTACCACGATTTGTTTGCGCCACAAGCAAGGTGGCGAAGAGGAAAAATGCGAGAAGCCTCATGAAGGCGAATGCTACCACATACGCCCTGGGCTTCCGCCGCCTCTATTTGGGATAGTACTGCGACCCTGACACGGTACGCCGAAATGGCTCGCCAGGACGCGGATCAAAGTTCCGCCACGACTGTGGATCAGTATTGGCAACGCGGGACGCAGGCCCTTCACCATTGCCGTTCACCGCACTTACTCTGTACTCAAACGCTGGAGCATTGTCATGGAACGCCCGCGCCATCCCGGCATAAGCCAACTTCCAGTCACCGGTTGCCGTGCGGGAATACAAGCGATACTGCTTCACGCCGAGTAATTCACCCCAAGTCACGTGTACACCCTTACCGCTGATCTGTAAGTGTAATCCCTCTGGCGGCAGAGGCGGCGCAGAAGTCACATAAATGGGATACTCCGGACCGGGCATTCCATTTTGCGCCGTCGCCCGCACGTGAACTTTCACATCGTTTGTCAATCCAGTTAGGTTGATTTCAGGAAGTTTAGATGTCCCGGCCATGCGCCAGCTCTTGCCATTATCCGCACTGATTTCGTACTTATAAGACTTGGCGGCCGCCACGGGTGCCAGCACCACCCGCGCCTGGCCACTGGAGTTCTCAGTCCGCAGCACCGTTGGCGGCATCGGAGTGGGCTCAGCATTTGTGATTTCCCAATGATGCAGGCCCTTCGGCAATTTCTCCATCGACTGCGAAGTGCCATCCACATAGAAGGCTCCCGGCGCACCGGTAATACGGACGGCAGTCGCATGCGTGGCGTAGTATTCACCGGAAATGCTGCCCTCTCCATGACTCGCAGATATCCCTAAATCGGGATCATCTGTTTCGAGCAACAGCCCATGCGCGCCGATCCGGCTGCCGTGAAACAGAGCGAGTCCATTGCTGCGTACAATGCCCGCAGTTCCGTCAAAGCGAATATCCGACGCAGCATAGTGAACCCCGGCCGGATCGCGGAATACCAGGTCATCGATCCCCTGCCCCCGGACTCGCGCACCGAATGCCGTGGGCTCTCCGCGGATATCGTTGCGATGACTAATGAGCGCCAGCGAGTCACCGATGCCGTCATACCAGCGGCCTATCGTCTCCGCAGTCTTGAGCTCCGTGAGCTGGACTTTCTGCGAACGCAGGATTTGCAAGTTGGGGAAGGCTTCGCCGTTACGCACAAACCAACTGAAGCGGTGCTTCACAGATTCGTTGTAGACGTCATCATAGAGCAGGAAGTAATCCGCGCCGGCAAGCAACACGCTGCGGCCTACATACTCCGGGGTGGAGTAACCGGGCTTCGCGAGCAACTCCGCATATTGTGCGGTTGCGAGATCATACATCGGCCTAACCAGATCATTTCGGCCGAGTGACCGGAACGCGCCATCTTTCCAGACGCCGAAATTAGTGGATAAGTCTGTATCTTGCGCCGCACGGTCACCAACATCCTCCGTGCCATTGAAGCTGTAAGCTTTCCCGCCCGCGAAGTAATAGAGCACGCCGGTACCCCCGTCGCCCGCCAGGCCCCAGCGGTAATTGGGACCGTCATCCACCTGCTGCAGGTGAATGGAGATTTCATCCTTCCCCGCACCGGCGCGCAAGGTGATTCCATAGCCCGTATATTTGGAGGAGCGCAAGTGGGGATCCGTACCGCGGTTGTCAGGCCGCTGATAAGCGACACCGAAGGGATCAACCCGGTCCAGGGAAAGCTCCATTTCCTGATCCGTGGGATGCGCGGCCCACATCACGTGTTCGGCGGTCATAGGATCGAAGCGCATCAAGCGCTGGCCGAGATACCAGAAAGAGCGCGGCGGCATACGCCTTTCGGAGTGGGCTCCGATGGGCAAATGAACTCTACGGGGATCTTCCGGGTGCACCAGACCCCAGGCGTGGTTATCCTGCTTCGCTTCCGTCTTGAGAAATTCCGGAGTTTCTCCGTTGAATGGCGCGGAGAGCGCATTCACCAGCCAATCCGCCACCGCTGCCATGCCCGGAGTTGCGATGCGATTGGATTGCTCCATCTGATCCAGCAGCATATCGGCATGTAATGTGGGGCGCAGAAACGCCCAAACGTAAGTGCCAAGATTTTCGGTCCAGCGGCCTCCTTTGGCATCCCAGGCTTCCACGGACGGGCGGGCATGATAGTGAGTATTCAGCTCCACATACTTTTCGAATTCTTCAGCCCAGACTTTCGATTGTGGATGGGTTGGAAAGAGATAGGCAATCGACGGCGGCACAGACTTCACATCCGCCAGAAAATTCGGATGGCCGCTCAGCATGGGGACCATCGGCATATATTCTTCGCCCGCATGCGTATAGGCGATGTATAAGTACGCCGCCGTGAGACGCTTCCTCTGCTGCTCCGTCATCTGATCGCGAAAGCGTTCGAAGCCATCAATCCAGAACTCCTCGACCCGGCGTGAGACCGTAGGACCGAAGCCTCCGTTCTGGCGCGTTCCAGACACGGCGGACTGATTCACCAACTGGGAATTCATCACGTTCCGAAGCAGATCTTCCACTCCTGTTCGCTGGCCAGCCCGGAAGTAAGAAGTTCTTGCAGGTTGCGCCGAAAGGACCCAGTCTTTGACTTGGTTGAGATTTATGGTGCCGTAGCGGTTCTGCAGGAATGAGGCATGAGATACGGCAGATAGCGGAGTCGAGTAAGTGATGCCATCATGCCACGGAACCTTACTGTAACTTTCGATTTGCTGCATCGCCTCCACATCGTTTGTGTGGCTGTAGAGGGTAAAGCAGGTAGAACGCGTTCCCTTGGCAATGGGTAGGACCCAGGACAGTGCATTCTGCTTGTACTGGAAGCTCACCTGCAGCTTGGGCGACTCCCGCCAGATACTGTACTCGTGATCCTGCCAGGCCTTGCTGTTGTCAATGAAGAGGCCAAGTGCATCTGGAGCGGTCTTGCTCCAGAAATTGGCAAAGGTAGTGACACGATAAGCGGCCCAGGGCTCAAAGATCCCGAGCGTGAAAGGGAGTTCTCCTGTACCGGTCAATCCCGAGACAACGCCGGTTTGTGTATTCGTTTCTCCTTGCGCAAGCGCCTCCCATGGATAGTCATCGTACTTATGTCCCGCCGGAACACTTGCAGGGAAAGGGTAAGGATGATTCGCCGCCTGACGGAAATCTACCGGAAGGCCACCCCAGTTCATAGTCCAAGTGCCGGTTGCTGTAACAGGCAGGTCCTCCATGTTCTCGGTAACTTGAACGAAGTCCATGCCACGGATGCACTTCACATCGACAACATAGTTTCCGCCGCGTACAAAATGATAAGTCAATCTGTAAGTGGTGAAGACCGGGCCGGATGCGACTTTGCTGACATCCAGAGTCGAAGGAGTCTCCGCGTTGATATGCAACTTGGACGCGCCAAACCAACGGCCATCCCGTCCTAACTGCTGCACCGGCCCCGGAGCATCCCCCTGGATTCTCTGCGATACCGGGAGCCGAACTTGCATCACGCCGGTATCGAGAGTAATAAACTTTCCCGACAGCGAATCCTTCACGCCCGGACCCAGCTCTGGCGTGCCGGGCCCCAGCAGGAATTCTCTGTGTCCACCGGAAGGAAGATCAGCAAGGAAGCTTGCTGTGGCAGCGGTAACCGCACCGTTCTTCCGCACAATATCCGAGAACTGTACGGGAAGCTGTTGACGGTCGCGGGTAAGTACTAGTTGTTTCAGGTCGACCGGCTCGTCAAACTGCACGGGATAACTCACCAGCGTCTGCGGCCACCATAGAAACGGGTGGTCGATCGGATCGTCGAGAACAAACTTTTTCGGTGTCGCGCCGCAAGCCAGCGCGGTGAAGAGCAGGGAGATCCAGAGCCGGTTCATCAGCTAGCAGAATATCGCTGTTGTCTCAATTTTCAGAGGGCTTCTGTGAAACCTTATCGACAATAAAGAGTTTCGCCGCGGTCTGCTCGGCTGACGCGAGACGTAAGCCCAGCTGCTGCTGCACTGCTTCGAAGATGGTCGGCCCGGAAGGATCGCCAGCCGCGACGCCACCGGGGGCAGCGCCACCAGCGTCGTGCCCGCCATGTCCACCGGCACCACCAAAACCGCCATCGCTGTGGTTCGCCCCGTTGTGAGGCGCGCCGTTGGCTGCCCAGCGCAGCGCAATATCGTACTTACCCTTCAGCCCCGTGGCGTCATCCACCGGCAGGCCGATTTGGTCAGACAACACTTTCACAAGGTCCGCGATGCTCTGATTTGCGGCTCGGAAACTACCCATGGTGCCGAAGACGACCGCACCGCCGTGACTGTGCGATTCCGATTGCCATGCACCGTGTTGACCAGCCGGCGTTGCGGAAGCAGTTTCGGTGGATTCCTTGAGCTTCGAACCGCCCTTGGCCACCACCAGTTGATAACCCTTCATTTGCTTCTCCTGAAAGTGCCAGGCGAGGTTAAACCGCTCCTGCAGCAGGTTCTGCAGCATCAACGAAAACTGTGCGGGTGTGGCACCGGCAGGGATCTTCGCCATCACCTCATAAGTGGTGTCATTGAGGGAACCTTTCCCCGGAAACTGATACGGCTGCAGATTGAAAGCCTTCGTGATCAGCACCGCCAGCGGGCATTTGGAGCAGCGGAACATGCCGGGGTCCGCGGTACCCGGACCGCCTGAGACCACCGCATCACTGCCAAAATGAAAGCCCTGTTGGGGCGGATTGGTCTTGATTGACGCTACTTCGAATTCCGGCTTCGCGGCGGTCTGGCCAAAAGCAGCGGCAACGGAAGCAAGCAGCAGGACACTCAGCGGAGATAACAGTCTCATTGAGAGAAGAATATAACACTTATTGCGTCCGCGTATTTGCTTCGGGCTTTTTTGCGACGCCGATGAAAATGTCGCCGAACAGGATTCGTTGGCACGGCGCAAGGCATCGAAGTCCATTTACTGCCAGCGTATCGATGAACTCAGCTTCGCTGAAACGGTTTCCGTCTGGATGCCTCAGAAACACACGGTAGCTCCACCGCTCCAGTGCCGCGCTGGTCACCTCCTCGAAGAAGAACGTGCCGCCCGGCGCATACGTCGCCTGGCAAGTGTAATGAAGCCGCGCCCTGCACGGATAAGTAACGGATGCATCGCGGAACGCGCGCAGTATCCCCGGCCACGCCAAAAGTGACAATACCGCGCAGCCAACCAGTGGCAGCACGGCAAACAGCTTTACCGATAATCGCAAGGAGGCACTCCGCAAGCGACCGCCGCCAAGCACGCGGAACACGGTCAAGCCGATATAGCCCAGTGCATACGAGACAAAATCTAAACGTTCATCGCGAAATGACCAGGAGGACAAACCACCCGTAGCCGCCAGGAAAACCGGACCACAAAGGAGCCAGAGACGCCGTCCGCCGCCCGAAAGTTGAAGCCCTGCGATAAACTCTGATTTCTCCGCCACCGGAGATCCAGGAGTTCTTATGTTCCGCATCACCGCCATCGCGATTCTTGCCTGCAGTGCGCTCGCCGCGCAAACGGCACCTGCGCCACAGGCACCTCCGGCGCAACCCGCCCGCCCCGCACGCCCTGCCCCTCCAACGCGCGATGCACACACTCCCGGCTATCCCGATGCCAAAGATCTTCCCGATGCGACCAATGCCCCGGCCAAGGAAGACGGCAACTTTGTTCTCGGGCCCACGCATCCCGCCGACCCCGCCACCGCCGTGCAGGAAGGCGTTCCGCAGGGCACTGTCTACACGTTCACCATGGAATCGAAGGACAGCAAGATCTATCCCGGTATTGCCCGCGAGCCGAACACATTCGGCACGCCTGACCCTTCGATTCCGGCGAAGTTGATCGTCACCACCAGCCACCCCGCACCTTATACGAGAAGGGTTGGCGTCTATGTGCCGAAGCAATACGTGCCCGGCACTTATGCTCCATTCATCGTGGGCGCGGACGGTATCGACAAGATGCTTTTCACCACACTGGATAACCTCATCGCCCAGAAGCGCGTGCCTGTGATGATCGCGATCTCCATCGGCAACGGCAGCGGCGATGCACAGGGCAGCCAGCGGGGTTTGGAATATGACACGATGTCCGGCCTCTATGCGGAATTCGTGGAAACAGAAGTGCTGCCACTTGTCGAAAAGCAGTACAACGTGAAGCTGACCAAAGACCCCGAGGGCCGTGCGACCATGGGCGGCAGTTCGGGCGGTTCCGCGGCCCTGATCATGGCTTGGTATCACCCGGAGTGGTATCACCGCGTTCTGACTTATTCAGGCACTTATGTCAACCAGCAGTGGCCTTATAACGACAGCACACCGGGTGGCGCATGGGACTTCCATGAACGTCTGATTCCGAACTCACCCCCAAAACCCATCCGGCTGTGGATGGAAGTGGGCGACCGCGATAACTACAATCCCAACACAATGCGGGATAACATGCATGACTGGGTTCTTGCAAATGAGAACATGGCGAAGGTTCTTGCGGCCAAGGGCTATCACTACCAGTTCGTCTTTGCCCGGAATGCAGGCCATACGGATCGCAATGTGAAGGCCCAGACTTTGGCGGAAGCACTCGAATACACATGGCAGGGTTATCCAATGACGCCGCCGAAGAAGTAACTGCCATGAAGAGCACGGCCGCCACACCGCTGGAATATCTGGCATCGCTGCCGGAAGACCGGAGGATTGCTATCTCTGCGATCAGGGACGTGATCCTGGCGAATCTCCCCGAAGGCTTCGCGGAGACCATGCAATACGGCATGATCACCTTCGTGGTCCCGCATGCTCTTTATCCGCCGGGCTATCATTGCAAGCCTACGGATCCGTTGCCGTTTGCGGCCTTGGCCTCGCAGAAGAACCATATGGCGGTCTATCTGATGTCCAGCCCGCAGATGAGTTGGTTCAAGGAGCAGGTTGCCGCGCAGCAGCGGAAGCTCGATATCGGCGGCAGTTGTGTCCGCTTCAAGAGACTGGAAGCGTTGCCCCTGGAGACTCTCGCGGCAGCGATGCGTCGCGTTACTGTGGCGGAGCATATCGCCGCCTATGAAGCGACCCGGAAGCAGTGATCCCTGCTTTCGTTGGCCCTTTGTAACCATCCCCGGTCAAATGGCTCTCCACAGTCATCCGGCAGATTTCTCAACCTGCGAAAAACCGCGTGAATCGTGCCAACTATCGCAGGGCTGCCGAACTGAATCGACAGCTGATATTTCGCCTGGCCTACGCACCGCCCTCGATCAAGCTGGCTACCAGGATGTGAAAGTGAGCCAGGACCGCGAAAAGGGCGTCATTACCCTGACCGGCCAGGTCTCTGCTGATAACGACAAATTCCAGGCGGAGACGATTGCCGAGTCCCTCTACGGCACGCAGGTAATGGCGAATCAAATCGCAGTCGTATAGAAAGACGACGAAACTGCGCGAAGGCGTGAAACACAACCACGTGGGTACTCTGACCGGACGGGTCTGTTCGCAGGACACCAGAGCACTTGCGGAACAAGAACAATGCGCGTACCCGATGTGCAGCAGGTGGTGAATGAACTCCAGGTCAACAGGTAAAGAGCGACATCCACCAGGTAGCACCGCTTTTCAAACCAGTTCCAGCGACAATAGGAATGGATGTCTGAACCGAGGGTGTTGATCATTGGGGCGGGTCTTGCCGGCCTGTGCTGCGCGCTGCGTCTGCAGGAGCGTGGCATATCTTTTCGGATTTTGGAGGCCGCGGACGCACCGGGCGGACGCGTACGCACGGATCGCGTGGAGGGCTTCCTCCTCGACCGCGGCTTTCAGGTCCTGCTGACCGCTTATCCCGAAGCCAAGAGAGTGCTGGATTATGAAGCGCTGAAGCTCCGGTCTTTCCACTCCGGCGCCAGAGTCATGGCGGAGGGTGAATTGCAGGAAGTCGGGGACCCGTTGCGTCATCCAGCCTCCGCACTGCCAAGCGCGTTCGCGAACGTGGGGTCTTTGGCGGATAAGCTGCGGGTATTGTCATTGCGCCGCATGACATCGCGGGGTTCGCTGCCGCAGTTGTTGACCCAGCCGGAAGTTACGGCCCTCGAACGGTTGCAGGAAACCGGCTTCTCAGAGAAGATGATCCAGCGCTTCTTCCGCCCATTCTTCTCCGGTATCTTTCTGGAGCCGGATCTCGCTACATCGTCACGCAAGTTCGACTTTGTTTTCCGCATGTTTTCGGAAGGCACCGCGGCATTGCCGGAGTTTGGCATGCAGGCGATTCCGGAACAACTGGCAGCGCGGCTTCCGCATGGGAGTATTCGTTTCGGCACCCTGGTCACGTCGGTGAAGAATGGCCAGGTCCTTACCGCGCGCGGCGAAGTCTTTGAGGCGGAGCAGGTGGTTATTGCAGTGGAGCAACCGGAGGCCATTCGCATGACGGGGCGCGGCGGTACGCCTGCAAAGCGGAAACCTGCCGCGGCATGTCTATATTTCGATGCCCCTTACTCCCCGATTGACGGCCCCTGGCTGGTGTTGAATGGCGATGGCGACGGTCCGGTGAATAATGTTTGCGTGCCGAGCGAGGTGCAGCCCGCATATGCTCCAGCAGGCCGGTCGCTCATCAGCTTAAGTGTGGTCGGGAACCCGCCGGAAAGCGATGAGTTGCTGCGCCGCCTGGCCCTGTCGCAGATGGAACGCTGGTTCGGCGGCACAGAGCGCTGGCGGCATCTTCGGACGTACAGAATTCCCTTCGCCGTCCCAGCCCAACCGCCCGGCACACTCTTGCCTGTTGCCAAGCCCGTCCGCGCGGGGGAGAAACTGCTGCTCTGCGGCGATCACATGGACATTGCCTCCATCAACGGTGCCATGCTCTCCGGTTTCCGCGCCGCCGAAGCAGTCTGAGAGTTTACATTGTTTTAGCGCGCAGGGCGTCCAATCCTCCCTATAGTTGAGTCATGACGCGCCTACAGATTGCCCTGCTTGGGTTCACCCTGACCGCTGCACCGCTTGCGCTTGCGCATCACGCGGCCGCGCCCCACTTCGATCTCGCGAAGACCATCGAACTCATGGCAACGGTGACCAAGTTCGAGTTCGTCAATCCGCACGGCTACGTCTATTTCGACGTCACGGCCGCGGATGGCAAGAAAGCACCCTGGCGCTGCGAACTGCCCGCCAAGGTGGCACTTACCCGACTCGGTTGGACGCAGGAGACCTTTCACCCCGGCCAGCAGATCACCATCAAAGGCAACCCGGCGCGCCGCGAAGAGAATGTCTGCATGCTGACGTCCTTCATCCGCGAGGACGGCCGCGAAATCCGCCGTGAAGCGAATATCAACCGCATGAATGGCGTGGAATCGAAACCCGTGGTCTCCAGCGCGAGCCGCCCGGCCAAGCTGCCCAACGGACAACCGAATTTAGCCGGTCTCTGGGTCATGCCGGGCGGACCAGGTGGTGGTCCGGGCGGCCGAGGACCGGGTGGTCCTGGTGGCGGTCCGGGCGGCCGAGGACCGGGTGGGCCGGGCGGTGGGCCGGGCGGTGGGCCAGGTGGACGTGGGCCCGGTGGCCCGGGTGGACCGGGTGGTGGACCTGGTGGACCCGGCGGGCGTATCCAGTTGACCGATGCCGGACGCGCCATCCAAAGCAAGTACGAGCAGCCATTCGATGACCCGGCAATCAAGTGCAGCCCCGCAAATATTCTCTTCGGCTGGACCCATGACAGTCACGTCAACGAAATCATCCAGACCGACAAAACCATCACGCTGAAATACGGCTACATGGATTTCGTCCGGACGATTCACCTCAACGCCACACATCCGGCAAAGATCACCCCCAGTCTGGCGGGACACTCCACCGGCAAGTGGGAAGGCGATACGCTGGTGGTGGACACCATCGGTTTCACGCCCGGGATTCTGATGCCCATGAGCGGTGCACCTTTCAGCGCGAAGTTCCATGTGGTGGAGCGCTTCACCGTGGATGCCGCAGCCGGAACATTGACACGGTCCTATGTTGCGGAGGACAGCCTCTATCTGGCAGCTCAGTACAAGGGTCAGGATGTGATGCGGCTTTCGAATGAGCCATTCGTGAGTTACGCCTGCAAGGAACTTTCCGGCAAGAATAACCAGCGCCCCACGCCCTAACCGATGACCTTCGCTGCCTGGCTGGAACAACTCGGAATCAGTGTCTGGGTGCGGGAATCGGGCTCGATTTGGGCCTATCCCACTGTATTGTTTCTCCATACTCTCGGACTCAGCCTCGCCGTTGGTCTGAGCCTCGCAGTCAGTCTCCGTGTCTTGGGATTGGCGAAGGAATTACCGTTTACACCGTTCCGGAAGTTTGGCAAACTGCTGTGGACCGGCTTCTGGATCAACTTCTTTTCCGGCCTGGTGCTGCTGGCGGCGGGAGCCACGTCGAAGCTGGCGAACCCGGTCTTCTATGTGAAGATGGCCTTCATCGCGCCGGCGGTCCTGTTCACCAGGTCCATGTGGAAAGGTCTCAGCCCCGCACACGCAAACCAGCGCGCTGCTGCCGCCGCCTCCCTGTTTTGCTGGTTTGGTGCCATTACCGCGGGCCGGCTGCTGGCCTACCTCGGAACACATACGCCGGGCAGATAGAACATGACCATCGAAACCATCTCCGCGTGGATCAAAGCCACACAGCTTTCCGCTCTTGTAACGGAAACTGCCTGGGTCTGGCCGGTGCTGCAGACCGTTCACTTCTTTGGCCTGGTCATGCTCATCGGCATGGCGCTGCTGCTGGATCTGCGCATCCTGGGTTTCGGGAAAGGTCTGCGGCCCGGCGGGATTCACAGCATGATGCGAATCGGCATCATTGGCTTCGTTTTGAATATTCTGACTGGCATCGGTTTTCTGGCCGGGGACCCCGAACACTTTCTCGGCAATCCGGCGTTCGCCGCCAAGATGGCGTTCCTTGCCGCTGCGGGAACAAACGTCCTGCTGTTTTATGCTACTGGCTTGGGCCGCAAGGTGGATGCGATGGAGCCGGAGGACGATGCGCCAGCGGGAGCAAAGTTCATCGCCGTCACGTCGCTCGTCACCTGGGCAGGCGTCATGTACTGCGGACGCATGCTGCCCTATCTCGGCGACTCGTTCTGAACGAATTGGCCCCGGTGCGCTTTTCAGCGCCTGCTCTGTAACAGATTGACTACGTTTCGTTTAAGTGTCCGATGTTACAAGCCTCTTCACGATTGTTTCGTGTTTCGCACACTGATTTGTAACGGTGGAAACAGTACAAAGGAGGCATGAGGTGCGACCTCCACGTTCATACTGTTCACTCCGGCCACTGCACAGTGCCGTTGCTCGACAAAATCTGCCTGGAATCTTACAACGAACCGGCAGCGCTTTATGCAACCCTGAAAGCCCGTGGAATGGATCTGGTCACGGTAACAGATCATGACTCCATCGACGCGGTGGAGGAACTCCGCAAGCACCCTGACTTTTTTCTCAGCGAAGAAGTGACCTGCCATATGCCCAGCGGCACGGAGATGCACGCGGGCGTTTACGGCATCACGGAACGCGACCACATTGAACTGCAGCGCCGCCGCGATGACATGGAAAGCCTGCTGGCTTATGTCAACGAACGCCGGCTCTTCATCACCGTCAACCATGTCTACTCCGGCCTGACGGGCAAGCGGACCGACGAAGACTTTGCGATCTTCGCACGCGACTTTCACGGCGTGGAAACCATCAACGGCCAGATGCTGAAGGTCGCAAATGATCTCGCGGTGCAGTTTGCAAAGCATTTCGGCAAAGTCTGTGTGGGCGGCAGCGATTCCCATGCCATGGGTGCGCTCGGCAAGACTTGGACCGAAGTGCCCCATGTGGCAAGTGTGGATGAATTTCTGGCGGGTTTACGCCGCGGGCAGACCATTCCCGGCGGCGAGCATGGCAACTGGTGGAAGCTGACCTGCGCGGTCAATGAAATCGGCGTATCGCTCATCAAGAGCCGCCGCTGGACCGCAGCCCTCAGCGGACTGCTCGCGGTGGCCCCCATGGTTGTTCTTGGAAACTACTTCCGTGAGTTGGCATTTGCGGCGTACTGGGGGGAGAGAAACCGGTTTGGCGAATCAGCAGCCTCCGGCGTACGGGAGGAGGCGGCATAATGATTTCAGTGGCAAAAGCCAAACATACTCTTTCGCGTCCGGATTACCGGCTGATGAGCCGTGTCAACCGCTGGAACGCTCCGCGTTGGGTGCGCTGGTGGATGCTGCTGGCGACCAAGGCGGGCGACGGCTGGCTCTGGGGACTCATCGGCATCGCCGTTCTGCTCTCGAGCGACCCTCTACGCTTCCGTGCTTTTGAAGCCGCGGCCTGTGCCGTGGCAATCGGCGTGGTGATCTTCCTGAAGGTCAAGCACAAGGTCGCCAGACTTCGCCCCCGCGATATTGAACCGCATTGCTGGGCCAATATCGTCACCAGTGACAAGTTCTCATTTCCCTCTGGCCACTCCACCACTGCGTTTGCAGTTGCTTTGTCGCTGGGGAGTTTTTATCCTGAAGTTCTTCCGCTTCTGTTGATTGTTGCGACGAACATCGCGGTCTCCCGCGTTATCGTTGGCATGCACTTTTTGAGCGACGTATTGGTCGGGTCGGGCATGGGCGCCCTACTCGGGTACGCCGCGTTCCGGTTCGCCGCCTAGCATCGCGCAAGGCGGCTCAGTTCGAGTGATCCGGACACATGTTCCGGCAGCTCGTCTCTCGTGGCTCGGGGGAGTTTCCCGTGGAAACTCCCCAGACCAGGAATCTACTTCCGCGCAGCCCATGCCAAGCCATCCGGCCCGCGTCCAGTCTTCACTTCGCCCGTCACTTTCATGGTCTTGAGATCGATCACAGCAACGGAGTCATGGTTGCTCAACGTGGTGTAGGCAAACTTCCCGTCTGGCGACAGCAGCACGCCCTCGGGATTCCCTTCCAGCTTCACGCGCTTGAATTCCTTCCGCGCAGCGACATCCACAATCAGTAATTCCGGCGCACCCATATCCGAAACGAACGCATACTTGCCGTCTTGCGTGATCTTCAAGCGGTTCGCCTGCTTCGTGGAGGGGATGGTAGCGACAACCTTCTTGCCCGGCACGTCCACCACGGAAATTGTGCCGTCACTGGCATTTGCCACCCAGAGTTCCTTGCCATCAGGGGAAAGATCAAAGCCCTCCGCCCCGCCGCCGACCGCCACGTTGCTGACTTTCCAATCCGGGCCACCGTTGCCGGGCCCGCGTCCGCCGGGGCCTCCACGACCGCCGGGCTGACCGCCTGGTTGTCCGCCGGGGCCGCGGCCGGGTCCACCGCCCGGAGGAGGTCCACCCGGACGGGGTCCGCCACGCCCCGGACCACCTGGCCCGCCGGCAGTCTGCTCAATGATGCTGACCGTTGCGGAACTCACGTTCGAGGTGAACATGGTCTTGCCATCCTTCGCCGCGATCACCATATGGGTTCGGTCCTGTCCAGTCCCGACGACCAGATCAATCTTCTGCGTGGCCGGATCATAACGCGCCACCACTTTGGCACCTTCCGCAGTGAAGTAAAGCTTGCCATTTATGAACTCCATGCCGTGCGGAGATCGCAGTGCGCCAAGGTCCACCGGCGGCATTGGCTTCTGTGCGACGAGATCCACCACGGAAATCGTGCTGCCATTGCGGTAATTCGAGATATAGGCAGTCTTGCCATCATCAGAAACAGCGACTTCATGGGGATCATCACCCACCGGAACGCGCGCGACAATTGTCATGCTCGCGGGGTCCACAATAACCAGCGTGTTCTGTTCTTTTTCGAGAACGAGCAAAGCGTTCGGAGGTGTGGCGGCAGCTTGCAGAACGGCTGCGGTCCAGGCGCAAAGGCACAAAAGCTTCATGCCCGAAGTCTATAGGAAAGCCGCGCAAAGCACGGTAAAATCTCGGTAAAGGTCTTCGTGCGGCTTATCCTTCTTCTGTTTCCGCTCCTGCTGGCTGGCTGTGCCGCAAAATCCACCGGCCCTGACCATCACCAGACCGATACCACCAGCGTCCATGGACCGGCAAAACGGCAGGGCAAACTCTTGAGCGCATTCTTCGGCCTGGACCACGCACTTCCGCGCGGCGCGAACTTGCGTGTGTGTCTGGGTGCCGGGCAAGAGGACGGCATGCCCGTCATCTTCGGCACGGAACTGCAAGTGGATACCTTGCAGGCCGGCGATTTCCGGGTGATGACAAGATCCGGCAAGCGGGGCAAAATCACCTGCGTGACCATGGCTCCCGCGCTGGACCCCGGCGAGTTGCGGACCTCACTGCTGGTGGGCGATTTCGGTTCCGTCCAGGATCCGCCCGTCAGCGTGGAGGTCATTGGCAACATCCTCTCCCAAGATGGAACGGTCAATTTCAAAGGCGCACGGCTTGGAGTCATCCCGCTCGAAGCAGGGCCAACCTTGGTCTACGCGGAGAATGTTCCGCAGAGCCAGTGGAAGTCAGGGCAGAAAGGCGGAACCTGGGGGCACGGCAGCGGCTGCCCCACCGGCACCCGGCAGGCGGTTCGCGCCGTCTGGGCAGGCGGCATAAAGCGCAAGGATGGCACGGAAGCGGGCAATGAAGAGCGCCTGCTCTATAAAGTTCACTTTGCCGACGGACACGATGTCATACCTTTCGCGTTAGCTGACCTCTACGACGGCGACAATAACCACCTGCTTTGTCTGGATTGGGATGGCATCCCGGAGCGTGTGTCGTTCCCCGGGGGACATCTGGTGGACCCCAATCATGACGTGAACCCCGATACGGCAGTTGCGGTGGACCGGGCCAGTCTGCCTACTCTGACGGAGCGTCGCCCAGATCATCCGCGCGATTCTCAAACCGCGTTTGCGCGTGCAGAAATACCAGGTCCACTTTTCCAATAGGACCATTACGCTGCTTGGCGATGATCAATTCCGCCAGACCCTTCAAGTCATCACGGTCGCGTTTATAGACTTCTTCACGGAAGATGAAGCCCACCAGATCGGCGTCCTGTTCGATGGAACCGGATTCACGAAGATCGCTCAACTGCGGACGGTGATCGCCCTGCCTGGTTTCAGTAGCGCGGCTCAACTGGGAAAGCACTAGAAACGGGCAATCCATTTCCTTGGAGAGCAGCTTCAAACCGCGCGAAATTTGCGAGATTTCCTGGTTGCGGTTTTCCGTGCGCCCGCGTCCGCTCATGAGCTGCAGGTAATCGACGCAAACCAGGCCGATCTGCCCGGCGGTCTTCTTGAGACGCCGCAATTTCGCGTGCATATCGAGCAGGTTCACACCGGCCGTGTCATCGATGTAGATGGGAGCTTCCACCATCTGGGTCGCGGCCTGCCGGAGCTTTTGCCGCTCCTGGTCATTGAGATATCCGGCGCGGAAACGCTGGCTATCTACGCGGGATGCGGCGCACAACATACGGGTGAGCAGAGATTCCTGCGACATTTCGAGCGAGAAAATCGCCACAGGCAGGAACAGCCGGGAGGCAATATGCCAGCAGATATTCAACGCAAATGCCGTCTTGCCCATGGAGGGCCGGGCCGCGAGGATGAACAGTTCGCTCGAATGCATCCCGCCCGTCATTTCATCCAGCTTGGTGAAGCCAGTCGAGATGCCCTTGATGCGCTTCGAAGGATCGAGAAACGCATTCAAGCCGCCCGCATAATTCTGGATGACTTCGAGCGGCGTCATCAGGCCCTTTGCCTGTTGCGTTTCCCCCAGCGAGAGGAAAGCTTCTTCGGCCCCGGCAATGATCTCGTCGGGATCTTCCTCGCCCAGCAGCGCCCGGTTCATCATCTGCTGCGCATTGATGGCGATCTTGCGCAGCGTCGACTTGTTCTTGACGATCTTGATGTAACTGTCAAGATTCGAAACACGGGGCAAGCCATCATCGAGCGAAACGATGTAACTCACGCCATCGACCGATTCCAATTCGTTGTAGCGCATCAGCTCATGCGCCAGCGTCAAACGGTCGATCTTCTCGTTGCGCTCATTGAGAGCCGCCATCCGTTCGAAGATCCGGCGGTGCTTTTCGATGGCAAAGTCTTCGAGCGTCAACAGCCCCGCCACTTCCACAAACCGGCTGTCATCGAGCAGGATGGAGCCCAGGACGAAACGCTCGGCATCAATCGCCGAGGGCAGACCTTTTTCGAATGCGAGAGCTGAAGGGGAAGACATAAGCCGCGACTTTACGTTAGACAGGGTTGCCTGTCCAATACAAGAGTGGAAACCCGGGAAACCTGTGAATCCTGAGAAACCATTGATTCCATTGCAGAACAGGAAGCCCCGCAAAGCCGTTTTCCACAGGCGGCGGGAAACCTTCCACAGAGACATGTTACCCCGGAAATGTTCTTAGCCATCCGGCTTGCGACTTTGCCCGTGTATTACCATCGAAGCCTCTATGCACTGGGCCGCTGGCATTGTCGCCGTTCTCGTCATCCTGATCATACTGGTGGACGCCTTCGAGACCATCATCCTGCCGCGGCGGGTGAACCGGAAAGTCCGGCTGGCACGCTTCTTCTACCTGGCCACCTGGACACCCTGGAAGCTGCTCGCGCGTCAGATGAAGAACAGGAAGAAGCGCGAGAATTTCTTGAGCTTCTACGGACCGCTATCCCTGCTGATGCTGTTCGCGACATGGTCGCTGGGTCTGATTCATTCCTTCGCGGGGCTGCAGTGGGCCATCGGGTCGCATCTGAAAACAGCTGACGGCTTGGAACCCGATCTCTTCACTGTGCTCTACATGAGCGGCACTACATTCTTCACGCTCGGCTTGGGGGATGTCACTCCCAAAACGGAACTCTCGCGGTTTCTCACCGTGATGGAAGCCGGTGTGGGGTTTGCCATGCTGGCCGCCGTGATTGGCTACCTTCCCACGATTTATCAGGCATTTTCGCGCCGGGAAGGAGTGATCTCCATGCTGGATGCCCGCGCCGGGTCGCCACCCTCCGCCTATGAGTTGATCCGCCGCCACACGGAGGACGGTGCCATTGAAGCCCTGAATCAACTCTTCGCCGAATGGGAGCGGCTTGCCGCGGAGATCATGGAGAGCCACATTTCCTACCCCGTTCTCTGCTACTTCCGGTCACAGCATGACAACCAGTCCTGGATCGCAGCTCTGACCGCCGTTCTGGACAGTTGCGCGCTGGTGATGGCCGGCATCGAAGGAATCCCCGACCGGCAGGCGCGCCTCACCTTCGCGATGGCCCGCCACGCCATGGTCGACCTGGCGCAAATCTTCGGCCGTGCCCCTGTGCCCGGCGCTTGTCCACGTCTCAGCGATGCCGACCGGCAGCGGCTTTCTTCCATGCTGATTGAAAACGGCGTCCGCCTCAGCAATGACCATAAGAAACTCGACGATCTGCGCCTCTCCTACGAGGGCTATGTCGTGTCGCTGGCAGCATTTCTCGCCATGGAGGTTCCGCTTTGGATCAAGAAGCCTGAGGCGAAGGACAACTGGACGACCAGCGCCTGGACGGCAATGCACTGATACTGATCGCGCGTCATTTTGGCGCGCGCCTTTCTCCGCCAGCGGACACGCACGCCCGAATGGCGCAGGAAAGATCAGTGCTTTGTGTTGCAAAGTACTTGCCTAACAGCCTATAATCGCTGCATGGCAGCAGTCCGGCCAATTCGTCCCGAGCCAGTACCTGTTGTGGGCATCCACACGCAGGCCATGGACAACCTGCGTTTCATCCGCACCACCATGGAATCCGCCGGGTCTTTTACGGCTGTTCCCGGCAAAGGTGGCATGCTGATGGGCGCCACTGCGCTGTTCGCTGCTTTCGCCGCGCATCTGAGCAAAAGCCCTTCCGCGTGGCTTGCGATCTGGATTGCGGAAGCCCTGCTCGCACTGGCGATTGGACTCGCCTTCGCTTACCGCAAGGCCTGGCTTTCCAGCACGCCGCTGCTTTCAAAACCCTTCCGCCGGTTCATTCTGGCACTGGCACCGCCGGTTTTTACCGGATTGCTTCTTACGACACTTCTGGTCCGCCACGGTGCGATGGAGCTCATGGCTCCTGTGTGGCTGCTGCTTTACGGTGCAGGCGTGACTTGCAGTGGAGCTTTTTCCGTGCGTGTTGTCCCGGTGATGGGCCTCTGGTTCCTGGCCTTGGGGACTGTCGCCTGCTTCACCCCGGTGCTGTGGGCAGATTATCTTTTGGCTCTTGGTTTTGGAGGCTTCCACATCGTTTTCGGCTACATCATTGCGAGGCGCTACGGTGGCTAAGACAGCATCAGCCTTGAAACCAGCGGCAGGACCACGCATCGTCGCAACGGGCGGTGGCGCGGCACAGCTGGACCGTGTGATCCATGAACGTCTGCGGCTGGGTATTGTCAGCGCTCTCGCCGTCAATGAATCCCTGACCTTCGTGGAGCTGAAGAAGATACTCGACACGACGGACGGCAACCTGAGCGTCCACGCCAGAAAGCTCGAAGAAGCCGGCTACATCTGCTGTGAGAAGAAATTTGAGGGCCGTGTGCCCCGCAGTGAATACCAGCTCACCGCCAAAGGCCGCAGCGCGCTCGATTCTTATCTCACCCATATGGAAGCGTTGATTCGGGCCACGCGCCAAACCTAAAAAAATTTCCCCATGAACTTTACAACACAAAGTACATTACATACCGCGATCATCATGGATGGCAACGGTCGTTGGGCGGAGAGCCGCTTCCTTCCGCGCGCACTCGGGCACCAGGCCGGGGCGGAAACCCTGCGCCGCATTGTGGAGGCCGCACCGGCACTGGGCCTCACCACCCTGACCGTCTACGCATTTTCGTCAGATAACTGGAAGCGCCCGGCCAACGAAGTCACCGCGCTGATGCAGTTGCTCGCCTGCTATCTGGAATCCGAGACGCCGAACTGTTTGCGCGATGGCGTCCGGCTCTCCGTCATCGGCCGCCGCGACCGTCTCGACCCCGCCCTGCTCGCCGCAGTCTTGCGCGCCGAAGCACAAACCCGCGGCGGCACCCGGCTGCATCTGCGACTGGCCATTGACTACTCCGCGCGCGATGCCATACGCCGAGCGGCCCTGCTGTCAAACGGCGATGCGCTCCGCTTCGAACCCGCCATTACCGATGTTCCGCCGGTGGATCTGCTCATCCGCACCGGCGGCGAGCAGCGCCTGAGCGACTTCCTGCTCTGGGAATCTGCCTATGCGGAGCTCTTTTTCACGCCGGTGCTCTGGCCCGACTTCACACCGGCTTGTCTGCGCAAAATCGTCCGTCAGTTCCAACTGCGCCACAGGAAATTCGGTGCTTTGCCGCCGCCTCCGTTGGTTGGGCAAACTGCGCGCTGGTTGAGGTGAACGCCTGAATGGGACAATAAGAACCGGATGGCAACTGGCCGGTTTCTCACCTTTGAAGGCATGGATGGCTGCGGCAAGACGACGCAGTTGCGGGCTCTAGCGGAATGGTTCCGCCAGCAGGGCCGCAGCGTTGTGGAGACCGTGGAGCCGGGCGGCACAGAAATCGGCCGGCAGATCCGCAAAGTGCTGCTCGACCCCGCGAATACCGCCATTTTTCCCCGCACGGAACTGCTGCTCTACTTCGCCAGCCGCGCACAGAATGTGGAAGAAGTGATCCGCCCCGCTCTGGACCGTGGCGACCTGGTGCTCTGTGACCGCTTCACCGATTCCACGCTGGTTTATCAGGGCGCAGGCCGCGGGCTGCAGGCTCCGGTGGTGCGCGAACTCGACCGCATCGCCTGCCAGGGCCTGGAACCGCATCTCACGATTCTCATCGATATCGATCTCGAAACCAGCCTGCTACGCGCCCGCCGCCGCAATGCGAAGGTGGGTCAGGACGAATCCCGTATTGATGACGAGAGCGCGGCGTTTCATTCCAAGGTGCGGGAAGGCTATCTGGAACTTGCAGCCATGTTCCCGGAGCGCATTGTCCTCATCGACGGCCGCGCCACCATGGCGGAAGTCACCCGGCTGATACAGGAGGCTGTGCTCGAGCGTGTTTGAGAACTTCTGGGGAAATCTGGCCGTACAAAACACGCTGGAGGGCATGATCACGCGGGAACGCATCCCGCAGACGCTGCTCTTCGCCGGTCTGGAGGGCCTGGGAAAATCCACGCTCGCCCGACGCTTCGCCGCGCGTGTCATTGGCGACCCCGCCAGGATCGAACTCGACGACCTCAGCCTGCCCGACAACCAAAGGCTCATCGAGACCCGAGAGAAACTGCCTGCCGACAAGCGCAACGACGATCCGCTGTTCTTTTCCAGTCACCCCGATTTCCTGACATTCCCGCCCGACGGCCCTTTGCGCCAGATCTCCATGCCGCAGATGCGTCTGTTGAAGGACCGCGCACAATTCAAACCGCTGCATGGAACGCGGCGGATCTTTCTCATCGATCAGGCCGACCGCGCCAACGAACAGGCCGCGAATTCCCTGCTGAAGATCCTGGAAGAACCGCCCGATCACCTGATTCTGATCATGACCGCAGATAACGTCTATGACCTGCTGCCAACGATCCGCTCGCGTTCCGTGGTGCTCAATTTTTCGCCGCTGACGAATGCAGATATGCAGGATTTCGCGCGGGTCCGGAAGCTGGATAACGCAGAGCGGCGCATCGCACTATCGGGCGGCAGCCCCGGCGTGGCGGCGTCCCTCGATATCGCGCAATACCAGAAGCGCCGCGCAGCGATGCTGGCATTGCTGAAGACTGGAGCAGGTGCGGCAAGCTATGGCTCGTGGGTGCCGGTTTCTGAAGCCCTCGGCCGCAGCAAGAATGAGAAGCTCGAGTTACACCTGAAGTTTCTCTATGACTTACTCCGCGATCTAACCGTATTGCGGGAAGGCGGAACTGCGATTCGTAACATCGATATCCGCGATGAGCTGACTGCCCTCGCCGGAAAAGTATCCCGCAAGTGGATTCTGCGGTCTGTGGAAGGCGTGGATGAAATCGCCGCTCTGCTCCGGCGGAATATTCAGAAGCAGATCGCGCTCGATGGTTTGCTGGTGGAGATGCGGAAGGCTTGTTGAAGACTTTGTTTTCAAGTGAGACTCTCTTTAGCGCGGTCAACTTGCCCGATGCCAATCACGTGGACTAGTCTGAGAATAGTGATCATTGAACCGGAAAATGACTACCAGTCACTTTCCGTTACAGGAGGGCGAATGAATATCAGTCTAGCCACATTTGTCTGGCCATTGACCTTATATACCTTCGCGGCCCTCGCACTTGTGGCCGCTTCGCCGTCGGGATTTGGCGAACCAACCAAAACAAAAGAGTTTCCGTCTCAGGGTGCCACTGGCGAGGTGCGAGGCTCCAAGGCCAACATAAGTACATTGGTAAGCGCTGCCGCGCGTGGCGACGCGCCCCGTGTGGTGGCGCTGCTTGGGAAGGGCCTCGACCCGAATGCAGAAGATGACCATGGCCACACTGCGCTTGTTAGCGCATTTGCACACCTCGGGGTACTGAAGATCTTACTCGCCGCAGGCGCGAGGCTTGATCAACCAGACGGTCGGAGATGCACCGTTTTGATGATGGCATCATCCAACGGCTCGTGTGAGAGTCACGACTTTGAACACGCCAGAGAAGTGCCCGCCGCTCACGTGATCGATAGCATAAAGTTCCTTCTAAGCCTCCACCCCAACGTCGAAGCGACTTCTTTTGGGGGCACGCCCAGAGGGATGACCGCTTTGGAATTTGCAGCAGCTGCGCTGCAAGGATCGGTCGGGGTCAACTTGCTGCTGGATGCGGGAGCTAAAGTCGAGGGTCCAGATTGCGGGGCCCGGTGTAGATATGGTCATGAGAATCCTGCTTTGTGCAGGGCCGCTGAAGCTGGTAATACAGGTGCAGTTACGGCACTCCTGACAGCAGGAGCCAACAAGGAGACCAAGCTTTGCCTTTCAGATACGACTCCCCTGATCGTAGCGGCCAAAAGCGGACGTGCAGATACGGTTAGGGTTCTATTGGCAGCGGGGGCCAATATCGAGGGACGTGATCGCTTTGGCTTGTTTAACGCGAACGCCCCGATTACTTCAAGGCTAAACTACGCCACTGCTCTGATATGGGCCGTGAGGGAAGGAAAGATTGAGGTCGTCAAGATATTGTTGGAGGCCGGGGCTAGTATCTGGACTACTGACCACTGGGGAAATTGCGCGCTTGATATTGCCCGCTCAAAAAAGCGCGAAGATATCGTTGAGTTAATGGTCAACTCCGCCAATCGTAACTAATGCAACAGCCTTAACCCCTTTGCTCCGAGCGATATCCATACACCCTTGGCTTTGGGCGAGATGAAGCCTGCTCAACCTGCAGGTGAGACGGGCAAGTAGGTCAGTAATCGCGTCTGTCCCAAAAGGGTTCCACGGCGGAGATATGAGAAGCAGGAACAATCACGATCAGCGGTGTAGAGCGTTCCACCGTGCTCTATCTTCCGGGCAGCAAATTGGGCGGCCGTGACCAGTGGGCCCACTGATTGACCATCAAGGATCATTGAGCGAAAGACCGCCCAATGCCTCTCCGAAAACACTTGCTCAACATATACTCTGGCCGACCCGTAAGATGAGAAATTCGAGTCATAGGCATACAGCAAAATGTTGGCATCCAGAACGATCAATTGTGTACTGCTCTCTCTAACGCTTCCAATAATTCCGCGACGTTGTCGTAACTGAGATGAGAGGGCAGGCCGAGTGGTTTGGGAGTAACAACGAACGGCTTCGCCGGCGAAGCTGCCCGGGCCGCAAAACCCGCCCGCAGGAGACGGTTGACCGAACTCTTGAGCGAGTCGCCTGATTGGTGGATTTCGTCTTGAAGGAGAGCAACGACATCCGGGTCAAGAGTGAGAGTTATCCGCACAGCTTTATGTTCTCTTTTTTGCGTCGAGATGTCCGCTCCGCGCTACCGCCCCAGTGCTACCTCCCCGGATACGGCACATCAAAGCCCTTCACACTCCACCAGATAATCCGGTTTAGCGTCTCCGAAGGCGCGCGGTCGTCGCCGGAGAAGTCCATCGCAATGGACTGCTTCGCCGCACGCAGCGCCGGGCCGTTCAGTGCCTTTAACTCGGGATTCGTCTCCGTAATATCGATCTTCGGTTCGACGTGCTGGAAGGGCTTCAGATCGGCTTTGGTCGTGAAGATAGTTCCCATCAACCGTGCGGCTTTCTCCGCCCGCGTCCGCGACGGAACACCGAAGATCTCCTGCATCGTCCGCACCATGCCGAGGTGATTGTAGTTCGCCGAATCCACCACACCGCGCTTCACATGCGGACCGATCGCAAGGCAAATCGTCCGGTGGCCATCCACATGGTCCAGTCCAGCCTGTGCATCGTCTTCCGTCACGAGAATGAGCGTATGTTCCCAGTACTTACTCTTCGACACGCGCTCCACCAGGCGGCCGAGGGCCAGATCATTATCCGCCACCATCGCGCGGGGCGTGCCGGAACCGGGGCGCGTGCCATTCGTATGGTCATTATTTAGAGTCACCACACTCAACTGGGGTAAGTTGCCGGACTTTTCATAATCCGCAAACTCCCTGAGATACTCATCTGTCTTGAACTGATCCGTGGTGCCGATTTCTGCATTGAACTTACGGTCCAGATAAGGTTCCATGGCAGGCACGGCAGAAGCACAGAAATCACGCCGGGGCAGAGTCCCTTCCTTCCACTGCTTCATCCGTTCCGCCCAGCTGCCCTTCAGAGCGGTATTGATCGGCTCACTCAAATCGCCGTGGCCCATATCGGAATCGGGACCTACGCAGAACTCACCATAAATACGCAGGCTGACCGGCTTCTGCGCACCCTGCCAGAAGAAACCCGCCGGAGAAACACCCAGCGAATCCCCCATGTGCCACGAATAACTCCGTGGATTCGCCGCAAATGCCTTCTCGGTCTGGTCACTGACGAAGCCCATCATCAGCCACTGGTGGCCGTCAAAACTAATCGCACCGGAGGTGTAGAAGTTATCAAGAAGCACGAACTGTTCAGCGAGCGCATGGGTGTTGGGAGTAACATCCTTGCCGAACTGCAAATACTTCGGCTCGCCGTTCCCCTGCGGCAAATCTCCCAGCAGCTGGTCATAAGTGCGGTTTTCCTTCACCACTAGAATCACGTGCTGGATGCCGAGCGATTTCAGGTTGGTAATTCCTTCGGGTCCACTGAAGTGCGGCTCATTCAAACGCCGGACTTCTTCCATACCAGCCTTGGCCTGATCGAGCGTGGGCGACGAGAAGGTTTCGAGACTGCCTTCCCAGCGGGTGGAGCGGTGGCCCTGCGGCGTATCTGTGTTGCCCTCACCCTTGATGGTCACCAGATGGACGATGCCTTTCGGATCCGCGACAACCGCCGAGGGGAACCAGCCCGTGGGGAACGCTCCGGCAACGGCCCACTTCGCACCCTGCTTCGACAGTACCGCCAGCGCATTGGTACCCGCACAGGCGACGTATAACTTCGTGCCATCGGGCGAGAAGGTTACTCCCACAGGCAGACTGCCGACGGTGGATTCCGGCCAGGCAGGAACACTTACCGTATTCGTGGTCAACTGAGTGGTATCAAGGAAAGTGATCGAGTCCCCATGCGAGTTCGCAACCGCAACAGTGCCGCCATCCGGACTGCTGCTCAGCAGGGAGGGCGAAAGACCAACAGGGATCTCTTTCACGGCGCCAGACGCGATATCAATCACGCTGACCGTGCCGGAAACAGTGCTTCCACTTACAGGGTCGGTCACCATGGGCAGACTTACGCCGGCGGATGTGGTGTCACCGGGCTTGGGGGCGCGACCACCGCGGTTCGTGACAAACACCTTGCCCTTCGCGATGGTGACGCCGAAGGGTGCCATGCTGACAGGAATTTCGCGCAGAACCTTTTTCTCTTTCGCGTCCACAACGGCGACGGTGTTCCGCTTGTTGAGCGCCACATAGGCCGTCAAACCATCGGGTGTAAAGGCAATCCCCGCGGGCACGGCGCGGCCCTCAAACGTAATATGCGAGACTGCGCCGGGCTTGCCCTTACCGTCAATGGAGGCGATGGCAATTGCATCACCCGTGGTGACATTCCGCCCCGGGCGGAGGCACTCTGAAGCCCAGACTTCATCAGAAGCAGGACGGAACGCCACACCGCCATAAGAAGCCGAGCGGATGTTCATGGAGCCAAGCAACTGGTCGGCGGCAGTATCAAAAATGTCCACGCGGTTGGAGTTCAACACGGCGAGCTTCGCGCCTGCGCTGTCGACGGCGATCTCGATCGGCCGCCCTGCAATGAGCGACTGCCGCCCCCAGGGATGCAGGATTTGGTTCGAGACCGTGAAGACCATGCCATCGGCCTTGTGTCCTGTGAGGATGTGATCCGGCAGCAGCGCTGCTACCGGAGCGGAGGAGAGGACGGCGATCCCGCCGAGCACGAGCACACCCGCGGCGGCGGCTCGTTGGAAGAGTTTGTTGGACAACATGAATGTTCTACTTTAAACGAGAAAAGTAACAACGCGGTGAATGGCCACGCGGGCGGGCTGACCCGGGGGTAATAAAATTTGGTTCGTGGGCGAATACACGGGGCGATTCGCGCCTTCCCCAACTGGACCTCTTCATCTCGGCTCACTGGTCGCCGCTCTGGCCAGCTATGTGGACGCCAGGCAACATGGCGGCAAATGGCTGGTACGGATCGAAGACCTCGACACACCGCGCTGCGTTCCCGGCGCGGCGGACGATATCTTGCGGACACTGGAGCACTTCGGTTTCGAGTGGGATGGTCCCGTGATGTTCCAGAGCGAACGCGGGGAAGCTTACCGCGCGGCACTCGAGCGGCTGCCTGTCTACGCATGCACCTGCTCGCGCAAGTCGCTGGATTCCTGCCAGTGCCGGAATCTGATCCACAAACCGGAGGGCATGCACTCCGTGCGTGTGTTCGGAGGCAGGACCATTGGATTTGAAGACAGGCACTTCGGATGGTTTGAGCAACAGGTGGATGACTTTGTTGTGCGCCGTGCCGATGGCCTGTTCGCCTACCAGCTGGCTGTTGTTGTGGACGACGCCGAACAGGGAGTTACAGATATCGTGCGCGGGTCGGACTTACTCGATTCCACGCCGCGGCAGATCTTTTTGCAGCAGGAGTTAGGAATGCCGAAGATACGCTACAAGCACGTTCCCGTGGTGCGCAATGCGGATGGGGAAAAGCTAAGTAAGCAGACACTGGCCCCGGCGCTCGACTGGGCACTGGCCGCAGCACTTTTGAACCAGGCTGCACTGCATCTCGGCTGGCCGCCAGCAGAGGCGGCGGGGCCACGGGAATTGCTTCGTGAATTGGCTGGTGGGTTCTAACTAACAACCACCCTCAACTGGTAGACTTCATGTTCCATATCCCGGAAGAAGAACTGGCGGTGCTCCCTCGTTCCTGCATTCAGGCCATACCAATGTGATTTTGGACATGCGGCTGCCAGCCGCGTGTTGGGCTATGGCCGCGCCGGTAACGGAAGTGGATGAATACACCGCCTGTTTCGGGAAGTTGTCTTTGCCTGGGCGCGCGCGCCAGAATGGCGCACGAACATCACGCAATAGATACAGATGGACCCAGGAAAACGAGCGTATTCCAGGGTGTCCCATTTCCGGCCTGAATAATCCAGCAAATTTGTGAATCAGACCACTGGCAATACTGTTAGTTTGACCTAACTCGCCAGCACCTGCATCATATCTTTGCCGCAGATCCGGGCTAACTCGGCCTTGAACTCTTTATCCGGCTTGATCTTCGCGGGAATATCCAGCATCACCGAAAAATCCTTCACCGCCTCCAGACGCAGACGAACCTGGGTTTCTCCGGGCTTGCGGTCAAACAGTGCCTTCAACTCCGCCGCGCGGTCCATGCCGTTGCGGTTCAGCGGCACCTTGACGGCAATCAACGTGGGGACAGACACGCGCACCAGATCGAGCGGAATAATGTCCTGAATGTTGATCTTCGTCGGGTTACTGTCTTCCGGCAGCGCCATGCCGCGGACCAACACCGCCTGATCTTCCACAATCATCTGCGCCACGCGTTCATACTGCGTGGTGAACACCATGCCATCCACCGTGCCCAGGCGGTCTTCAATCACCATGGAGGCCCAGGGCTTGCCATCTTTGTTCCGGCGCCGCTGAATCCCGGTCAGCACGCCGCAAATCGCCACTTCAGCACCCTTTTCCAAACCTTCCAGCTTGGATGTGTCCTGCTTGGCAACCTCGGCAATCTTTTCTTCATAAGCATCCAGCGGATGCCCGGAAACATAGAAGCCCAGAAGCTCTTTCTCGCCATTCAGCTTTTCGCGGGGCGTCCAGTCCGGAGCCTTCGGCAACGGCGGTTCCACGTGCTCTTCCGGACCCATGCCGAATAATCCGGTCTGTCCGCTTTCTCTGTCGCGGAGCGCGCGCATGCCCGTTTCAATCGCGGAATCAAGAGCGAGTAACAACTGCGCGCGGGTGCCTTCCAAACCATCCATCGCACCGGCGCGAATCAAACTTTCCATCACACGGCGGTTGATGGCACCCATGTCCGCGTGCTCACAGAAGTGGAACAGTGACTTGAACCTGCCCACTTCCTTGCGGGCCTTGATAATCGCTTCCACAGCGCCTTCGCCCACGTTCTTGACGGCACCAAGACCGAACCGCACGGCATCGCCCTTTTCATCCCGCACCGGCGTGAAAGTATATTCGCTGGCGTTCACATCCGGGGGCAGAACACGGATGCCCATATCGCGGCATTCGTTGATATACTTCACCACCTTGCCGACGTTGCCCGTTTCCGACGTCAGCAGCGCCGCCATGAAATCGACCGGATAGTGGGCCTTGAGATAGGCAGTTACAAATGCCAGAAAGGCGTAAGCGGCGGAGTGTGACTTATTGAAGCCATAACCCGCGAACTTATCCATGTAGTCGAAGACCTTCTCGACCTTTGCCGCCGGATGACCTTTCTTCGCCGCACCCTCAATAAACCGGGCACGCTGCTTGGCCATCTCCTCCGCCTTCTTCTTGCCCATGGCGCGCCGCAACATATCGGCTTCGCCCAGCGTATAACCGGCGATGATGTTAGAGATCTGCATCACCTGTTCCTGATACAGGATGACGCCGTACGTTTCTTCCAGAACGATCTTCAGATCCGGCAGGTCATACCGGATCGCCTTGCGCCCGTGCTTGCGCTCAATGAAGTCATCGAGCATGCCGCCCTGAATGGGACCCGGCCGGTACAAAGCATTGAGCGCCGTCAGATCTTCAATGCGGCTCGGCTGGTAGCGGCGGAGAATGTCCCGCATGCCGGGCGATTCGAACTGGAACACGCCTGAGGTGAAACCTTTACAGAAGACCTCATACGCTTTCGGATCTTCCACGGGCAGATCTTCCAGCACGATATCCACGCCATGGCGGCGCTTGATCATCTTCTGTGCGTCATCAATCAGCGTCAGCGTGGTGAGACCCAGGAAGTCCATCTTGAGCAGCTGGAGTTTGTCCAGACCGTTCATGTCGTACTGGGTCACAACTTCGTCGCGGTTGGTGCGGCTTAAAGGCACCAAAGTCTTCAAGGGTTCGGGCGAAATTACCACGCCGGCAGCGTGGACCGAAGAGTTTCTCGCAAAGCCTTCCAGCCGTTGCGCGATATCCAGAAGTTCCTTGACCTTGGGGTCCTTCGAAGCCAGATCATTGAAGCCCGGTTCCTGCTCAATCGCTTCCTTGAGCTTGATGTTCAGCGTAGTAGGTACCAGCTTGGTGAGCTTGTCCACGTCTGCAAAACTCATCTCCAGCACGCGGCCAACGTCTTTGATCGCGGCGCGTGCCCCAAGCGTGTTGAACGTGATAATCTGCGCGACCTGTTCGCGGCCGTATTTCTCCGTCACATATTGAATCACTTCGCCGCGCCGGTTCATGCAGAAGTCGATATCAATATCGGGCATGCTGATGCGCTCCGGGTTCAGGAAGCGCTCGAAGAGCAAACCATACTGCAACGGGTCAACGTCCGTAATGGACATGGCATACCCCACCAGACTGCCCGCCGCCGAACCGCGGCCCGGGCCCACGGGAATGTTCATCGATTTCGCGTAACGGATGAAGTCCCAGACGATGAGGAAGTAACCGGAGAACTTCATCTTCTGGATCATGCCGATCTCGCGGTCCAGCCGGATCACATACTCTTCCAGATCATGCTTCAGCCAGCCGGAGGCGCGCAGTGCCTCCAGCCGCGGGCGTCTCCGTTCAAAGCCCTGCCTGGCGACGTAAGCAAAGTAAGAATCCGTATCGAAGGTGGGAGGAATGTCAAAGCGCGGGAAGGGATCTTTGACCTTGTCCATCGTGATCTCGCAGCGCTGCGAGATATGGAACGGCATATCCAAGGCGGATTCCAGTTCGCCGAACAGCCGCATCATTTCATCGCGCGTCTTGAGATAGAAATCCGGATGATCCCAGTGCATTCGGTTGGGATCATTAATGGTCTTGCCCGTGGAAATGCACATGAGGATTTCATGTGCCCGGGCGTCCGACTTGCGCAGATAGTGGGCGTCGTTGGTGGCCACCAGCGGAATACCCGTCTCGATGGAAAGCCGGTTGATCTGCGGCGTCAGGCGCTTGTCCTGCTCCAGGCCGTGATCCTGAATCTCGAGGAAGAAGTTATCCTTCCCGAACATCTCGCTGTACTGGTAGGCGATCCGTTTCGCCTCGTCATACTTGTCATTCAGAACAGATTCGTTCAGATCACCGCGCAGGCAGGCCGAAAGACAAATCAGCCCTTTGGATTTCCGGGCCAGCAGGTCTTTGTCAATTCTAGGCTTGTAGTAGAAGCCTTCCAGAAACGCCGTGGAGACAAGATCCATCAGGTTCCGGTAGCCATCCTGGTTTTCGCAAAGCAGCACCAGGTGGTTGTAGCGGTCCGTGTCTGACCGCGTTTTCAGCCCCTGCTGGGAGACATAGACTTCGCACCCAATCACCGGACGGATGCCGTTCGCTTTGGCGGAATTGTAGAAGTGAACCGCCCCGAACATGTTGCCGTGATCGGTCATGCCGACGGCGGGCATCTTCTGCTCCGCTACCACTTCCATGAGCTGATCGATCTCGCACGCGCCGTCGAGCAGGGAATAATCGGTGTGATTGTGGAGATGAACAAAGGGAATGTCGGACATAGCGGACCAGCGGGGTTGATCTCTATTCTACGCCCGGGGTGCTCGGACCGCGGCGCACCGACAGCGGGTACCAAGGGTTTTACGTATTCCGAACGCCAATAGTTTCGTAACTGTTGGTACTATATTAGATTGAGTTCTTCGCGACGCTGAACATCCACGATGTCGACTAATCCCCTGCTGCAAATTCACTTTCAAATTCCCTTCGATCAGGTGCGACCGGAGCATGTCGTCCCGGGAATTACCGAGCTCATTGCGGCGGCAAAAGAGCGAATTGATGCGATCGTAAACGACCCTTCACCGCGGACATTCGAAAACACGATGCTGGCGCTCGAGCGCAGCACGGAAAATCTCGACTATGCGCTGGCGGTGGTCAGGCACTTGGAATCCGTTGCAACGTCCCCGGAATTGCGCGCCGCCTGGAATGCCGTAGAGGGCGAGGCCAGTGCTTTCTATTCGCAAATCCCTTTGAATGAAGGACTTTGGAAGCAGTTGCAGGCGTTTGAAGCGACCGGGGAGGCCAGGAACCTGAGTCCGGTCAAAACCCGTTTCGTGGTCAAAACGCTGGATTCTTTCCGCCGCTGCGGCGCGGAACTCGACGCGGCGGGCAAGACCCGTTTGGCGGAAATCGACGTCGAATTAACCAAACTGACAACAAAATTCTCTGAAAATGTTCTGGATTCCACCAATTCCTTCGAACTGGTGATCACGGAAGAAGAGCGTTTGGCCGGATTGCCCCCCAGCGCAATTGCTGCGGCGAAGCAATCCGCCGAATCGAAGGGCATCGAAGGTTGGCGCTTTTCCCTGCAGGCCCCGAGCTACATCGCGGTGATGACCTACCTGGATGACCGGTCCATCCGCGAGCATTTTTACACGGCGTTCTCTCTCCGTGCGACTGAACCGGAACGCGACAACCGCCCGGTGATGACCCGGATCATCGAACTCCGCCGCGAAAAAGCCGCCCTGCTCGGCTTCTCTGACTTCGCCGACTTCGTTCTGCATGACCGCATGGCCCACACCGGCGCACGGGCGATGGAGTTCCTGGAAGAACTGAAAGCCAAGACCATTCCGTACTTCGAGAAGGAGAACCGCCAGCTCGAAGCCTTCGCCGGACAGCATCTGGAACCGTGGGACATAGGCTACTGGGCTGAAAAGCAGCGGAAGGCCCTCTACGAATTCGACGAAGAAGAACTACGGCCCTACTTCCCCGCGGAGCGCGTGGTGGCGGGAATGTTTGACCTGGTGGAGAGGCTTTACGGCATCGTCGTCAAGCACAAAGAGGGCGTGCCGGTTTGGCATGAGGACGTTCGTTACTACGAAGTCCACGAGAAGAGCGGCGCTCTTTTGGGTGCCTTCTACGCGGATTGGTTCCCCAGGGAAACCAAGCGGGATGGTGCCTGGATGGAAGGTTTCATCACTGGCGTGGAAACGCCCGATGGCCTGGAACCGCATGCTGGCTGCATTTGCGGCAATCTAACGCCGCCCATTGGCGGCAAGCCCGCCCTGCTGACGCACCGCGAAGTGGAAACCATCTTCCATGAATTTGGCCACCTGCTGCATCATGTGCTGAGCCGGGTGGAAGTCCGCAGCCTTGCCGGGACGAATGTGGCGTGGGACTTCGTGGAATTGCCCTCGCAAATCATGGAGAACTGGTGCTGGGAACGGGCTTCTCTCGATCTCTTCGCCCGCCACTATGAGACAGGCGAGACCATTCCAGACGGTCTGTTCCAGAAGATGGTCCGGGCCCGCACCTACCGGGCGGCCAACCAGCAGATGCGCCAGCTTGGCTTCGGCTTTGTGGATCTCAAACTGCACAGGGAATACACCCCGGCCATTCACGGCGACGCGGTGGTCTACGCCCGCAACATTCTGCAGGGCTTCGCAGCTTCGAAACTGCCGGAGCACTACGCGATGATCGCAGGCTTTACGCATCTCTTCTCCAGCCCCGTGGGCTATGGTGCCGGTTACTATTCCTACAAGTGGGCCGAGGTGCTGGATGCCGACGCCTTCACGCGCTTCCTCGCGGAAGGTGTATTCAGCGAAGAAGTTGGGGCGGCCTTCCGCGAGAACATCCTTTCCAAGGGCGACAGCGAAGATCCCGCGGATCTCTACCGCCGCTTCATGGGCCGTGACCCGAATCCAGATGCCCTGCTTGTCCGCTCCGGTCTGATCGAAGCGGCTGCGTGATCCGGTCCGGCTGGTATTCTGAAGGCGTAGATGTTTCTTAAAATCCTCGCCCACCCTGTCTTTTCCAACCTGAACTATCACATGCCCGCGGTGGTCGATTTGTCGCACCCGCTCGTCATGATCACGGGAGACAACGGCTCCGGCAAGTCCACGCTGCTGCATTCCATCTACCTTGCACTCAAAGGCGAACAGCGCGATGGCTTCATCTACCGCCTGGACCCCGGCAAGACCAACTACGGCCGCGTGTTCCTCTTCGATGCCGAGCAGCACAACCCGCGCGTGCAGTTGGATCTGTTCCAGGATCAACCGGAGATGCTCGAATTCCTCCAGATGGCCAGCCACGGGCAGGTGATGCTCGCGATGTTCCGCCAGAACTTCCCGTCATTGGGGGAAGGCACGGTTCTACTGCTGGATGAGCCAGAAATGGCGCTCTCGATCTCGAATCAACGCCGCATCCTGAAGATGTTGATGGAACTGGTGGTGGAGAAGAAGTTCCGCATCATCTGCGCGACACACTCGCCGGTCCTGGTGGATGCACCAGAGACTTACGTGATCAATTTGGATGATTACGTCAACAAGCAGGTGCCCCTCGACAGCTTCGGAGTCGAGGGCGCAAGCACGATTCAGTAGTTACTTCGGCGCCGCAAGCGTCGCGGAGTGCCCGGCAACTTCCACCACAGCCCCCACAGCGGCGGCCGGCACGCGGATCACACCAAAGCCGAAGGTCTTGCCCGCATGAATCACGGATGAGGTGATCTCCCCGGTTTCCTTGCCTTCGTGGAACACCTTCTCCCCTGCGGCAACGGTTACCGGCGCAGCGATCTCAAAGGCCATCAACAGCTTGTTCAAATGCCCGCGGGCACGAACCCGCTCGACAATCTCCTGCCCGATGTAACAGCCCTTCTGAAAGTGGACCGCATGCATGAGCTGGGTTTCCTGCGGGATGGATTTGTCCCCGAAGTCGACGCCAAAGGCCGGCTTCCGGTTGGCGATCCGCAGTGCGTCGGCTTCCTCCAGACTCATCGGCGGAAGCCCCAGTTCGGGAAGAGGCCCCGAGCCATACAAACGGTAGCCCGGCTCGCCTGTATAGGAAATCTGTACAGCATCGGCAGGCGGCTCCACACCGTCCCCCTCCACACCAAGACACCAGGTGGAAGCGGTCACATCCTCGAGTTCCACATCATCGGCAATGATGTAGTGGTCCAGATGCTCCAGCAGGAATGCGCGCGAGGCCGGTGCCACATCCAGCAGGAAGTGATCCTCGAAGCAGAGCAGGTGTGCGTCCGCCAGGATGCGGCCTTGCGCGTCAAGGAAGAAAGCATAGACAACGTCCCCCGGCTGCATCTGCTGCACATGGTTTGTGGTCATGGCATGCAGCAGGCGGGCGCGGTCCTCGCCGGTGACTTTGATGCGTCCGCGGCCGGAAAGGTCAATCACTGAGGCGGTCATTTGGTGGAGAGGTAACGGAGCACGGCTGAGAGGACCACAATGGTCACTGCGCTGAACACCACACCGGTGAGTTGCTTTTCGCGCTTCTTGTTCGCGGCGCGGCCCAGCAGGATGCCAACGGCAATCACGTGCAGCGCGAGCAGGAACTTGATGCCAAACACCATGTGGTATTCCTTCGGCACGCCGGTGGCAACTTTGCGGAAGAAGTTATAGAAACCGGAGAGCAGAATACCAATCGAAGCGGTCCAAACAAAGGGCTTCCATGCGGCAGCAACCGCATTGTCCACTTTGTCACGGGTCTCAGGGCTCAAAGGGCTGAGGGCGGGGGAAACGGCGAAGCGCCATGCCAGCGCGCCGCCAGTCAAAGTCACGGCTGACAGGATGTGCAGCACGCGCATGAAGATAACCAGGATAGATTCCATCTGCAATCATGATGATGGAAGGCGGGCGCCCGATGCAATGAGGCGCGCATATGATTCTTGAAACAATCCCTGTAGGCATGCTTGGCTGCAACTGTACGGTGTTCGGTGATGAGACCACCGGCGAGGCAATTGTGGTGGACCCCGGCGACGATATCGCGCACATTCAGGAGATCATCGAACGCAACAGCCTGAAGGTCGGCATGATTGTGATCACGCACGCTCATATCGATCACATCGGCGGCGCGCACAAACTGCGTGAACTGACCGGTGCACCGGTCTACATGCATGAGGCGGACAAGATGCTGAGCGACATGCTGGACGTGCAGGCGACCTGGCTTGGTGTCGAGCCGCCGCCCGACCCGGGCATCGACACTCCGGCGAAGGAGGGCGATCTGCTGCATGCCGGTGCCGTGGAAGCGCAGGTCATCCACACGCCGGGCCATACACCGGGCAGCATCTCGCTGTTCATCGCGTCAGAGAAGACGCTGCTGGCGGGCGATACGCTCTTCCACGGCAGCGTGGGCCGCACGGATCTGCCGGGCGGGAACAGCGCGCAGATCAAGCAGTCGATCTCTGGGAAGTTGTATACGCTGCCGGAGGAAACGATCGTGATCGCAGGCCATGGCGGAACGACCACGATTGGGCGTGAGAAGCGGTTGAATGCTTTTGTGCGGGGGTGAGGGTTGCGATTAGAAACCGTCGGCGAGGTGATTGCGGAGAGGAAGCTGCACCGGGCGCAAGGGGAAGTCATCGTTCGGATCGGCAGGCCAGCCCTGTCGGGCCACGGGGATTGGTATTGCCCATTCGAAATCACTGGGCTTCCCAATGGTCCGATCCTCCGCGCCACGTTCGGCGTTGATGCCGTGCAGGCTCTTGAGCTGGTTCACGGTGTGGTCGGTGCGCTCTTGGACTATTGGAAGCGCGAACTGGATGGCGACTTGTATTTTGAACAGCCGGGAGATGATCTTGGGTTTCCGCTGCCGGTCAGGGAGTTGCAAGCCAGCAAAATCGAGCCGGATCTGGACTGCCTGGTGATTGAACTGAAGTCTGGGACCAAGCTGTCGATACCTTGGGGAAACCTCTCCCGCCGTCTCGCGGAAGCTTCCGCATCAGAGCGAAGTGTGATGGAGCTATCGCCGTCCGGCTACGGCATTCATTGGCCACTACTGGATGAAGATCTTGCCATCGGACCGATAGTTACTTCTTCCATCCGCTAATGAACAACAAGCTCATCGTAATCGTGTTCGTCTTGTCATTCATTGTTTTCCTGGTTTCGGGCTCCGGATTCGCAGGGAACGTTTGGGCGGCGAGCTTCAAGGATGAAAACTATTCAAGGTATATCTACAATGCAACAATCTACGGATGGAGTGCCTGCATCTCCCTCCTCGGGTGTTGCGTCATGGCAGGTATCGGGATCGCCAAGTGGGTCCGGCGCAAACGCGTCTCCTGAGCCTTTGCGGCCTTTAGCTCCGCCATCATACTAGCCACGAGTTCCCAAGGAACGACCGCGAAGCCGACCTGTCAGCCCGGGGACTCTTCGAGATGAGTAATCCGCCGCTCGTGTGACTCCGCGATCCGAGCTAAAGCGCGGATATCCTCTGCATCACGGTTGGTAACATCGACAAGCTTGCGAACACTATCGGAGGTTTCGCGGACAGCAACCAGCAGGAGTTCGACGCTTTGCGCGAGTGCTTCGTGCCGATCAGTGAGCCTGTCCAACCGTTCATCAATGGTCATAACACTCTTTATGTTAACTCGTTGGGCTGACCCTTCGCCGCCTTCAGCTCCGCCATCACACTAGACACCAGTTCCTTGGCATCCTCAATCGCCTTCGAAATCACCTGGATATCCATCGACGGCTTCCCCGGTTGCCGCGCACTTTGACAGTAAACTCCATGCTGTCCCACTAGAACCAAAGCGTCCGTCAGCACATCTAACGTTACAGCCAGACGCCCGCGGGGAACGCCCATCATGAATTCGTGCTTCTCCAGTTCGTCGCGCCGTTCTTGGTATACCGTCACAAGCCTTATTCTATCGATATGAGCACTCCACAGTGGCCCGTTGCAGGGGAACGCGAATATGAACTGATCGCCCAGGTGCTCTCGGGCCAGATGTGGGGCGGCTTCCACCCCCTCGTCGCCCAACTCGAGCGCGACTTCGCCGCTTTCCAGCACTGCCGCTTCGGCATCAGCGCCTTCAACGGCACCATCACCCTCGAAATGGCTCTCGAAGCCCTCGGCATCGGCCCCGGCGACGAAGTCATCGTCCCAGCCATCAGCTTCGTTTCCACCGCCACTGCCGTCTCCCGCCGCGGCGCCATCCCCGTCTTCGTCGATATCGAATTCGACACCTTCAACGTCGACCCGCAGCGTATCCGCGAAGCCATTACCCCCAAAACCAAAGCCATCATCCCCGTCCACTTCGGCGGACCCATGGCCGATATGGATTCCATTATCGCCATCGCCGCTGAGTTCGGACTGCCCCTGCTCGAAGACGCCGCCCATTCCCACGGCTCGGAATGGAATGGCGCACGCGCGGGCTCCATCGGGGCGGTCAGTTCGTTCAGCTTCCAAAACGGCAAGGTCATGACGGCTGGCGAGGGCGGCATGCTGCTCACCAATGACGCCGCACTGGCCACCCGGCTCCGTGCCCTGCAGAACCAGGGACGCAAAGAAGGGGAAGGCTTCTTCCACCACTACACGCTCGGCAGCAATTACCGGATGACTGCACTGCAGGCCGCTGTGCTTGTTGCCCAGCTGGAGCGGCTGCCAGCGCAGAACGCCCTCCGCGACCGCAACGCACGGCTCATCAAAGAGTCATTGGCCGATGTGCCCGGCTTACACTTCCAGGTGATTCCCGCCGCCGCTGCTGTTCACACGAACTATCTGCTGCTGGGGTGGGTCGATGAGGACCGCGACGGCTTCCACCAGAGGCTAACCGCACAGGGCGTTCCCTGCACGCCCTTCTACCCGCATACCCTGCAGAACAATCCGCTCTATCTCGACCGCACGAATTGCCGCGCGATGGCTTGCCCCAACGCCGAGGGCCACATCCACGACGCCTTCTGGCTGCCTCACCGCGCTTTGTTGGGTGATGAGGAAGAATCCATGCGCGTGGCAAGCGCCATACGGGCGGCTTCCGCCGTGCCCACCGCCACGGTGCACTCGAACTTGTAATCGCCGGGTTCCACGTGCGCTTGCCGGTAGACGGCGTTCCACTTCACGGTGTTCCACCCCGGCGCATTCGGGTTGCCCAGGAACTTGAAGCGCCCGTAGGTCACCTTGCCCGGCCCGCTGCAAACCGCGCCCATGGCATAGTCACGGCCGGGGGTGGAAAGAATCACGGGATACTGCTGCTCCCCCGGTCCATCTGAAATGCCTTCCAGCGCGCTGTCTTTGACCACCAGGAACGAGGTAAATTCCGGTGGCATATAGCCGGTCAGCACTTCAAAAACCGCACCATCATGCGCCTTGGGCACATGAACATTCATTGCGATCTTGATATTGGTGCCCTGCAGAGTGACGGTCTTCTCGACAATGTAGCCGCCCGTCAGGCCCTGGTTCTGCGCCACGCGGACCCTGCTGTGCCCGCAGTCCCGGGGATACGGCTGTCCCGGTGCCATCCAGAAGGCCATGTCCGTCTTCGTGTGCAGGACGTTGCCCTCGGCAGAGCCTTCCAGCAGCACGCTTGAGGAAGTGGACTTGCGGCCATCCGGTGCCGAGCCTGCTTCCGTGGGGTTATAGCATTCCCCGAAGCCGTCAAAGCTCAGCGCGGTCTGCAGTTCCCGACCGTGGTCATGATTGTTAATGAACTCTTTGCCGTGCCATTTCACGGACGACACCGCCCCGGCGAAGGGAGTTTCGGAAGTGACCGTCAGTTCGCCGTTCGTGATGCTCAGCAGAAGCAGCAGCAGTGGACTCATTGCCACAGTGTAGCGTCGAGCCCGGCATCGGCACGCCCGCCTAAACCTTCCGCCGACCTGCTCTCGGCATACCGAAACTTCTTATCAGTATGGAGCCGCATATGTAACGGAGGGTGTCCATGGTTTTGACGGATACCACGGGGAAGCAATCCACGCTCAGCCGTTGAAGTAGTAAGACTGGGCCCGTCCGTTCCCTTCGCCTGCGGCTGAAGGAAACGAACGCCCCCGCCGAATTACTGGATAGCCTCCCGGCAGGTGGAAGCCGCGCGCGGGCTCTCATTGGCGCTTGACATAATATCGCCGTTATGAGGAGCAGCCCTTCGGGTCGCACACGCCGCAAGCGGCGCTGCTCGCTCCTGATAACGCGGTATTCATGTCAAACGCCCTTACTGGCCCGCACTGCGGCTTTACTTACTCAAAGGCAAGATAAGTCATGCGCGGCCCGCGCATGACTTATCGCTTGATGCCGCGCCGCCCTGCCTTCATCCCGCCCAACGGGCGGGGTGAAGAGCATGGGCGATTCGCGCGGTTAGGGAAAGTGATCCTCTTAATATCCTCACAATCTGCTGTTCCGTGAACCGGCTCCGCTTCATCATCTCTTCTCCCGCCCTTCCTTGAGGATGGTATGTTTTCAATTGGCGCAATTATACGGCGTAAGGTCACGACTATTCAGGAGTAGAAAGTATGAAGCACTATGAAAGGACAAGGGGCACGATGATTCCTGAGGTCGACTGCAGCTGTGCCGCCACCTCAGAGCACCCACACCTTCACGTGATTGTTGCCGGCAGTGAGAACATATCTGCCGTCAGCAGTAAACTGCACACCAAGACGGTCAAAGGAAGCGATGAGTTCTTGGTGCGGCCCAGGTGCTATTTCCTCGTGAAGTCCCCGCGCAATCATTCCCCCGGTCTTAATTTCGAGGACTTGAAGCTCAAGCCTTATTCGATCTCCAGCCTGAATCCTTCGGCCAATCGCAAGCAACTTTCCATCTGGGGAGAGCGATAGACCCTCGGCAGCATTAATGTCTAGTTTTTTGAAGACTCTCCCCGTCTCTGTATCAATGAAGGCCACGTAACACTTTCGCTGGAACTCGTACATCGTAGTGTCGAGTACTGCGACGGCGGCCCTGGAGCCGTCCTGAGATAGAGAAATGCTTCTCACCCCATATATATCTCGGTCCACCGGGCATATGCTCATGATTGAGAGATCGCTGGCTCGGCGAACCACAATCGAGCTATCAACGCCATGAGCAATAGTACTGCGGTCGGCGGAGAAAAATAAGCCAGTTGCCCTACTC
>CAIXXM010000090.1 GCA_903923395.1 uncultured Acidobacteriia bacterium
CCATCTGCGGAGTTGGGCTCTCCTTCCCTCAGGGCAGCGAGGCCCAGGGCGGCGTTGAGGCCCTTCCACCCGGTGGCCGCGGCATCGAGGGCCTCGGCGGTGAAGTCGAGGGGCTTGCGGTAGTGGGCCTGCAGGGTGAACAGCCGCAGGGTCATCGGCGTCACGCCCGAATCCAGCAGGGCCCGGATGGTGGTGAAGTTGCCGAGCGATTTCGACATCTTCTGGCCTTCCACCAGCAGGAACTCCGAATGCAGCCAGAAGCGCGAAAAAGCCTTGCCGGTCAGGGCTTCCGATTGCGCAATTTCATTCTCATGGTGCGGGAAGACCAGATCAACGCCGCCGCAATGGATATCGAGAGTCGCCCCGAGATAGCGATAAGCCATCACCGAGCATTCAATATGCCAGCCCGGACGGCCGCGCCCGATTTCGGTATCCCACGCCGGCTCCGTCGCATCTTTCGGTGCCTTCCAGAGTGCGAAGTCGCGGGCATCATCTTTCTCGTATTCGTCCACATCGACGCGCGCGCCCGTGATGTTTCCGGAGAAATCGAGGTGAGAGAGCTTGCCGTAGGTGGGGAACTTCGAAATCTTGTAGTAAATAGAGCCGTCACTCTCGTAGGTGAAGCCCTTCTCCGTGAGCGTGTGGATGGCCGCTGCCATCTCTGCAATGTTCTCGGTCGCGCGGGCGATGGTTTCCGGGCGCTCGCAGCGGAGCGTAGCGCAATCTTCGAGAAACGCCTTGGTGTAGATATCGGTGTAGTCGCCGAGGGACTGTTTGCGGGCAATGGCGTTGCGGATGATTTTGTCGTCCACGTCCGTGATGTTCATGACGTGGTTCAGCGCAAAACCAGAGGCACGGAGCCAGCGGCGCAGCAGGTCGTAAAACACAAAGGTGCGGAAGTTGCCGATGTGGGCAAAGTCATACACCGTCGGCCCGCAGGTGTACATTTTGACGGTCTTTCCATCAAGCGGAGTGAATTCTTCCGCCGTACGGGTCAGGGTGTTGTAGAAACGCAGGGCCATGGATTTACGGGAAATTCCATGGTATCAGCGGGATCTGGAAAGTTGTGTTAATGCCCACAAGGCATGTTCCGCAACCACCGCATCTTCCGCGGCCGCAAGCTTCCGCAACGGCACCTCGAAGTCACCGCAGCCGCTGTTCCCCATCGCGATCGCTACGTTGCGCAGAAAGCCGGAGTACTTCGCACGGCTCACCGGTGTGCTGCGGAAGATGTTGCGGAATTCCTCCGCGGTGAGAGCGGCCATGCGCCCGAGCGGCGGCGCGAACTCCCTGGGCGCGAACACTTCCTCCTGCGTCACAGCCGCGCGGCGGGGAGAATTCCAGGGGCAAACGTCCTGGCAGATGTCACAGCCGAACACATGACGGCCAAGCCCGGGGCGGATGTCTTCCGGCACCGTGCCCCGGTGTTCAATCGTGAAATACGAAATGCAGAGCCGGGAGTCGAGTTCGTAACGGCCGCCGGGTGCAGGAATAATCGCCTGCGTCGGGCAGGCTTCGATGCAGCGGGAACAAGTGCCGCAGCGGTCCGGCACCGGAGCATCAGGGGCCAGGTCCAGGGTCGTCAAGAGTTCGCCCAGAAAGAACCAGCTGCCAACGCGTTCGTGAATCAAGCAGGTGTTCTTTCCAATCCAACCCAGCCCGGCACGGCGGGCAAGCGAACGCTCCAGCAGGGGCGCGGTATCCACGCAGGCACGCCACTGAAAGTCCCGATACGTCAACAGCTTGGCGGCCAATTCCTCAAGCCTTTTGCGAAGCACGACATGGTAATCTTCCCCCCACGCATACCGGGAAATCCAGGCCAGATCGTCCGCTGCAAACTCGGTCGAGTAGGGTTCGGGACCGTTGTAGACCATACCGGCCGAAATGATGGACCGCAGACCCTCCAGCAGGTTGCCGGGCTCCTGCCGCAAGTCTCCGCGATGATCCGTCAAATACCCCATGCCACCCGCCAGACCACGTGTGCGCCAACTGTGAAACCGTGTGAAATCAGACACACTTTCCGGCCCGGAAACGCCCGCTAAAGCAAAACCTGATTCGAGCGCTAAGTCACGGACTACACTGCTACTTAAGCCGCTCCGCTCTCCCTTTGTTCTGCAGGTGGTATTCATCTTGCCGGAAGCTTTCCCGTTCGATGTCATTGTGACCCATCCGACTCGCCAAAAGCGCAGTTCAATGTTTTGGCATCGCTAAACGTTTTTGAAGCGTCTTAACATGAGAATTCGTACTACAACCAGACTCAGGATGGAAAGCGCTCTTTAGGAGACTCACCAAAGCATGCACAAGCCGATTAAATACGCAGAGAAGGCCGTCACCGTCGCGGCCCAGCTGGGATGGCAGGTTTTCGACGCCTTCAACTCCCGCAAGCCGAACCCCTCGTTCACGCCCAAGTGGTCCGACAAGCCCCTGCTCAAATCCTGGGAAAAGCAGAAGCCGCCACTCGGCTGGCCGCGTACGACGGACTCCCTCTGCCCGAAGTGCGTTCCCGACATGCGGAACAAGATCCTGAACGGCGAACTGCCTGTCGACATCCTCCGCAACGACAAGGTCGGCGAAATCAAAGCCCAGATCATCAGCCGCGATGGCCAAGTCTGGATGGTGAAGGATTGCCCCACGCACGGTCACTTTGAAGACCTGATGGCGATGGACGTGAAGTTCCTCGAGAAGATCGAGCGCGTGTTCCCGGGCCGCGACATCCGCGCCCACAACGATGAGAAGCTGCACAACCACGGTTCGAGCACAGTGACCCACGGTCGCGGCTCCGTGCTGACGGTCGATCTCACCAACCGCTGCAACATGATGTGCGATCCCTGCTTCATGGATGCCAACCAAGTCGGATTCGTCCATGAGCTTACCTGGGACGAGATCAAGACCATGCTCGACAACGCC
>CAIXXM010000091.1 GCA_903923395.1 uncultured Acidobacteriia bacterium
AGCACTTTTCCCGAACTATAACTCAGCCCCAACCCAACAAACGCACTTTATCCCGCAAAGCTGCTGTCGGGACTCACATACGGCCCTCGATCCCATGAACGCCTTTAAGCGCCAAGCACTGATTAAATCCACGGGCAGCTAACCGTTTTCGACTCTTGCCTTGATATCTGCATAGGCTGCCTGAATCAGCCTGTGCAGCGCATCACTATCCACCGGGCTCCCCGGCTTCACTTTGACGTGCCGCATGAACTTCCCCGTGCCCACTAGCAGTCGCGCCGGATCAGGCAACCCCGCACCCTGGAAAAAGCCGACATTGACATGGGCTGTAAACACGTTCACATACCCGAAGGGAACGTCACCCAGGCAAGCCACCGGACAACCATCATGCATCAACTCCCGGACTTCATCCCCGCACTCACGCATGACCGCGAACCAGCGCGCTGCGATCAGACCTAAGTCCCGCGGACGCTCTTGCAGCCAGATATCGATCGCAGCGTCCCGTTCCCTCGTGCCATCGAAGCGAAGTAATGCGTTATGTTCCATGTGACTAATGCGATGCCCGGAATAATAGCGGCAGAAAGTCAGTCAAACTTACACGCCAAACCGGCCATGTGTGTGCTCCGGGATAAGTGGTGAACTTCGCTTTGAGCCTCGCTTTTTCCAGGTCCTCCGCCCAGCTCTTGACTCTGGAATAATTGACCGTCGAGTCGCTATCTCCACGTGCGACCCAAACCAGGGGAATCGATGGGTGCAGTGCCACGGGATCTGTATCGCGGGGCAGACCCGGACTGAAGATACCCAGCGCACCAAACAACGCCGCGTGTCTGAATCCCGTATAAATGGTATGCCTGCCGCCCATGGAAAGCCCGGCCAGCGCGCGGTTCGCCGAGCCCGCCGCAACCCTGTACTTTCCCTCCACTGCGGGAATCAATTCCTTCGTCAGATAACTTTCGAAAAGCGAGTTATTACTGCTCTGCGGTCCAGCCTGTGTTCCGAAAGGCAGCGAATGCCCCGCGGGCATCACAACGATCATGGGCTTGGCTTTTCCATCCGCAATCAGATTATCGAGAATGAAGTTCGCATGCCCTGCGCCTGTCCAGGATTCCGGCACATCACCGCTGCCGTGGACCAGATACAGCACCGGATACTTAGCGTTGCCCTTTTCATAACCAGGCGGCAGATAGACCACGAACCGCTCGGTTCGCTGCAACACGGTGGAAGCGTGCCATGCGGTGACCACTGCTCCGTGTGGCACGTGCCGAACTTCCCACGCTGCCGGCGTTGCTGCGGGTACTTCCACCAGGCTCGCGGACGTACGCTGCCGCAGTTTCACCACGGGATTGATCGGATCCGCGATGGCCAGCCCATCCAGGTTGAACCAGTAAAGGTGCCCGTTGGCCTCAAGCGGCTGCGTCGTGATTGTCCAGATCCCGTCCGGCCCCTTCGTCATCGGCTGCGGCTTCCCCACAGGCATCCAATCCCCGTAGAGCGTGACGTCCACAGCCTTGGGTGCCTTCAGGCGAAATGTAACCGTTCGGTCCGCGTGGACCTCCGGGGAGACTGTCCCGTCGGGAGCGGGAGCCTGCGCCGTAAGCAAGCCGGCAACCAGCAGGGCAAGGAGTGGAAGCTTCATACCGTCCGCCAGTATATAAGCACAGCCGGTCCGTCTGTTCTACCTGCCTGCGCCCACCGCGGTCAATTCCTTCACGATGTTACCCACCACTGTCTTCGCATCACCGAATAACATCAGGGTCTTATCCATGTAATAGAGATCGTTCTCGATTCCAGCAAAGCCAGGACTCATCCCGCGCTTCACCACCATAACCGTGCGCGCCTCAAAGGCGTGCAGAATCGGCATGCCGGCGATGGCGCTCGAAGGGTCATTCTTTGCAGCGGGGTTCACAACATCGTTGGCCCCCACCACAAGAGCCACGTCACACCGGGGAAATTCGGGATTGATGTCATCCATTTCGATCAGCTTGTCATAGGGGACGTCGGCCTCCGCCAGCAACACATTCATGTGGCCGGGCATCCTGCCGGCAACGGGGTGAATGGCGAACTTTACATCGATACCGCGCTTCGTCAACAGATCATGCATTTCCCGGAGCTTGTGTTGCGCCTGCGCCACGGCCATCCCATAACCGGGAATGATGGTAATCGTCCGCGCCACATCCAGAATCTCAGCGGCCTCTTCCGCGGATGCCGAGCGGACCGGCCGGTCCGTAGTCTTGACAGCACTGGTCTGCAGCGTGCCAAACGCACCAAAGAGCACATTGCTGAAGGACCGGTTCATCGCTTTGCACATAATTACCGCCAGGATGAAGCCTGACGATCCATCCAGAGCGCCCGCAACAATCAACAACTTGTTATCCAGCGCAAAGCCCATTGCACTCGCAGAAAGGCCGGCGTAGGAGTTCAGCAGCGCGATGACCGTCGGCATATCTGCCCCGCCAATCGGGATAATCAGCAATACGCCAAACAGCAGGGATAATAGCGCAAATACAGGAAACGGCCAGACCGTCTCTGGCGACGCAATCATCAGGCCGCCGGTTGCCACCGCCAGCCCGAGTACACCTAAGTTCAGATAGTTCTGGCCCGTGAAAGTAATAGGCCGCGTGGGTAAGATCTCCTGTAGCTTGCCGAACGCCATCAAGCTGGCAGTGCAAGTCAGGAAACCCAGCACCATCTCCAGCGCCAGCGCCACCATCACGAACCCGTGCGGTGTCTGCCGGAAATACTCCGCCGTCCCGATCAACGCCGAGGCCAGTGCCCCGCAGGCATGCGACACCGCCGTCCGCTGCGGCACCGCAGTCATCGGCATATAGTACGCAATAGGCACGCCAATAGCCGACCCAATCAAGAACGCCACAAAGATCCACTCATAGTGGACCACCTCAAAGCGCAGCAAGGTTCCCACCACGGCAAGTAACATGCCCAACTCGCCAACGATGACGCCCCGCCGTGCCGTCGCTGGTGAACTCATCCACTTAATCGCCAGAATGAAGCCTGCCGCCGCCAGAATATAGAGAACTGGAAGTAAGATCTCCATCACCGTTTCTCCTCCGGCGCCCGCTTCTTGAACATCTTCAACATACGGTCAGTAATCAGGTAGCCGCTCACCACGTTGACTGTCGAAGCAACCACTGCAATGAAGCCGAGTGCCCGTGTGAGGAACGACGCATCATCCGCGCCCGTCACCAGAATTGCCCCCACCACAGCGATCGCGGAGATGGCATTGGTCAGAGACATCAGCGGCGTGTGCAACAGCGGCGAGACCCGCCGAATCAATTCGAACCCCAGAAATGCCGCCAGCATGAAAACCCACAGAGCCACTTCGTACTTATTCATCGTCCGCCTCCACTTACTGCGATCAGTTCCCTGACCTTGGCATGCACCACCTTCCCCGCATGTGTGACCAAAGATTCCCGGATTACTTCATCTTCCAGGTTCAGCGCCAGTTGCCCCTTCGGAAACAACAGCTTCACCAGTGCAGTAACATTGGAGCTGAACATCTGGCTTGCATGATAGGGAACATCACTGGGCAGGTTGACCGGACCCAGCACATGAATCCCCCGGTGTATCACCGTCTCCCCCGCAACAGTAAGTTCACAATTCCCCCCGCGTTCCGCCGCGATATCTACAATGACTGACCCCGGCTGCATCGCCTCAGCCATTTCCCGCGTTACTAATACCGGCGCTTTCCGCCCCGGCACCGCCGCCGTTGTAATCAGCACATCCTGCTCGCGGATCACCTCCGTCAGCAATTCCCTCTGCCTCCGGTAGAACGCTTCATCCATCGCCTTGGCATACCCGCCCTTATCTTCAGAGGACCGGGAATCCATATCGAGCACGATGAATTTCGCACCCACACTTTCTACTTGTTCCTTTACCGCCGGACGCAGATCATAGGCAGAAACCACCGCACCCAGGCGCCGCGCGGTTGCAATCGCCTGCAGCCCGGCCACTCCCGCACCCAGCACGAAAACCTTTGCCGGTGCAATGGTGCCCGCTGCCGTCGTCATCAAGGGAAACAGTCTCGGCAGCGCGGTTGCCGCCAGTAGGACAGCGCGGTAGCCGGCGATGGTTGCCATCGCCGAAAGCACATCCATGCTCTGTGCGCGCGTGATGCGTGGAATCAATTCCAGCGCTAGAAACGAAGCCCCGGTTTGCGCAAGGTCCGCGCATTCCCGCAGCGCCGTTAGTGGTTCGCCGAAGCCGGTCAGCAACTGCCCCGGCCGCAGCAACGGAAGATCCGCGCGCCCCTCTTGTGGATTCGCCCCCAGCGCCCGCACCTGCGCAATGATCTGTGACCGTGCGAAGACTTCTTCGCGGCCGGCGAGTCCGGCACCGCGCGCGGCATAGGCTTCATCCGTGTAGCCGGATTCCACCCCCGCGCCATGTTCCACCAGTACTTCGAGGCCCGCCTTGCGCAGCGACTCCACATACCGCGGTGTGATTGCCACGCGACGTTCTCCCGGGAACGTCTCACGTGGAGTTCCGAGAATTGCAGACAAGAGCCCTCCGGGGGAGAGAAGTTACACCTCCCATCCCTGCAGTTTTGTTGCCGCGCAAAACCCGCCTGGAAACCGCCAGGAAAGCGCCAAATCACTCAGCCTTTGGGGTTTGTCACGCACAAACGGCCTCTTCGGCACGGCCAAACCGCGGCCCATCACCCAGCAACACTTCTTTGTCCGATGGCCGCACCGCCTCTTGTTCCTCCCGCCAGTCCTTGGAATCCATGCTCTCCAGTTCCACCACTTCCCTCCAATAGAATCAACCGCTTACGAAATTCCCGCCTCTCTTCCATGTTATTTTTCCCCTGGGACTGCCCGGGCGACCATCCATCCCCCCGGCAACCCCGAAAATCCAAAACGAAACCACTTTGACTTTTCTTTATCCGTGTCGATCCGTGTGAATCCGTGGCCTGAAATCAACAACTTACACCTCATCCCTCAACCCGCTCCCCCTCACCCTCCCACCCCAAAAACGTCGGAACGAAACCACCGTATGGAATCTTTATATCTCCTCCGCCCCTATCTTCATATAAAAATTACTAATACAAATCGCTGTTCTCATTTGGGAAACTTTGGTGTACACTGAAGTTTCTGAAGATGCCCCTCCTTCTTACAGGACGAATTACCACCGTATCCCTCCCGGTACCCGTTACCGTAGGGATCGTAGTAGTTCCCAGCCCCGCCTGAAGCAGAGGGATTCACAAGATCCAATGCCATCAGCGGGGTGCTCAACACACACCCTCCTGATGGCTTTTTTGTTTTACGGAGTACACAAGGTCCACCATGCTGAACGCAGAACACAAGCGCAATGAAGGCCGGTTGATGAACGGCGCCGAAATCCTCCTCGAATGCCTCGTCCGCGAAGGCGTCGATTGCTTCTTCGGCTATCCCGGCGGCGTCACTCTTCCGTTCTATGACGCGGTCTATGATCACCAGATCCGCCACGTCCTCGTCCGCCACGAAGAAAACGCGGTCTTCGCCGCCCAGGGCTACTCCCGCGCCACCGGCAAGACCGGCGTTTGCTGCGCCACCTCCGGCCCCGGTGCCACCAACCTCGTCACCGGCCTCGTCGACGCCATGATGGATTCCATCCCCCTCGTCGCCATCACCGGCCAGGTCCACTCCAAGCTCATCGGCTCAGACGCCTTCCAGGAAGCCGACACCTTCGGCATCACCCGGCCCGCCACCAAGCACAACTTCATGGTCCGCAACGTCCATGAACTCCCCCAGATCATCCATGAGGCCTTCTACATCGCCTCCACCGGACGCCCCGGACCCGTTCTCGTCGATATCCCCAAAGACGTCTTCCAGGACCGCGCCCACTATGTTCCGGTCGATGCCATACATCTTCCCGGCTATAAAGTGTTCCTCGATGGTCACGCCGGCCAGATCCGCCGCGCCGCCCAGTTGATGCTCGAAGCCGAACGCCCGCTCATCTACGCCGGCGGCGGCATCATCCACTCCGGGGCTTCCGCTGAACTCACCGAACTGGCGGAACTGCTCGATGCACCCGCCGTCTGCACCCTGATGGGCCTCGGCGGACTCTCCTCCAGCCACCCGAATTTCATCTCCATGCCCGGCATGCACGGTTCCTACGCGGCCAACCTGGCGCTCACGGAATCGGATCTGCTCATCGCCCTCGGCGTCCGCTTCGATGACCGCGTCACCGGCAAACTGCAGGCCTTCGCCCGCCACGCCCGCGTGATCCATGTGGACATTGATCCTGCCGAAATCGCCAAGAACCGCGTTCCCGATATCCCCATCGTCGGCGACGTCAAGCGCGTCCTGCAGAAGATGAACCGGGTCGTCGAAGAACTCAAGCCGGACATGCCGGCCAAGACCGCCAGCGCCCGCCAGGATTGGTGGAGCAAGGTCCGCGGCTGGATGGACGAACGCCCCTTCGACCGTTCCCGCGCCGAAAACGAAATCAAGCCCCAGCACCTCATGGACGAGATCGACCGTCTCTCCGGCGGCCAGGCTATCGTCACCAGTGACGTCGGTCAGCACCAGATGTGGGCCGCGCAGCTCATCCGCTTCAACGAACCCCGCCTCTGGATCAACTCCGGCGGACTCGGCTCCATGGGCTTCGGCGTTCCCTCCGCCGTTGGTGCCCAGATGGCCCGCCCCGATAAGCTCGTCTTCGCCATCTGCGGTGACGGCGGCTTCCAGATGGCCATTCCGGAACTCTCCACCATCGCGGCCAACAACCTGCCCATCAAGATCATCATTATGAATAACGGTGTGCTCGGCATGGTTCGCCAGTGGCAGACCCTCTTTTACAACAACCGACTCAGTTCCGTGGCGCTCGAAGCCTTCCCGGATGCCGAAAAGCTCGCCGGTGCCTACGGCTTCACGGGCCGCACCATCGACAAGCCCTGGGAACTCACTGAGGCCCTCATCACGGCCATCAACCACCCCGGACCCTACCTGCTCAACGTCAAGGTCTCTCCCATGGAGAACGTCTACCCGATGGTTCCCGCGGGCGGTGCCATCAATGAAATGGTCTTCGCGCCAGCCGAAGAACCGGCTCTCGTCTAACAAGGAAACTGCCATGCAGCAAACCATTTCCGTTCTTCTCGAAAACAAACCCGGCGCTCTGCTCCGGGTGACCGGCGTCCTCTCGGCGCGCGGCTATAACATCGAAAGCCTCACGGTGGCCAAGACTTTGGACCCCGATCTCTCCCGGATGACCATCGTCGTCGACGTGGAAGACCGTCTCCGCAGCCAAGTCGTCAAGCAGATCAACAAGCTCATCAATGTGCTCCAGGCCACTGACCTGACGGACGCACCCGCCGTCATCCGCGAAATGGTGCTGCTCCGGCTGCGCTGCGAACAGCCCTCCCGCACTTCGGTCCTCAAGGAAGCCGAAATCTTCAATGCCAGAGTGGTCGACAGCTCCACCGAAGGCTACGCCATCGAAGCCACAGGTGACCCCGAAAAGCTCGATGAGTTCATCGAAGTCATGCGCACTTACGGCGAAATCGAGATCTCCCGCGCGGGCGCTTGCGCCATGTCGCTGGAAGGCAAGAAACTGCGGCTCCAGCCGCCAATCCCCGCACCCGCCTTAGCGCAGGTGTAGCTTAGCAATTTCTACAAGGACTTACATGCCAAAACGCTTTTACGAGCAAGACGGGAACATCGCCCCCCTCCAGGGCAAGAAGATCGCCATCATCGGCTACGGCAGCCAGGGACATGCCCACGCCTTGAACCTCCGGGATTCCGGCCTGACCGTCTGCGTCGGCCTGCCCGAAGGCTCCAAGAGCCGTGCCAAGGCGCTCGCCGCGGGCCTCGAAGTGCTCACCCCCGCCGAAGCCACCAAGGTCTCTGACTTCATCATGATCCTCGTGCCGGATCACATCCAGGCAGATCTCTTCAACTCTGAGATCGCCCCGAATCTCGCCCCCGGCAAGACCCTCATGTTTGCCCATGGCTTCAACATCCATTTCGGCTTCATCGCCCCGCCCGCCGGTGTCGATGTGTCGATGATCGCGCCCAAAGCCCCTGGCCACCGCGTCCGCGAAGTCTTCACCGAAGGTTCAGGCGTGCCCGCGCTCGTCGCTGTCTATCAGGATGCTTCCGGCAAGGCCCTCGAAAACGCTCTCGCATATGGCGCAGGCATCGGCAGCCTCCGCGCCGGCATCATCGAGACCACCTTTAAGGAAGAAACCGAAAGCGATCTTTTCGGCGAACAGGCCGTGCTCTGCGGCGGCGCTGCCGAACTCATCCGCGCCGGCTTCGAAACTCTGGTGAACGCTGGTTACGCGCCGGAAATCGCCTACTTCGAATGCCTGCACGAACTCAAGCTCATCGTCGATCTCATCTATGAGGGCGGCCTCGGCTACATGCGCTTCTCCGTTTCCGACACTGCGGAATACGGCGACTACACCCGCGGACCCCGCGTGGTCAATGACGCCACCCGCGAAGAAATGAAGAAGATCCTCGCGGAAATCCAGTCCGGCGAATTTGCCCGCCAGTGGATGAAGGAAAACAAAGACGGCCGCGCCGGCTTCCTCGCCATGCGGAAGTCGCAGGAAGACCAGCAGATCGAGACCGTCGGCAAGGAACTCCGTTCCATGATGACCTTCTTGAAACGTAACCGCGAAGCAGGCGTCCCCCAGGCTTCGTAACTAACATAGCCACGGATGGACACAGATCAACACGGATAACCTTTTCATCCGTGTTCATCCGTGTCCATCCGTGGCTTCTAAGGAATCCCCCAAATGCGCATTCAAACGTTCGATACCACTCTCCGGGACGGCACCCAAGGCGAAGCCGTCTCCTTCACCGTCGAGGACAAGCTTGCCATTAGCATTAAGCTCGACGAACTGGGTATCGACTACATTGAAGGCGGCTGGCCTGGTTCCAATCCCAAAGACAAAGAGTTCTTCGCCCGCGCGAAAGACCTCAAACTCAAGCACGCCAAACTCACCGCGTTCGGTTCCACACGCTTCGCACGCAATCCCGTCGAGCAGGACCGCAACGTCATCGCCCTGCTCGAAGCCGAAACCCCGGCTATTGCCATCTTCGGCAAGACCTGGGACTTCCATGTCACACAAGCCCTCGGCATCACTCTCGAAGAGAACCTCACCCTTATCCGCGAAACTGTTTCTTACCTGAAGCAGCACGGCCGCGAGGTGATCTATGATGCCGAACACTTCTTCGATGGCTATATTCACAACCGTGATTACGCCCTCGAAACCCTGCGCGCCGCCAAAGATGCGGGCGCGGACGTGCTCTGCCTCTGTGACACCAACGGCGGCACCATGACCACGCACCTGTCACACATCGTGGCCGACGTGCGCGCGCAATTCGATGGCATCATCGGCATCCACGTCCACAACGATTCGGATGTGGCCGTCGCCAACACTCTCGCCGCAGTCGAAGGCGGTGCCACCCATGTGCAAGGCTGCATGAACGGCTATGGCGAACGCACCGGCAATGCCGCGCTAGCCTCTGTCATCGCGAATCTTGAACTCAAACTCGGCCACACCACCATCGGCCCCGATAAGTTACAGGGCCTGACGCAGGTCTGCCGCTATATCGCCGAACTGGCCAACCTGCCGCTGCGCCGCGAACAGCCCTTCGTCGGCCAATCTGCCTTCGCGCACAAAGGTGGCATCCACGTCAGTGCGGTGATGAAGGATTCGTCCACTTATGAACACATCGCGCCGGAGTTAGTCGGTAACCGCCAGCGTGTCTTAGTCAGTGACTTATCCGGCCGCAGCAATGTGGTCTATAAGTTGAAGCAGGCCGGACTCGCCGAGCGACTCAACGAAGAATCCCGCCGTGACTTACTCGAGCGCATCAAGGAATGCGAGTATCTCGGCTATGATCTCGAAGCCGCTGACGGGACCTTTGAGTTATTCGTCCGCGAAGCTCTCCGCCCCGGCTCGCACTTCTTCGATATCGAAGGCTACGAAGTGAACATCAAGGCCGGCCACGGTGGACAATCCCGCGCCACTGCCACCGTGAACATTAGCTCGAACGATGGTGTCCACTCCGCCACAGCCACAGGCCACGGACCCGTCCATGCCCTCGACGTCTGCCTCCGCCAGTGCCTCGCCAAGCTCTACCCGCAGATCGCTGACGTCCGCCTGACGGATTACAAGGTCCGCGTCTTGGACTCGAAGAAGGGCACGGCCGCAAAAGTCCGCGTCTTGGTGGAGTGGTCAGATCACCGCAAGAGCTGGGCCACCGTCGGCGTTTCAGACGACGTCATCGAAGCCAGCTGGAACGCCATGGTCGACGCACTCCGCCTCGAAATCATGCGCCTCACCGAAACCGATTCGGACCTGGATAAAGCCGTCGTGGATTACTGCTGGGGCGTGTAGCGGACGTGGGCCCGCAGCCAGCGGTCGAGCTCTGAAAGCTTCATCGTGCCGGTCTCATAGAGGTTTGAAAGAAACGAGAAAGCTTCTCCGTCTTGAAATTCAATTTCAATGCCATTGATTTTCAAGAACGCAGCCGTCACGGTGATTGCTGTCCTCTTGTTGCCGTCGATGAATGGATGGTTTTGAGATAGGCTTTCCCAAAGCGCCGCGGCCTCTTGGACTAGATCTGAGTAGTAGCCGGACTGGGGTCGTGCCAGTGCAGACTCGAGAGCACCCCGTCGCGCAGTCCGAATTAGCCGCCAAACCTTTCGATGAGCATCGCATGGACGGCTAGTACTTCGTCGAGTAATGGATATATCGTCACAGCGCGAGGTGTCGGAGAAGTTCGGGATGCTGTCTCGCAAAGTCCTCCGCTGCGCTAAGGAATGGCGATACAGCAGTCTTGTGACGATGCTCCAGATAGTCGATGAATTGATCCACGGAAGACTGCTCTGCCTCGGAAAGAGATTTCACCCGCTCAATCAATTCCGCTGTATTCCGCATAACCTCATTCTACCGCCAGAATTCGCGAATGGCACGTAGCATTCAGAAACGGCCCCCGGCAAACCCTGCGGCGACGCAAAAGCGCGCTCCCGGAATCGGCTGGTGACACAATCTCCCAATGACCAGTCTGTTAATCAAAACTGATCGCTGTCTTTCTTAACGACCAAGCCGCCCTCAACCAAGTGTCATTTGTGTTACGATTCCCTCCATATGAAAAGCGGGTTGACCTTCAAGCAGGCTGATTCGCAGGCCGAATTCGAGCAGATTCACCAACTGAATTATCGGACCTTTGCTGAGGAAATCGGACAGTACGCCGCGGATGGGAGCGGCCTGCTCATCGACCGTTTCCATGACCGCAACAAGTACTTCATCGCCCTCCAGTCCGGCCGTGTCATTGGCATGGTGGCCGCGAATGACCAGCCTCCCTTCTCTGTCGAAAGCCGTCTCGCCGACCCAGCAATCCTCACATCGCTCGGCGGCCCGTTGCTCGAAGTCAGGCTGCTCGCCGTCGAACCAGACTGCCGCAACCGGTTGCTCGTTCCCGGGCTTCTGCTGGAGTTATATCGCTATGCGCGCGCAAACCGCTACTCATACATGATCATCTCGGGCATCACCACAAAGCTCCCGATGTACACGCGCCTCGGCTTTCGCGCGCTCGGCCCGGCGGTAGGTTGTGGCGCCGCTGCGTTTGTTCCCATGGCGATGTCACTCGGCCAGCCGCCCGCGCTCGCTGCCCCTTTGCTGGCAAGGCGTCAGCGCGTGCCCGATCAGCCGCTTCTTAGCTTGATGCCCGGCCCCGTCGAGGTTGCCCAGGAAGTGCGGGAAGCCTTTCTCCGCCCGCCCATTTCGCACCGTTCGCAAACCTTCTGCGTCGCCTGGCAGCGCGTCGTCAGTGCACTCCGAACTCTGGCCAGCGGTATGGAAACTGCCGTGATGACAGGCAGCGGCACAACCGGTAACGACGCCGTTGCCTTGCATCTGCAAACCGCCTTTTCTTGCAAACCCGGCCTGATTCTCATCAATGGCGAATTCGGGGAACGCCTCGCCGGACAGGCCGCCCGCGCGGGACTTACCTATGAAGAGTTGCGCTGGCCCTGGGGACAGCCCTGGAATCTCGAAGCCATCAGCCACGCACTAACCCGCCGGCCCGCCTGGATCTGGGCAGTTCATCTCGAAACCAGCACGGGTATTCTCAACCCGCTCGGCTGGCTGCGGAATCAAGCCGGCGACATCCCCCTCGCCGCCGATTGTGTGAGCAGTCTCGGGGCAGTGCCCATCCCCCGGGGGCTCTGGATGGCCTCCGGCGTCAGCGGAAAAGCCCTCGGCTCCTATAGTGGACTTAGTTTTGTCTTTGCGTCCGAGGATGCGCTCGACCGCACCGTGCACGGCTCCTTTCCAGCTACTTTCGATGTGCGCAGCGCGGTGCTCTGTTCCGGCCCGCGGTTCACCGTTCCTTCCCCCCTTCTCTTTGCCCTCGATGCCGCGCTCGGCAGGCTGGATCTTCCCGGCCATAAGGAGAAAGGAACGCTGGTCCGCACTGGTCTTCGAAGCCTCGGGATTACTCCATTGGCGGATGAGCAGCACGCCGCGCCTTGCGTCACCACGTTCACTCCACCGGATGCGCAGTTTCTCGACCGCTGCCGTGCCCTGGGCTTTGAACCCGGCTGCGGCGGCAGTTATCTCCGGGGCAGGGGCTGGGCGCAGATCGCGACCATGGGCAACATACAAACCGCTGATTTACAACGCCTGTTCACAGGATTAGCGCAATGAGTTCTCTCTGGCGCAGACTGATTCAGAGCAGATACGCAGCGGCGATCACCCCGGGTCTCTTGTTTACGCTTGCATGTATCTATGCCTGGCTGCTTTTCCGGGTGCCAATCCTGTACGCATTTATCCCGTGCGTGATTACAGCACACCGGATTGGCATTCTACTGCACGAGTTCATCCATGGTATTCCGTTCCGCCGCTACCGCTGGAACCATAACATCGTGACGCTGTTTGACGGGCTCCTGCTGCTCTGGGGTGCCATGGAGGTCTTTCGCGGTACTCACCTGGCTCATCATAAGTGGCTGAACTCGCCATTGGACCCCGCGCGGGAGTCGGAAGGCCGTACACGCGGCAAAGGTTTCTTCGCAACGCTCGCCGCGCTGGAAACGGTTCAGGCTCTGGTCTATCTCAGGGAAGCGCTGGGAGGCAGAAAGCCCTATGTGCGGCGAAAGCGGGTATTTGCGGCGATGCTCCTTTCCCTGCTGATAACAATTCTTCTTCTCAAAACCGGTCACGTGGATGTGGTCTGGAAGATGCTCGCTGTTACTCTGTTCACGACCCTGGTTCCTATCTCCCTGCGCGGCGCTGTGGAACATTACAGTTATCCAGGCGACCCAGCCTCCACGAATGAATACCGGGTCAGACTGCCTCTCTTCAATCTGAACCGGCATGTCCACCATCACGAGGCTCCATTCGTCCCGTGGTATCTATTGGAGTTCCGGACAGAAAGGCCGCTGCCCAACCGTTGCTATTACACACACTGGTTTCGCGTCTACATCACCCGGGAATTTACTCTGATGAAAGCGGACCCAGACCAATCGTGAAACTGCTTTTGGAGTTAGCCGAACCTTACGCCGCATTCCATCCGTAAAGCTTTCGCGTGTTTGCCCAGACCAGCTTCCGAAAGATTGCCGGTGTTGTGGAACGCTGCAGCAGTCCCAGTGTCTCGCGCGCCACACACTTTCCTGCCAGACGGCTCGCAGCAGGGTTGTTCGCCTGTGACGTCCCGCCGCCATGCCCGTCGGAGCAGGAGCAGTCACTCCCGAACATCAACTTATTCTGGTGCCGCCGCAGGAAATCGACCGTAAATGCCGGGGTGCGCGAAAGTCCATTGTTACCCGAATTCGCTGATAGATCGCCGTATAAGTTCGCATAGTCCGAAAGCAACTTATCCGTGATCCCGCCCGGCTTCACGGGTCCTGCGGGATACGCAGCCTCCTCCGCATAGTCCACTGAGATATTGGCCCAGAAGGCATCGCAATGTCCCACGAACTTAGTCTTTGGATTCGCCTTCAACACCGCTTCAAACCGCTTGAAGCCGGAACTCCACTTACCCTCTCCGGGGAAGTGATCCACCTCTTGAAAGTGAACCAGCACCGGCACATTCCGCTCCGCCGCGAAGGCATACATGCGCTTCAACTCTGGACCATCCGCCTCCACATGTGACTTCAATTCCCCCAGCGCGATGGCCCCCAGATCCAGCGCCGCCGCCAGTTTCGCCTCGGCCCCCGGTTGCGTCAAATTCGCACTGGCTGACCACCGGAACTTCCCCGGATATTTCTCGCAGGCATCCCTCGCACGGTCATAGGCATTCTCACCCGTGAGCAGAATGGCGTGCGTGATCCCGCTGCCGGCCATATGGGTCAGATTCGCATCAATGGTCTGCCGCATGTGGCAGTGGATATCAATGACCGGACTGCCCCACTCGTGCTTCTCCTGCGCGGGCAAAGAGGCGGAGGCGGCACCGAACAGCAGACTTCTACGGGTGATCATGCCCGAGAGTTATATCAAATGCGCCCTAACCGCGCACAATTTCGGCGATGGCTTGAATCGTCTGATCCAGTTCTTCATCCGTCGTGTAGAAATGCGGTGCGATCCGCACTCCCGCGCCGGGACGGTAATCCACCAGGATTTCGCGGCGAGCCAGTTCCTTCACTACTGCCTTGCCCCCGGGAACCTTGAGAATCACCACACCGCCGCGCTGCTCTGGATCGCGGGGCGTATTGATTCCGAACCCCGCCGCTTCCGCCAGCAGGATCAGCAACTGCGTCTGGCGCACCGATTTTTCACGGATCGCCTCCACCCCAATCTCATTCACAATCTGGTAGCCGCTGCGGGCCGAGTACAGCGCCGGAACACCAGGCGTACCGTTCAGAAAGCGGAAGGCATCATCCGCAAAATCAATCTCTCCGCCGGCAAACGCAAACGGCTCCCGGTGCGCCATCCAGCCAGTCGCCACCGGGTTCAGCTTCGGCCACAGATCGCGGCGCACATAGAGATAGCCCGCGCCGGGACCGCCGCAGAGCCACTTCACGGACCCGCCCGTGGCGAAGTCCACATTGAGTTCGCGGACGTTCAGCGGCACGCAACCGGCCGATTGATAGAGGTCCGCAATCACAATGGCACCAACGGCATGCGCTTTCTCCACAATCGCGCGCAGATCCTGTTTATAGGAACTGCGGAACGCCACGTGGGAGACGGAGACCAGCAGGGTATCGTCCTGGATGGCATCGAGCAGAATCTCCGTCGGCAGCGTCATGCCATCGGGTGATTCCGCCACTCGGATCTTCGCGCCCTGCCGCGTCAGCCCGTGATAGACGTAATCGTTCGAAGGGAAGTTCAATCCATCCGTCACCAGCACATTCCGCTTGCCGTTCCAATCCAGGCAGGACGTCACAATGGACTGGCAGATGGACACATTCTGGTGCATCACCACTTCCCCCTCACCCGCGCCGATGATGGTGCCGATGAGGTTGCCCGTGGTGACTGGAAGGTCCCACCAGCCCTCTTCCCAGGCCCGTATGCCGCGCGATGCCCAGGTGTCCGTAAACTCCTGCATAGCCGCCGCCGTTCGCTGTGGCATGGCCCCCAGCGAGTGGCTGATCATATACGTCGTGTGGCTGAGAATTGGGAATTCCTTGCGCCAGGCAAGCAGAGGGTCCATTGCTTTTATCTTAGCGGGCGCTGCACGGGCCGGAGCTTCCAGACTGCCGCGAGCAACAGCACCAGAGGGATGCCGTAAACCAGCGTCATCCGGAACTCATTCGTAAATGCCGTGGTGATCAGAATCGCCAGCATCAAGCCCGCCCCCAGCAGGCTGGTGACCGGATAGCCCCACATACGGAAGACCAGCACGTCTGCTTGGTGGGCGCGGCGAAAGTAGAGATGCGTCACAAAGATCATGAGCCAGGTAAACATCGCGCCAAACATCGATATGGCCATCATCAGCGTGAAGGCCTGTGCCGGGAACAGCGCATTCAGCACGGTCGCGAGCCCAATCCCGATGGAGGAGAACAGCAAGGCCCAAACCGGCGTGCCGCGGGAACTCAAGACACCGAAACGCCGTGGCGCATCGCCTGCCCGGGCCAGGCTGAACATCATGCGTGTGGTGATGTACAACTGGCTGTTCATGGCGGAAAGTGCCGCCACCAGGATCACGAAATTCACCACATCCGCCGCGTAAGGCACATGCGATTGCGCCATCACCGTTACGAACGGGCTCTCGCCTTTGCCGGATTCTGTCCACGGCACAATCGCGAGAATGATCCCGAGGCTGAGCAGATAAAACACCACCAAACGCACCACCGTGGAGCGGAAAGCCTTCGTGATGGCCCGCTGCGGATCTTCCGCTTCGCCCGCGGCCACGGCAATCATTTCAATACTCAGATAGCTGAAGATGGAGACAATCACGGCCAGCCACATCCCGCTGAAGCCCTTGGGAAAGAAGCCGCCATGCGCGCTGTAGTTATGGAAGCCAGTGCCTGCCACAGCCACGCCGCCGAGCACGATAAAGACCAGAATCGCCACCACCTTGAGTGTCGAAAAGGCATACTCCACCGTGCCGAAAACCTTCACATTCAGGGCATTCACCACAATGAGAATGTCTGAGAACAGCAGAATCCAGACCCAGCCCGGCACTCCCGCAAACCAGAAGCGCATATAAGAGGCGATCGCGGTCACTTCCGCGCCAACAGCGAAGACGATCGCACTCCAATAGGCATACCGGACCAGATACCCGGCCAGCGGATGGATATAAAACTCAGCCCAGGCCCCAAAGGAACCCGATGTGGGATGCACTACGGTCATCTCCGCCAGACAGCCCATCAGCAGCAGCGTGATGAACGCACCAATGGCATAACTGACAATCACGGAAGGTCCGGCGAAACCAATGGCGAAGCTGCTGCCCAGGAACAGGCCTGTGCCAATCGCGCCGCCGATGGCGATCATGGTCAACTGTGCCGAAGTCAGCCCGCGGCTCAGCCCTTGTTCCCGGTCTGTGATGGTGTCGAAATCTGGTTGATGCCGGGTCATAACGGGATCACACCCTTTCGGTTCCCGTCCGTGCGCCCTTTGAACGCACGGACGAAGCTATCCCCCTGTCCCTTACAACCGGCAGATCAGCAGTTCCCGCTCATAAATAATCTCTGACGGGATATGGTCATGCAGATCGATAAACAGCTCCTCGTGCTGGATGACTTCCGCGCGCCAGGCTTTGCGGTCGATTTTCTGTAGCTTTTCGAAGTCTGTTGCCGGGAAGTCGATGCCATCCCAGGTGATGTCGTCATGCCGCGGCACCCAGCCGATGGGAGTTTCCTGTCCCAGGGCACGGCCGCGAACACGGTCAACAATCCATTTCAGTACCCGCATGTTCTGGCTGAAGCCGGGCCATAGGAACTGCCCCTGTTCATCTTTGCGGAACCAGTTCACGTGGAACAGCTTGGGTGTCTCTTCCAAGCCCTTTTGCATCTTGATCCAGTGGCGGAAGTAATCGCCCATGTGATAGCCGCAGAAGGGCAGCATCGCCATCGGGTCGCGGCGCACTTTGCCAACGGCACCCGCCGCTGCCGCGGTGGTTTCAGATCCCATGGTCGCCCCAATGTAGACACCGCTGGACCAGTTGAAGGACTGGTACACGAGCGGCATGGTGTCCGCGCGGCGTCCGCCGAAAACAAAGGCAGAAATCGGTACACCGTTGGGATCTTCCCAGGCCGGGTCAATTGACGGACACTGCGATGCCGGTGCCGTGAAGCGGGCGTTGGGATGCGCCGCCTTGGTCTTGCTTTCCGGAGTCCACTGGTTGCCCTGCCAGTCAAGGCATTCCGCCGGAGGAGTATCCGTCATGCCTTCCCACCAGACCCCGCCTTCCGGAGTCAGAGCCGTATTGGTGAAGATGGTGTTGCTCGCCAGCGTCTTCATGGCGTTGGGGTTGGTCTTTGCCGAAGTGCCGGGAGCCACGCCGAAGAAGCCGGCTTCCGGATTGATCGCACGCAGACGGCCCTTTTCATCGGGCTTGATCCAGGCGATATCATCGCCGACCGTCCAAACCTTCCAGCCCTCAAAACCCGCCGGTGGAATCAGCATCGCCAGGTTGGTCTTGCCGCAGGCCGAAGGGAAAGCCGCTGCGATGTAGGTCTTCTCACCCTGCGGATCTTCAATGCCGAGGATCAGCATGTGTTCCGCCATCCAGCCTTCGTCCCGCGCGATGTTTGAGGCGATGCGCAGCGCGAAGCACTTCTTGCCCAGCAGTGCATTGCCGCCGTAACCGGAGCCATACGACCAGATTTCGCGGGTTTCCGGGAAATGGACGATGTACTTTTCTTTGTTGCAGGGCCATGGCACGTCGGCCTGGCCGGGCGCGAGCGGCATGCCGACGGAATGCAGGCAGGGCACAACGCGCTTGTAGTCTTTGTCGATTTCCTGGAACACGGGCAGGCCAATGCGGGCCATGATGCGCATGTTCACCACCACATAGGCGGAATCCGTAAGCTGCACGCCGATCTGCGACATCGGCGACCCGATCGGACCCATGCTGTACGGCAGCACATACATCGTGCGTCCCGCCATGCTGCCGCTGAACAGGCCCTTCAGCTTGCGCCGCATCTCGAACGGGTTTTCCCAGTTATTCGTGGGGCCGGCGTTGTCCTTGGAGAGCGAGCAGATGAAGGTACGGTCTTCCACGCGCGCCACGTCATTGGCGTCAGACTTCGCGTAGTAGCAGCCGGGCCACAGTTCCTGATTGAGGCGGGTGAAGGTTCCGCCATCGACCAGCTGCTGACACAGCATGTCGTATTCTTCCTGTGATCCATCCACCCAGTGGATTTTGGCGGGCTGGGTCAGCTTCGCCATCTTGTCCACCCATTTGATGAGGGACGTATTATTGCTTAACGGAACAGCGTGGTTGCGCATAGTCGTTGAAAGTGAATTCAACCATTATCCGACGGCACTCCGCGCGGCAGCCGAAAAATGCAAAAAGGGAGGCTCGCTACGCCTCCCTTTTGGTTTTCCAGCCCCGGTTATTGGTTGGCCGCAGTCTCTTTTGTCCCGCCCTTCACCGGCGAACCGGTGATCAGCTTCTCCCGCTCCTCCAGATGCTCCTGCATCTTCAGGCGTGGAATGCCTTCGAGCAGCCAGGCTGGCGCCGGTTTATCCATCAGGTAGTAATCGAAGAACTCCTTCATCCGGACCGTGTAGTCCTTCATGTTCTCCGGCTTACGCAGGCCGTGGTTCTCGCCCTTGTACTCCAGCATGACGACCTTCTTGCCCAGCCGCCGCAATGTGTTGTAGTACTCAATGCCCTGCGTATGATCCACGGCACCGTCCTTATCGTTGTGCAGGATCATCAGCGGCGTTTCCACCTTGTTTGCGAAGTAGACCGGTGAGTTCCGGATATAGGACTGCGTCTCCTCAATGTAGCCGCCGGTGAAACGTCCCTGGCTGCTTTCAAAGATGGGCTGGTTCGCGGAACCTGTGTTCCAGTAGATGGAACTGTACATACTCACCATGTCCGTCAGCGGCGCTCCGGCGATGGCAGCCTTGAACATCTTTGTCTGCGTCACCGTAAAGGCCGTCTGGTAACCGCCCCAGGAATGCCCGTGGAGTGCGGCACGGTCGGGGTCCACAATGCCTGTCGCGATGGCTGCTTTCAGGGCATTGATGATTGCGGTGGCACCGGAAAGGCCGGGGTCATTCACGCGGTAAGTGATATCCGGTTCCAGCACGGCATAACCATTGCTGGTGTAAGCAGAGATCGAAAAACCGTTATAGCCGGGGAAGGGATAGGCGTAAGTGTTCTGGGTTAGTTTCTCGTAGATATAGACCAGCACAGGGTACTTCTTGCCCGCTTCATAATTGGCCGGCAGCCAGAGAGCGCCCTGCAGTTTGTCGCCCTTGATCCCGGAGTATTCCACCAGCTTCACCTGTGAGGGCCAGACAAACTTTTCCTGCTGGGGATTGGAATTCGAGACCTTCTCTTTGCCCGCCAAATCCGCGCCGCTTAGATAGAAATCCGGCGCATCGGTAGTGGTTTCCCGGGTGTAGAGATAAACATCGGACTTCTTCGCCTTCAGCAGGGAAGAGTACATGGCGTTATCCCAGTGCAGCATCTTCACGCCGCTGCCACCTGCCGCGATCATGCCGATTCCGCCCTGCTTGGTGTTCTCCTGCTGGGCGCTGACATAGAGCGGCTTGCTGAAATCGATGCCCTTGTCTTCCGTATCCAGGCGGAAGATGCTGCGGTAGCGGATCTTATCCTTCTTGCCATTGCCTGTGATGTTCACCGCCGCGGCGCTGCCATCCGTGGCGACCTTCCAGATATCCCAGCCGTCAGAAAGCAACACAAACTTGTTGTCTGTGGAGAAGCCCAGGCTGCGTGTTGGCGGCTTCACCACGTTTTGGTCATCTTCCACATCGATAAAGGAAGACGGCATGGCCTTGGTGATGTTCTTCGCTTCGCCCTTTGACATGTCATAGGAGTAGAAGTTGCCGTCGTCGTAATAGAGGAAGCGGCTGCCATCCGGTGAAGCGCCCTCAAACCAGCGCACCTTGCGCAGGGCGAGCTTGCGTTCGCCGGTCTTGGGATTGACCACATAAATATCCTGATAGCGCTGCCCGTTGAGGTTGCTCATCCACTCGTATTCGCGGACATCCGTGCCGACACCGAACTTCGATTCGGGCGTCATGTTGACGTTCTTGAGGGAAGCATCGGCCAACTGCACAAACTTCTTCTCCGCGGGCAGATATCCAGCTGCGTAGCCGAAGCTCTTATCGGCCTGCTCCTGCACCTGCTGCATCGGTTGCAGCCGCTCGTCTTTGTAATGCCAGATCACCATGTCCGGTTTGGGGTCACCGGCCTCCGCATCGTCGGCCTTCCTGGCCTTGGGCTTCACCTCATGAATGGTGAAAGTGAGTTCGGAAAGATCACTCATCCAGGAAGCGTTGCGGGCGGGGTTGATGGTTTGGCCTTTCGGGAAGGCCGGGTCCGCAGCCGGGTCGAAAATGGTCTTATCCGGCACCGCGCCGGAGCGGAAGTTCTTGAAGGCTACCAGCGAGTAGAGTTTGTCTTCCCACACAGGCAGTTCCACGCCGCGCAGCGCCGCGAGGCCGTCGCCCTTTTCGGTCCAGGAGAGCCCCTTGTAGACTGCTTTCGAAGTATCGAGCGACAAGACCGCACCGGTAGTCAGGTCGCGCAGTTCCAAACCATTGCCGAGCTTGTCTTGCGCATCCACCAGCCAGGCCAGCCAGTTGCCCCTCTTGTCAAAAGCGAATTCCGAAACGTTGCCGACGTTGTAATCGGCACCCGTGGCAAGTTCGTGGATGAGCAGATCCGTGCCGGAAGGTTTCTCCTCCGGCTTCGGCGCGCCGGGGCCTGCCGGAGCCGCACCCGGACCGCCCGCGGCAGCCGCCGGAGCCCTGTGCAGCGCAATCACCTTCGAACTTTCGCCGGAAAAAGCAAACCGGCGGATGTTCTCAAACTCGGTCTTCTTGCCGGACGACAGTTCCAGGAGAATGGCCTTGGTGGTGGAAGGCTTGCGGAGCTTCTTGAGCAGCTTGCTTTCCTTCACGGTCGGGAAGGTCTGCATGGCGAGCCACTTGGAATCCTCTGAAAACACGAGATCCGCGCCGCCGCGACCGCCCCCGCCAGCGCCAGGACCCGGCGGCAGGTTGGGATCCGGCCGGGGAATTTCCCCGAGAGAGTAGCGGCTCTCCTTGCCGTCCGTCAGACTGCGGACCACAATCTCAGAGTCGCCATCATTGGGGACAAGCTTGTAGGCAAACCATTTGCCATCATTCGAAATCACAGGGGACTGGATGCGTTTCCACGCCAGAATATCCTGCAGGGTGAGTGGAGCTTTCGGTGCAGCGGCTAAGGTGAGAGCGCTGAAGAGCAAGAAACAGATACTGCGTCGCATTGCCACGCATCGTAGCACAAATTTGGGGGCCAGATGATTGCAGCCGGGCAGGGGACTCCGTGAACGTGGCCGCGATCAGTTCGTCCGCAGCGTTGTTATTGGAATACGAATGTCAACAGATACTCTGATCAAAAGGTAGCATTCCATGTGGTTCCAGTGGAACCGACGTCGCCGGCCACTTGGATCTTGCCCTGCATGCTTCCGATCAGCGTTTCGCAGTTGGAGTCCGAGGGAGTTAGCAGGGCGACGGGTTTTCCGCGCTTCGTCACGACAATGCCCTCAGGACACTGTTGTTCCAACTTCGGTGCACTGATTTTGCCCATGCACTCAGTGTAGTCAAATGTACTGACCACTTGGCTGCCGCCATTCCATAGCGGGAAAGTTTTCATAGAAGTTGCATCATGAGCAGGGCTTTGATAGCCTTCAAACGGTCGTATCCGGCTTGGCATAAGGAGAGCACTTAATCGTGGGCCTTCTGAATCTGAATTCCTCCTCCCCAGAGCCGACCAGCTCGGGCTTTTGGGGTGAATTGCAAGAGTCGGGCTGGTTTTCTTTTTACGGTCGGATAGGTCGCAAGGAATATTGGATCGCATTCCTTGTAGCCCACATTTTCATGTGGTTGGGGCGGACCCTTGCGTTCTGGGGTTACTCCATTGTCTTCGTTCGGCACCCAGACTTGCTCACTAGAGGATTTAGTCTAGTCCTCCTCGTTATCTCATTGGCAATGCCTGTTTTGGCGCTCTGGCTCCTTTGTGCTGCAATTGTAAAGCGGCTACATGACTTGGATACTGACGGCGGACTAGCCCTCGTTTCCTTACCGTTGGGCTATCTCCTGCTATTCATACCCTTCATCGTGGTGGGTTCTCTGGGAGGTACTATTGGCAGTAACCGTTTCGGAGACGACCCCTCCCCCACCCGGGAACCGGCCACCGTGGACTCTTGGGGTAAACTTCTAGATTCGCGATGGCTTTCATTTCATGGTCGAATAAGTAGAAAAGACTACTGGATCGCATTTTTTGTGGCGCACTTATCCATATGGTGGGCGACGATCCCCGCATACTGGGCATATTCCAATGCCATTGATCGAAACCCAGATCCACAAACCACAGGGATTGGCCTGGCTCTCCTCGTTATCGCACTTGCAATGCTTGTTTTGGCGCTCTGGGTCTTTTGTGCCGCGGGCGTAAAGCGGCTACATGACTTGGATACTGATGGCGGACTAGCCCTCCTCTTCTTACCCTTGGGCTATCTCCTGCTATTTTTACCCTTCATTGTGTTGGGCTCTCTCGGAGGTGCCCTTGGGAGCAACCAGTTCGGAGACAGCCCTGAGGAAGGTTGTTAGCTTATAGGATTTCGTCACAAGTAGAAACTAGGTATTCGAAGGCGAAAACGCGTGGACCGCGTGTTGACGCCCGAACTGGAGCAGAAGATCGTCGACGCCATGATCAGGATGTGGTCGATCATTACCTGAACCAGCCGGAACGCGCGCTGTTGCTGTGCTTCGATAAGAAGAGTCAGATTCAGGCATTGGATCGAACAGCCTCAACTCTACCGTTGCGACCCGGCCTGCCGGAGCGTCAGACTCACGATTACAAACGCCATGGAACGACCACGCTCTTCGGGGCATTCAACATTCTCAATGGCAAAGTGAGGACAGCCTGACAGCTGGGCAATACGAACAGTTTGCCGTTCGTCGCCGTGCATTTCTCGAATCTGAATCAGAACGTGACGATGTGGCGGCACTGGAAAAACAAGCGGATTAGCTGATCAAGAAGTCAGCGCGCCAGAAAACAAGCGGGAAGAAGCCCCAGTCATGAAAATCCATTTTGAGCCGGACTTGGACTATCTTCCGTCGCAATCAAGGAAGGCGTTTACAAGAACCTCCAGATAGCGAAGAACTCAGCATCATTGAATCCAAGCTCAATTCGTTGTGTGAACAGTTCCGTGACGCCCGCGAAGCTGCCAGCCGCCTCCGGAACAACCTGGAAGGCGCGCTCGCCAGGCTTGATGCCGAAACCCGCCAGCAGTTGGAAGATCAACTCGCCGTCGCTCAGACACTTTCTGCAATCGGTAAACTCACCAGCCGCAAATCCCCGTGCCGCCGACTGCTCCCGTAGCGCCCGTGCCGCAGCCACCGCCCGCACAGCCGCCGGAAGTAAATCAGATTGACCAACCACTAGAATTAGTCCACAATCCAGGGATGACCGTCGAGGCCAACGTTCACGATGCGAAAACCCACCTCTCACGCCTGCTCGACCAGGCGCTGGCAGGGGACGATGTGATTATCATGCGTTCCGGGCGCCCACTTGTCCGCCTGGTGCCGGTGGAACTGGCCCAGCACCGCCGGGAGCTTGGTACTGCTGCAGGAGACTTCGTGGTTCCTCAAGACTTCGATGCCCCTCTTTCTGATGAAATCCTGGCGGAATTTGAACGGTGAAGCTTCTGCTGGATACACAGATATTTCTGTGGGCGATCACGCAAGCCCGGGCGGAACGCATGCCGGTTCTTTCCTCAGATCCCATGCTGGCAAAGTATGGCGCGAAAGTGCCCTGACCCCAAACTTCCAGCACCCGCTGTATCATCATCGTTGATATGCGCCTGATTGCCTCAATCGCCCTGTTGTTCACCCTGCATGTTTCCGCCTTCGCCGCGGGACCGATGAAAGCCCTCCTCATCGACGGGCAGAATAACCACCAGTGGAAACTCACCTCCCCTGTCTTGAAGAAGATTCTGGAGGACTCAGGCTTGTTTACGGTCGAGATTGCCACCACTCCCGAAAAGGGCGGCGACATGTCCACCTTCCACCCGGACTTCAGCAAGTATGCCGTGGTGATCTCAAATTACAACGGCGAGCCGTGGTCCAAGGAAACCAACGACGCGTTTGAGGCTTACGTCCGCAAAGGTGGCGGTTTTGTGAGTTATCACGCGGCAGACAACGCCTTTCCGGAATGGAAGGAATACAACCAGATGATCGCCGTGGGCGGCTGGGGTGCGCGGAAAGAAGAGACGGCGGGGGTCCGTTTGCGCTTCCGTGATGGCAAGACCGTGACCGATAACACGCCCGGCGGTTGTGGCCACCATGGCAACCGGCTGCCGTTCCAGGTCACGGTGCGCGATACCAAGAGCCCGATTGTCAAAGGCCTGCCCATGGTTTGGATGCACGCGGGCGATGAGCTTTACGATTCGCTCTGCGGTCCCGCGCGTGAAGTGGATGTTGTGGCAACGGCGATGTCAGACCCTGCCAATAAAGGCACGGGCGAGAATGAGCCGATGCTGATGACGATTCAATACGGCAAGGGCCGTGTCTTCCACACCACGCTGGGCCACGATGTTCCCGCGATGCAGAGTGTGGATTTCATTGTTACCCTGCAGCGCGGCGCCGAATGGGCAGCCACCGGCAAAGTGAAGCAGGCCGTACCCGCGGATTTCCCCAAGCCGGATGAAGTGAGCGTGCGGAAGTAAGTTAGCGCAGGCCGCCGTTCGCCGGATCCATCCGGTCAGTAGTGGATGATTCAGGCCCGAAATGGGACACACTGGAATACGCTCATGTTCCCGGGTCCATCTGTATCTATCCCTTGATGTTCGTGCGTCATTCTGGCGCGCGTGCCCAGGCAAAGAACAACCTCCCGAAACAGGCGGTGTATTCATCCACTTCCGTGGCCGGCACGTGTCCAACAGCACAACTGATTCTTCAAGGGTTTGGCAGGCCTTGGCCTGCATCACCGCAAGCAAATGGACTATTTAGGCCGGAAATGGGATACCCTCGAATGCGCTCAGGTTCCCGGGTCCATCTCTATCTATCGCCTGATGTTCGTGCGTCATTCTGGCGCGCGTGCCCAGGCAAAGACAACTTCCCGAAACAGGCGGTGTATTCATCCACTTCCGTGGCCGGCACGGCCATCCCAACACGCGGCTGGCAGTCGCGAATTTCTCATCAACTGCCCGCTTTCAGCAGGTCATGCAGCGGCTTTTCCGCTGGCCGGTTGATCAGTTGCCGCTTCCCGTATTTCACGTGATAGAGCTCGAAGGAGCCTTCGGTGGAGTAGTCCGGGATGCCTCCGGGCGGGGTGGGCTTCGCCGTCCCGATCACATTGAGAACGCCGAAGACAGCGGAAAATGCCGCCAGCCGCACGATGGCTGCGACGGCTTCGCGCTCATCTTCCGGCAACTCGTGGAACCAGCCGGAAAGTACTGCCAGATTGCTGTTGGGCGATTTGCCGGGCGGCTTCTCCAGCATTTGCATGACGCTGATGGAGGCCGCGTCCATGGCGTTTGAGCGCACCGCTTCAATGAACTCTTCGCGTGTCAACTCTCTATCGTCTCACGTTAATCTTTTAGTTCCACTATAGTAGCTCCATTACCACCCTCAAAGTTGGACGCCGGGTAGAACTTGTCCACGTGGGGATTGGCTTTGAGCACATCTGCCACAGCCCGCTTCAGCACTCCCATGCCGTGGCCATGCACGATGCGAACCCTCGCCGCAGTGGCCATAACGGCGGAATCGAGGAAGCGCTCCACCTGATCCACGGCATCAGCGGCATGCTGGCCGATCACGTTGATCTCTCTTGCCACGGGATGCAGCGCGGGTCCGGCGTGGAAGCGCACATTCTTCGGGAGCTTTGGTTTGGGGTCGTTGATGGGATCGAGAACTTCCTCGATATCCTCCGCGCCCACCTGCATTTTCATGAAGCCAATCTCCACAGCGAAGCGCCCGCCTTCCAGCACTTTCCGCACGATGGCCGCGTCGCGGATGTTCTTCAACCGGAGCCGCGTCCCTACTTCCACCGGCTTCTGTTTGGCACCAGTGGGGTTGGCAGAAGACACCGCCGGAGAAGTGATCCGCTCCCAATCCTCCCGCATCTCCCGGCTGACACGCGCGGTCTGCCGTTGCGCCAGATCCAGAGCCTTCCGCTTGTCCAGCGACTCTTCCATCTTCGCCAGCGTGTCGTTCGAGACCTCCTGCCAGCGTAGTTGCATCTCTTCAAACCGGGCTTCCAGTTCCCGCAAACGGACGACTTCCCGGCGCTCCAATTCGAGCAACTTCTCGCGGTACCGGGCATTCTGTTCCAGCCGTTCCTTCTCCAACTGTGCCGTTTGCGCGGCGGCCTCCTCCCGCTGCCCGTGCAGCTTGGCGATCAGAGTGGAGAGCTCAATCTCATGCGAAGTCAGAGAAGCCCGCGCCCGCTTCATGATGTCTTCCGGCATCCCGAGGCGTTCCGCGATATCCAGCCCGCAGGACTTGCCCGGCAGACCAACTCGCAGTTGATACGTCGGCTGCAGGGTCTGCTCATCAAAGCCCATGGAGGCATTCAAAACCGACTGCGTGTTTGTCCCATAAATCTTCAGCGCCGTTAAGTGCGTGGAGGCCAGCGTAAACGCTCCCGCGGCGCGGAAATGATCCACCAGGGCCACGCCCAGCGCACCGCCCTCCTCCGGGTCCGTGGCCGAGCCGATTTCATCGAGAAGGACCAGTGAATCCGGCGTCACGTCGAGCGCCATCTCCCGCAACCGCGAAACATGGGCAGAGAAGGTGGAAAGGTTCTGCTCGATGGATTGGTTGTCGCCAATATCGGCCAGTACCTGCTCAAAGACGGGCAGTTCAGCAGAGGATGCAGGTACCGGCAGTGCCGCCTGCGCCATCAACGCAATCAAGCCCGTGGACTTCAGAGTCACCGTCTTGCCACCCGTGTTCGGGCCGGAGATGAGCAGCGTCCGGCAATCGTTGTCCAGCGTCAGCGTAAACGGCACCACGGACTTCCGTGCCCGCCGCAACACGTCCATCAGCAAAGGGTGCCGCCCGTTTTCAATGCGCAACGTGCGCGTGGAAAAGCGCGGAATACAACAGTCGAAATCCAGTGCGAACTTCGCTTTGGCGAAAGTCAGATCCAGAATGCCGATGGTGTCCAGGGCTTCCAGAATCGGCCCGGAGTATTCGCGCAGGCGTGCAGTCAATTCCCGCAGAATATGCAGGACTTCGGCGGCTTCCTCATCCTGCAGGCGAACCAGATCATTGTTCAGGTCGATGGTGTCCAGCGGTTCCAGAAACAGCGTCTGGCCTGTGTTCGAAGCACCGTGAATCACTCCCTGCATCTTGCGGCGGTGCTGCGCCAGCACCGGCACCACGAAGCGGTCATTGCGGAGGGTAATGTAATCCTCCTGCAGCGTGCCTTCATTGCGGTTGGCCCGCAGAAAGCGCTCGAGCGAATCCTGAATCGATTTCTTTTGCTTCTCGATATCGCGCCGCAGACGGTTCAACCGGGGACTCGCCGTATCCAGCACGGTTCCGTTCGGCGCGATTTTGCCATCCAGCATCTGCAGCAGCGGATTGAAATCCGCCAGCGTGCCGGCACGCGCCGCGAGGATGGGAAAGCGCTCGCCCGCCGCCGTCAGGAATGATCTGGCATCGCAAGCCCGGTTGAGGAAAGAGACGATATCGAAGAGTTCGACCGGTTCAAGTGCCGTGCCTTCGATGCGGGCCTTTTCGGCGCTCGCGGTGATATCGGGAAGACCGCTGAGATTGATGCGGATCGCGCCGCCCTGTGGCGAAGTGGCGGCCCGCAGATATGCGATTGCCTCTTCCGCTTCGGCCAGCGCGGCGGTCAGGGCTTCGCGGTCATCCGAGGGTTCGACCCCGGGCAGCAACCGCTCCCCCAGCGGACAGGAAATATAGCGGCCCAGGAGCGTCTGCACATGACCCCACTCCAAGGCTTCAATGCCGGTAATTCTCACTACTTCATTTTCCGCTATGGGAAGCTATGCCAGCCGCAAACCTTCCACGCGCTCGAAGTGCCTCTTGTTCCTGGTGAGCAGAATCGCGTCGTTGGTGTAGACGATGCCGGCAATCAAGCTGTCCGCCATGCCGAACACGTTGCCCTCTGCCTCCAGGGTCTTGCGAATCTCACTGGCAGCGTCCGCCGCCTCATCATCGAGTTCCAGGGATGGCACTGCAGCGAGGAGTTGGATGATCTTCGCGAACTGCCCCGGCGTCTTCGCCCCGGAGAGTAATTCGAAGCGGTTCACCACAGTGGTTCGAAGCGTGCCCTTGCGCAGATACTTCTCCACCGTGCGCGCCGCGCCCTTATCCGCGAGAAAGTCGATCAGGACATCACTGTCCGCGACAATCATCTCCAGGCCGCCCGGACTTTGCGCACTTCATTCATCATGGAATCACTCTCCGACGCGCTCATACTCCCCCGCAGACTCAGCGCCGCTTCGATCACCGCGGCCCGGCTGGATTCCCGCGCAAGATATAACTCCACCGCTTCCGCGACCACATTCGAGAAGCCCTTTTCGCCCCGTGCGACAGCGATATCCATCATTCGCGCCCTGTGGTCCGGTTTCATCTCGATTGTTGTTCTCATATCTCCAGCTTGACATGCATGCGCATGCACATGCACATGCAATCCCCTCATCGGGCGAAAATAAGATCTGCACATGAGCTACGCCGTCATCTTCTCCTCCCAACGCACCCCCGGCGACAACGGGTACGCCGAAACCGCTGACCGCATGGACGAACTCGCCCGCACCATGCCCGGTTACCTCGGCATGGAAAACGCCCGCAATCCCGATGGCTTCGGCATCACGGTCAGTTATTGGGCTGATGAGGCTTCCATCCTCCAGTGGAAACGCCAACTGGAACACCTCGAAGCCCAGGCCAGAGGACGCAAGGAATGGTACGCCAGCTACACCGTACGTGCAGCCAAAGTGGAACGGGAGTATTCATCTTCCACCCCCGGTATGTCAAAGTAATGGGGATGAAAAAAGTACTGTTTCAGCCGTCTCTGCCTGTTTTCGCACTCCTTCTGACCGCCGCCGCTCTGCAGGCGCAGAACGCGCAAAACGCCACACTGGTCGTCCGGGCCGATGCCGAATGCAAGCTGAGCGTCGATGGCGAAGCCAAAGGCGTTCTCCGTCCCGATGACCGCATGCGGATCGTCCTCCAACTGGGCGAGCATCTTGTCGAGGCCGTGCCAACTGCCGGCGGCAAACGCTGGGAGCAGGTGGTCAATCTGAATGAGGCGAAGACCCAGGTCCTGACCATTACCCTGCCGAAAGCACCCGCCGCCCCGCCCGCGGCACCCAAGACTGCCACCACCCCAGCGCCCCCGCCGCCCCCAAACCCTACATGACGGATTTCCAGACCCTGCTCATGTGGGCCATGAAGGACAACGGTCAGGACGTAACCTGGGCCCAGGCGAACGCCTATTGCCAGAACCTGCGGATCGAAAACCACTCCGATTGGCGGCTGCCCCGTCCTCAGGAACTGATGACCATCCAGGGTTCGGGCGCACCCAGAGGCAAAATCCAATCCACGGGAATCTCCTGGACCGCAGTCAAAGGGGACCAACCCGGCTCTGCCATCGCTTACAGCTTCGCCACCGGAAAAGACTTTTCTGTCGCCACGCAGACCTCGCAGTTCTACCGTGCGCTCTGCGTGCGCGGCGGCAAATAGCTGCGGCTCTCCAACCACCGGAACGCCTTTGAGATCACCTCGGGCGTTCCTTCCGTGATCTTCTCCAGCGGCAACGCATCTTCGCGGAACCACTCCACCCGCGCCGCATCGTCCGCCGCGCACAGAGTCCCGCCGCAGGGCACGCAAACATAGTCGGCCAGTACGTAATGGTATTCGGGCTTGCCTTCGGCATCGGGCATGATCCGCTCGAACATCTCCAGCAGACACAGCACATCCACTTCGAGGCCCGTCTCTTCCCGCACCTCACGCCGGACCGCATCTTCCAGCCGCTCCCCCGCCTCCAGCACACCGCCGGGCAAACTCCACCAGCCCTTCAACGGCTCATGGCCGCGCTCCACCAGCAGAATGCGCCCCTGCTCGATAATCAGCGCACCCACCCCGAGAATCGGCCTGGAAGGATATCGGCGGCTTTCCGTGGAATGGCTAATACTGCACCGATCCCTTGACCCGGAGTTGCACCCGGTAGAGAGCCTTTCGCGTGGTGATGAAGAGGGATTGCATGTCGTTCTGTCCAAAGGCGCAGTTGACGGCAGGTTCCGCAAGAAGAATGGTGTGGACGGGTTTACCGGCAGGCGAGTAGATTTCCAGATGCTGGGCTGCCACATAGAGCCTCCCCTGTACATCTATTCGGATGCCGCCCGGAACGCCGGAGATGCCTTTCACCAGCACTCTTTCATTCGAAGCCGCACCGTTCCTGTCCAGGTCGAAGGCCACCACGGCATGACGGTCGGAATCCGCCACATAGAGCACCTTGCCATCCGGCGAAAGCGCAATCCCATTCGGCCGCGTCTTCCACTGCGCCACCACATCCACTTCCCCTTTCGGCGTAACGTGGTAAACGCCGTGGAACGGAAGCTCCATCTGGTCCTGCCGCGAACCGAAGGCCGGGTCAGTAAAGTAAACCTGCCCGTCTTTCCGGACCGTTACATCGTTCGGCCCGTTGAACTTTTTCCCCTGATACTCCGCAGCCAGCACTTCCACTTTGCCGCCGGGCTTGTCCTGCCGTGTGACCCGCCGCGCGCCGGATTCCGCGAAGTACAGACGCTCCTTCGCATCCTGCGCCAGTCCTTGGATGCCGCCGTTATTCTCTTCCACTACCCGCGATTTCTGCCCGGGGTCAAACTGCAGCAGACGCTTCCCCGGCACATCCGCCACCAGCAGATACCCGGCTTTGGCCCAGAGAATACCGTCATAAAACGTGGAATTGCCCGTGACGCGTTCAATCTGAAGTTCTTCGAACGCTTTATCCGCGGACTGCGCCAGCAGAAGTGCCGGAAGGAAGAACACTGCCGCGGCGCGCATGGCTCTCTAGTTGTGCGCGGCGACGGTGATCTTGTTGACCACACCCTTCACGCCAGCGGTCTTTTTGACCACCTTCTCGGTGCGCTCCCGCTGCTTCTCCGTCTCAATCGTACCGGAGAGCGTCACCACGCCATCCTTCACATCCACCTTGATCGCCCCGCCCTTGATAATGGCGTCTGAGGCGAGCTTCCGCATGATCGTGTCACTCAGGAAGTCGTCGGAAACAGGCTTGTTCTTGTCCGCGGCAGGCGCGGGCATTGCCGCCAGCGGCGCAACCGGAACGCAGAGTGCAACAGCAGCGAAAAGTGCAGCGAATTTAGCTTTCATCCCTGCCGCTCATTGTACGCCAGTCAATCGAGTTCAGGTAGGCAGGCTTCTCCCGCCAGCCCTCTTCCACCTTCACATGTAGATCCAGAAAGATCTTGATCCCGAACAGATTCTCCATCTCCATCCGCGACTGCATCCCGATTTCTTTCAGCACACTGGCCTGCTTGCCAATCACAATCGCCTTCTGCCCGTCCCGCTCCACCATCACCGTGGCGTAGATCCGCAGCAACTTCGGCGTCTCTTCCCACTTCTCGATGAACACCGTCGTCGAATGCGGCACTTCCTGCCGCGTCAGCCGCAGCACCTGTTCGCGAATCAACTCCGCCGCCAGAAACCGCGCCGGCTGGTCCGTCACATGGTCTTCCGGGAAATACTCCGGACCCTCCGGCAGATACCCCGTCAACTGATCCATCAACAGCGCAATCCCCGTGCCCTTCGCCGCCGAAACCGGCAAATACGCCGCGAAATCGTAATGCTTCTGATACTCCGTCAGCAGCGGCAACTGCGCCTCCCGGTTCGGCAGCAGATCTATCTTGTTCATCACCAGAATCACCGGCGGCCCACCCGCACGCAGCAGACTCAGCGCATGCGTGTCCTCTTCGGTGAACGGCTTCGAAGCATCCACCAAATACAGGAACGCATCCCGCTCATCCATCGCCTCCCGCACCGCTGCCATCATCCGCTTGTTGATCGGACTGTCTGACTTGTGAATCCCCGGGGTATCGAGAAAAATCACCTGCGCCTCGGGCGACGTATACACGCCCTGGATCGCCGTCCGCGTCGTCTGCGGTTTATCGGCAACAATCGCCACCTTCTGGCCAACCAGCGTGTTCAGCAAGGTCGACTTCCCGGCATTCGGCCGGCCGAGGATGGATACAAATCCTGACTTATGTTCTTTCAAGCAACAACTTCCCGCGGCTTCGAGAGCCGCACCTGTTCTACACGCAATTCATCGCTCGCCAGCACTTCAATCCGCAGGCCGCCGCGCTCTTCCACTTCACCCGCCAGTGGCACGCGGCCAAGCCATTCCGTGATCAGGCCGCCAACCGTAGTGGCCTCCACATCTTCGCTGGGGCGAAACTCCAGTATCTCGCCCACACGGTCCAGATCGAAATTCCCGGAGACAACGTACCCGCCATTGCCATCCTCCGCCACATCTTCCGCCGGTTCATGCTCATCGCGGATCTCACCCAGAATTACTTCCACCAGGTCTTCCATCGTGACCAGCCCGGCCGTGGCACCGTACTCATCAATCACAATCGCCATGTGCCCGCCCTCCTGCTGCATTTCCCGCATCAGGTCACTGGCACCCTTCGTCTCCGGCACCAGCTTCACCGGCCGCATCAGATCCCGCACCTTCATCACCAGCCGCTGGCTTTCCGCGACTTCAAACATATCCCGCACATGCACGAACCCGATAATCTCGTCGAGCGACGCCTCATACACAGGAATCCGCGAATACTGCTCATTGACCACCAACTCCCGCAGTTCTTCGAGCGACCGTTCCGCCTGAATCGTCACCATCTGCGGCCGCGGCGTCATAATCTCCCGCACCACCTTATCCCCGAACTCCACCACGGACTGGATCAATTCCCGGTCATCTTCCTCAATCAACCCCTCATCCCGGCCCGCTTCAATCAACGCCTGAATATTCTCCA
>CAIXXM010000092.1 GCA_903923395.1 uncultured Acidobacteriia bacterium
CGTGTGCTCTTCCGATCTGGTGGCCATCGTCTTCGATTCTTCCACCGTGATGACGCCGTCTTTGCCAACCTTCAACATCGCTTCAGCAATGGTGTCGCCGATGGTGTGATCGCTGTTGGCGGAGATGGTGCCAACCTGCGCAATCATTTCACCGGAAACCGGGGTGGACATTTCCTTCACACGGGCAGTAACAATGCTGACTGCCTTGTCGATGCCGCGCTTCAGGGCCATCGGATTGGCACCGGCGGCAACAGCCTTCACGCCTTCACGGTAGATCGCCTGCGCCAGGATGGTCGCAGTCGTGGTGCCGTCACCGGCGATGTCGCTGGTCTTCGAAGCAACTTCCCGAACCATCTGGGCGCCCATGTTTTCGAGCGGATCCTTCAGTTCGATTTCTTTCGCAACCGTGACGCCGTCCTTGGTGATGTTCGGACCGCCGAACTTCTTCTCGAGGACCACGTTGCGGCCCTTCGGACCGAGGGTGACTTTCACCGCATCGGCCAACTGGTTCACACCGCGCAGGATAGCCTGGCGGGAATTCTCAGCGTAAACAATCTGTTTTGCCATTTTTCGATTCCTTCTGTGTCTCGGAAAACCTGTCTTACGGACTACGTGGTTCGCACCGGCTTACGCCGTGACGAGAACGCCCAGCACTTCGTCTTCACGCATGATCAGGTATTCCTGACCGTCAAGCTTGATTTCGCTGCCGGAGTACTTACCGAACAGGATGCGGTCGCCCACTTTCACGTCCAGTGGCACAAGCGTGCCATTTTCAAGGCGCTTGCCCTGACCGGCAGCAACCACTTCAGCTTCCTGCGGCTTCTCTTTTGCTGAGTCGGGGATGTACAGACCACCCACCTTCACAGCGTCATCGGTTTCAATCCGTTTGACCACGATGCGGTCGTACAGCGGACGAATATTTATGCTCATTCAACCCTCCAAGAATTGTTGGAACTGGATTCTAGCTTGGAATCATGCCAACGACTCTGGCAATTCCAAGCCCATTATTAGCACAAAGATCCGGCGAGTGCTAAAAAAATGAGCTAAGTGATTGATTCTATTTGTAATTTTCGAGTTGACAACGCGGGACTCAGATAATCAGATACTCAAAACTAACCCGCACACCAGATCCCACAACCCCGCCAGCGTCTCCCTCGTCGTCAGCAGGTTCCCCACCGCCACCCGCAACACAAACCGTCCATTCAGCACCGTGTGCGAAAGAAAGAACCGCCCATCCGCGTTGATCCGCTCCAGCAGTTCCCGGTTCGGACCATCCTCCCCCTGCAACCGGAAACAAACCACGCTCAGAGGACTCGGCGCGCAGATCTCAAACCGGCTGTCGGCTTCCATCTTCGCCCGCAATTCCTGCAGCATCGCCACCTGATCCCGGATCATGGCTGCGATGCCGTCGCGCCCGTAGTAACGCATGGTGAACCACAGCTTCAAGGCACGGAAGCGGCGCCCCAGCGGGATGCCGTAATCCATCAGATTCAAGCCATCATCGGAAGTCTTCAGGTACTCGGGCAGCAGGGAAAATGCCTGGCGCAGAATATCCGGCCGGCTGGAAAACAGCACGCTGCAATCGACCGGCACCATCATCCATTTGTGTGGATTGAAGACCATCGAGTGGGCCCGTTCACAGCCCTCCATCAACCAGTGAAATTCGGGAGCCACCGCGGCGGAACCGGCGTAGGCTGCGTCGACGTGGAGCCAAATGTGTTCGCGCTCCGCGATTTCCGCAATCGCGGGAACCGGATCCACGCTGGTGGTGGAGGTGGAACCTACCGTCGCCACCACACAACAGGGCAGCAGGCCGGCAGCACGGTCTGCATCAATCGCCGCCTGCAGGTCCGCGGGGCGAAGACGGAAATCCACCGGATCACAGGGAATGCGGCGTACCTGTTTGCGCCCGAAACCGAGCGCCATAGCCCCTTTTTCGACGGAGGAATGCGCCTGATCCGAGCAATACACAATCAGGTTGTTGGGCGCGCCTTCGTCTCTTGTCTGCGGAGCAACATAGACGCGGGCCGCTGCCAGAGCATGCAAAGTGCTGATGGAAGCCGTATCGAAGAGAATGCCGAACCAATCCCCGGGCAGCCCCATCCAGGCCAGCAACCAGCGCACGCAAACCACTTCCAGCTCAGTGACTGCGGGCGACGTTTTCCAGAGAATGCCGTTGGTATTCAGGGCGGCTGCGAGGAACTCAGCCAGAATCGCGGGTGGCGCGGAAGTATTGGCGAAATAGGCCAGAAAGTTGGGGTGATTCCAATGCGTCACGCCGGGCAGAATGATCTTTTCGAAGTCAGAAAAGATGCGCTCCATCGGTTCGCCCTGCACGGGACCCCCGGCAGGCAGCGCCTGGATGATGTCATTGGGACGGATCGAAGCCAGAACCGCATGTTGTTCCGGCGACTCCACATAGTCCGCCACCCAGTCCGCCAGCTTATGGCCCCACTCCCGAAACTCACGCATTTATATTCTCCAGAGCCTGTGGCAGCCAGCCTTGGAACCACTGGTCAAATTCCTGCAGCAGCGCAACACCCGTCGCAGATAGAGGCACTGCGGTCCCTGCAACCTTTTGGCCGCGGAGTTGCACCGCACGTTTTACGCCCACGGGAACGGGGAAACACTCGATCTTTTCGATGAACTCCCGCAGCCGCATGTCCAGAACTTCGGCCTTCGCGATTGCTCCGGAACTGACGGCGCCTTCCAGCCCTGCAACGATCTCCGGAATGGCACAGGCACAACCGGAGATCACGGCATCGGCACCCTCCCGCAAGGCGCGCAGCGCGATGCGGTCATTGCCGCAGACCAGTGCGAACGGCCTGGTGCGGCGCAGTTCGAGTAAGCCCTGGAAGAAGTCCCAGTCGCCGCTCGAATCTTTGATGCCGGCAAACAATCCAGTATCGAGCAGGTCTCTCACGGTCGCGGGATGAAGAGGATTCGAAAACTGGGGAATGTTATAAAGCAGCAGCGGCACCTGTTGGCCCACTTCATTGGCGAGTTCAACATAGAAGCGCGAAATATCTTCCTGCGAATAACGGAAAAAGTAAGGCGGCATCACCAGCAACGCATCGGCGCCCGAGCGAATGGCCTCGCCGGCCAATTCCACTGTGCCCGAATACGTGGAATGCGTCACACCAGCGATGAGAGGAACCCGGGACCTTTTGGCCGCCAGGAAAATCAGACGGATGCGGTCTTCCAGGGAATAATGCAGGAATTCACCGGTGGACCCCAGCAGTGCGACACCCGCAACACCGCGCTCCGCGAGAAAATCCAGCAGTTCGAGCGGCGAGCTCAGATCCATCTCCTGCGTGCCCTTGCGCGGTGAGGAAACAGCGGCGGCAAATACGCCCTTCCAATGCAGTTCTTTGGCTACCCGGCCCATGTTCGTAAGCAGTTAGCCTAACATCCCAAACCGCAAGAGAAGCCGCAGGGGAAGCCGAAGCCTCCCCCGCCATAAGTCTTCCGCTTACAGCGTGCGGAGGAAATTCACAATAGCCTGTTGGGTTGCGCCCGGCAGAGCATCGAAGTTGTTGATGGTTTGCGCCGCTTCCGAACCCGGGCTGCGGTGGGCACGGATGGCAGCCACCACGTCATTGGTTCTGCCGTCATGCAAGAAGAACGTCCGCTGACCGAGGCCCCACAAAGGAGCAGTGCGCCAGTCGCGGCCGGTTGCCTTGCCCTGCGTGATACCGTCATCCAACCCGGGGCCCATGTCATGCAGCGCAAGGTCGGAATACAAGTTCACCGTCTTGTTGCTGAGTGCCGCGATGGAGGCTGTACCGGTGGTTAAGCTCTGCGTATGGCACATCACACAGCCGAGTGACGGGTTCAGGAACGCCGTCCTGCCGGCTGCAACGCTGGGGTCTGAGGAAGCCGCCGGTGCGGGGGCGTCCAGCATCCGCATAAAGAGCGAGAAGGCAACGATATCGCTCGAAACATCCGTAATCGAGCTGGCATCGGTGTTGGTGTGGTCTTCCGGTGTGGGCTGGAAGACACAGCCCGCCACAGCACTCCGCTTGTTGGGGAATAGCTCATTGGCGATGCCCATCTCCACGTTGTAAGCTTCCCCTGCGAACATCAGCATGCTCTTGTTCTGTGCCTTCCAGCCAAAGCGCGTCACCGTGCCGTCATTGCCATTGGTGTTGACCAGCCCTGTAATCCCCAGGGTCTGTTTCAGCGCGGCGTTGGCGGCCAAATTTGCGATAATCGTGTTGTCCGCAATGCTTTCAATCAGGCCGGCGCCAAACGTTGGCGTGGGGATGCGGAAGCTCAAGTTTCCCGTATTACTGAAGTCATTCTGCGCGAGGTTGCAGCCCGGCGCATCCGAACGTCCGGCAATGCTGAACAGGCCATGCACACCGCCATCGGACTTGAAACGCACCACGCGCACCGGCCCGTTCGCCTGAATAAAGGGCGGAATCTTATTCGTCGCACCGTTGGCAGTACCGGCGGCAATCTGCGGATTCGACAGCGGGCTCGATCCTCCAATCGAGGGCTGGGAATGGCAACTGCTGCAGCTGTTGGAATTAAACGTGGGCCCCAGACCATTGGCGACGGCATCCACCTCCTGGAATCTGGCGAGTCCATCCGTGAAGAACTGCAACTGGCTGGCAGTCAACCCGGCCACAGGACGCCCCGCGCCGGCGGTTCCGGCACGCAGCCCGGGATCTTTGATCTGGTTCTGTTGAGGCGGCGGCGGTCCCTGTTGAGCAACAGCCACTCCAGCCACAACCGCTCCGGCACACAACATGGTGCGGATGAGTTTCATCCTCTCGTTCATACTCTTGTTTTCCTTTCGTCCAGCTCCGAACTGGCGAAGAAATGTGTAAATCCCGTTTACACAAGTCCTGCATCCATTTAAGCCCTGGTACTGGTAGAACTAGCGTTAAATGCCTGTAAAATCGAGGTAAAGTCAAAAGACCGATGTCAACCAAAGTCAACCGGCGCCAGTTTCTCGCTGCCGCGGCCGTTGCCGCCGCCCAGGCAAACGCAGCCCTGCCCCGCCAGGTCATCGACACCCACACCCACTTCTACGACCCCCGCCGCGCTGGTGGCGTCCCCTGGCCGAACCCGAAAGACCCCGTGCTCTACCGCCCAGTGCTCCCCGCCGAGTACCGGACCATGACCGCAAAGCTCAACATCACCGGGACCATTGAAGTGGAAGCCAGTCCTCTGGTGGAGGACAACCAGTGGGTGCTCGATCTTGCCGCCAAAGACCCCATCATCCTCGGCACCGTGGGCCACATTGAGCCAGGCAAGCCCGATTTCGCCCGCCATCTGGAACGCTTCGCCCAGAACCCGCGCTTCTTCGGCATCCGCATTGGCACGCTTTGGGGCAGCAACGTCGGCCAGGACCTGCCTGCGCCGCAGTATTGGGCGGACCTCAAAGCCCTGCATGCCGCCGGCCGGATGATCGACATGGTCGGCAACGGCGACCAGATTCTGCCCTCTGTGCTGGCCATCTCCGATCGAATTCCAGACCTCCGCATCGTCATCGACCATCTGCCCTTCAACAAGCCGCAGGAATCCGCGCGTCTGGGCGAACTCGCCTCCCGGAAGAACGTCTTCGCCAAAGTGTCCAACGTTCCCCGCCAGATCGGCGACACCGTTCCCCGCAACGCAGCTGCGTACCGTGACCTGCTGGACCCCATCTACGCAATCTTCGGCCCGGACCGCGTCGTCTACGGCAGCAACTGGCCCGTGAGCGACAAGATCGCCCCTTTTGAAGTGGCGTTCCGGATCGTCGAAGAATATTTCCTCTCCAAACCGGCGGGTGTGGCCGAAAAGTACTTCAGGGAGAATGCGATTCGCGCCTACCACTTGCCAAGTAAGTAAGCACTTACTTATAATTGAGGTTTGAGCCAGGAAGAAGTACTACACTCCAGCCGTCTCTCCGGCGCGGACCGCAGAAAACAACTCATCGAAGTCGCCATCGACCTGTTCTCCCGCAAGGGTTTTGCGGGCACGACAACGCGCGAGATCGCCGCGGCGGCCGGGGTCACCGAAGCGATCATCTTCCGCCATTTCCAGACCAAATCGGGTTTCTACAACGCGATTCTGGACTACATCAAGTCTGTGGAGCCGCTCGATGAATGGCTTTCGGAAGCACAAACGCTGATGGACGACCGGGATGATGAGGGTCTTTTGCGCCTGCTGGTGACGAAGATCATTGGCGTGAGCCGCCGGCATCCCAAGATGGAACGGCTGATTCACATGGCCGCACTTGAAGGCCACGAACTCGCCGCCCTGCACATGCAGCGCTTCAACATGCCGATCGGCATGAAGTTTGCCGAATATATCGGTCTGCGGCAGCGTGAGGGAGCAATTCGCCCCGGCGATCCCTTCACCATGCTGCTGTTCATTGCCGGAGGTGCCCAGTTTTACAGTCTGCACCGTTTCATTCATACCTTTGACCCGTGTCCCGATCAGAACGACGACACGGTGATCTCTGACTTCACGCGTTACCTGGTTCACGGCCTCTTACTCCCCCAAGGAAAGCAATCATGAAATACTTCCCTGCCCTGCTGGCAGGAGCCGCTCTGCTCCTCACCGCTTGCGCCAGCAAGCCCGCCGCCGTCGTTGTTGCGGCAAAAGATGCGAAGCCGGTTACCACTGCCACCGCCATCGCGGAGACCCGCAACGTCCCGGACAGCTTCCAGGAAACCGGCTCCTTCGCGGCCGATGAAACCTCGGACATCGCACCGCTTGTGGCCGGGCGCGTACTCAGCACTCCTGTCGATGCCGGCTCCCGAGTCTCGCAGGGCCAGGTCATCTGCGAACTCGACCACAGAGATGCCGAACTCCGCTTGCAGCAGGCCAAGGCGCAGATGCAGGAGGCAGACGCGGCACTCCGTCAGGCGCAATCCCGCATCGGCTACTCCGCGGGCAACTTCGACCCCAACAAGGTCCCGGAAGTAGCGGCGGCGCTGGCCAATTACCAATCCGCGCAGGCGCAGGCCCGGCTCGCCGCTACGGATGCCAAACGTTATGCCAACCTGATCGCCACCGGAGATGTTTCGCAAAGCGCCTATGACAAGGCACGCACACAGCAGGAAACCGCCGAAGCCCAGGCCAATGCGGCGAAACAGCAGTATGAGGCGGCCGCCAACGCAGCACGGCAGAGCTTTGAAATTGTTTCCACTTCGCGGGCGAGCCTCGAAAATGTGAAGGCGCAGTTAGCGCAGGCGCAGAAGGCGCTCGAAGACACCACCATCCGCGCGCCCTTCGATGGCTTCATTTCCGCGCGCCCCGTGGCCGTGGGGCAATACGTGGCGCTGACGAATAAGATCGCGACCATCGTCCGCGTCGGCACTCTGAAACTGCAATTGCAGGCACCGGAATATCGGGCCTCCTCCGTGAAGCTGGGGATGAACGTCAGCGCGCAGGTCTCCGCCTTCCCGGACCGTGAATTCCATGGCAAGATCTCCGCCATCAACCCCTCGGTCGATCCGAATTCACGCGTGTTCATTCTCGAAGCCAAGTTCGATAATGCCGATGGTGCTTTGAAGCCCGGCATGTTCGCCACCGGCAAAGTAATTCTTCCCAGCGGCGTGGATGCAGTATTCATCCCCCGCGCCGCCGTGCTGCGCGACAAGACGACGGATTCGAATCAAGTCTTCGCCGTCGTCAACGGCAAGGCCCGGCTGCGTGTCGTCGCGCTGGGAGATCCCGCAGGCGATTCGGTCCGCGTCATCTCCGGCATCACCACCGGCGAAGTCATCGCAACTTCCAATCTGCGTGATCTCTTCGACGGTGTTCCAGTACAAGCGGGGGCAAGATAACATGCACGCACTCGCCAAACTCTGCATCAAGCGCCCCGTGTTTGCGACCATGCTGATCCTGTCGCTGGTCGTGGTCGGCGTCTTTTGTTACTTCTCTCTTGGTGTGGATCTCTTCCCGAAAGTCGATATCCCCACCGTTTCCGTCATCATCTCCGACCCCGGTGCCTCCCCCGAAGAAGTGGAAACCGAGATCACCAAGAAGGTCGAAGATGCTGTGAATACCATCAGCCTGGTGGATGAAATCCGGTCCACGTCATCGGAAGGCCGTTCGCTCGTCGTCATTACCTTCGAACTTGCCAAGAATGGGGACACTGCCGCGCAGGAAGTGCAGAACAAGGTCAACCTGATTGTGAATGATCTGCCACAGACGGCCAAGTCCCCTGTGGTGCAGAAGTTCGATCCCGATGCGCAGCCCGTGATCAATGTCGTCGTCTCCGCGCCCCGCAACCTGCGGGATCTGACACTGATCGCGGATAAGGAGATTAAGCAGAAGCTCGAAAACGCGAAGGGTGTGGGGCAGGTCGCGATCATCGGCGGCGCGCGCCGTGAGATGCATGTGATGGTTGACCCGGACCGTCTGCGTTCTTACAACCTGACCATCAATGACGTCTTCAATGCCGTGAAAGCGCAGAATCTCGAACTGCCCGGCGGCGATCTTAACTCCGGCACGAAGGAGTTTACGGTCCGCACGGCGGGCAAGGTGACCAGCGCGGCGCAATTCCAGCAGATCTCCATCGTCAACCGCGGCGGCTATGTGGTCAAGATCGCTGATATCGGCACCGCGGAAGACAGTTATCAGGAACCGCGCAGCACGTCGCGACTGGATGGCACCGCGGCAGTTACGCTGCAGGTCTCGAAACAATCGGGCGAGAACACCGTCGCCACGGCGAAAGATGTCCGGGAGCGGCTCAAGGAACTGCAGGCTTCCCTGCCCAAAGATGTGAAAACCGAAGTTATCGGCGACCAATCCGTCTTCGTGGAAGCCGCCGTCAATTCGATTAAGGAACATCTGGTGCTGGGCAGTATCTTCGCGTCCGTGGTGATCTTCTTATTCCTCGCCAACTGGCGCACCACTTTGATTGCCAGCATTGCCATCCCGACATCCATCATTTCGACCTTCGGCCTGATGGCGGCCATGGGCTTCACGTTGAATCAGATCACCATGCTCGCGCTTACGCTGATGGTTGGCATCGTGATTGATGATGCGATCATCGTGCTTGAAAATATCTTCCGCTTCATGGAAGAGAAGCATATGTCGCCCTTCGAAGCAGCTATTGAAGGGACGCGCGAAATCGGCCTCGCCGTGATGGCGACAACACTGTCCCTGCTCGCCGTCTTCCTGCCGGTGGGCTTCATGGGCGGCATCGTGGGACGCTTCATGAGTTCCTTCGGCTTCACGTCGGCCTTCGCGATCGCGGTCTCATTGCTGGTCTCCTTCACGTTGACACCCATGCTTTCCTCGCGGTTCATCAAGCCGCCGAAGCCGCATGGAGAAGGTGGCAAGTCTTCCAAGGAATCCCCGGTCTTCCACTTCCTCGATCATTGGTATTCGAAGATGCTTCACTGGTCGATGGCGCACCGCAAGACCGTCGTGGCGCTGAGCGTACTTACCGTGATGAGCATCGTGCCGCTGTTCATGTTCGTGGGCAAGAACTTTCTGCCCGCTGATGATCAATCGCAGTTCAACGTTCTCGTGCGCACTCCCGAAGGTTCTTCGCTCGCCGCAACGGCCTCGGTAACAGAGAACATCGCCCGGGACATCCGCGCGCTGCCCGGTGTGGAACATACTCTTGCGACCGTTGGTGCCGGTACGGATCAATCCGTCAATACTTCATCCATTTACGTCAAACTGACCAATATCGATACCCGCAGTGTTTCGCAGCAAACTCTCATGCAGCAGACGCGCGACCTGTTGAAGAAACTCCCGCCTGAGATTCATTCCGGTGTGGAACTGGTCTCCACTGTCGGCGGCAACCAGAGCAACGCGGAGGTGCAGTACTTTATGCAGGGTCCCGATCTCAATGAGTTGTCCAAACAATCCGAACTCCTGCTGAAGAAGATGAAGGAGATCCCCTTCGTTACGGACGCGGATACAACGCTGCGCAATGGCAAGCCCGAGGTACAACTCGATATCGACCGCCCGCGCGCGGCGGATCTGGGCGTTTCGGTGATGGATATCGAACAGGCCCTGAACACGCTTGTGGCCGGTCAGGTCGCCTCCACGTTCAACGCGGGTGAAGATCAGTATGATGTCCGCGTCCGTGCTGCGGAACAGTTCCGCGGCGGTGTGGAAGGCTTGCATAAGATGTCCGTTCCCTCGTCCAAGCGCGGCGCGGTGGGCCTGGATGAAGTCGTGCGCATTCACCCCGGTTCGGGACCCTCCGCGGTGAACCGCATCCAAAGACAGCGTCAGGTGACGCTCACCTGTAACGTCCTTCCGGGTGGTTCGCAGGCGGCGATTATCAGCCAGTTGAATGATATTTCGAAGACTCTGAACCTCCCGCCGGATTACCGCACCGGACTAAGTGGTGCCTCCAAGGAACTTAGCCGCACAGGCTATTACTTCGGCCTGGCCTTCTCACTTACTTTCATCTTCATGTATCTTGTGCTGGCCGCGCAGTTTGAGAGCTTCATTCATCCGATTACCATCCTTCTGACGTTGCCGCTTGCCATACCGTTCGGCATCGTCTCTCTGCTGATTACGCACCAGACGGTCAATATCTTCTCCGGCCTCGGCCTGCTGCTGCTCTTCGGCATCGTGAAGAAGAACGCCATTCTGCAGATTGACCACACCAACACCCTGCGCTCCCATGGCATGGAACGGCATGACGCCATCATTACAGCAAACCGTGACCGTCTGCGCCCGATTCTCATGACCACCATTGCTCTGGTGGCCGGCATGTTGCCGCTTGTGCTTTCGAATGGTACGGGTTCAGCAACCAACCGCTCCATCGGCGTTCTCGTGGTTGGAGGACAATCCCTCTGCCTCCTTTTGACCCTGCTCGCGGTTCCCGTCTTCTACTCGATCTTCGAAGATATCAGCGAATGGAAACCCTTCCGGCGCTTCCAGAAGCAACCCGTCCCGGTGCTGGAAGGGGAGGTGCTCTAATGAAGCGCACTCTGCTATTACTCACCCTTGCGGCCTCGCTTGGCGCACAGGATTTCGAGCCGCCGGTGCGGATCGGCATTCTCACGCAGGCGAAGCTCACTCTCCCGGAAGTGATCGAACGTGTGATCGCGAATGACCGGGACATCGAGATATCCCGCATCAACCGGCAGGAAGCCTCCCGGAACATTGTGGCGGCACAGGGCGTCTATGACCCGCGCCTGGGTACCACGGCGACGCGCAACCGTTCCGTAACGCCGCAGACCTCACTGATCACCGGTGCAGCGAACGGCAAACTTACCCAAAAGAGTTTGAACTTCGACCCCAGTCTCAGCGGCAGTTTCCCCATTCTGGGCGGAACTTATAAACTGGATTTCTCGCAGTCACGCCAAAGCACGGATAGCACGCTGGTGAGCCTTAACCCGCAGTTCCCTGTCAGCTTGAACCTGAATCTAACCCAACCCCTTTGGCGCGGCATGCGCTATGACGATAACCGCTACCGCATTGAGCTTTCGCGCAAGAATCTGAATCTTTCTGCCGAACAGTTCCGGCAGCGCGTGATCGAGGTGGTTAGTCAGGCCATTGAAGCTTACTGGGAAGTGGATTACGCTTACAAGAACCTGGAAGTGCAGTTACAGGCCGTGCGCCTGGCACAGCAACAGGACGCCAGTAACCGCAGGCAGTTAGAGCAAGGTCTTCTGGCTCCCGTGGATGTGGTGCAAACGCAGACGCAGATTGCAACTTTCCAGCAAAGTGTCTATGCCGCGCAGCAAAGTCTTACCGCGGCCGAAAACAACCTGAAGCAGCTGATGACCGCTGACCGTTCCGATCTGCTCTGGTCCGCTGCTTTGATTCCGTCAGAACCGCCGCCCTCCGCGACTGCAACTCCGGCGCTCGAAGAAGCACAGAAAGCGGCATTGACCAAGCGGCCCGAACTGGCCCAGAATGCAATCGCCCTCGAATCCAATCAACTGGATCTCAAACTCGCACGTGAGCGGCTGAAACCACAAATCGACGCGACAGCGGCACTCAGCGCGGCCGGTCTTGCGGGGCGGCAACTGCCTCCGGGTTCAAGTCCCTTCGGGAATCTATTCAGTTCGCTCTCTTCACTTCCCAGCCAGTACGTCGGCGGTTATTCGCAATCGGTAAGTAACCTCGCCACGGGCAGTTATCCCAGTGCTTCGGTGGGCGTGCAAATGTCTTTTCCGATACGAAACCGCACCGCGGTCGCCCAGGCGGAGGTTTCCGCTCTTGAAGGCAAACGGCTCAAAGCCCAGCAATCGCAGGTGCAGTTGGCCATCGAGGCGGACGTCCGCAACACTTTGCAGAATGCGGCCAGCGCGCAGGCCAGGCTGGAGGCCGCCGTCTCCGCGCGCAAATACGCAGAAGCGCAATATGCCAGTGAGCAACGGCAGTTCCAGGCCGGAACCTCCAGCGTGTTCTTAGTGCTGCAACGCCAAACGGAATTGATTTCCGCACGCAGCCGCGAAGTCCGGGCGCAGGCGGATCTTGGCCGAGCCATCGCCGAAACCGAACGTGCCACGGCCAGCACCATTGAGTCGCACAATATTCATATCCAATAACCGCAAAAGCACTTAGAATGGGAGTTCCAAACTCGAACTCCCATGAAAAAAATAGTACTGCCGGTAATCGCCGGCATCGTCGTTTTGGTGAGTTCTCTCTCACTTCTGCGCATCGACAAATATCGCCCGAACGTTGAACAGCAGTTGTCCTCCGCTCTGGGCCGCAAGGTCACGATTGCGAAACTCGGCGTGCGGCTGTTTCCGCCATCCATCCGCATCACAGGCTTGGCCATCGCGGAGCCCGCGGGCTTCCCCGCCACGCCCTTCATCAGTGCGGAGGAAGTCTATGCCAGCGCCAACCCCTTTGGTGTTCTGACCGGCAGTCCAAAGGTGGATGAACTGCGCCTTTCGAAGCCGCGCGTGCAGATCGTGCGCAATGCGCAAGGCAAATGGAACTTCGCGAATCTCGGCGCTACGGGTTCCAGCGGCAGTTCCAGCAGTTCCTTCTCGCTGGGCAGCCTGAGCATTCTCGATGGCATCGTGAGCCTTTCCGATCAACTGCATCCGGATCAGGCCTCTGACTTCGACCACATCAACCTCACCGTGGAAGATTTCTCCACCGCCGCGCCCTTCAAGGTGACCGCTTCGCTGCATCTTCCCGGTAAAGACGGTGCCTCCTTCGCCCTGCGGGCAACCGCCGGACCGCTGAATCCTGCCTCCGCCGCACTAACTCCCCTGGACGCCCACCTCACCTTGCAACAGGTCTCCATCGCGGACCTGTCCGATATCTCCAACTCGCAGGAGTTCAGCCATTACAAAGGGGAGGTCTCCGGCACCGTGGACGTTCGGCTGGACAAAGGCAATCTCACGGCTGGCGGCGCTCTTTCCACCAGTCACCTGAAGATCAATCAAGTGGAAATCCCGTTCCCGCTGAACCTTTCCTTCAAGATCCTGGGCAATCTGCCCGCGTCGAGTTATGAGATCACACCGCTCGATCTGCAACTCGACCGCCAGCACTTCACGTTGACAGGCAAAACCGCTGCCCAGGGAGATAGGACAGCCCTCGACCTGCTGTTGAATATCCCGCCCAGTTCGATTGCCGAACTGGGACATCTGGCTGGCGTGATGGGTGCCTCCACCGGCGTGGATGCCCGCGGCACGGTCTTCGCCAACGTTCACATCAACGGCACCGCCGACGCGCCTTTGCTCTCCGGCGTGGCAACCATCAACGATGCTTTCCTGAAGCCAACATCACTGACGAAGCCCATTGAAATCCGGCATGTTGAGGTGAAATTTGACCAGGATTCTTTCGCTTTGAAAGACTTGAATGCCGGTCTTGCATCCAGCACGCTCAAGGGAAACATCGCAGTCAAGAATCTGAAGCGCCCCGAAGCTACTTTTGCGCTACAGGCGGACACCATTAACGTGGCGGAACTGGAGTCTCTGGCCATTCCCGCGAAAACAGCACCGGCGGCCCCAAAATCCAAGGGCAGCACTTACGACAGTTTCTCGGCTGCCGGCACGCTGGAACTGGGCAGCATCCTCACCGGTGGTCTGGAACTGGACAAAGTCAGAACCACCGCGTCCTTCGACCACGGCGTGCTGAAGCTCACACAACTCTCCGGCGACCTCTTTGGCGGCACGGCCACCGGCTCCATGCATGCCGATCTCCGTCCGAAGAACCCGGCTTTCAGTCTGCAACTGGCGCTGAACAGCATCAGCGCTAACAACCTTCTAACCGCGGTAAGTGCGGCGAAAGATACCCTTTTCGGCACGCTGAGTGCGAAGACGAATCTGCAGTTCACAGTAACTCCAGACGGCGATATCATCCGCTCCCTGAACGGCACGCTGGGCTTCAACCTCGCCAACGGGAAGCTGCGAAACCTGGATATGATCAACGAACTCGGGAAGATCGCCAAGTTTACCGGGGCAACGCCGCCACAAGGCAACGAGACACCCATCAAGAAACTTGCGGGGGACCTGCAGTTCACCAATGGCACCGCCAACACCAGTAACTTGACCGGGGAAATCCCGCAGGGTGGCGTCGCGGCTAAAGGCTCTGTCAATCTGGTCAACCAGGCCCTGGATATGAAGCTCACGGCAACCCTTGCCACCGGCCCCAGCAAGAGCTTCGGCGGACAACTGGTGGGCGGCCTGATGTCCACCGTGATCGCCAGCAAGAATGGAGAACTCATCATTCCCACCAACGTCAAGGGCACCACGGCGAAACCCGTCATCACGCCGGATCTCGAAGCCATGGCCAAACTGAAACTCGGCGCCATTGCCAACCCCGCGCAAAAAGCAGCGGGCGCACTCGGCGGACTCATCAAAGGACTCGGCAAGAAATGAAAACCGCAATCGTGACTGGTGCCAACCGCGGCATCGGCAAAGCCATCGCGCTCCTTCTCGCACAAAACGGCTGGCGACTGGTGCTCTCCGCACGCGATGAAGAACTGCTGCACGAAGTGGCGGCGCAGTGCCCGGAATCCCTCACCGTTGCGATGGACCTGCGCGACCCAGACGCCCCCGGTCATCTCGTCGAAGCCGCACTCGCCGCGTGTAGTTCCATCGATGCCATCGTCAACAACGCCGGCGCCACCAAGCGCGGCGATTTCGAAGCCCTGACCGATGCCGACTGGCTGGATGGCTACAGCCTGAAACTCTTCGGTGCCGTCCGGCTCACGCGGGCTGCCTGGCCTTACTTGCGGGAGGCAAAGGGCTCGGTGCTGAACATCGCGGGGGTCGGCGGGAAGACACCGGGCCCTGAATTCTCGATCGGCGGTTCAGTCAATGCCGCGCTGCTGTCCTTCACCAAAGCCATCGCCGACAAAGGCATTGCCGATGGAATTCAAGTGAACGCGCTCAACCCCGGACCCGTTCGCACGGCACGTTTGCAGAAGCGTCTCGAAACCATTTCCGAGGCGGATTTTGTGAAGCAGGAACGCATCACGCGCGTTGGGGAACCCGAAGATGTCGCCGCTCTTGCCGCCTTCCTGCTCAGCCCCGCAGGCCGCTGGATACATGGCTCGCTCATCGACATCGACGGCGGAACAACCAAGTCGCTATAAACTCTGAAGTGACATCCATGGCGCTCTCACCACTCGCAGGACTTCCGGCTCCGCAGAGCCTCCTCATCGATCTCGCCAAGCTCGAAAGCGACTATTATTCGCTGCGACCCGACCCGGCGAACCCTCTTCAGCAGGTTGCCTTCGGCACCAGCGGACACCGCGGCACCTCGACTGACGGCACGTTCACCGAAACGCACATCCTGGCGACCACGCAGGCCATCGTCGATTACCGGAACGCGAAGGGCATCACGGGCCCTGTATTCATGGGCAAGGACACCCATGCCCTGTCTGACGCGGCACAGAAAACCGCGCTCGAAGTCCTCGCCGCCAATGGCATCGTCACCATGGTGCAAGCCGGCAATGGCGTCACGCCCACGCCGGTCATCTCGCACGCCATCCTGACTTACAACAGCGGACGCACGGAAGCGCTGGCCGACGGCATCATCATCACGCCATCGCACAATCCCCCTTCCGATGGCGGCTTCAAGTACAACCCTCCCGATGGCGGCCCCGCCGATACGGATGTCACCGGCTGGATTCAGAAGCGCGCCAACGAACTCATCCGCGAAGGACTCACCGGCGTGAAGCGCACCAGCGATGCACTGCACGCCCCCACCACACACCAATACGACTACATCACTCCCTTTGTGAACGATCTCGGCGCGGTGATTGACTTCGACATCATCCGTGAAAAGGGCATTCGCATCGGCATTGACCCGCTCGGCGGCGCGTCCCTGCCCTATTGGGAACCCATCGCGGCGAAGTACGGCCTCAACATCACGGTGGTCAACCAAACACTCGACCCCGCTTTCGGCTTTATGTCCGTGGATCATGACGGCAAGATCCGCATGGATTGCTCCAGCCCTTATGCCATGGCCAGCCTGGTCAAACTGAAGGATGATTTCGATATCGCCTGGGGCTGCGACCCGGATTCCGACCGCCACGGCATTGTGACGCCCTCATCCGGCCTGCTCAACCCGAATCACTATCTGGCAGTGGCGATCTCCTATCTTCTGCAAAACCGCCCCGAATGGAAGCCTTCCTGCATCGTCGGCAAAACGCTGGTCAGCAGCAGTTTGATCGACAAGGTGGTAGCCGGCCTCGACCGTCCACTGAGTGAAGTGCCCGTGGGCTTCAAGTGGTTCGCGCCCGGCCTCTTCGATGGCACATTCTGTTTTGGCGGCGAAGAGAGCGCGGGTGCCAGCTTCCTGCGCCGCAATGGCACGGTTTGGACGACGGACAAAGACGGGCTCATCCTCGGACTGCTGGCGGCGGAAATCTGTGCCCGCACCGGCCGCGACCCTGGCTTGCATTACGCTGACCTGACCGCCAAGTACGGCACTTCGTACTACACGCGCATCGATGCCCCGGCCAGTCCAGAGCAGAAGAATGCTCTGAAGAAGCTCTCCCCGGCAGCGGTGCAGGCAGCCACACTGGCGGGCGACACCATCACGGCCAAACTGACCCGCGCTCCGGGCAACAATGCGGAAATCGGCGGGCTCAAGGTGGTGACAGAAAACGGCTGGTTCGCCGCCAGACCGTCCGGTACAGAGAATATCTACAAGCTCTACGCCGAAAGCCTGGTCAGCGCGGAACATCTGGCGCGGATTGTGGCGGAAGCGCAGGAAATCGTGCTGGCGGCGCTGTAGGGGAGGCAACGCGGAGACTTCTGGTCAGCAACTCCAGTTGTTCTGCCGGAGTTTTCGCGGCCCAGGCACCGAAATCCACCTGTGACCGGGCACTCTCCACATCGTGCCGGATCATTTCTGCCGCAGGAGGCAGCCTCGTGTACCTCGGCCGCCGGGTATTGGGGGAATGGCAGTCCTGACAGGCCCGTTCGAGAGCCTGCCGCGTGACCAGGTCCAGTTGCGCCCCTTCGAAAAGGGGCACCTGCGCCGGAGCCATACGGGGGTAGCTGGTGAGCCACCCCATGATGCCGCAGACAGCAACAACCAAAGCCATCAGCAATCGCCTCACTTGCCGGCTCCCTTCAGAAACGCGATAATTGCCGCGCGTTCCTGGGGATTGTTCAGCCGGAACGCCATGTCGGAATCCGGCACCACCGAATCAGGATCCGCCAGCCACTTATCCAGGGTTGCCTCATTCCAGACCACATTCGATTTCTTGAGCGGCTTTGAATACGGATAACTGGAAAGACTTCCCGCCCTGCGCCCGAAGACACCAGCGAGTCGCGGCCCGGATTTCTCATGATCGAGCGCGTGACAGCCCGTGCAACGCTTCTCAAAAGCAACGCGCCCGCTCTCAGCACCATGCAACGGGGTGAGGCTGTAGAAGAGCAACGCGCAGGCGCTTGTAAAGGCGATGAAGAGATATCTCATGTTCAACCCAGTGGCTCGTCAACAATCGCCAGATGATGGCTGCCGGCCTGAAAATTGACCTTCGTCACGCCCAGCACCTGCTGCAAACGGTCCGCGGGAACTTTCATGGGACCAGCCGCCGGCGTGCTCCCAGGTACCGGTTGCGGGAACGCCGTCGACATCGCCGAGTGGAAAGTGATGTTGCCCTCCACCTTCTGCATGACCTGATGGATATGTCCGTTCAGCACAGTGACCGAACCGAAGCGCTTCAACAGGGAAAGCGCCTGCGCGCTGTCCTTCGTCGCCCAACCCCATTCCGGATATACCGCCCAGAGCGGGATGTGCGCGAAAACCACAATGGGCGTGCTTGGCGAAAGCCGGGCAACGTCTTTGGCGAGCCACGCCAACTGCTCCGCACCAATTTGGCCCAGCCCTTCCAACTGCACCGAGTTGTTCAACCCGATGAAGTGCACCCCTTTGTGATCGAAGCTCTGATACATCTTGCCTTTCGAGCGCGCGCCAAACCGTTCCAGATAAAGCTTGCCGTCATCACCGGTGACATCATGTTCCCCCGGCACGTAGAAGACTTCCTTTTGCCGCAGTCCCTTGAGCAGTTGGTCCAGGTTGTCGAACTCAGACGCCTTGGCGAGATGGGTCAGATCTCCGGTGTGGAGGACGAAATCCGGCTGCGAAGGCACTGCGTTGATCCGGTCGATCGCGGTCTGGAGCGTCGCGTTGACATCCGCATTGGCCGGTTTGTTGAAGCCGATATGGCTGTCACTGATTTGGACAAAGGAGAAGTCAGCCGGTTTGGCTGGTGCCCCGAGCAATTGGGAGCTCGGGATGCCGCCTGTAAATGACCAGAGGACTCCCGTTCCAGCCCACTGCATGCACTTCAAAAAGCCGCGGCGGTCAATCGATTCGTTGAATTCGGACATTGTTTCGTTTCCTTTCGTGGTGGTTCTGGAGCCGAGTGTGCGGGATTCCGCGACTCCGGTAAATGGCACGGGGCTGGAACGTACATGACACGCGATCTCATTGATAAATCGACACTTGCCGCGACATGTGAAACCCCCTCATGCGCGGTTTCTGCCGCACTGTGAGGTAATAAGGGCAGTGGAAGCACAACAAAAGTCCGGTCGCCTCATCCGGTTCGGCGTATTCGAACTCGATGTGCCGTCGGGCGAATTGCGGAAACAGGGGCACAAGATCCGGCTGGAAGGACAGCCGGTGCAAGTCCTGCTTTGCCTGTTGGAAAAGCCGGGGGAACTGGTCACGCGGGAAGAGATCCACAACCGGCTCTGGCCCTCGGATACCTTCGTCAACTTTGAGCACGGGCTCAACGCCGCTGTGAAGCGACTGCGGCAAGCTTTGGGCGATTCGGCTGAGAATCCAAGGTTTGTCGAAACCCTGCCACGAAGGGGTTACAGGTTCATCGCACCCGTGCACCCGCGGGAAGAGCCCGTTGTCCCCGGCGCACCGCCAACGGTTGTCGACCCGGTACCGTCCAAAAGCCGGATGACGCTCTGGCTCCTGGCCGCCATTCCGCTGCTCCTGCTGGCAGCAGTTTTGGCCATACGGGCTTGGTACATGCGGCCCGTCATTCGCTCACTGGCCGTGCTCCCGCTCGAAAACTTGTCGGCTGACCCATCCCAGGAATACTTCTCTGACGGAATGACCGAAGAGTTAATCACCGAACTCGGCCAGATCCGGGAATTGCAGGTCACCTCGCGCAGTTCCGTGATGGCGTTCAAGGGCTCGCGCAAGCCACTCCCCGAAATCGCCCGGGATTTGCATGTGGATGCGGTGGTGGAAGGAGCCGTGCTGCGGTCCGGCAACAGGGTCCGGATTACGGCCCAGTTGATCCTGGCCTCGTCAGATAAACATCTTTGGGCCCGGAGCTATGAAGGCGACCTGCAGGATACCTTTACCCTGCAGAAACAGGTGGCCACGTCGATCGCCGCGGAAGTGCGCGTGGGTCTCAGCGCCAGCGAAAAAGCGGTGCTGAAGAAGACAGACAGAATCGTCCCCGCCTCCTACGAAGCCCTGCTAAAAGGGCGCTTCTTCTGGAACCAAAGAACTGCCGGGGGATTGCAGAAGGCGGTGAGTTTTTTCGAAGAGGCGATCCGGAAGAACGCAAAATGTGCGCCCGGCTACGCGGGTCTCGCGGATTCTTATGCGCTGCTGGGAGATTGGGAATACGGGGTAATGCCGCCGCGTGATGCGTATCCAAAAGCCAAAGCGGCTGCGCTGAAAGCTCTGGAACTGGACCCGCTTCTCGCCGACGCCCACATTTCCCTCGCCTTCTGCCTGGAAAACTTTGACTGGGACTGGGCTGCCGCCGGGCACGAGTTCGAACGTGGAATCGAATTGAATCCCAGCTATGCGACTGGTCACCAGTGGTATGCCTGGCACCTGGTGGCCAAGGGCCAAATGGACCGTGCACTGGCCGAACTCCGGACGGCGGAACGGCTCGATCCACTTTCGCGCATCATTGGGTCTGATCTTGCCGAAGCGCTGGTCCTGGCGCACCGTTACGATGAAGCCATTGCCCAGAGCCGCAAGATTCTGGAGATCGATCCCCAATTTGCGCTCGCACACTACGAACTGGGGCTGGCATTGGTCCAGAAGAAAGCCAATGCGGAAGGGATTTCCGCATTGAAAAAAGCCGTGTCTCTGTCCCCGGGCAATGCCTCGATCCTCTCCAATCTTGCGGCTGCGTACGCAGCTTCCGGCAAACCTGAGGAAGCCCGCAAGATCCTGAACGGGTTGCCGCGCGCCAATGCGCCCGAGGTGGCTCTGGTTTATGCGGCACTGGGCGAGAAAGATCCCGCCCTGCAGTGGCTTGAAACTGCGTATGACGCCCGGTTCAATCCGGGCATCCTGCTGCGGCCGGGCTTTGATTCTCTGCGGGGGGACCGCCGGTTTGTGCTCTTACTAAAGAGAGTCGGGCTTGGTGGATGACTTACTGGTCATAGCTGTGGAAATACCGCTGCTTCACCGCAGCCTTCTCCCCCGGCTCACCAAACCAGCCTTTGAGCAGCGCGGGCCAGTCGTCTGACAGCGGCAGCAGGGTGAACTTGCCGCTGATGTTTTTCCGGCTCTTGCTCTTGCCACCTTCGGCTTCATCGTCCGCACCAGCATCACCGGAGAGGCTGGAGAACACCGTATTCCCTTCCCGGTAGTCCAGTGAGACGGTCATCCCGCGCCCGGCCATCAAAACTCCCGCGCCTGCAGGATTGGTGAGCAGCGCCAGTTCCACACCGCGCCGGTTGCCGGGGAAGTATTGGTCTTCGCGGTTCATGTGGAACAATCCATAACCATCGAGCAGATCCCGTCCGGGATAGCTGGCGTACGGCCCCTGCCCGAGCCAGCGGAATTCAGATGCCGCCGCGGGTAATTCGAGAGCATAACCAGTTTCCAGAAATGTCCCTGTGGTTTTGCCCGGTGCATAGCGGTAATTGACTTCAATCGCCCCGGAGGGCCGCACCAGCAGGCGGGCTTCGCCGTCCACAAACTCCTCTGGAAAGCCGGGCCGCAGATAAGTGCCACTTACCGTGACTAACACGCCCTCTGGCGTCTCCACCGCTCCAGTCTTCACATTGGAAGCACCCGTAACCAGCTCACCCCGCCAGTATTTGCGTTCGCCATCCCGCTGCTTGCCAAGTTCATTGATGGTAAGCACCCTGCCTGTGTGGGGACCAATTGCGGAGACAAGAGTGTTACCCCGCGAATCGACCAATACGCACTGTCCCGTTCGCCGGTCGAGACGCAGTTGATAACTTCCCTGCTGCACGGAAATATTGGAATCGGAAATCTCAAGAGCCGGTTTTCTGGACGCCATGGCAGATAACAGAGCTTCCCAGCGCCGGCCGGCGGGCTGCGTTTCCAACTGGAGCGAATGCTCATAAAACTGCCAGCCTGCCTCATCCACGCAGCGGAGTTCCAGGGCAAACACGTCATTGCCCAACTCACCCGGCAGCACCAATTCGAGAGGAACTGTCTCCGCACCATGCGGCCCCGCAACGGGAGTAATCACGCCTTGGGCGATGCCCCTTCTATTCTTCGTCAGCGACCAATGGAGTTTCACTCCAGCCAGCGTGCGGAAATCAAAGCGGTTCTCCACATGGAGTAACACCGTCTGCGCGCCCGGCTTGACCGGCAGGGACTTCTCCAGCACCTGCACTGGTGAGTAGACTTTGCGCAATTGCCAGTAATCGGTCTGCGGAGTCCGGTCTGAGTAAACAATGCCGTCGACCGCGTAGTAACCATTGGTGTCGAAGTAACGGTGCTCATCGAGCCACACCATCAGATCCGCATTCTCCACACTTTTGCGGTCCGCAGTGGTGCGCAGAATCCCCTGGTCTTGAAACATCCACACAGCGCCGCCTGCCACGCGCGGAGAATGATACATAGCGTCCCAAATCTCTTGCACACCTCCGCCGCTGCGGGCCAGGCCGCGTTCATGGGCATACTCCGTCACCACGATGGGGCGGGTCAGGGTTTCCGCATATTCCCGGATCGTCTTCGCGCTGGGATAGTGCGGCGAGTATAAGTCCGCGAAGGCCGGGAACTCCTGGTAATGATCTTTGAAGTATGAACCTATCGTCGGAAAAGTAATGGGCCGCGAGGGATCAAGTTCCTTCACGAAACGTCCTGCATTCAGGCCTGACTGGTTGATGGGGTTTTCATTGCCCACACTCCACAACAAGATCGATGGGTGGTTCTTATCACGCGTCACCGTGGCACGCGCCCTCGTCAGCAGAACATCTTGATAATCGGGGTTCTGCAGATTCTTCCGGCCATGGATGAACGGCACCTCATCATCCACGTAGATCCCCATTTCATCGCAGAGTTCCAGAAAGCGGGGATGCGGCGGATAGTGCGAGGTCCGGATGAAGTTGATGTTAGCCGCGCGGATGAGTTCCAAATCACGCCGGATCAATGCCTCCGTGGCAACACGCCCTTCAGCGGGCCACATATCGTGGTGATCAATGCCACGCAGTTTTACAGGCTTGCCATTCAGCAGCAGTACGCCCTCCTGCACAGTGACCTGGCGCAAACCGATTCGATCCTGAAAGTGCTGCAATCTCTTACCCCCGGCTTCGAGGTCCAGTTCCATGCGGTAGAGCGATGGCGTCTCTGCCGTCCAGAGGCGCGGTTCGCGGATGACGACGCGCGCGGAGCCGCGGCCCTGCCCATCCATTGCAATCCGGAAATTGCCCGCCGCTTTGCCATCCGGGCCGACAAGTTTCCCCGCCACCGTGCCTACTCCCGTAGCCGTAACATCGAGATCCAATTGTGCCGTTCCATCACTGTTGAGGACGGTGCGCGCCGTGAAGTCACGAAGATGCATCTCCGGGAGTGCGAAGAGGGTTACATCACGGAAGATTCCAGAAAGCCCCCAGCAATCCATCGTGTCGAAATCCCAGCCCTTGCTGCGTGTCGTCACCCGGACTGCCAGCACATTTTCCGCCGCGCCAGGCAGCAGGGCCTCCGTGATATCGAAGGTGACCGGATGAAAGCTGCTGGCCCACTCGCCCACCGGCTTCCCGTTCACATAGACCGACATTCCGAACAGCACGCCGTCAAAGCGCAGGAAAACCCGCTTGCCACGCCAGGTTTCCGCAGGACGGAATGTCCGGCGGTACAGGCCCAAACCCGGGTCTGTATCCGACGCGTAACGGGGTGGAGCAAAGCCATGCAGCTCCCAGTGCCCAGGCACCGGCATGGTCTTCCAATCCGCCACACGGAAAGAAGGCTGGACGAAAGCTTCGTCCGCGCTGGCATCGAGGCCCGCCACATAGCGGAAACTCCAATCCCCATTGAGCGAAACCGCGCCTTCTTCCGGCTTGACGCGCAGCACCTCCTGCGGGCCGGACGCGCCCCAAACGCTCCACACAAGAGTGAAGCCCAGAAACAAAACCCTTGCCCAGCCGCGCGACATCTCTTTCATCACCGCCCCAGAAACTCCTCGACCACCCGGATATATTTCTCCGGCTCTTCGTAATACGGCAAGTGGCCGCTCTTCTCAAAGACCTCCCACTTCGCACCGGGAATCGCCTTATAGATCTTCCACGCCGTGAGCGGTGCCACATTCATGTCATATCTGCCAGTTATCACCAGCGTTGGGCATGTGAACTTACTCAAGGCGGGCTTCAAATCGAGCTTGGTTGTCGCCCGCCGGACCGCGGCACCCACACCCGGAGCCAACCCCAGATCCTTCGCGCCAGCCAAATACTTTGCAGCCTTTTCCTCGTCGTAGAAGATCAACTGGAAATGATGCCGCAGCCCTTCTTCGGGGTCCGCGTTCTTCTGCTGCGCCTCCAGTTTGTCCGGGAACACTTGCGGGAACAGATGCACCTGATCACCCCAGGCCGGTGCCGCTGAATCCGAGAGAATCAGCCGCCGCACATGTTCCGGATGCGCCGCCGTATAGGCCATCGCCAGCACGCCGCCGTAGGAATCCCCCAGAACATCTATCTTGTCGAAATGCAGATGGGCGCGCACGGCATCGAGATCCTCCACCTGCGCTTCCATCGTCTGCGGCACATTGTTATCCGTCACTTTGGACGCGCCCGTACCGCGCTGGTCATAAAAGATCACCGGACGTGTGCGCGATACCTTCGGCCAAACGTCATTCTGCAGCATATAAACGTGGGACAACCCAGGGCCGCCATTCACCGCGAAAAGCGGGGTGGCTGAGCCGGGCTGACCCAGCATCCAATACGCAATGGACACTTCCGGCGTGCGGACGAAACCCGTTGGCGCGTCTTGCCCGGCGGCAAGCGCGGAAAATAGAACCGGCAGCAGGAGAAACCTCATTCCCCAATGTTAAAGCTGCACGGTCACCCGGAGAAATGTCGAAGTGATGGAAAAGCCGCCACTATCCAAAGTATTTGCCGCCGCAGCCAGGTCCAGAAGCAGCTGATGCAGTTCTTCCACCTTGCCGTTCTGCGCGGCAGCGGCGTAGGCGTTCATCGTCACATTGGCCTCCACCACGCAGCCCATGGGACTCACAAAACCCTCCGGTGGTGGCGGCGTATACGCGGAACTGATCCGCAGCAGCTGGGAAACAAAGGAAGTGGGGTCATTCGGAATCCAGTTCCCCATCACAATCCTCTTCAGAAACCACCTCACAACGGACGTCTTCGGTCCGCCAGAACGCTGCGGTCTCTGGTCTGGATTTGCCAGCTGCCCTCGCGCCTTTGCGGCTTTCGCCTGGCTTGGTCACACGTACCATCTCACGGGCCACATCGAAAGGTTTCGGCGCAAACATGGCCCCCAAAGATGGAAATGGTGAGGTCAAACGTATGGTCCGGCACGCCTTGCAGATCACAGGCATCGCCTTCCGGGAACAGAAGATTGGCGAGACCAAACTCCGCGGCGCGCCGGTTTCCAGCAGCCATCAGGTTGGCAGCGATGTCAACCCCGGTGACATCCGCACCCAACTTCGCCGGCTTCCCGCATGGTTGAAGCCACAACGGTAAAGTCGCCCTTTTCCCACAACGCTTTGTTTGGATTCATCATTCCTCCTGAGAGTGTTCCGACGCAAACTTGCCCCACTTCGCTGAAAGTTCCGGGTCGCCCTTGACGCCTGCGACACCGCGGTAAGCCATCGACAAACTCTGTGCCGCCAGCACGTTTCCAGCCTCCGCGGCTTTGGTCCACCACTTGACTGCTTCGGGATAGTTCTGTTGTGTTCCCTTCGAGACCGCGTACATCATGGCAACCATCGCCTGCGCCGGCACATAACCCAGCTCCGCGGCTTTCAAGGTTGCCGCAAAGGCCTGCGCCGGGTCCTTCGCGACCAGTTCCCCGCCCTTGCAGTAAAGCTCCACGGCCTCACCGGTGTCCTTCCCGCAGGCGCGATAGCCATAGCGGTAATCTTCCGCCTTCGCCGTCATCGTTTCCACCCATTTCGGCCAACCGCCCGGGGGCGTCTTCTGCTCTGGCCGACCCAGGTCACCGCGATAGCCCGCATCCTTCACCGGTGCCAGTAGATTCGCCGTCATCGTGCGGATTTCCTCGTTCTTATCAGTCAACAGAGTCACCAGGGTGGCGAACAGAGCTGCATCCTGCCGCGCGCCCTGCATCTGGTAGCGAACCGCATACGCAATCCCGTCCACGGCAGCAATGCGGTCGTCATCGGAAGCACCATGCAGTGCCACCTCGACCAGTGCCTTCTGCGCGGCAGCGGAACGCCAGTTGGCATTCGCGGCAAGCGCACGGAACACCGCACGGCGCACCTTCGGGGAGGCATCGGTCACCTTCTTCGCCAGCGCATCCATGGTTGCCTCACTGAAGATGGCATGGCTGCAGGTCTCCGCGGCAGCCGCGCGGACATTGGCATCGGGCGAATCGAGCAACTTTTGCACGGCCTGCCCGGCCACCGCACCACCCACCAGCGCCAGATTGCCGAAATATCCGGCAGCATTGACCACGGGCTTCAACAGCAGCGCCTTCTCTTCCGGCGAAAGCGGCAGCGTTTTGTTGCGCAGCTTGGTCGCCCACTCCAGTGCGTCAACATTACTTGGCGGATGGTAAGTGCGCGCACCAAGGTCCGCGAACTCGCGGTAGATCACGTGGTAGCCCTTGGCGTTCATTCTCTGGTAGGCATCGCGCACGGTGGTCAGATGGTAAGACAGATCCCGCAGCCCCAATACGATGTAAAATTCCGGCGCGGACTTCTCAAAATCCAGCGCCTGGTTCAACTCCACAGGCATGCGCCACATGCCCCAGCTATAACTAATGCCGGCGGTCACCAGATCGGGATGCAGCATGCTGAACTCCCCGGAAATCTTGCCACCCTCGCCCTTGCCATACATATAAACGCGGCGCGGATTCACGGGATACGTCTTCTTCGCCCAAGCCAACAATTGGCTCAACGGTTCATCATCTGCAGCGTTCCACTTCTGCCCCTGCGGATGGCCCGCCAGCAGGATGTACTGGTCACTCAGCCCCAGCCGTTGCAAGGCTTCCCAGACCGGCAGAATCTCATCGCCCGTGGGACGGTCATGTTCCGCTGAACAAAGGATGAGCCCAACCTGTTTCGCGGGATCTTTCGTCCCCGCCGGTGCCAGGTTCTCAGGCACTTCCACAACATATTTCAGGATCGTTTTCCCTGTGGCATCTTTGAGTTCCTGTTCCACGGCAGCGTGCAACGAACAGGCCAGCAGGGTCAAGAGCGGTAAGAAGAGGCGGATTCTCATGTTGGCCCTGCCACTATATAACGCCGGAAGTGTTATAAGTCGGGGTGTGCTGTGTCTTCTTCTCTTTTTCCCGCTTCTCTGCGCCGCCTTCCAGCCGGACGCGGCCATGCTGCGCAAACTCTTTGAGGACAACGTCGCACGCTGCGGAAAAGAATTTGGCGCGGATGACCCTCGCACCGCGCAAGCCGCGCGCGACCTGGGCTTTTTTCTTAAAAATGCAGGCAACAACCAGGCTGCCGCCGCCGCTTTCCAAAGAGCACTGCAAATTGATGAGAAGAATCTCGGCCCCCACGCCCCGAAGACACTGGCCGGCGTGATCACTCTTGCCTCCGTCTCGCCGCCGCGCGAAGCCGAAGTGCTCTTCCGCAAAGCCCTCACGTCCCCCGGCATGAACTCCGCGCTGGCCGCGCCCGCACTCGCCGCCCTGGGGGACCTTCGCTTCCAGGCAAAAGACCCCGCCGGGGCCGCAGCCGCCTGGCGCTTCGCCTTGCAGCACGCAGAACTCGCACAGGGGAAAGAATCAGACGCCGTCGCGAAGATTCTGAACAGTCTCTCTCAAGTCACCGAACCCAACGAGTCCGTACTGCTTCTGGAACGCGCCCGTGACATCGCCCAAAAGAACTTCGGCCCGAACCATCCAGAGACCGCGACCTGTGAAATCAACCTCGCCAATGCCCTGCTCAAGGTCGGCCGGACCGCCGGCGCAGCACAACACGCCCAGACCGGACTCACCGCCTTCGAAGCCTCTCTCGGCCCCCGGCACCCGCGTGTTTCCATCGCACTGACCACCCTGGCGCGCGCGCAGGCAGAGAAAAAGTCCGCGGCGGCACTTTACCGGCGAGCCGTTGAGATTGACCGGCAGTCGCTGGGCGAAAAAGATCCCCAAACGCTGGCCGATACCCTCGCACTCAAGGCTTTGTTGCCGTAACGGGCGTGAGTGCGTCCCCTTTGGCGTACACGGCAATCCTGTGGTTGGCAAAAGCGAGATTGGCATTGATCCGCACCGCGGGCATATGACATGTCGTGCAAGCCTGTGCCGAGACATCTCCGCTGTGCTTCGGCTTCAAGTGACAACCCGAGCAGGCCTGGTTGTAGGCGGCCTGGTTGGTATCGAGCGCCTGATGCGGCGAGTGGCACGTCACGCAACTCAACTTCCCGGCACTCTTCTGAAAACAAACGCTGGCCGCCAGCAGCAGTGGCTGATGCCGGGAATTCCAGGGGTCCAGCAGGTTGCTGCCATCCTCCACGGAAGACTGCACCCGGTGGCAACTGCCGCACATGGTGTTCATGGCCGCGCCTGTCATGGGGCCGCGATTCGGAACCTTCACCTTCGCCGGATTCGCCGCATGCGCCCCACCCGCGCCATGGCAATCCTCACACCGCACGCCCAACTCATGCGGCTGGATCTCACCCTGCGGGCTCACCTGCAGAGGACCCGTGGTGTGGCAGGCGAAACACTTCAGAATTCCGGCGGAAGGATCGAAAACGCGGTACCGCAGCCCGGACTTGTCCGGATGCCCGGGCGTGGTGTCAAACCCTCCACTGGCCCGGTACCACGTCTCGCCGTGTTCCAGATAATCAGCGTCATTCAACCGGCTCAGAAAGGTGACGGCCTGGTTCCCTGCGCCAAACGCCCATTGCCCCGGCTGTTCCGGCTTGGAGGGAGCCAAAGCCTTCGCATGGCCGCTCTTCGTTTGCGCCGCAAACTCCGCCTTGTGGCACGTTCCGCACGCCGCTGCGCCCGCGTACTGCCCAACACACATCGCCGCGCAGAGCAAGCAGGCAGCGAAAAGCTTAACAAATATTGACAATCTGAAATACATTATGAAAGACTCTCGTGCACAGCGGTTCGCCGCATTTTGCATGGGAGTGCAGATGTACAAAATACTACTTTTCGCGTTACTGTTGCCAGCCCTGATGCTGGCGCAAAATACTTCCTGTTCCCTATCCGGCACAGTCCTCGACCCCGGAGGTGCCACCGTTCCCAACGCCAAGGTGACCATCACTGGCGAACAAAACGGCTTCGTCCGTATTGTCAATACGACGAAAGACGGCTTCTTCTCTGTCCCGGATTTGACCCCGGCCACCTTCAGCGTGTCCGTGGAAGCCGCTGGATTCAAGACCTATAAAGAGACCGGCATCACCATCAACGCGGATGAACAGCGCGCCCTCGGCCAGATCAAACTGCAAGTCGGCCGCGCTTCAGAATCCGTCACCGTCGTCGCGGATGCGGTCACCGTCAATCTGGCAAACGGCGAACGCGCGGGTACGTTGAGCGGCGAGCAGCTGGACCAAATCGCCCTCCGCGGCCGCGATCTATTTGACGCCGTCAGCCTGATGCCCGGTGTGGTGGATACCTCGGACGGCCGCGATGCACCCGGCCCCACCAGCATCGGCAACATCTACATTCTCGGCGGACGCAATGACTCAAAGAACATGACCGTCGATGGCGTCACCAATCTCGACACCGGTTCGAACGGTTCCGTCCACAGCATGCCCTCGATGGACTCCGTGGCGGAAGTGAAGGTCCTCATGTCGGCCTACTCCGCCGAAAACGGACGCAACCCCTCTGCCATCAACGTCATTACCAAAGGTGGCGGCACGCAGTATCACGGACAGGTCAGCTGGTATTTCCGCAACGAAGATCTCAACGCGAATAACTACTTCTCGAACCTCGCAGGCCGCCCGCGGCAGGAATACCGCTATAACATCGGTTCCTACTACATCGGCGGACCAGTGCAGATCCCGAAAGTTCTGCGCAACACGCACAAGGTTTTCTTCTTCTTCAACCAGGAATATCAGAATCAGGTTGTCTCTTACTCCGTCAACACGAAGACTGTGCCCACGGCGCTCGAACGCTCAGGTGACTTCTCGAAGTCAGTAAATACCAACGGTTCCAAGATCACGGTCAATGATCCGCTGAACAACAAGACGGCCTTCCCTGGCAATGTGATTCCTGCTTCGCGGCTGAACCCTGTGGGCCAGGCAATTCTCAATATGTTCCCGTCGCCGAACTTCGTTGACCCCAACCCGGCGAACCAATACAACTGGAATTACTATGTGGCGGATTCCGAGCCCTATAACCGCCGCACGGAAACAGCGCGTATCGATTATGCCGTCAAGCAGAACTGGCAGATCTATGTGAGCGCCAGCAACAACGCGGACAAGCAGAACGTGCCTTATTCCGGCGGCAATGCCGGCTGGGTGGCGGGTTCACTCAACTTCGTTTTGAGCCCGATTCACTTCGAACAACCCGGCCGCCTGGCAACGCTGCATTCCACCAACACCATCTCCCCGACCCTCTTCAACGAAGCCTCCCTCGCGGTCAGTCAGAACACGCTGAATTACTATCCCGAGTTTCCTGACAAGGTGAACCGGCAGAAGCTGGGTATCTTGATCCCCCAGCGGAACCCGTCCCTGAATCCGAATAACACGATTCCGGATATGACGTTCAGCAGCATCCAGAACTACGCGAACCCCACCATGAGTGACGGTACGCCGTACTTCAACCAGAACACGATCTACAGCTTCATTGACAATGTGAGCAAGGTGACCGGCACGCACGTTCTCAAGACCGGCATCTACATCGAACATACGCAGAAGATCCAGAGCGCCGGCCCGCCCATCCGCGGCAACATCAGCTTCAACACGGACAGCAATAACCCGTATGACGCGAATAACTCCTACGCCAATGCGATCCTCGGTTACTTTGACAGTTACTCGGAAGCCCTCAACCGGCCGCAATCGAACTATCTGTTCAATAACATCGAGTGGTTTGTCAATGATGACTGGAAGGTAAAACGCAACTTCTCTATCAGCTGGGGCGTACGTTTCTATCACGACCTGCCGCAGTATGACTCCCGCATGTTGATCGGCTCCTTCTCCCCTGCCGCATGGGATCCGAAGACCGCACCGGTGCTGATCCGCCCGGCTGTGGTCAACGGTAAGAACGTCGGCATTGATCCCACAACGGGCACTACGTATGGCGTGGGTCTGATCGGCCTGTTTGTGCCTGGTGTCGGCAACCCTGCCGACGGCCAGTTAATCGGCGGCAAGAACGGCGTTCCCGGCGGCATTTACAAGAATTCCCCAATCGCCGTTGGCCCGCGCATTGGCTTCGCCTGGGATCCTTTTGGCACCGGCAAGACCGCAATCCGCGGTGGCGGCGGTATCTACTATGACCGCATCCAGGGCAACCCGACGATGAACCTTTCCACCAACCCGCCGGCAGTTTACTCGCCGACGACTTACTACGGCACCTTCTCCGATATCGGTTCGTCCGCGGCCTCCGGCTATCTGGCGCCAACCGGTACGGTGTACTCTCTGGCCACTGTGCCGCACCAGCAGCAGATCTATAACTTCAACCTCAGCATTGACCGGCAGATTGGCAGCAATCACATCTCGGTCGGCTACACCGGCTCGCTGGGCCGCCACCTGCTCTGGGAACGCAACATCAACCCGGTGCCGGTGGGCGCGCAGTTCCTGAACCTGAACCCGCAGAACAAGAATCCGCAGAATACGAGTGCACTCTCCACGAACTTCCTGCGGCCCTACTCTGCTTATGGCGACGTCTATCTCTACGAATTCGCCAACAACTCCAGCTACCACGGGCTGCTGACTTCGTTCCAGCACCGCACAACCCACGGTCTGACCTTCAACGGTTCGTACACGTGGAGCAAGTCGCTCGACGTCGCCGACGCCTACAGCAGCGCCGTCGATCCGTTCCTCGACAACCACTCCCGCAACTATGGCCCCTCTGGTTTTGACCGCCGGCATGTTTTCACTGCCAGCATGATGTACCGGATTCCGGATGCCGGCAAGAAACTGGGCATGAAGCCGCTCAGCGCCATCACCGGCAACTGGGATATTTCGGCTGTGACCCGCGCTCTTACGGGTTCCCCGTTCACCCCCGGCTACAGCCTCATCACCGGCCTCACCACCCCGACCGGTACGGCGTCTGACAGCGCCAGACTGCAGGTCACCAACCCCAACGTGCCCGTGTCACAGTGCCGCGTTCCCACGCTGCCCTGCACCTACGGCCCGCCGCCGGAACCCGCTGGGCAGGCTTCCGCTGCCAACGCAGCATGGCTCTCCACCAGCACCGACCCGCAATTCGGCAACCTCGGCAAGAACACTCTCACCGGCCCCGGCACCAACAACTGGGACATCTCGCTCTACCGCACGATTGCCATCAAGGAACGTGTGAAGTGGATGATCCGGTTTGAAACCTACAACACCTTCAACCACACGCAGTTCAGCTCACTGAACACCACGGCGCAGTTCAATACGGCTGGCCAGCAGGTGAATGCAGGCTTCCTGCTCCCCACCGCAGCCCGCCCCGCCCGCATCATGCAGGCGGCCATGCGCTTGAGCTTCTGATCGAAACGTCAGAACTTCCCCAACGGCCGGTTCCCGATCTTCGGATCTGGAACCGGCCGTTTTCTTTTGGTGGCGCGCGCTTCTGGAACCGTGCACATGATGAGGCACATAATAACGCGGATCGTCATCACGGGACGTCAGCGTAAACCCGGCATCGCGCAGGAACTCCTTTACGAAGGCAGTCGTCCGGAAGCTTTCCCCCTCGCCGCGGTTCGCCCGGAAGTCATGCCCGGAAATGCAGACGTTGGCAATACACTGCAAAGCCTCCCGGCAACCCGGCAGCGCAAACCGTTCGGCGCCTTCAATATTCATCTTGAGGAAGTCAATCCGGTCGATCTGATACCGCTCCCGCAGCGAATCAAAAGTAACTCCCGTCACCGGATAACTGGCCGCCGTCGCTTCCCCCGGGCGCACGAAATTCGATTCCCACACCGGCAGCGTCTCAATCTGCAATTCCCCGGGTTCATCCACACAGGCATAGCGCAACGTGGTGACGTTCCCCAACTTGTTCCTGCGGCAAAACGCATTGAGGATGGCAAAGGTTTCCGGATGTGGCTCAATCGCCCAGACATGCCCCGCAGGCCCGACCGCGCGCGAAAAAGCATACACATCCTCGCCCCGGCCCGCACCAATGTCGACGATCACATCACCCGGCTTCGGATGGTAGACGTGGAACCAGTAATCATCCGCATCCCGCAGGAACTTCGCTGCCTGCCCTGCCCACCGCTCGAAAGGTGGGGTCTCCGTGGAAAACAGCGCAGGGTCCGGAAAGTAATCCGCTCCGATGCGCCGCAACCATACGCCATCCCATATGATCTCCACATCCATGCCCGGCAGTGCCTCCCGCAGCAATGTTGTCGCATCAACGGCCAGTTGCTCATGAGCCCCGGCCGCTTCCAGTTCGCGCGCCCTCACCGGCGCGATCCAAGTCATGGTTTGATTATCGCGCCCCGGCCTTTGCCGTCTATCATGATGAGAACCGCATGTCTCTGAAACGATTCTTTCTGTTCGCGCTGCTGCCATGGGCTGTTTCAGCCCAATGGAGCCCCCAGACCAGCAACACCACGGCCTCGCTGCGGGGAATATCCGTCGTCAACGCCCAAACCGCATGGGCCTCTGGCACCGCCGGCACGTGGTTACGGACACTCGACGGCGGCACAACCTGGCAGACCGGCCACGTTCCAGACGCCGACAAGCTGGACTTCCGCGATATCGAAGCCTTCAGCGCGGACCACGCCATCTTGATGAGTATCGGCCCCGGTGAAAGCTCACGCATCTACCGAACCACAGACGGAGGCTCCAACTGGACCATGACCTTCAAGAACCCGGAGGCGCAGGGCTTCTTTGACGCCATCGCCTTTTGGGATGCGAAGCGCGGCATCCTCATGGGAGATCCAGTGGGCGGACAACTCTACGCCGCACTCACAGACGATGGCGGCCTCACCTGGCACCGCGTCACCATGCCCCCCGCACGCGAGGGAGAAGGAGCTTTCGCCGCGAGTGGAACCTGCCTGACCACGGGCAGGAATGGCAAGGCCTGGATCGTCTCCGGCGGCACCGGTGGCTCCCGAGTCTATCGCTCTTCAGATTGGGGCAAGACCTGGGCCGTCTCGGAAGCCCCCATCCGCCATGAAAAAGCAGCCAGCGGTATTTTCTCCATCGCATTTTTCGACGACCTGACAGGCGTGGTGACCGGTGGCGACTATTCCGCACCCAAAGAAGACCGCGATAACTTCGCCGTCACCATGGATGGCGGCAAGACATGGCAAGCGGCCCCCGGCCCGAAAGGCTATCGCTCCGCAATCCAGTACGTGCCCGGAACAAAGCGGCTCTTTGCGGCGGGCACAACTGGTGTGGATGAATCCCCTGACGGCGGCAGAACCTGGAAGCCAGCCGCAGAAGGCAACTTCAATGCCCTGGGCTTTGCGTCAACGGGGGAAGGCTGGGCTGTGGGTCCGAAAGGCGTGATCTGGCACTTCGGCGGTAAATAAGACTTAGTCCGCTGCCAACACGCGGGCGAAGAAATCCGTCTGTTTCATGGCGGAATCGGCGGGCACGGGCGGCGCGAACAGATATCCCTGTGCGTAGTTACAGCCGAGCGAGATCAACTCATCCAGCTGGGCCTGTGTCTCCACGCCTTCGGCCACCACACTCATCTCGAGCGACCGCGCCAGCAGAATGATCGTTCGTACAATTTGCGTGGTTTCTTTCTTCTGGCCAATGCCGGCCACGAACGATTGATCGATCTTCAACTCGCAAAAAGGCAGACGGTGTAAGTAACTCAGCGAAGAGAAGCCCGTACCGAAATCATCAATACTGAGCCGGATGCCCATGGCCCGGACCTGGTTCAGCACGGCAATCGCTTCCTCGGTTTTATCCGCCACAATACTTTCTGTGATCTCCAGGTTCAGCGCCTCCGCAGGCACGCGTGCGGCATCCAGAATCGACCGCATCTTTTGCAGCAGGCCGGGCTCGTCGAACTGCCGGGCAGAGAGATTCACACTGATGGTAAAGTTCCGGCCCGCCTGCGTGGCGCGCCAAACAGCCAGTTGCTCGCAAGCCTCACGCAACACCCACGCCCCAATGGGAACCACAAGTCCAGTTTCATCGGCCATCGAGATGAAATCCCGCGGAAAAACCAGCCCCCGGAGCGGATGATGCCACCGGACCACCGCCTCAAACCCAACCGTCTGCCCGGTGACTAAAGAAACTTTGGGCTGATAATGCACCCGCAACTCCCCGCGTTCTACCGCGCCGCGCAGATCCGTTTCGAGATTGAGCCTCGCCACCGCGCGCTCACGCATCACCGGGGTGAAGAGTTCATAGCGCTGCTTGCCGCGGCTCTTGGCGTGATACATGGCCGTATCCGCATCGCGCAGCACGTCTTCCGGATTGGTTTCCGCCGACCCCAGCGCCACACCAATGCTGCAGGAAGCAAAAACCTGGTGGCCGTTCAGATCGAAGACAGGGCGCAGGTCCGCCAGCAACTTCTCCGCGCACATTGTCGGCAACGATAAATCCGGCACGGGGTCCAGCAGAATTCCAAACTCGTCGCCGCCCAGGCGCGCCAGGGTGACCTGCCCCGGTGCGAGGCCGCTGCGGTAAGCACAATCCTTCAAGCGTTCAGAGATAGAGACCAGCAGACGGTCACCCACCGCATGGCCCAAACTGTCGTTGACCAGCTTGAAGCGGTCCAGATCCAGGAACAGAAAGGCAAACAGCGGTGACTTGCCGGAACGCATGCGCTCGATTGCCTGGTCCAGTTTGTCGATAAGGAACAGCCGGTTGGAAAGACCGGTCAGCGGATCTTCGAGTTTCCCGGCGGTAACATCGGTCTGGGAACCGGCCATGCGGGTAGCGCGGCCAGCCTCATCAAAGACGGCCACGCCACGGCAAAGCATCCAGCGGTAAGAGCCGTCGCGGTGGCGAATCCGGTGCTCGCTCTGCAGATGCGGCGTCCCTTGCGTCAAATGGCTGTCCACACAATCTTTGAGCCAGGGAAGATCATCAGGATGAACGCGCTTCAACCACTCTTCGGGATCGCTCGATATCTCATCCGCGGAATAGCCGAGCATGTTCTTCCAGCGCTCCGAGTAATACACCTCGTCGCTGACCAGATTCCAGTCCCACAAGCCATCCTTCGAACCCAAAGCCGCCAGGGCATAGCGCTCATCGCTCTGGCGCAGGGCTTCAGTACGCTCGCTCACCCTTTGCTCCAGACCCTCATTGAGCCGGGTCACCTGAGCCGCATAGCTGCTCGAAAGGGAAACGTAGGCACCAATCGCGAATGTTCCAGCCAGCCCCATCAGAAGAGCCCACCAGGGCTGCCAGGTGCGGTTTTGGCTCAGATACGTGGCAGAGGGAGTACAAACCATTGCCCACTCCCGCGCCGCGACGTTGAAACGCTTGGAAAACCGGAAGTCTGCAGGAGTAAGAGCTTCTGTCTCTGACAGCGGCTTGCCGTTTCTTTCACTGGCCGCCGGATGGAAATGCAGCAGCCGTTTGCCCGCCGGACTGCTCAAGTCATAAAACTGGATATTGATCTCGAGCGGATTTAGCTGCCCAACGGCTTTCTCCAGCACAGCAGCAACCTCAAAAATCACCAGCGTGTAGCCCGCCAGATTCTGGCGCCGCTCCTCCAGCGATCCATTCGTCAGCGCGGGCCGGTAAACCGGCAGAAAAACCGGCACGCCGAATCCGTCAACGGTCTTTTCCACCAATCGGAACCGGTTGGTTTGCCGTGGCTCCCCTGTGTCCCGCACCTGGTCGAGAATGTCCGCGGTACTCTTTTGTTCCCCGGAATCGAAGCCAAGAACCTGCAGCGCGGCCATCCGGGGATACATCCGCGTAATCGGAAAATACTCACTTCGCGGAGCCTCTGGTTTGGGATTACTGCTACTCCCGCCGCGAATCTGAATCGTCCGTCGCTCTTCGAGACTCAACTGCCGCTCATAGGCTGCCCGGTCCGCATCCTTGACGCGTGGCATCCACTCCAACGCCAGCACAGTAGGGTGCGATTCCTGCTCATGGCGCGCGTAAGTCTCAAAGGAAAGCCGGTCAGGATGACCAGAGACTTCGACAAACGCAGTCAGCGAACGCAACACAGCGAGATTCGCCTCAATTTCGCGCTTCACTGCAGAGAGAAAATTCTCACTGGTGAGCTGAAATTCAGTCTGAATTTCCCGTTGCTCCCGCGCACGAACCCCGAAAAATGCCGCAAACGCCAGCGTCACGCCACACAGAAGCGCGATGGAGATTGCGACCGAAGTCCTGGGCAGTGTTCTCCTCCTGCGCCGCCTTCCGATCACGTTTCTCAACACTAGCTGATTTGCACACCAGTGGCAATAGCACGATAGTTTACGTGCATTTTTCAGCTGTAATAAAAAGCAAAAGAGGGAACAAAGCATTCCGCCTTGTTCCCTCTCCATAAACACCGCGCAACGCGGAGTGAGGCGCTTAAGCTTTCTTGCCTTTCGCCAACTTGTCGAACTCCGTCCAGTGGACTTTGCGGTCTTCATCCACCGCCAGATTCGTCAACATCACGCTGATGGAATCATTGAGGCCGACTTCCAGATTCGCCAGCGGTGTCCCACCGTCTTTGCAATTCTTGAAGAAGCTCTCGAGTTCCGTATCCACCGGGTTCCGCGGCTCTTCGGGCATCATCACGCCTTTGGAGTAGAGCCACTGCCGCGCAAACTTGGTTTCGCGGTCCACAAAGCTGTCCTGCTGGATGTTGACCTTGTCGCGGTCCAGCAGAATCGGCACACCCTTGGCACCGCTGGCCGAAACCATGGTGGCACCGGCGACCTTCTTCGCGGACTTTTCCCCCGCCTTGGTGATCGTCGGCGGCGGAGTCGGTTCGCGGTACCACGTGGCAAGCACGGGGTGCGTATCGTCACCAATGGTGATTTCCACCGAACCCGCATCGCCCATGATGATTTCGCCGAATTCCGTGCGCGTGGAGCCGAAGAGCGAAAGGTGGGAAGTGGTGCTGGCATACATCGCCATCAGCTTCTGCTTCTTCGGGTACTTGTAGATCATCTGGATGTTGTCATTGATGTCGCGGCCATCAAAGTGATAGTCGTGACCGCCCATGCCGATGACTTCCGTGGGTGCACCACCGAACATCCACTCGGCAACGTCCAACTGGTGCGAAGCAAGTTCCGCCGCCATACCGCCGGAGTATTCGCGGTAAAGACGCCAGTTGGCCATCTTCTGGTCTGCCAGGTTCGGCATCGGCTTCATCTTCCAGCCGGGGTTGCGGTTCCACTGGGCGTACATGTGAGTCACGTTGCCGAGCAGACCCTTGTCGATCATGCTCTTCACGGCCTGATAGAACACCGAATAGCGGCGCTGCAAACCAACCTGCATCACCTGCTTCGGACGGGAAGCGGAAAGCGCACGGAGTTCACCAACCTGTTCCGGCTTGAACACCAGGCTCTTTTCGCAGAACACGTGCTTGCCGGCGAGCAGCGCATCCTTGGTCACGGGGAAATGCATGAACAAAGGCACCGCAACAATGACGGCATCCAGATCGTTGCGGGCAATCAGTTCGCGATAATCCTTATACTTCGCCGGGTTCGTCCCGATCGTGGAGGCGGCCAGATCCAGGGCTTCCTGCTTGATATCGCAGACCGCCAGGCAGTGACCGTTATCAACGCCCTTCAAGTGCTTCAACAGGTAGGCGCCGCGGCTGCCCGTGCCGATGATGCCGAAGCGGACCTGATCGCCGCTGTTCTTGGTGACCGCCGGGGCGCCTTCAAGCGCGGTGGCGGCGACTGCCGCAGCCCCCGCAACCTTCATTGCGGAACGGCGGGTCAGATCGTTTGAAATCTCCATGGTGCTGTTCGTCTCCAGATGCGGTCCGTGATTCCGACCGAATACCAATTCTATGACAGTCTATCCCGGCGCGTCATATACGGCAAACGAGTTCGCGAGAATAATTGGTCCCGCCATGCCTGCTTGCTATTCTGCAAAGTTATGATCGCGTTCGTACGGCCCGCGGCCCCACTGAACCGCTACATCCAGAATGTGCCGTTGAACTACATCCATCTGGCCGCTTACGTCCGTGAGCACGGTTACCAGCCGCTGATACTCGACACGATCTTTGAGGACATGCCGCCCTCCCGCGTGGATGAACTGATTCGGGAACACGGCATACGCGTCGCGGGAATCGGCTGCATGACCTGCGAACTTCCGCAAGCCCTCGAAGAAGCCAAACGCCTGAAGCAGGCCCACCCCGGCATCATCACCGTCTTCGGCGGCCCGCACCCCTCCGGAGCCCCAGAAGAGTGCCTGCAATCCGGCGTGGTCGATTATGTGATTGTCGGCGAAGGCGAAATCCCTCTGGTTGCCCTGCTGGATGCCCTGCGCGACGGACAGGCTCCAGGCCCGATCCCCGGCCTCTGGTCCATGCGCGGCGGCGAAATTCTGCCGGGCGGCAACGCCACCGTCCCGGATATCGAAAAACTCCCCCGTCCCGCCTATGACCTGCTGAATCTGGAAAAGTATTTCGCGCTTGATTCCCCCTGGCACTTCCCCAAAAGCCCCCGCGCAGTGCAATTCATCACAGAACGCGGCTGCCCCTACCAGTGCTCATACTGCCATGAAATCCACACGAAGAAGTTCCGCGCCCTCCCGCCGGAAGCCGTTCTCGATCAAATGGAGTGGCTGGTGCGCGAATACGGCGTGCGCGAATTCATGATTGTCGATGACATCTTCAACTTCAATCTGGAACGGGCCAAAGCCATCTGCCGGGGCATTCTGGAACGGGGTTTGAAGATCCACCTGCAATTCCCCAACGGCGTCCGTGGCGACCGCTTTGACGACGAATTGCTCGGGCTCATGAAACAGGCTGGTACGCACTACATGGCCATTGCCATTGAGACCGTTTCGCCGAAGTTCCAGAAACTGGTGCGGAAGAACCTCAAGATCGACAAATCGCGGCAGGCACTGCGCTGGGCCCGCGCCCACGGTATCGAAGTCAGCGGCTTCTTTATGATTGGCTTCCCCGGCGAAACCGAACACGAAGTGCGCCAAACCCTCGACTTCGCCATCGAAGAACCCTTTGACCAGGTCTTTATCTCGATCGTGGCCCCGTTCAAAGGCACCAAGCTGCGCGGCGACATGGAAGCCGGCAAGTTCGGCGAACTCTCGGTAGAAGGCACCGCGGCACTCCAGGAACTGTTTCCCATCGTCCACAACCAGGCACTCTCCGCCCGGCGGCTCCAGAAACTGCAAAAGGAAGCCTACTGGCGCTTCTACCGGCGGCCGAGGGCGCTGCTGCAACTTGGCAGGAAAATGACGAACCGGCGGAATATCACGAAAATCGTGCGCGCTGTCACGCGCCGCATTACCGAACGCCGCGCCGTCAGCGTGAACTAACGGTTGAGAAACCGCGAACGGCGGCCTGTGCGGCTAACTATTCCCACTCAATCGTGCCCGGCGGTTTGTGAGTGAGGTCATACCAAACGCCGTGGATGCCCGGGATCTCCAGAATGCGCGCCGCCATCGCACGCAACAGTGCTTCCGGCATACACACCGAATCAGCCGTCATGCCATCCACGGACTGAATCGGACGCAGCACGATGGAGTCCTTCGCTGTTGCTGTTCCAAGCGGAATCAGAATTACCGGGAACTGCCACACTTTGTCTTCGAAGCCCGAAGACTCTGACATCTGCCGCACAATCGCGTCAGCCCGGCGCAACAGGTCGAGTCTCGGTTCGGTGATCGTACAGGCGAAAACCTGTTGTTCAGCCAGCGGACTCTTTGAAGCCACTTGCGCGATGATCCGGTTCACGCCCGCAGTCCGGTTGATCAGTTCCGTCGCTGTATCCTGCAGGCGTGCGGCTTCCGTGGGGAATGACTCAATCGCCAGCACCGGAGCGTAGGTTCTCGAATCGCCCTGCACACCCACGGAATGCACCGGGACAATGTAGCCATCGGGCGTCGCGGTCACCGCCGCGGCATGATCGGAACACAGGCAGCGGATTGCCAAACCGGGCCCGGGAAAGGGATGACGGTCCAGCAGCGCTGCGGGAAGTTCCAACTGGCGGCCGATTTCACGAACTTCATCCTTGTAGAAATCCGCCAGCGGTTCCACCACCCGCCCGGCTTCCATAAGTTTCTGGATGCCAGGCACCCGGTTGTGGTGCGTCTTGATCGTCGCCGCCTTCGCTGTGCCGCCGGATTCAATGGTGTCGGGGTAGATGGTTCCCTGCCCAAGAATCCAGTGCCCGTCGAGCAAGCCGCGCGATTCGATGATCCGCTCCTGCACCTTCACGAACTGCTCACCGATGATGTGGCGCTTTTGCTCCGGCTCCGTGGCGGCTGCGAGCGGCGTCAGGAATTCAGCGGCAGCGCGTTCAATATCCACCACGCCGCTGCCCAGTTTGCTGAAGGTCTCTTCCACAAACGCCGTCTCGCCTTCACGCATCAACCCGGTATCCACGTAAACGCCGCGGACACGCTCCGGCCCCAAAGCCTGCAGGCACAGCGTAAAGGCAACGGTGGAATCCACACCACCGGAAACGAAGAAGAAGACGTTGCGGTCGCCCACATTCCGGCGGATCTGCTCTTCCACCAGGGCCACGCGCCCGGCGGGATTCCAATCCTTCTCACAAGCGCAAATGTCGAGAACGAAATTCTGCAGGATTTGCCGGCCGTAGGAAGTATGCACCACTTCCGGATGGAACTGCACACCATAGAGCCGCCGCGTTGGATCTTCCAGCGCCGCCGCCGGACACGTATGCGTACTGGCCAGGAACCGGAACCCCGCAGGAGGCGCAGTCACCAGATCGCGGTGGGACATCCATACCTGACTGTGCTCCGCAACGCCAGCCAGCAGTGGCGATTCGACCGCAAACCGGTCGAGTACAGCCAAACCGTACTCGCCTTTTACACCATGGCTGACCGTGCCGCCCAGCAGATGTGTGATCAGCTGTTGGCCGTAACAGATCCCAAGAACAGGGATGCCTGAGGCCAGCAGCGTTGGATCAATCGTCGGACTCGCCGGATCATAGACGCTGCTGGGGCCGCCGGAAATAATCACACCCCGGACGTGCTGCAGCTCAGCAGCGGGCGTTTCACTGGGAAAAATCGCCGCCGTCACCCCAAGTTCACGAACCTTCCGCGTAATGAGGTGACAATACTGGCCGCCCGCGTCCAGTACGGCAATCTGTGCTGGTGTCTCTACGGTCCCGTCCTCTACTTCTGCATTCTCTGCACGATGATCTTCTTGGCGGACTTCAGCAGCGCCTGTGCCTTGGGCAGAGACTCGATCGCCTTCTCGACGGCGGGGTCTGTCGAGATGTCATACTTGCGGCTTTCGTCCACGCTGAAGGCAGTCTTATAGATTTCGCTCTGCAGGCGGGTGCGGGTCCAGGCGTAGTCCGACGTAAAGTCGGCTTCGGTGAACTGAATCCCCTGCTTGAGCGCCCAGTCATGGAAGTCATTCATGACCTGGGTATCCACCTTCCAGCCGTCGGGCAGCTTGATGTTGCCGCGCTTGGCGAAGAAGGTCTTGGTGTAGTTGAACAGCGCGTACTTGACCAGCATGGTGGCCTGGAAAGTATCGAGCTTCGCGGGAATAAACTTCTCATCAGGAGAGATTCCGCCGCCGCCGTACACCGTGCGTCCGGAATCCGTCATCTTCACGTCCGCCGGATTGCGCGCTTCCGTGTTGTTCTTGTAGTAGTACTCGAAGAACGATGTATTGGTGTAATCGCGCTGGATCAACCGGCCGCTCGGAGTGTAGTACTTCGCAGTGGTGATGGAGAGCGCCGTGGTTTCAGACATCGGCATCACCGTCTGCACCAGGCCTTTGCCGAACGTGTTGTCACCGATAATCCAGGCGCGGTCATGATCCTGCAGCGCACCGGATACGATTTCGGCGGCGGAAGCAGAGTAGCGGTCCACCAGAACAACGATGGGATAATCGCGGCCCTTGTTGCCGTTGCGCGCCGTGTAAACGCGCTCTGGTGAGGAACGGCCTTTGTGGGAAACGATGACGTCGCCCTTGGGCAGGAAGTGATCCCCCACCGCGACGGCTTCATTCAACAAACCGCCGGGATTGTGGCGAAGATCCAGAACCAACCCCTTGAGCTTCTCTTCGTCCATGGCTTTGAGCGCTTCTTCCATCTCGCGGCTCGTGGTTTCATTGAACGATTCAATGAATAGATACCCAATGCCAGGCTTGACCAGGAATGCATCCGGCACGCTCTTGCGGCTGATCTCATCGCGCACCAGATTGAAGATAAGCGGGGTGTCCACACCCTCGCGGCTCACTTTGATCTGCACTGCGGTACCACGGGGTCCCTTGAGCATGTCCGCAACCTTTGTGGAATCCAGGTTCGCCGTGCTCTTGTCGTTGACCTCAATAATGTTGTCGCCGGGGCGGATGCCAGCCTTGTAAGCGGGCGAGCCAACAAACGGAGCCACCACGATGGTCGTTCCATTGCGGCCCTGCACCGTCATGCCGATGCCGTAATAATGTCCCTGCTGATCTTCCCGGAACTGCTTCAGGTCCTTTGGATCAAAGAAATTGCTGTGGGGGTCGAGCGTCCGGAGCATGCCGGGAATCGCACCCTTGTAGATTGCCTTGTCCGGACTCAGCGGATCAGCGAAGTTTTCCTCCACCACCGTATAGACCTTGGTGAAGTTCTTCAGGCTGGTCTTCACATCGTCATCAGCGGGTGCCGCCGAGACAGAATCGACCCGTGGGCCGTACATTCCGCCAAGGATGGAACCTGCGAGTACGAGAATCGGAACTACGAGATACGAGCGGCGTTGAAGAGCCATCTGGAGACAAGTCCGTCCTTTAGCGCAGTATAGCAATCGCGGCGCAAAAAACACCGCTGTAAAAGAACAGACGCGCGATACCGGCAAACCGATACCACGCGTCTCAAGGAAAAAATATGGTTTGGTGTCAGCGGATACGGGCCGCGGCCGCCGTGCGATGCTTCCGCACCAGACCCGCGAGCACCAAAGCGCTGCCAAACAGAGCGAACGTTGCCGGCTCCGGAGCCGTCTCCGTCTCGCCAAACGGCAAGTCACTCGCCTGCACGGCACCGCTGGCATTGAATTGGAACTGGGCCAACCCGGTCAGTGTCAGCACCGCCGGAATGGTGCCGAACGCGAAGCCCGCGTTGTTGAAGGCACCGCCGGCACAATTCCCCGCTCCGCCCATGATGGGCAGTGTCGTCCCGTTCGCCACCAGCGTGGCCTGCACAAAACTGCCCGCCGCCACAGCCGCCGCGTTACAGGTACCGACGTTGTACTCCGTAATGACCCCGGGCAAGCCCTGAATCAAGCCGTTTATTAGAAAGCTCTCCGTAATAAATACGTCCAGAAAAAATCCCGCGGTTGGCTGAGCCGTTGCAGTTCCCGTGCCGTCAATATTCGCGGTAAGTCCAAGAATGGTCGTACCGGAAACCGTGCCATTAAATGTCACATCCGCGTTGGCGAAGTTATAATTCAGGACGTCCGCGCCGTTGGCTAGAAATGCCACTCCCGTCGTTTGCGTGCCTGAGTCAATGATGTTCGCACCCACGCAGGGGAAAACGCCATTTGCGCATTCCTGCACCGTGATCGTGATCGCCTTTGCATCCTGTGGCTGGACCAGCAGCAGTAGTCCAGCGAGCAGAACGCCGCCAAAATAAAATTGATAACGCTTCATATTCGCGTATCCTCCGTACCAGTAAGTGTGTCAGATTCGGAGTTTATTTCAAGCCTTAATTTAATAAATATTGGTCTGACATTTCATACCAAAAGCATAAAAAAGGCCGCTCCCCGGGAAGGAGCGGCCTGCAGCCACATGAAGAAGTCCAGTCTAGTCGGCTTAGCTGTTACTGAGTGCCACTGCCAGGCGGTTTGTTACAAGGCACGCACGAAAACAGCTGTACAGCTGCCTGCGGACAGACCACAAGAGCTTAGAACAGGAAATCAAAATCCATCGTGTAGCGGCGCCTGTACTGGCCAAAGAAGATGCCCTGTGCAGGGTCTCCCGTATTCGCATGGACACTGAACGGATTGAAGTGATTCGTCAGGTTCGCACCCAGCACGGAGAACCGCACCGAGTACTTGTCGTTGATCTTGAAGTCCTTGGAGACCCGGGTGTCGAACGAAAAATAGCGGGGATACCGGTAGGAGTTGGGATCTCCGACATAGGTTTGGCGTGCGTCAAACCGCGAGAACGGGAGCCCCGTGCGGTATTCGGCCTTGGGCATCACCCGGAACTTCTTCGGCAGACTCAAAGTGCCCCACGCCAGCGCCCGGTTGGGAACATCTCCCGGCAGAGTGGTGTAGCGGTCCGGCAGAATCACAGCCAGAGGAAAGTTCGCGAGATAGTAACTGAATTCGTTGATGTTGCCCACCGACCGGCTGTGCACGTAGGAGAAGAAAATCTGGCTCTCATCCATGGGCCGCCACGCCGCTGTAAAGTCGAACTGCCGCAACAGCGATTCGCCGGTGCCACTCAAAATAAACGTCCGCTGTGCTCCCACTGTCTGCGGGTTGAGTGTCAGCAACCCCTCTGACGCGCTTTGCAGATAATTGGCACGGAAGCGAAGTTTGGAGGATACCGTCTCCTCGGCCTGAATATTCCAGTTCAAACTGTATGGAGCGAATGCGCTGGGTGCCGGATTGCCCGGGCCGTAGAGATCCGGGAAGAGCGCCAGTGCCGCCCGCGCCGTCAGATTGAGATAAGAATAGGGACCCGAAAGAATCGATCCATTCGGGTTGTACTGCGTAATCGTTTGTACAGGGTAACCGGAGAATCCATAAATATTCAGCGGAACCCTGTCATAGAAGACACCTGCACCGGCCCGAACCACCAGTCGGCCTAGAGGACTCCACGCAATGCTGCCCCGCGGCCCGGCACGCAAGGTCTGGGTTATACGCTGTTGATCCGCGCGTATTCCAGCCTCGATCGAAAGCTTCGGCGTAATCACCCAATGGTCCTGCCCATAGAATGAAAACTCTTCATCTTCGTGATGGATCAGTTCCGCGGAGGTGTAGCGGATCGTTTCCAGAAGAACGCCGGCGTTGTCACGAATGTCCACGGGAAAATAAGTGACCTGCCCGCGCAAAGAAGTGCCGCTGATGCCGGACCCGAAACGAATATTATGCGCGCCCAGAAAGTTCTTGGTGAAAGAGATATCTTCCCGCCACTCCGCCCGAAAGGCCGTACGTGCCTGTTGATTGAAGTAGCTTCCTGAATTGCCGCCGGGGGCCAGCGTCATGCCGGTAACCGCCTGCGGCCAGACGCTACCGGTGAAGTGATTGTACGACAATGCGGATTCCAGCAGCAGGCCATGGCTGATCGAAGCCCTGTCGGTCAGCGAAACCTGATACGCGTTGCTGGATGTATTGGGCGACACCGGATCAGGGTTAAAGTAATCGAGATTGGCAAAGCGGACGTGCTGGTTCGCCGAATGCAGCGTCATCATAAGCACGTGCGAGGCGCTGATGTTGTAATCCAGCTCAGAAAAGGAGTTGAGCCCCTCTCTCCGCTGTTGATTGTGCGGAAACGGCAGCGTGAGAATGGCAGCATTCTTCATCTCATACTGCAGGGATTGCGAGAAGTACAGCTTCTGCTTGATCAGCGGTCCGTTGAAATTCACACGCGGCGTGGACGTCTTCAGACCGCGCATCTGCCAACTGCGGAAGCGGAACTCGGGCAGCGGATCATTCAATTCAAAATTCCACTTCTCACCGGGTTTGCGCGTGGCCACATTCACCACACTGGTGGTGAAGCCGCCGTACTGCGCGAGAAACGGACTCGTCAGCACATCCAGCGTTTCGACGGAATCAATCGGCACGGTCTGCCCGAAGTTGCCTGTGGAAGGATCAGTCGAATTCGCGTCATTGACCAGAAGTATGCTGCGGTGTTCGGCCCTGCCATTGAGAATCAATTCCCCATTCGGCAGCCGGATCACGCCGGGAATCAGCGGCAAAGCATCAGAGACGGTCGCCGGTTTCAGCACATTGTTCTTGACCGCGTCTTTGTTGAGTGAAGACCCCGGCGCGGGAGATTGCTCCATCGCCACATCGGGCGACGCCTCCACGGTGATGCTGTCCGCACGGCGGGTGATGCTGAGTACCGCGTCCACTCTGGGTGATTCCGGCGAGTAGGTAATCTCAGCCGTCAAATCATCAAAGCCCTTCGCCACAATACTGAGCGAATACTTCCCGGGCTTCATCCCTGCGACAGTGCAAGTACCCTCTGCGGTAGTCTTGCAGGCCTGCAGAACGCCGCCTTCCCCCAGGACCGAAATATCTGCGCCCGCTACCGGCATCGACTGCGCCGACTTCACGCCAATCGTAAGAACCGGCTCAGCAGGAGTTTGGGCGCATAAAACCCGCGCACTGAATAGTGCGAACAGCGTCACCCCGGTCAAACCAAGCGTTTTACAAAACAAAAGATGGCCGCTCCCCAGCGGACAGAACCACTCGAACCTTCTACTGTGATGGATTCCTCACCCCAAGGGAAAAGTTTCATCACATTCATCACGGGCGCGAATGAATAATGTTTCAGTATCCCGCACGGGCTTCGTAATGGAAAGGGAAGCCCCCGGACCATGGCAGGTGCAGTGCTTTTGTGGCCGGGGGCACAGTGGTGCTGCGAACCCTGCGAGCAAAGCATCCGCCAAATGAGAAGTCTTTCTTTTCCAACAGCTTCACCTGCGGGTGCAGACAGCAAAGTGGCAATTTGCCGCCCGCTGACAGCCTACTTTGTGGCAGCGATGTCCAACACGGCGTACCAGTGAAACTGAACCAGCTTATAGAGCCCTTCTTCCAGAACCCGTTCATTGTCGATGTGTGCCTCGCCCAGCGCACCTTTCTCAGAGAGCGGCCCAATCCCGTACGCCTTCACGCCCTTCGCCCGGAGCTGTGCCAGATCCGAGGCACCGGTCATCATACCGGGAACCGTGACCGCAGTGGGGAAGAGCCTCTTCGCCGTGCGCTCCAGTGCGTGAAAGAGTTCTGAATCAATGGGCGATGGTGGCGCGAAAGGCCGCATTTCATTGTTCGGCGGCAACACTTCAACCAGCGGATCATCAATCACCTGCTTCAGAGTGGCCATGAATTTATCGAAATCCTCATCCGGCAACAAACGGCAGTCCAGAATCGCCTGCGCGTCAGAGGGGATCACGTTGTTCTTGAATCCAGCAGTGATTACGGTGGGAGAAACCGAAGTCCGGGAGATGGAAAAACTTTCGCTCTCATGCTTCAGGAACCATTCCTGGGAAGCAGTATCGGTGGGATGGTTGTAGCGCTCTTTCGCTTCCGGCCCGCTGATGGTGGCCAGCCGTTCGAAGTACGCGCGGGTGGTGTCGTTCAGGCGCACGGGCGGTTGCCACTGCCGGAAACGGGCCACGGCGGACGCAATATGGACAACGGGGTTGTCTTCTTTCGGGAGAGAACCGTGGCCTGCCGTGCCATGCGCCTCCAGACGAATTGCCCGCGGCACTTTCTCTGTTGTCGTGACCTGCACGTAAGGAGTCTTGCCGTTCTGCCAGGCCACATAACCGCCTTCCGCAATGGCATATTCAGCTTCAATTTCCGGCCAGTGGTTCGCCACCAGATACTCAATGCCGAAACGCGGCGAACTCTCTTCCCCGGACTCCGCCACGAAAATCACATCCCGGTCCAGCTTCACGCCGCTGCGCTTGAGCAGAATCATCGTCATCAGGCAGGAAGTGAGATTGTCCCGGTCATCATTCGCGCCCCTTCCGTAGAGGTAACCATCCTTGCGGGTGGCGACAAACGGATCCGTCAGCCACTTATCCCGCTGTAAGCCAACCGTATCGAGGTGCCCCAAAATCATGACCGGACGCTTGGAGCCATTACCTTTAATGCGGGCCACCACGTTCGCGCGGGCCGGGTCCAGCGCATAGAGTTTCGCTGGAATGCCGTTCGCTTCCAGCACAGCTTTAACGTATTCCGCCGCCCTGGTCTCATTGCCCGGCGGGTTGGTGGTGTCGAATGAGATCAGCTTGGCGAAGTGCTGGTAAATCTCAGGGTTGGCTTTCGCCCAGTCAATCGGATAACGATCCTGCGCAAAGGCAGTGGCAGCGAAAAGCAGGGCGAGGAGGGTCCGCATCAGTTTGTCCTATTTCGAGCTGTAAGTCTTCGTGTAACCCGTGCGATGGTTCTTCAGAGTGAACTGCCCTTTGGAATCGACACTCGCCTGCAACAGTTCCCCTTTGCATTCCGCCGTCGGACTGAGATTGGCGATCAGCTTTTCGTCACTGTTCACTTCTTTCGGAATCGCGAGAGCGAGATGGCCCTGCCAGATGTCCTGCAAGCCGGGAATGGAGCGGAGCAGTTCGAAGACACTCACGGGTCCACCCTTGCGCGGACCATTGTTCATCACCGCAACAGTGGGATGAATCGCCCGCACAAACTGCGGGGAGTTGGACCGGTCCAAACCATGGTGGGTCGTCTGGTAGAGATCGATGTGGCCGATCAGATTCGCCGGGCATACCAACTTCTGTTCATAGTTCCAGGTGAGATCTCCCATATCAAGGAAGCGGAACTTGCCGAATTGAAGAACCAAGCCAACACTCTGGTCGTTATCGGGGTCCTGCTCCGGCGCATGCTCCTTGAACTCCGCGCAGGAGGCATTGACCTGGCCCGCCCCCTTCAAGGGCTTGGTAATCGCCTGCCCGGCGGACATCACGACCTGAATATCGACACCCTTCAGAGGAATCTTGTCCCCGGCTTTGAGGATGGTCCGCTTACCGGCCGTCAACTCTTCGTACGCCTTGTAAGCCGCCGCCACGTTCGGACGGTTGAGTTCGACCGATGGCCCATGATCCATGAACCGGCTAATGGGGATGAGCTTCGAAAGAGCTTCCAGAGCGCCGTAGTGATCCCCGTGGAAGTGCGTCGTGAGCAGAATATCGATCTTCTTCAGCCCGGCCTTCTGCGCGGTGGCGAAGATGCGCTTGGCGTCGCGGTCATCCGGCGTACGGTTCGCGGTATCGACCAGTAAGGATTCCCCGCTGGGGGCAACAATCAGGGTGGCGGCACCACCTTCCGCGTCGATCCAGTAGATTTCCAGGTTCTGCGCAGCGTGCGCCACGCTGGCCAACAGCAGCAATGCGGTGAGAGCGAAAGACTTGAGCATCTTGAATGGCAAGTTTATCAGCGATCCCCCTGCAGAGACGACCCAAACCAGACAAGCCAAAGCAGGGTTGACTGCGCACGCGGACAAGCGCACAATGGACTAAACCGTTAACTTAGGATTTTCTGTTGCCACGCCCCCGCACACTCGCAGCATTCCTGATTCTGTCCCCGCTGGCTCTTGGGCAAACCAAGATCGACTTCCAGAAGGACATCCGCCCCATTCTGTCCGATAACTGTTTCCACTGCCATGGCCCGGATAGCAAGACGCGCATGGCAGGACTGCGGCTGGACCAAAAAGATGCCGTTCTCGAAGTACGCAAGCGCGGCGCGGCCATCGTCCCCGGAAAGCCAGCGGAAAGTCTTCTGTTTCAACGCATTGCGGAGACGAACCCAGCCCGCCGCATGCCGCCGGAGTACGCCCATAAATCCTTGAACCCGCAACAGGTTGCCACCATCAAGAAATGGGTGGAAGCTGGCGCACCCTGGAAGGAACACTGGGCCTACACCGCGCCCGTGAAGCCTGCCCCGCCCGCCGTCAAGACCCTGAACTGGGCGAAAAATCCCATCGACCGCTTCATCCTGGCCCGTTTGGAAAAGGAAGGCCTGGCACCGGCACCGGTCGCCGACAAGCGCACTCTTGTCCGCCGCGTTGCCCTCGACCTGACCGGACTGCCACCCACCCCCGCTGAAACCGAAGCCTTTCTCAAAGACACTTCCCCCGCCGCCTACGAGCACATGATCGACCGTTACCTCGCCAGCCCGCATTACGGTGAGCACCGGGCCCGCTTCTGGCTCGACGCCGCGCGCTATGGCGACACCCACGGCATCCACATTGATAATCAGCGCGACATCTGGCCCTTCCGCGACTGGGTCATCAAGTCCTTCAACGCCAACATGAAGTTCGACCAGTTCTCCATCGAACAACTGGCCGGCGACCTGTTGCCGAACGCCACCCTCGACCAGAAGATCGCCACCGGCTTCATCCGCTGCGGTGCCACCACCAGCGAGGGCGGCATTATCGAAGATGAATACGCCGAAATCTACGCCAAGGACCGCGCCGAAACCGTAGGTGCCGTCTGGCTGGGCATGACCGTCGGCTGCGCGACCTGCCATGACCACAAGTTCGATCCCATTACCCAGAAGGATTTCTACGCCCTCGGTGCCTTCTTCCGCAACACCACACAGCGAGTCATGGATGGCAATGTTTCTGACACGCCGCCCGTCATCATGGTGCCGCGTGACGACGACCGCGAGGCCTGGGACAATTTCCCCGCCAAGCTGCAGAAGTTAGACGCTGCCGTGACAAAGCTTCGCGAAACCGAAGCCCCGGCCTTCGAAAAATGGCTCGCCGAACGGAAACCGGAAGCTGCCCCGCGGGCCTTCCTGATGAAAGACGAAGGCTACACCCTGGCCGCCCCCAGCGCTAAATTCGAGAAAGCCGGCGGAACACCTTTGACACGGGTCACGCAACTGGACCCCGATGAGCGCTTCACCCTCAGCGTGAAGTTCTTCTTCCCGAAGATTGCCGGTACAGCGGTCATTGCGTCGCAGCAGGACAGCAAGGATAAGAACCGCGGCTGGGTCATCGATATTGCCAACCGCATCCCGGGCCTGAAACTGATTGGTGATAATGCCCGAACCATCGAAGTCCGGGGCAATGCGACCTATCAGTTGAATGAGAATGCCTGGAACCAGTTGGTATTTACTTATGATGGTTCCCGTAAAGCCGCGGGCATGGATATCTACGTCAACGGCCAGTTAGTGCCGCAAATGCCGAAGACCCTGCCGCCTGCCGATCTCATCGGCTATCTCAAGAGCGCGGAACCGGTCACACTCGGCAAGAACCTAACCGGCGGCACCATCGCGGATTTCCGTATCATCAAACGTGATATCAACGCCACGGAAGTGAGTTATCTCTCGGAATGGCCTGCTATCGCGGCCGCGCTGAAGAAAGAGAACGACACGCTTTCTCAGGAAGACCGGGACGCTCTGTTGACTTACTATCTCAACAGCCAATCCGCGGCCTTCGTCAAACTGGCAGCGGACCGTTTGGAACTGATCGCAAACGGCAAGATGATCACACGCCGTGCTACCGTGACGCAAATCATGGAAGAGCGCAAGGACCAGAAACCCTTCGCCTGGATTCTCTTCCGCGGGGCTTATGACCAGCGCCGCGACAAAGTGGACGCCGCCACGCCCTCCGTGCTGCCGCCCATGACATCGGACCTGCCACGCAACCGGCTCGGCTTCGCGAAGTGGCTCTTCACCGCAGATCACCCGCTCACCGCCCGCGTCTCCGTCAACCGGATGTGGGAAGAGATCTTCGGCACCGGCCTCACCAAGACCGCTGAAGACTTCGGCAGCCAGGGTGAACCCCCGGCAAATCAGGAATTGCTGAACTGGCTCGCTGTCGATTTCAAGGAAAGTGGCTGGGACGTCAAGCGCTTCTACAAGCAGCTCATGATGTCTGCCGCTTACCAGCAGAGTGCCGCCACAACACCCGCGAAGCAGGAGAAAGATCCCGATAACCGGCTGCTCAGCCGCGGGGTGCGCTTCCGCCTGGATGGGGAAACCGTCCGTGATTATGCACTCGCGGCAAGCGGTTTGCTGGCCCCGCAGATCGGCGGCCCTTCAGTCAAACCATACCAGCCCGACGGCGTGTGGGAAGCCGTCGCCATGACTGGTTCCAACACGCGTTTCTACAAACAGGACAGCGGCGATAATCTGTACCGGCGCTCACTCTATACTTTCTGGAAACGGTCCGCGCCGCCAGCCTCCATGGAGATCTTCAATGCGCCGACGCGTGAGAATTGCACCGTGCGGCGCGAACGTACCAATACTCCGCTGCAGGCCCTGGTAACGATGAATGACGTTCAGTTCGTAGAAGCCGCGCGCTATCTCGCGACCGCCGCCATGCAGAATAACTTCACCTTTGAAGAGCGGCTGGATTACATCGCCATGCGCCTTCTCGCGAGGCCCATGGCACAGCAGGAACGCCAGATCGCCAAGCGTGCCTATGATGGCTATCTCAGTTACTACGATTCCCACCCGGCCGACGCGAAGAAACTCCTCAACACCGGCGAACGCAAGCCCGACCCCGGTCTGCCCCAGGTCGACTACGCGTCGCTTACCATGCTCACCAGCGAATTGATGAACCTTGACGAGGTCTTGAACAAATGATTCTGCGCCCAGATGAAGAGGGGCACTATTCGCCCGAAGCCGAACGCCTCGACCGGCTCAGCCACCAGCGCTATTCCCCCGGCAAACATCCGCTCGATTCACTCGCCGGAGAAATGCTCCGCGAAGAAACACGCCGCCGCTTTTTCGGCAAAGCGGCACGCGGCATCGGTGCCATTGCACTCGCCAGTTTGCTGGGCGAAGATAAGTCGTTCGCAGCAACTGCCAAGGATCCACTGATCGGCGCACTTCCCGGACTTCCCCACTTCGCGCCGAAAGCCAAGCGCTGTATCTATCTCCACCTGGTCGGTTCCCCGCCCCAACAGGAGACCTTTGACTACAAGCCCAAGATGGAGGAGATGTTCGATAAGGATCTGCCGGACTCCATCCGCAATGGCCAGCGCCTGACCGGGATGACCAGCGGCCAGACCCGTTTCCCCATCGCGCCCTCTGTGTTTAAGTTCGCGCAGTATGGCAAGTCCGGCGCCTATGTCTCAGAGATCCTGCCATGGACTGCCAAGATGGTGGATGACATCGCCATCATCCGCAGCATGCACACGGAGGCGATTAATCACGAGCCTGCAATTACCTTCTTCCAGACCGGCTTCATGACACCCGGCCGCCCGTGCATTGGGTCATGGATGAATTACGGGCTCGGCAGCATGAACCAGAACCTGCCTGCCTTCGTCGTGTTACAGGCGAAACATAACCACCCCAAGGCCAACGTGCAGGCGATTTCGTCCCGCCTCTGGAGCGCTGGCTTCCTGTCCGGACAATACGCTGGAGTGAACCTGCGCAGTTCCGGCGACCCCGTGCTTTTCATCAGCAACCCGGACGGTGTCTCCGGTGAAGTTCGCCGCAAGATGCTCGATACGCTCGGGGAACTGAACCAGATCTCTTACCAGAAGCTGGGTGACCCGGAAACCAAGACCCGCATCGCACAGTACGAAATGGCGTACCGGATGCAGACTTCGGTTCCAGAGTTGACCGACTTATCGAAGGAACCCGAATCCACCTGGAAGTTATACGGCGAAGATGCAAAGAAACCGGGCAGTTTCGCACAGACCGCACTTATGGCACGGCGGCTTGCGGAGCGCGGAGTGCGCTTCGTGCAGGTTTACCACCGTGGCTGGGATGTCCACGGCAATCTTCCCGAAATCCTCGCCAGCCAGGTGAAAGAGATGGATCAGCCCGTCTATGCACTCGTGCAGGATCTGAAACAGCGCGGCATGTTAGAGGACACGCTTGTGATCCTCGCCGGTGAGTTCGGGCGGACCGTGTACTGCCAGGGCAAACTTACAAAGACCGACTACGGCCGCGATCATCATCCGCGCGCATTTTCGCTCTGGATGGCCGGCGGAGGTATCAAGGGCGGCCTCGTCCACGGTGAAACGGATGACTTCAGTTACAACATCACGAAAGACCCGGTCCACGTCCGCGATTTCCAAGCCACGATCATGCACCTGTTCGGCATCGATCATGAGCGGTTTACATATAAGTATCAGGGGCTCGATATGAAGCTGACAGGCGTGGAGAAAGCAGAAGTGGTGAAAGCGATCCTGGCGTAAGTCAGGGCTTCACGCTCATCACTTCTATCTTCTCCGTGAAGCTGTCGCCCGCTCCGGCTTCAATCACGCGCGCTTCCGCCAGGTAGGGCTTCAGTGCTTCCAGATTGGAGTATTCAAAGCTTCCATCGCTGACAGCGAACAGGCGGTAAGTTCCGGGAGCGAGCGTGTCGAAGTAGAAACTGCCGTCACTGTCAGTTTGGAAGCCGTGAAATGCCTCGAAATCGTCTCTGCCCGCACCAGCGCGGGATAAAGATACTAATGCCCCAAAGACCGGCTTCCCACCCTGCAACACAGTACCTTTGAGGCGGAACGGTCTTCCTGAAATCGCAATCTTGACATTCTTCACACCTTCCGCCGGCATAGCTACAGTAGCGGTCTCCACTTCGCCCACAAGGACCGTTTTCAGATAGGCATTGGCAATTCCCGTGCCCACAATCTGATATCTTCCGGGCGTAAGTGGAGGACTGCTGAAACTGCCATCCGCATTGATATTCTTCGAAAACCATTCTCTGGGGTCGTCCAAACTGTGGTAGCGGAGGGCCATACGGGGCAGAAGCGAACGGTCTATCCCCTCCAGCGTGATATCACCCGAAATCACACTGGACTCCGAAGCTGTCACAGTTACATTTACATCGCCATTGGTGACATCGATCTCCGACATACCCAAATAGCCCTGCCCGCCCTGCGGCAACCGCAGCCTGACTTTGTAATGACCCGGCGGGACAGATCCAAAGTGTGCCGGACCCGGAGAATACAAGCTCATAACCGGCTGATAGACACTGATTCCGCCGACCCCCTCAGAGAATATCTGCGCCAGTAGCCGCGCAGGGCAATTGCCTTTGCAACTTACATTGACGCTCTGGCCTCTTACGATACTTAATGCAAGATCCGCACGCACTTCCTGCCCAAAAGCGATCGCGAGTGGTGCGGCCGCCGCCGCATTGGCGACACCTGGATAATACGCAGTCCGGTAAGCATCGGGATCGCTCTTCTCCATGGGCATGCCCCGCTTCGCATACCAGGGAGTCCCGGAAGCCGCCAGATAGTAAGTTCCCGCGATGAGATTGCCAAAGGCATATTCTCCCAGGTCATTCGTATATTGCTCCCGGGCGAAAACCACCTGCTTCCGGCCCTGTACCGTGGCCAGCCGGAATAACTGCACCATCGCAGACTCCACCGGCTCCGAATTCTGATCAGAAATCTTGCCGCGGATCGCCGCGCCGGGGAAAAGACGCATCGGGAGATGTGTGGTGTCCTGCCCGGCTCGGACATAGAGCGAGACCCCAATCTCCACCGGCTTGGACACACCGCCAAAGCCCTGGCGCGCGAAACCCGGCGCAGCAGCACTCAAACCATATTTCCCTTCCGGAACCTGAAACTGAAACTGTCCGTCAGCTCCCGTTAGAAACCGGAATTCCTTCTCACTCTTTTCCGGCAGCAACACAACATCTGCTTTCTTGAGTGGTATCCCGGTCAAGCCATTGGTAACAACCCCGGAAACAGAGTAAGTCTGCGCAAAGGTCACTGCGCAAGGCAGCAACCCGAGGATTCCCACTACGATCTTCACTGGCAAAGACTCCTGATTTCCACCTGCTCCGTCTTACCCGCGGTAACATGCACCGCAACACCTCGCAAAGTGCGTAAAACCTCAGGATTGCGGTATTCCGGGGGACTCGCCATTGGATATGCGTAAATCGTATAATCACCGGGTGGCAGCCCCATCGGCACCTCGCGATCCTTCATCAAAAAGCCTCCTGGCGGCGGCGTGAGCGATAAAACCGGGGGAATCGCGATAAGGTGGACGTTTTCCTGGAGATCAGGAATGCTACTCCGGATGTTCAAAGTACCGTGTTCCTCCGAACCGAGTTGGATTTCGATCCCAACCGCTGCCCCTTCCGCGGGAACATCAATTCCCGTACCCGGCACCAACTCATGGCCCTGCCACTGCACTGAGGTCACCTTCGACTGAAAAGGAGTTACTGAGAGCTCATATTTCCCCGGCTCCACATTTAGAATCGACTTTTGCCCACCATTCGAATGCACTACCGTGCCATTCCCGTCACGCAGCACCACATTTGCATTGCAGATGGCGCGGTTCCTGAAGCCCTCTGAGATCCCCCGCACAACCTGCACGGGTTGTTCCGGCGCGGGTGTTGACGCCGCACATTGGATGCGCAATGGGATTTCCACTCCCTTGCGCATTTGAATTCGCACATCAGTAACATCACTCCCCTTGATCTCAAGCGGGGCGGAGCCAAACAACTTATCGGGACTGCTATCCTGCGTTACCCGCAGACGGTACTTCCCCGGCAGGGCATCAAAGAGAATGAAACGTCCAGTTACCGAATTCACGCTGGACTTTGTGGACCACACCTCACCTTCCTCATCCATCAATTCGAACTTCAGAGGCTGATTGGGTGCCTTGCCGGCAATTTGGCCAATCACCCTGTGGGAGGCAGCAGTGACGAGCTTAAAATCCGCCGGAATATTCTCTCCGGAATGCAGATCCAACAAGAGGGCGCTGCCCCTGTTCCTGGCACCGCCAAAGTAGACAGCGAGTGGCGATTCCGCAGCGGCTGTCGTCGCCATATACTCCGCTCGGGTCTCCCCGGAAGCGTACCTTCCGGCTGCACGAACGAGATATTTCGCAGGTCGCAGATCCCAGAACCGGTAATGCCCGAACTCGTCAGTAATCTGGGAATGATACTGCCGGGCAATGCGCCGTCCATCTTCCACGATGGATTGATAGAGGATCATCTGAATCCCGCTCAGCGGCACTCCATCTTCGTCCTTGACCACGCCGTCAATGGCAGACAAAGGGAGAAGTTTCATACGGAGTCCCTCTTTCGGACCCGACAGTTCGAAGTTCTCTGACGCGCCCTCGAATTGAGGCTTTGTGACCTGAACAGAACCATTCCCCGCGAATAACCCCGCACACCGGAAACTGCCCGTACCATCTGTAAACACAGTGGTAAACACTGGTTTTGGAAGCTTCAGAAACAGGGCCTCAATCTCTTCGCGGGTCTTAGCTTCCCGGGCCGCAACTGGATTGATTTGCCTGTGCGCGGTGCACTGCACCATCGCATGCACCACCGGTTCCCCGCTCACAGCATTCACCACTTGACCCGAGAGATCAATCTCTCCCTGCGGTTCCTGCGCGGCTACGTGCCAGGGCAATAATGACAATACCAACACTACCAGCCGGAATTGCTGCATATTGCGAACTAGTTTAACTCAAAATAGCTTTGACGACATTCCCTTCCACATCCGTCAGCCGGAAATCTCTCCCCTGAAACCGGTAAGTCAGCTTGTCATGCTGGATTCCAAGACAATGCAGGATCGTCGCCTGCAAGTCATGCACATGAACAGGGTCCTTGACGATGTTATAGCCATAATCATCCGTTTCCCCATAACTCAGGCCGGGCTTGATGCCACCGCCTGCCATCCAGACAGTAAAGCAGCGGCCATGATGATCACGCCCATAGTCGGTCGCAGTCAAACGTCCCTGACAATACACCGTACGCCCGAATTCCCCGCCCCACACAACGAGCGTATCTTCCAACATACCCCTCTGCGTCAGATCCGAAATCAGCGCCGCGGACGCTCGATCCACATCCTTACAGCGTTTGGGCAGACCCGCGGGCAGGCCGCCATGATGATCCCAGTCCCGGTGATACAACTGGATAAACCGCACACCGCGCTCTGCCAGACGCCGGGCCAGCAGGCAATTCGCTGCAAAGGTTCCTGGTTTGCGCGCATCCTCCCCGTATAACTCAAATGTATGTTCCGGCTCGGACTTCACATCTGTAAGTTCCGGTACAGATTTTTGCATACGGAAAGCCATCTCATACTGCGCAATTCGCGCCGAAGTCTCCGGGTCACCAAATTCGCCCGCAGTAATCTGATTCAATTCGCTCAGAGAATCCAGATAGCTGCGCCGGTTCTCTGTGGAAAACCCCTGTGGATTGGACAGATACAACACGGGATCAGCACCGGCACGGAACTTAACGCCCTGGTAACGGCTCGGCAGGAAGCCGCTGCCCCACAACCGGTCATATAAAGGCTGCCCGCCGCCGGAGTTCGAAATCATCACCACGAACGCGGGAAGATCATCGGTTTCACAACCCAAACCATAGGAGACCCACGCGCCCATGCTGGGACGGCCACCCAATCGGAAACCCGTCTGCAGCATGGTAACTGCCGGGTCATGGTTGATCTCCTCCGTATTTACGGTCTTCAGGAAGGTCAACCGGTCAGCCACCTTTGCGGTATAGGGCATCAGGTCACTCACCCACGCGCCGGACTGCCCCCGCTGCTGAAAGGCAAACTTTGATGGCACCACTGGGAAATTCGTCTGCGAGGAAGACATACCAGTCAACCGCTGGGTGCCCCGCACGGAATCCGGCAGATCCTGGCCCTGAAATTCGGTCAGCCGCGGCTTGTAATCGAATAACTCCAGTTGTGAAGGTCCGCCGGATTGAAAGAGATAAATCACCCGCTTGGCTTTGGGTGCAAAGTTCGGAAATGACGACAACCCGGGCTGCTTCGCCAAGCCATCGCGACCCAGCAATGTCGCCAGCGCCGCCAACCCAGTGGACTTTCCCAGTAACGCCCGTCGTGTGAGACTCATTGCTTTGTAATTACCTCATCGGAATTCAACAGCAGATTGGATACCGCCGTCCACGTAGCAAACTCCCCCGCGTCCAGCGCTGGGTTCACGGGCGAATCCCCCTGGGCCAGATAACTGGCTGCGGCCTTGCGGTCATTTGTATAAGTGGCCCGGAAGGACTGCAGCGCCCGCTCCAAAACCCGCTTCCGCGCCTCATCCAACAACCTTCCTGTGGCCAGGCGATAGGCGTACTCCATCGACCCGCCACCATCCGTCAAAACCCTCTCCGCGAACTTCCGCGACGCTTCCAGAAACGCCACATCATTCATCAAATTCAGAGACTGCAACGGAGAATTCGTCCTGCCCTCCGCCACTGTGCAGACTTCACGGTTGGGCGAATCAAAGTTGACCATGTAAGGTGGTGGCGCAGTCCGCTTCCAGTAGGTATACAAACTCCGCCGGTATAGACCTTCCCCCTTATCCACCACATAGCCACCGCCACCCGCAAGCTCCTGCCACAACCCGGGCGGCTGGTAAGGTTTCACGGAGGGTCCGCCGACTTTCTGCACCAGCAGGCCCGACACCGCCAGCGCCTGATCCCGTATCATCTCCGGCCCCAGCCTGTATCTCGACCCCCTCGCGAGCAGACGGTTCTCCGGATCCTTTTGTAATAACTCCGGGGTTACCCTGGAGGACTGCCGGTAAGTCGAACTCATCACGATCTTCTTCACCACGGCTTTCAAATCCCAGCCGGAATCCATAAAGTCCACTGCCAGCCAGTCCAACACTTCCGGATGCACTGGCCATTCGCCCTGTGACCCAAAATCCTCTGCCGTCTTCACCAAGCCTGTTCCAAAGATGGACTGCCACACCCGGTTGACCATCACTCTCGCCAGCAAGGGATTCCTGCGGCTGGTCATCCATTGCGCCAACCCAAGACGATTCTTCGGCCATGCCGGATCGACCGCGCCCAGCACTGCGGGCACACCGGCCTCCACCTTTTCCCCAGGCACATCATAGGCACCGCGCTTCAGCAAGTAAGTCGCCCGGCCCGCGCCATCTGCCATCACCATCACCGAGGGGATCGAAGCATAATACTTATCCCGCTCAGCCTGCGCCTGCACCAACGCTGCCCAGGCGTCACGAAGTTCCTGCGGACCCCGCTCGCGCAACGCCAGTTCCGCACGAGCCTTCGACCCCGCCGGTAACAGGGCCTGCACTTCCAGTGGCGTTAAGGCAGCCTTGTAAATCCGCGCATCGCGCAACGCTCCGTTATAAAGGCGGCCTCCCGCCGCACCCAGACGGATCGGCCTGCCCTTTACGTTCAACGGTTCATTGTTCTGGTCAAACTCGACATCATTCTCCTGCAGAACCCCGTCCACATAGATGTGAATCCCCGCGGCTTTTCTGCGGCCATCATAAGTCACCGCGATATGTTGCCAGACGCCTTTCTTGATGACAGCCTGCGTCGTCTTCAGCCGGATACCCAGATCAGAGAATCTATGGATGAGATGGAACCGGACCTTGCCGCCATCCAGATAGATGCCATGGCCATTGCCGTCATAGAAGTCATCGGAGTGCGAAAGAACTCCACCATCCAGAGCCTCCGGCTTCACCCAGACCGAATAAGTGCAGGGCTGCATGTAGCCGAAGTCCGCGATGTTGCCATCCTTTTGTTCAAAGGGTTTCTGAATCTCCTCCGCCTTTTGGAAAACCAGATCGTGCGTCACGGTCCAATCCTCCGCCACTGGCTTCTCCGCTGCGCCAGACACCTTCTTCCAGTGCTCTTCCGCACGTTTCAAGATCTCATCCAGCGCCGTCAGACGTGTACTTTGTTCCGGTAGCGGGGCCTTCACATTGGGATCTTCATTCCCGTGATTCCAGGCGAACCCCTGCTCATTCGGAATCTGGTTAAAGTAAGCGAATAACTGGTAGAACTCTTTCTGCGATATGGGATCGTACTTATGATCGTGGCACCGCGCGCATCCTGCGGTAAGTCCAAGGAATACCGTCGCGGTCGTTTGGGCACGGTCCGCCACATACTCCACGCGATACTCTTCGGCGATAATTCCGCCTTCCCCGTTCGTCCGGTGGTTGCGGTTAAACCCAGTTGCGATTTTCTGCTCCAACGTGGCATTTGGCAGCAGATCTCCAGCTAACTGTTCCCGCACAAACTGGTCATAGGGCATGTTCCGGTTGAAAGCCTGCAAAACCCAGTCGCGCCAACGCCACATATCGCGCCCGCCATCAGTCTGATAGCCGTTGGTATCTCCGTAACGCGCCGCTTCCATCCAGCGGAATGCCATTCGTTCGCCATACGCCGGGCTTGCCAGCAGCCGGTCCACGGCCTTCTCATAAGCATTCGGCGACTCGTCCCGTAAGAACGCATCCAGTTCCGCAAGCGTGGGGGGCAGCCCGGTAATATCGAACGAAACCCGCCGCAGGAGCGTTGCCCGATCCGCTTCCGGCGATCCGCGCAAACCTTCCCGGGCCAAACGTGACTGAATGAAGTAATCGATCGCATTCTGCCCGGCGGGCACCTCCGGGCGCACGGGCGGGATGAATGACCAGAAAGGCTTCCACTCCGCCCCCTGCTCCACCCACCGGCGCAGCAGAGCAATTTCCGCGGCCGACAATGCATCTTTGCCCATGTACGCTGGCGGCATCCGCAGTGCTTTGTTCGCCGTAGTCACCCGCGTGATCAACTCGCTCTGCTCCGGGTGCCCGGCCACGATCGCAAACTTCCCATTCGCCAGCGCAGACTTTGCCGATTTTTCCTGATCGAAACGCAGTGCCGTTTTCCGCTTCCCGGAATCCGGTCCGTGGCAAGTGAAGCACTTGTCGGAGAGGATCGGCCGGATCCGCCGGTTGAAATCAACCGGTTGCGCGGACGCGGCAGCGCTCAGAGCGAAAATCAGCAGCAGAAATCGACAGGTTGCCATCGCAGGGTGTTTCCATTCTAATAGAAAACATGAAAGTAATCGTTTTCTTCGCTCTCGCGGCAGCACTCGCCTCCGGACAAAAGCTCGGCAAGCCCCTCACACTGAAAGAGCCGGTCACCCTGGCCGCACTCCTCGCCAACCCCGACGCCTCGGTCGGCAAGACGGTACAAGTGCAGGGCAAGGTCACCGAAGTCTGCGAAATGATGGGCTGCTGGATGAACCTCACTGATGCCGATGGCCACCTACTGCGGATCAAAGTGGAGGACGGCGACATCGTTTTCCCGAAGGCCGCGATTGGCAAGCAGGCTGTCGCGGAAGGGGTCTTGCAGAAGGAAGAGATGAGCAAAGAGAAACTCATCGAACAAATGAAGCATGAAGCCGAAGAAAATGGCAGGAAGTTTGATCCAGCGAAGGTGAAGGCGGGCAAGACGGTTTATACGATTGCCGGGACCGGTGCCGTAGTGCTGGAAAAGTAAGTTCCCGGGAATAACTTTCGATCTCACTGGATATCTCCCGTGTAGCCCGTTCTACAAAGGAGAAATCATATGAACAAGTCCCTTACGCTGCTCGCGTTTGCTTTGGGTCTCGCCGCGCTGGCACCGGCCCAGGACAAGATGTCCGATGGCAAAATGTCCGACGGCAAGATGGCCGATGGCAAGATGACTTCTGACAAGAAAATGTGACTACCCAACCAGCAGCGGACTTACCAAGTTCCCTGCACTGTCAAACCGGGCTTCCCAAGCTTCCCCCGGAAGCCCGGTATTCGCACTGACCAACACGCGGGATAACTCCAGCGTATTTCGCACCCAGACAATGCGTGCGTCTGCAATCCGGTTATAACCTGCCGTCCTGGCTGCTATCTCCAGACACTCTCTATCCGACGGAAAATCTACCGGAACACGCACCTGCGCCAGCGTCCCCGTGGTCATCGCATTTACCAGCCCGGCCTGCACATTCATCTCTGCCTTCAAACGGCTATGGATAACATCCGCCATCCCCACGCCCATCGCCGAACCGTAAGTCTCCGCCGATAACCTGCGCGCATAGATACAGGAAATCCGCTGCGACTTCGGCCCGCTCTCCGCCGCCGGACCACGGTTGATTACCTTGGCATCCATTCCAGTCCCGCTGATGTTCTTACCAATCTCATCCACAATCAGGACATCGATTTCATCAAGCGGCAGCCGCGCCATCCAACTCTTCCCCAGCGCGAGCAGTTCCTCCTCACGCTCCATGAGCCGCGATGCCGCCACAGCCTCCACGAGCGCGGTCTTGTGATGCGCATCTTCCAGGATTGCCAAACCGCCCAGCATCTTCCCGGTCCCCAAAACCTTCGCCCCCACGGATCGGATCACCGCCTCCATGCCATAGCGCCGCGAAGCCGCGTGGGCCGTGCGCGCACCCTCCATCTTGCCCAGTCCGATCGCCATCATCTTGGTCAAGCCGCTTTCCAGTGCCCCGGAAAAACTGGTATGCCACTTGATCCGGTTCACCAGCATGACGGCATCCGCTGCCCAGGCATCACAGCCTGCCCAGACGTCAAAACCCTCCGCCGTCTGCCCCAGTGACAACACCTCAAGCGAACTTTGCACCGGACAACCCAGCGTGGCTTCCGTGATGCCGTAATGCGCCAGCACATCGGCCTGCCCCGCCGCCGTGGCCGCCCCGTGACTGCCCATCGCGGGAAAGACAAACGGACGGAAGCCGCGCTCCAGCCAGTACCGCACCACTTCGATCACAATCGGCCCGATATTGGTGATGCCGCGGCTTCCCGCGCCAATGGCCACGGACGCTCCAGGCGTAAGGCTCTCCGCAAATCCGGAACTGGCCATCGCCGCCCGCACGGCACTGGTAACATCCGGCAGCCCGCGGTCAGGGAACCGCTGCTCCAACAGCACCATTCGTAGCGAAGTTTCAGACATGCGCTTAATTACCTTGTGCGGCTTCTATCTCAATTCGGTCTTACCAGCAATGATAGAACCCGTCCCGCTCCACTAACTCCACACCTACCCCGAACAAACCCTCCAGCTTCTCTGCCGTCACTAACTCCCGCTTCGGCCCATCCGCCAGCACCTGTCCACATTTGAGAAAAATCACCCGGTCAATTTCCGGAATAATATCCCCCAGATGATGCGTCACCAGAATAATTCCCAAACCCGCCGCGGCTAACTTCCGCATTGCCTGCCTCAGATCATTCTGCGCATGCAGATCGAGTGACGTGGAAGGCTCATCGAGCAGCAGCGTCTGCGGACCATGCACCAGCGCCCGGCCAATCAACATGCGCCGTGCCTCGCCGGAAGACATCTCCTCCACCGGCTTCTCCGCCAGGTGCGAACTCTCCAGCAGTTCCAGCACCTCCGCCGTCTTCGTCCGCATGTAATCTTCCACATGGTGATTCGGCCAGATTCCAATGCTCGAAAAGAAGCCCGAAAGCACAATGTCATACCCGGTGATCTCCCGCGTACACAATGCCTGCAGGTCATTCGACACGATCCCCAGCGCCGACCGCAGTTGCACCACATCCCAGTCAGAGCGACCCAGAATTTTGACCGAAGCCTTCGGATCAAAGAGCGGATAACAATCCCGCGTGATGGTCTTGATGAGCGTCGATTTCCCGCAGCCATTCGGCCCCAGAATCACGACGCGCTCCCCCTGCTCCACAGTCAGGCTGAAGTCACGCAGCGCAATATTCTCACCGCGCATCACGGTGATGTTTTTCAGTTCGAGTAACGGATGTGCCAAGACCTATTTTGCCGCGTAGTGCTTCGTGAAGCCATTGCGGGCGTTCGTCACGTCGAACGAGCCGTCCTCATGCGCCACAAGTTTCAGCGAATGTGCGGCATCACCGGCCTCTGTCATGTTCGCGATCATCTTCTCGCCGGTGTTGGCCTTCTGCCCTCCTTCCACTGAGAAGTGCACCTGCCAGATATCCTCCAGCCCCTGCGAGTCATGGATAGTGTTCCAGGCCTCCGGCGAACCACCCTTCTTCGCGCCGTTATCCATAATCGCGACGCGCGGCTGCAGCCCGTGGACCATCGGCTTCGCACTGCTCTGGTCGCTGCCGTGGTGAGTCACGATATACACGCTCACCGGCGGGAGCTTCGGTTCCGGGCACATCAGTTCATGCTCCTTATTCCAGGTCAGATCCCCAAGATCGACGGCGCGGAATTTGCCGAAAACAATATAGCTTCCGATGGAACGGGCATTTTCGCTCTCATCCACGGCCTTGGCCTGGAAACCCGCGCAGAATGGATTCGTCTTCGCCGCTCCGGCCATCGCCTTGGTCAGCACGTTGCCCGCGGCGCTCACCACGGTCCAATTGAGGCCCTTGAGAGGCAACTTGTCGCCCGCCTTCACCTCCAGATGCTTGCCCTTCGCGCGCGCGGCCAGGTAATCGGCATAGAGCTTCTTCGCGGCATCGTCATGCTCCACGCTTTCGCCATGGTCCACGAAGGTCCTGACCGGAAACCGCTCCGCCAACTGTGCCACACCGCCCGCATGGTCGATGTGATAGTGGCTCACCAGCAGATAATCAATCTGCTTCAACCCGGCTGCCTTCGCCGTCGCCACAATCCGGTCCGCATCGCGGCCATTGAAACCAGGCCAGCCCGTATCGATCAGTAGACTTTCCCCCGCCGGAGTCACGAAGAGAGTCGCCTGTCCGCCTTCCACGTCAATGAAATAAACAGTCAGATCTTTCGCGGCGGCCACGAACGGTAGAGCGGCGAACAAAACAAATGCAGCAAGCTTGGCAATCACGCCCGAAATCCTATCAAACCATTCGCGTTGAACATTCGGCCATTTGTTACCGTACTCTCTTACAGCCATGCCCTACTGCACAAAATGCGGCAACAAAATGCAGGACCAGGACGCGTTCTGCTCCAATTGCGGTACCAAGCACTCGGATGAACCGTATTCCGCCGGCACGGCACCCCGCCAAGCCCCGCCGCCACCCCGCTACAACGGCCCCGCCCAGGACCCCCTCGCGTCGCTGACACCGCGCACCGCTTCCGTGCTCTGCTACATCCCCGCCGTCGGCTGGATCGCCGCCGTCATCGTGCTCGCCGCCCGCAAGTTCAAGGACGAACACATCATCCGCTTCCACGCCTTCCAGGGACTCTATCTCTTCGCCGTGTGGCTCATGGTGCAGTGGGTGGTGCATCCCATGGTGCAGTCGTTCTCTGACCAAATCTTCCGCGTCGACAAACTGCTCTCCGCGCTGGTCATCGGCGTTTCCATTTTCATGATGGTCAAGGCCAGCCACGATGAAGCCTACGTGCTGCCCATCATCGGAGAACTAGCGCAGCGTTCCGCGCAGGAGAAGTAGAAACTACTTCGTCGCTTTGCCGGACCGGCAGTAGTGGACACCCGTGCGCAGATTCGTTTCCATCTCGTGCGCGAGCTTCGTGTTATCCGCACCGCCGGCACCGAAATAGATCCATAACTGGCGGGCCCGCTGCTCACTGGTCCAGTTGGTGTGGTCACGTTCCGAACCATCGGTACGCAGCGTCTTCGCGTTGTGCTCTGACTTCACCCGGAATACGTCAGACGTCGAAACCATCACAATATAGGGCGTCTTTTCAGCGGTGACCGCGCGGATATTCTTCGCTTCCAGTTCCGTCAAATCGAACGTGTAGGTCTTGGTTTCGTCCTCGAAGGAACTCAACGTGCCGTCAGCCGAGACCACATTCTGGATCGCTTCCCGGTGGAACACCTGCTTCACGTCCAGCTCGCAGCCGCGGCGTTCCGTGATCTCCCAGGTAGTCTGCGCCTTCACCGCAGGGGGATTCTGGTATTCCGTCCGCGCGTGAGCATTGACGTTTTCAATCACCCACGCCATGGTTTCCGTATAACTCACCGGCTGGCTGAAGAGCCCGCCCATCAGCGCCAAGCACAAGGTCCGCATGCTCGCAGTGTAGAGAAAACAGGCGTTGGATATAAGTCCTCTTTGGATAGCACTCAGGCTTTGCCGTCCACGCTACCGGCTCTATGGCTTCGCCGCCGGGAACCACCGCAGAAGTTCCCTTGCCACCAGTTCATGCCCCTTCCCGTTCGGATGATTGACTTGTGACATCAGTTCAGCCAACGGCACACCGGCGTTTTGGAATGCGGCCAGGCTGTCCACCAACCCCACACCAGTCTCCCGGGCCAACCGCCGCACCTGCGCTGCATGTTGCACCAATGGATCTGCCGGATCCTCCAGCTTGGACTTCTGGTCCGGCGTGGGGGTCAGCAAAATCACTTTGATCCCCCGCGATACCGCAGCGTCAATCATGCTGCGCCAGGCCTTTTCCGCTCGCTCGAGTCCAATGGGCCTGTCATTCAACGAATAATCAATCGTGACCAGATCCGGATGCAGGGCCAGCACATCCCGCTCAAACCGCTTCGCCCCGGACTCCGCATTCTCCCCGCCAATCGCCGTCACCGTGACGTTGACCACGGCGTACGGGTAGCGCTCCTTGATCCCCGCATGCAGCAGATGCGGATAGGCGTGGAAGGTATCCACCACAGGGGTCTGGAAATATCCGGCTGGCACACTGTGGCCATGGCAGACGATGTTGACCGTCCGGTTCTTCGGCCATTTGGTGGCCATCACGTCCAGCAGCGGGGCGAGATAAAGATCCGGGGCCGCCGCGACGGCCAATAGCGCCAAAGCATACCAGACGATGAAGCCGGAAATGTAGCGCCGCCTCATTGCTCTCGATCCTAACGCCGGGCGCGCTTCGAAGAAGACCTGGAGATGGGATTTTGGTCCAATGCCTGACGTAAGAGGGTCTTGATTACCGCCTGGCGGCTGATATTCAATAGCGCCGCACGTTCGTCAAGCTCGCGTACAAAGCCGTGCGTCAAATCCAAATTCACACGTCGAATCGGGCGCACGACCTTGAACTCGTTCGTGAAATACGCGGAAACATCGGAGCCACGTGTGGCCATTTCCGCGATTTCATCAGCACTGGGCGAGTTTTTAGATGTTTTCAGCATATGAGTCCTGCTCCTTCGCAGTCGATTTCCAGGCGGTGACCAACCAGTGGAATTCGCCCTCAGAGTCACTCCGGATTTCATAGATCACGGAACACAACCGGCCCCTGGACCAGCCGATGGCGCGGAACTGCTCAGAGTTATCGTTCTTTCTATCCACAAGATAAGCCTGGTCGAACACCTCCGTAGCCTCATCCAAGCTTACGCCGTGTTTCCTCTTTACTTCCAGATTCTTCGAAGGGTCAAACCGGAAACGCATGGAGTATAACAGTTATACCACTGTTTGGAATCGGCACAACACACCGCCCGCCATGCTTAAATATTCATTGGACTGTATAAAAATTCAATGACCGCACCACTCACCAAACTCGCCGCTCCAGATCTCACCAAAGATCTCGACCTCACCCTCCCGGAACTACACTCCCTCCTCACCCTCGCCGCCGACCTCAAGGCCGCACCCCACCACTACGCCTCCGCCCTCGAAGGCAAATCCATCGCCCTGCTCTTCGAAAAGCCCTCCCTGCGCACCCGCATGACCTTCGAAGTCGCCATCCAGCAACTAGGCGGTTTCGCCGTCACCAATAACGGCATGATCGGTGCCCGCGAACCATTGAAGGACGTCGCACGCAATCTGGAACGCTGGTTCAGCGGGATCGTCGCCCGCACATACACCCAGAAAACTATCGAAGATCTCGCCAAGTGGTCAAAGATTCCGATCATCAACGCCCTCAGCGATCTCTACCACCCCTGCCAGGCACTGGCGGACATGCAGACCGTCAAGGAACATTTCGGCGACTGGCGCGGCCTCAAATTCAGTTTTGTCGGCGACGGCAACAACGTTTCCCACTCGCTGATGCTCTGCTGCGCGCGCCTCGGCATGCACTTCGCACTCGCCCACCCCAAAGGCTACGAAGCCGCGCCGGACATCATCGCCGAAGCCCAGGCTCTCGCCGCGGCCTCGGGTGCCTCCATCACCATCACGAACTCGCCCGAAGACGCCGCGAAAGACGCCAACATCATCTACACAGACGTCTGGGCCAGCATGGGTGACGAGGACGAAGCCGCCGAACGCCGCACCGCCTTCTCGGATTACCAGGTGGATGAAGACCTCTTCGCGCTGGCTGACCCCGATGCCATCTTCCTGCACTGCCTGCCCGCCAAGCGCGGTGAAGAAGTGACCGATGGCGTGATGGAATCCCCGCGCTCCGCCGTCTTCGACCAGGCCGAAAACCGCCTGCATGCCCAAAAAGCACTGCTGCTGATGCTGCTCTAAGAGGAAACCTCCATGTCGAATCAGGAACAACCAATGAAACTCTGGGGCGGACGCTTCGAAACCGGCCCCTCTGCCGTTTTCGAACGCTTCGGCAACTCACTGCATTTCGATAAGCGGCTGGTCGACGTGGACGTCCGCGGCTCCATCGCCTTCGCACGCTCCCTGCAGCGCGCCGGCGTGCTCACCGCCGGTGAACTGTCGCAGATTGAGACGGCCTTCGAATCCATCCGTCTGGATGCGGTAAATGATCCGCACTTCTTCGACGGCGCAACCGATGAAGACGTCCACACCTTCGTCATCCGCAAGCTGGGCGAACGCGCCGGGGCGCTGGCAGGCAAGATCCACACCGGCCGCAGCCGCAATGAACAGGTCTCTCTCGATGCCCGTCTCTGGCTGCGCGAAACCTGCGATGAAACCATGGCACTCCTCCGCGGCTTACTCGCGGAACTGCTTACCCTGGCGGAAAAATATCCGAACGCGGTAATCCCCGGCTACACGCATCTGCGCCGCGCGCAACCAGTCCTCTGGCCGCACTACTTACTCGCCTATTTCGAAATGTTCTCCCGTGATTATGAGCGCTTCACGGAAGCCCGCCGCCGCGTGAACTTCATGCCTCTCGGCTCCGGGGCACTTGCCGGCTCCGGCTTCCCGCATGACCGCCACGCCATCGCGAAAGATCTTGGTTTCGATAACATCACACGCAACTCGATGGACGTCTCCGCCGACCGCGACTGGGCCCTCGATTACCTCTACGCTGCATCGGTCACGATGATCCATCTGAGCCGTCTGGCAGAAGACTGGATTCTCTACTCCTCCGAAGAATTCGCCTGGATGGAGTTAGGCGACGGAGTAACAAGCGGCTCCAGCCTGATGCCGCAGAAGAAGAACCCGGATTCCCTCGAACTCATCCGCGGTAAGTCAGGCCGCGTGATTGGTTCCTTGAACGCCCTGCTCTTCACCATGAAGGGTCTGCCCCTGACTTACAACCGTGACATGCAGGAAGACAAAGAACCCCTCTTCGAAGCCGCGGATCAAGTGAACGCGTCTTTGGAAATGGCACGCGTTGTGGCAGAATCGGTGGTCTTGCAGGAAGCCGTGCCTTACACAGCAGCAGAGGAAAGCTGGGTCGTCGCAACTGACCTCGCCGAGGCACTGGCCCGCAATGGTGTTCCCTTCCACAGCGCCCACCAGATCGTAGGCCGACTCGTCCTTACCAGCGTCCGTTCAGGTAAGAAGCCCGCGGATTGGAACGCTGCCTCTCTCGCGGAATTCGACCCCGCATTTACCCCGGATGTAGCCCGGCTTCTCGACCCCCGCGAGGGCATGAAGACCCGCGAGATCCTTGGCGGTACCGGCCCGAACACCGTGGCTGCGGCACTCCGTGAAGCACGCGAAAGGCTGGCGGCACTGTAATGACAAAAGCATTCCGGCACGGGCAGATTCTGAAAATCATCCGCAGCCGGAATGTCTTTACGCAGGAAGAACTGGCCGGATTGTTGCGTGAGCAGCAAGTCGAAACCACGCAGGTGACCCTCTCGCGCGACATGCGGGAGCTCAACATCGTCAAGACGGCGGGAGGCTATCGCGAAATGGAACGCGAAGCCCCCATGCCCCAGTTCGCGAGTCTGGCAGCCGAATTCGTGCAGGATGTCCGCCTGGCGCAGAACCTGATTGTGCTGAAGACGAGTCCGGGGCATGCAAGTTCTGTAGCAGTGGCGCTTGACGAGGAAGAATGGCCGGATATTACCGGGACCATCGCGGGAGATGACACGATTCTGGTCATCTGCCCGGACAACGCGACCGCAGAGTTGGTGAGGACGAAGTTATACGGGCTCCTGGAAAGTTAGGCCTTGCAATTCGGACACTTCTGTCCGATACTTAAACAATGAAGGGCTCGGAGTTTGAACGGCGCGTTCAAAAGCTGGCGAAGTCCAAGTCTTTGGAATGTTACTTCCTGAAAGACAAAGGAAAAGGAAGTCACGGGCGCCTCTACTTCGGGGAGCACTTTACAACGCTCAAGGACCGGAGAAAGGAGATTGGCCGGGATCTCTTTGCCAAAATGTGCCGGGATCTGGCTATCGATCCCCGTGAATTGTGAGACCACACTATGTCTTCCCTTACCTACCCAGCAATCTTCACCACAGGCAGTGATGGACGCATTCTTGTGGAGTTCGTAGACCTTCCCCGGGTCGCCACAGATGGGTCCGATGAATCCGAGGCGATGGAGGAAGCAATAGACGCGCTTGGTTCTGATCTCTCCATCCGGTTATCTCTACACGAAGATATCCCAGTGCCCTCGACTGCAGCGGAAGGCCAGCGCCTGGTTCCGGTACCATTATGGCTCGCGCCAAAACTGGCACTCCATCTGACAATGCGGGAGCAGGGCGTAAATAACTCCGAACTCGCGCGCAGGATGGGTATCCACGAGCGGGCAGTAAGAAGGCTGCTCGACCCGGAGCACGCATCCAAACCAACTGGCATCCAGGCTGCACTTCGCACACTGGGGAAACAGGCTGCATTGGAGCTACTCGACGCAGCATAACGGTAAGACCATAACATCCCGGACTTTGATCAACCTGGTTAAGGCACCGATATCATGCTACAGCAGCTACATCATGGCGTGGCGAATCATTGGTAATCAAACCCTTCCCACAGGGAGCGATCCGGCACATGTTTCGCGTACTTCCCGCATAATTGCGAAAATCTTGCATTCTTTCGATCACTCCCAAACCAGCAGTCGCAGAACTTCACGTTAGGGTTTTGGAGCACGGGGAGCACGATTTCAGGTTCCTGGCGTTTCGCTTCAAACAGTCCAAACTCCTCAAGTGCGGGTGCCATCTCCAGCGAACTCAGATCGGTAAGGCCTTTCAGGTTCTGAAGAACTACCCGGCGGAGCGAGCCCAGATCACTAACTGAGGGAGCTCTGACAACATTCGGCAGCGACTGCAGGAATAGATTCTGTAGACCTGTCAATGTTGAGATCACATCGATATTTTCCAGATTCCGAATCTGCCAAAGCTCCAAATATTTAATACTTGACTTCCCCTCAATCCCCGCAAAGGATTTAATGCCCCCGAGCTTAACATCGAGCGACCAGAGTTTCTCCAACGGCGCAAGATATCTGAGATCAGAAGTAGTGACGGATCGGAGTGTCACATCCTCAAGCAAGGGCAGGCAGGACAAGACCTCAATCGACTTGTTGTGTCCTTCGATATATAGCGTCCGGAGGTTTCGGAATCGCTCCAATGGTGCGAGACTAAGGAAACCCGAACGTGTCGGGCCTAGTCGCAGTGTTTGCAGCTGCTCAGGTATATTCCGGAGTAACTCGAAATCCCGCAATTCAAATACACCAATGCCCAGGAGTTCCAAATCTTTCAGGCCCGCAACTGCCTCCAGATTCCGCGCCGTCATCAGACAATCCGCAGAGAAACGCTTCACATGTCCCACATGCCGCAGGAACTGGAGATCACATTCTTCTGAGTAATGGCCGTAGATCCTTAGTTCCACGTCGCCGCGAGTGCGAAAGAACAGGTTATCCAACATGATCCACAGAGAATCCGGCATCGGCCTCATACATTGAATGCGCCTCAAATTACAGTTGAGCGCCAGCTTGGCGATGTCTTCCGCCGAGAGCTGCTCGTCCAATTGGACCATGGACGGCTCCAAATGCATGGCTACTTCCCGCACTCACTCAATCCCGCCAGTTCCGACCCCACATCCCGCAGCGCCAATTGTAACTTCCCAGTCAATTCCGCCCATGTAACACCACCCATATCCCCCTTCACCTGCAACGATTTCTCCTGTCCACAGATAGCAATCTTCTCCCCGCCCGGCAATAACTTCGGCGTACCCGCCAGAAACACACCACCCACCGCGACTAACTCGATACTCCCCGGCTTTGCCCCAATCAATGCACTTAGCGCCGACCCACCTCTCTTCGGCAGCACGATAAAATCCGCCCGCATCCCCGGTGCCAAGGCACCAATCTGATCCCCCGCCCCTGCCAGATTGGCCGGATTTACCGTCACCATCTGCAGTAAGTCCTTTTCACTCAGTACACCCCCATGCGCCTGATTCCACTCCGCCGCCACCACTAACTCCTCCAGCATCCCCGCGCTCCCCGTCGGGCTCCAATCCGGAGCGAGCGCCACAGTAACTCCAGCCTTCCTGGCTGCAATCACATCGACGGTCTTCCCGTATAACTCCAGATTGCTTCGCGGCGACCACACCAACCCGACTCCCGCCGCTGCCATCTCCACAAAGTTCGGCTCAGACAACCCCACGCCATGGATGACCGTCACACCCCGCTTCAGGAACCCCTGCGCCTTGAACATGCGGAACTCCCGCGCCGCACTCGCATCCCGGCCCTCCCCCACATGAAACAGCACAGCCCGCAGCGTCTTCGCCTCCAGCCCATCGCGAATCACCTTGGCCTGCTCATACCCGACCTCCATCGGGAAGACTTCATACCGCAGCGGCTCCGGCTGCTCCCCATAAAGCCCTGACGCCGCATCCAGATTCCGCGCCAACCCCTTCACGCAATCCCCCAGGCGCCCCGTCCCCGTCACGGAAGTCGCGCCGTTCAGCAGTGCCTTCACCTCGGCATACCGTTCCATCTCACAGCCATGCCCGGCCGACATCATCTTCCCTTGCGGACCACTCAACTTCTCCACATACGCGGGCATCGCCTGCCAGTCATACCGTGTCCCCACTGTGGCATCCAGTTTCCAACGCGGAAGTACATTCCAGGTCAAGTGGTTATGCAGGTCAATCAATCCGGGGAACACCACACCTTCCACCGGAATCACCCTCATCCAGGAAGGCAGCGGCATATTTTCCCCCACCGCCGAAATCTTTCCGCCGGAGACGATCATCGTCCCCTTTTCCAACACCCCGCCCGACGCGACAATCGTCCCCTGAATCGCATAGGTATCCTGCGCCGCCGCACAGGCAAGCCAAAGTCCGAAGAAGCAAATGATCAGCCGCATCCGTCCAGCTTAATCCCCCCATGCTACGCTCCGGTTGTCACCCCTGAGTATGACCAGCGCCATTCATTGCAACGGACTCATCAAGCGCTTCGGCCCCCTCACCGCCGTCGATAACATCTCCTTCGACGTTGACCCGGGCGAAATCTGCGCCATTCTGGGCCCCAACGGTGCCGGAAAATCCACCCTGATCGCCATGCTCAGCGGTATACACCATCCAGACGCCGGCACCCTCCGCATCGCAGGCGTCGACCCCGCCAGCGGAGACCGTGAACTTTATCGGCGCATCGGCGTGGTGCCGGATAACCTCTCTCTGCTTTCCGAACTCACCATCGAAGAGCACTTGCTTATGTCCGGCCCCATTTACGGCCTGAGCCTCGAAACCACACGCCAGCGCGCGGAAGATCTGCTCGAACTCCTCGACTTATCCACCAAACGCAAAACCCTCGCCCGCGATTGCTCCCACGGCATGCGCAAGAAAACGGCCCTCGCGCTTGCCCTGCTGCACAACCCGCAGGTGTTGATGCTTGATGAACCCTTCGAAGGCATCGACCCCGCTTCTGCCGAAGGCATCCGCCTGCTGCTCCACTCCATCGCCAAACGCGGCATCGCCATCCTGCTCACATCACACATCCTGCCGCTGGTGGACCGCACCTCAGACCGCATCATGATGATCCGCGCCGGCCGCCTGGTCTGGGATTCCAAGGTCTCCGGGTTACCGGAATCCGCCGAACAGCTTTACTTCGAACTCGTCGAGCAACCGCCCACGAAGGACATCGCATGGCTGCAGTCACAGCAGTCCTAACCGCGCTCTTCCGCAGCGCCTGGCGCAGTCTCTCCGGCACGCGTTCCTTCCAGGGAAACAACCTGGTGATGGTCATCGCGCTGCTGATGGCCGAAGAGCCGCTCGACCGCCCGAGCAGCACTGCCGTCATCTATCTGCTGGTCGGTCTGCTTTGGACCCTGCCCATGTCCCAGGAACTGACGCGGCGCATTCCGCCCGCACGCTTCCGGCTGTGGCCGCTAACACGCGGAGAAAAGGCCACCATTCACCTGGGTAACTTGCTGTTGAATCCCCTGGTCGTTATCGGACTGCTCTTCGGATTACTCAGCCGCGACCGCTCCATCGGGATCGCCCTCGCCGTCATCGGAGCAGTTACGCCATTCCTCGTCTTACTCGCAGGAGTGCTTGTCCGCCACCGCCCCTCCTGGACCCCGCTGCAAGCCATCCCCCGCTTTCCGGGACGTCTCGGCGGACTCATCCAAAGTCATGTCCGCAACTTACTCCAGTTACTGGATTTCTATTTCGCTCTCTTCGCCGCTGCAGGTGGAATTGCCTACACAAGATTCAGTGCCAAACCCGACCCCGAAGCCTCCGTAGTCTTCGGCCACCTTGTGGTGATTCTGATGAGTACGTGCGCACAGGGTCACGTCAGCTTCGACGCGACAGCCACGGAAACCCGTCTGCGCCTGATGCCACTATCGAAGATATCGATCCTCTTCGCCCGCGACATGGCCTGGCTCATCGTAACTCTACCGATGATCCTCGCCTTCAAACCCCTAGCCTGCACCGCCGCCGCCCTCGCGGCTCTGGCGATAGGACACCGCGCCTCCATAACTCCAGCCGTGGAACAGAAGCGCTGGAGCTTCTCCGCCGGACAACTCGCCCCCTTGGGAATTGTCCAGTTGATTACTCTGGTGGCCGCAGGATCAGCCGTCTATAACTACGGCTGGCCTGCGTTCGCGCTGGTGGTGCCCGGATATCTGGGGTCGCTCTGGTATTGGGGAAGGCAGTGAGAAGGACTTAGCGGTCCACCGCACCGGGTTGAGTAGGATCAATCGCCGGACATCCACATAGCGGGGCGACTTCGCAAAGTCGGCGGTCAGCCGATAGCATGGCAGAAACTCCGAATGCCTCCATCATTTCCAGAGCGTTTACGAGTTGCAAGGCATCGAGTGTCCTCAAACCATGGGACACGCCATACAGGCGCACCAACTTTGCAGCAGAGCGATAGTGTTTGGATTCAATCGTCGGACCAACAATCAACCGGTCTTGGACAATATCCGCACGAAGCCGCCTCAAGGCAAATACCCGGGCGGATTCGTCCATCCTGCCAGTTCGTACTTTGATGGCAAACACAGACTCCATCTCCACCAGTGACAAGCGCGATATGAAGCCCATGGATTGGGGATAGTTCAGTACTCTTTCGACGTAATCTGAACCATTTTCATAGTGGTAGAGCTTCGCCAGAGCGCTGGTGTCGAAGAAGTACCGGGCCAAATTAGGGCAATAACTTACTTGACTAACCAGAACACCTGAACTACTATGGTGGTGGCGTGACAGGCCGGTGCGGTGGGGGTTTAGGCGTTCGGCTTCTTTGCCCGGTTGGAGCCAAGCGGGTTCACCTGGTCACATCATATCGCCAAGTTGGCGTTTGAAAATATAGTTCCATTCTCTTGGGTGCGTAGCACTCTCCGTGTTATCAATGAAAAACAGGTCAACAAACTCCCATCCCTCCGCGCCAAGTTCGTTCATCACCATGTATGTGTCCCGCCCCATCATGACCTCCGTTAGGTCTTCGTCAATCTCCTCGTTCACGTGATAGACGAAGCGCATTCGATCTTTGCGCCAATGCGGAGTAACGAGACGATACTCCCATCGCTTTCGCCGAATGTTGATTGAGGGCGGATCAAGTTTAGGCTCCGGGCTTTCCAGCACCTCCGTAATCCGAAGAAGGCGATTCCCGATCCGTTCAAGCGCGGCGAGCACGCAGGCGCAAAAAATTCCGGCAAGTATAAGCACCACCCAAGTCATTCGCAAATGATATCGCGCCGCTGATTAGACTGCCGAAATGGAAAACTACACAGATGCTTACTCTACGGCAGTTCGCTCTATTCAGGCTGGCATTAAAGCGCTTGGACCACAGACCGAGCAGACGAATCCGCCGATCTGGTTTTTGGCTCATGGCTTGCTTCGGATGGCACAAGGGCTACTCGAAGAGAGCCAAAAAACGGACATTCGTTTAGCTGATCTTGCAAGGCGCTTACCGCCCGCATAATATCTTTACGCTCTCGGTTCATGACTATCGGACTGTAGATCGCCGAAGCGATTGAAGGATGAAGGAAGTTCGTCGATTTCACGCGCAAGTTCTCCTGATACGATGGATTCGTTGCGCGAAGTCCATCTTCTCGCCTCAGCTTCCAGTTTGTGAACCTTGGCCGGTTCGCATCCTTAAAACGCTGGGGAGGGGGAAAGTGTGCCCTTCTGGAAAGCAGGATAGCACAGGATGGACGCAACTCAAGACCTCGCAGATTTTTGCCGAGCGTATTACAGGAGCGATACACACATGGCCGTATTCCAAGTTTATTGCGATGAAAGCGGTCATCTGGCAGATACCGAGTGTGTGTCGTTCGGAGCGTGCATATTCGCTCAGGATGAGATTGCGACATTCGTTCAGAAGTGGAATGGACTTTGCGCTAACGCCGGTGTTAGGTACATCACGATGAAGGAAGCAATGTCCTTCGCGGGCGAATTCAAGGGGTGGAGGGATCGAGCCGGAGAACGGGACAGCCTGCTTGAGGCCGCGTGCGACCTGTTCCAGGACCGATGCGTCTTTCACACCAATTCCACGATGGGGTCAAAGGAATTCAAGGCACTCTCGGAAGATCGCAAAAAAAAGCTGAGGAACCTTCCTTATGCTGGCTTTGAGGCTCTTGTGAAAGGAATTTCGGACACCGCGAAGAAGAATCCGGCCAACCGCTTCCATTTGATTTACGACCTCTCTGAGGCATACAGCACAGAGTGCCTGAAGATGTTCAATCGGCTACGCATGATGCACGGGGTTTACCGACAGTTCTTCACCGCCCTCACATTCGCTGACGACTGCGATTTCCCACCTCTCCAGGTTGCGGACATGCTGGCCTACGTTCACCGGCTGGAATACATCGCGGGCGGTATCGACAAATGTGAAGGAATCACTAAACGTCTGCTCGAAATCATAAACCGGGATGGCAACGGAGGACTCAGGAAGAAGGATCTGATCTACGGAGAAGATGCTGGCTTGGGTGACGGTGTAATCGGATTGCCTATACAATGAAGGCGATGAAGCCTCACCCTGAAATGATCGAA
>CAIXXM010000093.1 GCA_903923395.1 uncultured Acidobacteriia bacterium
GGCTCGATCTCCGGCGGCGGCGGCAACCGCAGCTCCCACTACGACGCGACCAAGCCGAAGCTGAAGAAGGCGCGATTTGGAGTCGCAAAATCAGCCACACGAACGAAATGGACTCCGCGCAAGCCTTGAGCGCGGTAGGATAGTGCTCAATGCCCGTGCCCTCCTACACCACGACATCCTTTGCCAGCCTCCAGCAATCGCTCGCGCTGAAACTTTCCGACATCTCAAACGTCTTCTACACTGTGCTTGAGTTGCAGTGGGCCATCCAAGATTCGCTCCGCATGTGGAACTGCATCACCGGCGACAACAAAGTAACCTACGCCCTTCCGCTCACCACCAACACCATCTGGTACGACCTCCAGACCATCTCCGGCTCCCCCCGCGAATGTACCCTGACCGACTACGACGTTTACACGCGCATCCAGAACCTTCTGATGGAAGGGTCAACGCCGCTCACTCTGCGCACATCGCAATTCTCCGCCGCTGACCTCACCACTGCCGTTCAACTCAAGCGGGACGAATTCCTCCTGCGCACGAACTGTACTCGAACCGCCTTCCAGCTCCCCGTCACCCCCAACGTCGCTACTCTCTCGATGCCCCAAAACAACATCGCGGCCCCGCGCGCCTACTGGCTTCCTACCGCGGGCACCCCCTTCCCGCTTCCCAAATCCGATTCCTTCGCCACTACAGCCTACCTCAACCCCGGCACCACTCCCGCCGACCCCCAGACCTTCTCAAGCGGCATGGAAAGCATTCTAACCGTGACTCTAACGCCGCCGCCGAACGCTCCCGGCACCGTGGAGTTCATCTCCACCCTCTCGCAACCAACGCTTCCTGCGGCTGGCCCAACACCCACTATCCTCGAAATCCCCGACGATTTCGTTCCGGCGATCATGTGGGGGGCGCTGGGCTACCTGCTCTCCTTCTCGCTCGAAGCCCAGGATAAACTCCGCGCCGACTACGCCAACTCCCGCTTCGAGCAATTCATCGACATCATCACCAAATACCCATTCGTAATGACCGCGAAGATTCAGGACATTCCCACCTACGTCGATGCGATTGAGGTGCTGGATTACTACTCCCCCGCATGGCGCGTGACGAGCGCGACTCCGAGCGTAGTGGGGACGGCGGGGCAGAACCTCATCGGCTGCCCGACCGCGATCAACCAATCCATCACACTCTTCATGGTCGCCAACGCAAACGTCGATCTCACGCAGCCAATCAACCTGGGCCAAGAAGTTCTGGATGCGATTGTCGATTACGCCGCCCACACGCTGACCTTTATCGACGGCGGGGCCGAGTTCAAAGAGAGCGAGGCGTTGATCCAGTCGATGCTGACCGTGGCGGCGCGACGTAATTTGCTGGTGAAGGAAATGAGCATCTACTCTTCAAACATGCAGAAAGTTGGAGGCCGCGAACAAGCGGCGGAGGTTGAGAGCTAATGGCTGAATTTTCCCGTCCTGCCTCCGCTTTTCGATTCAAGATGCTCGGCGTCAAGACCAACGCCGCCCCCGACGCGCTCGCGGAGTATAAGTATCCTTACGCCCAAAACACGCGCCCCTACACAACCGACGAACTCCAAACGCGCCCCTCGCTGGCCCAGATCACCGCCGACATCACCACCAACAAGCGAACCCTCGCCCTCGAACCCACCCTCGGCGTTCGCAAGCTCAACGACGGCA
>CAIXXM010000094.1 GCA_903923395.1 uncultured Acidobacteriia bacterium
GTTTCATCGCAGGTCCGCTTTGGTTTGCGGAAGCGCTGTTGATCTTCAGTCTTGTGTTTCTGGTTTGGCGGCGCTTCGTGCCGGAACCGTCAGACCCAAGGTCGGTGCCGAAGAGCCCCGCCTGGTTGCTCGCGGCAGTGGCAGTGGGCACCGGGGCGCTGTTGATCCGGCAGATGTACCCGGTCGGGAAAGACTTTCTTGGGCTGCAGTTCGGCTACTTCTCCTCCTACATATTCCTCTTTGCCCTGGGCTGTGTGGCCGCAGGCAGGGGGTGGCTGGTACAACTGACTTCTGCGCAGGCACGGATTTGGCTGATCATCAGTTTGTGCACAATGCCGGTCCTTTTCGGAGCAATCGTGTACTCCCGATCCCACGGCGCGAAAGGTATTGAGGTCAATACCGGCCTTGGTTTTCCGGCCGTGGTCTATGCCTATTGGGAACCTTTCGTCGCATGGGGTATCATCGCCACATTTCTCACTTCCTTCCGCAGGCACTTCAACCAAGCTTCGCCGTTCTGGCAGGAACTGGGCGCCTCTGCATACGGTGCGTACCTTGTTCACGCTCCCGTACTGGTGGGGATCAGCAAATCCCTTGCCGGATGGGATGCACCGGCGCTTGTGAAATTCGCGGTGATTGGCATGGCAGCTGTGGCGGCAAGTTGGGCAATCGCTGCAGCGCTGCGGCGGCTTCCCGGGTTCTCACGGGTTCTCTGAGGAGCAGGGTGCCAGAATTGCAGCCTGCACCCGCTGGAGCATTGGAACTGACCATGTCTCTCTGTTCTTGCCCTGAAAAGCGAACGCGGTGGAGACGTGGGCCAATCCCTCCCCGGTTCTCCCGGCTTTCAAGCAAACTTCCGCCAGCATCGCGTAGTAGAAAGGCAGCCGCATTTCCGCACCTGTTGCGCGAAGGCTGTCAATGCCTGTCTTGAGCCGAACGATACCTGATTCCAACCGGCCTGCCTGTGCTTCACCCCATCCGGCAAGAATCTCCGCCATTGAGCCGTAGTAGGCAAAACCATATTTCATGCAGATTGCGGAAGCTTCGCTGGCAGCTGCGAGAGCCTTTTCCGGATCAGCCTCGAACACATGGAGCATCGCTGCATAATTCAGGGCGATCACCATGCTGAACGGGTGTCCCACGGCAACAGCGGAACGTCTGGAAGCTTCCATCCGCCACAATGCTGCCTGCCTCTTCCCGGAATGCCAGAGCGCATGGGAAAGATAGGCCCCGCAAAAAACACCCAAATCCGGCCCTGCAAACACTCTGATTGCCATGCTCCCGGTACCTGTGTAATTTTCCAGCACCAAAGTGAGCAGACGTTCGGACTCGGTAAAGTCACCCAGGTGGAAAAGGCAGGAGCCGGAGAGAAATTCCCCCGCGAGTATGGCTTCCGAACCTTCTTGCTCCTGCCTGCCGGCCTCCACAAGCCTTTCGGACAGGGCACGGGCAGTCTCGAAGTGGCCGCGTACCTCATGGAAGACCCAACTGCCACTCAGTATTGTTGTGAGATGGCGCAATGCCCCGGGCAAGTGTAGAAGGTCCTCAGCCCTTTGGTAGGTTTCGCCAACTTCGTCAGCTGCATAGCCGCTGGTGGTGACGAGCACGGGCCCCAGTTCCACCAGCAATTCGAGTTCAAGAAGCTCGCGGTTGCGGGATTCCGGCAATTCCCGGCAGAGGGAAATCGCGCGTCGCAACTGGGATGCGGCCTCGGCATCGGCGTACCTGCCCCTCGCCACAACGGCAGCAGAGCGGTACTGGGTGATGGCTTCTTCCGCCATCCCGGCAGCTTCGTAGTGGGCCGCCATCCGTCCATTGACGCTGCTCTCTCCGGCACCATAAAGCTCGACGAGCGCCCTCGCGATCCTGCGGTGCCAAAAACGCGCCCGCACCGGACTCAATTCCGTCAACGCGACTTCGCGCAGCCGGTCATGTGTGAAGTCGTAGCCGGACGTTCCGCTGGCTTCGATGATCCGCCGCTGCCAGAGTTCATCCAAAGCGTTGGAGAGACTGGCTTCGTCCCAGTCCGTCGCCTTTTCCAAGAGCTCGAATGAGAACGCCTGTCCAACCGCTCCGGCCAGGCCCGCCAACTCATACGCCTGCCGGGAGAGTTGCGCGAAACGGGACGCAATCACGGCCTGAATCTTCGGAGAACTTCCCTGCAAGCCCGCGCGAAGGCTTTCCACGACGAAAAGTGGATTTCCCCGGGAGCTCTTCTGCAGTCCAGCCAGTTCGGAGGGTTCCATCACGCGGTTGGCGGTCTGTCGGGCCAAGGATTCCACCTCGTCTGTATCGAGCGGCTGCAGGTTGAGCTCCAGGAGGGTGCCAGTCTTGCGGAGTTCTGCCAGCAGCCCGGTAAAGGGATGGTCACGGCCGGTTTCTTCGGGACGGACCGTTGCTGCCACCATCACCCGGTCGGAGGCAGAGGACCGAAGAAATGCGAGCAGCCAGTCGAACGTGCCGGCATCGCACCACTGCAGGTCATCGATTACCAGCAGCAGGGGTTTCGCGGCCCTGGCGAAAGCGCCGTGAATTGCCTCGTAAAAGTGATGCCGCTGCCAGCTTTCCTGCAAAGGTTGCGGGCGCGCGAGACCATCGCGTTCCGCTAGAATCTCCGGCAGCAAGCGTGCCAGTTCAATGAGTTGGGCCTGCGGCAACTGTGCCCGCACCCGCCGCAAGGGTTCGGATCGGAGCCATTCAGCGACGGGAGCATAGGCGAGTTGTCCCTGCGCCGCGAAGCACCGTCCCCACGCCACGGAGGCACCCCGGCTGGCGCACCAGAAGCGGAATTCCTCTGCCAGCCTGGATTTTCCGATTCCCGGTTCCCCCAGCAGGATGGCAACCCCCGAACCACCCCGCGCCATTCCATTCCAGCAGGATTCCAACTGCGCCCGTTCGTGCTGGCGGCCAACCATCACCTGGCTGGACAGGACACCGGATGGGGGGCTGGAAGCAAGCTTGCCGGCAGTCCCGGTTTCGCGCAGTGTCTGTTCAAACAATTCTCTGGTTGCGGCTCCTGGATCCACGCCCATCTCGCGGCGCAGAGTTCGCATGCACTGGTGATAGGCACGCAGCGCGCTGGCACGGTCGCCTGCAACGGCGTAGAGGCGGATTAGCGCCTGATAGCTGGTCTCACTTAAGGGGTCGAAGGAGATCAGCCGTTCCGCAAAGGTGATGGCGGCGGCGAAATCTCCGGAGGCCTCACTGCCTTTCAGCAGCCGGGAGAGACAGAGTTGTGCCTCACGCCGGTAATGTTCGCGGTGCGGCTTCAGCCAATCGTCATACAAGCCGCTGAGAAGGTCTTCCTGGTAGAGGCTGACTGCGGCAACATCATCTCCGCGCAGCACTGCACTCTCAAAATCAGCAGTATCCGTCTGGCAATTTCCGCTCCGCAGCCACCGGACCGAATTGGTGTCCGCCTCGAGGAAGCAACAATCCGGTGGCAAAGCGCGCCGCAGGTGATGTAACAACTGTCGAAGATTGGTCCGCGCCTGACTTTCCGAGGAATCAGGCCAGAGCACGCCCGCAAGTTTTTCCCGCGGATGGGGCGCTTCACCTTCGAGCAGCAGATATGCCAGCAGCGATTGCAGCCGGTTGGTGTTGACCGCGCTGACAGGAAGACCATTCGACAAGATCTTCAGGTTGCCGAACATTTCGATGCGCATGACAGGCAAGAGAATATCATCTGAACACAGCCCGGACAGTTAGACTGAAGAAGCACATGCAATTTGTAGAAACAGTAGAAGCCTCGGGCCATTTGATCGACTCGCACGTCATGGAGCAGATCTTCGACAAGGTCGTGGAAGCCGGCGGGCGTTTCGAAGTCGAGCAGTTCACCATCGGCCGCACCAACAGTGATCCCTCACATCTCCGCCTGCGCATCTTCATGGAGACCAAGGAGATCATGGATCATGTTCTCGGGCAACTCCTCCCCATTGGCTGTTCCCCTGTGGATTCCGGCGATGCGGATCTCGAAACCGTGGAGCGGGACTGCTGTGCACCGGAAGATTTCTACTCCACCAGCAACCATAAGACGTTTGTGCGGCTCGGCGGCGATTGGATTGAAGTGCAGAACCAGCGCATGGATGCCATGGTGGTGGTGCAGGGTAATGAAGCCTACTGCCGTCGTCTGCGGGATTTGAAGGCCGGAGACCGTGTGGTGGTCGGGATGCGCGGCATCCGCGTTGCACCGGAGTCCAAAGAGCGCGACCGCCTGGCTTTCGCATTCATGTCGAATGAGATCTCTTCGGAGCGCCAGGTCGAAACCGCGGTTCGCCAGACTGCCGCACTGGCCCGGCAGGCACGCGAACAGGGCAAGCATATTGTGGCTGTCGCGGGTCCTGTGGTGGTTCATACGGGCGGTGCCACGGGCTTGACATCGCTGATCCGCGGCGGCTGGATTCAGGCCGTGCTCAGCGGCAACGCTTTGGGGACGCACGATATCGAATCAGCGCTCTTCGGCACTTCTCTCGGGGTTCGCATGGCTGACGGACGCCAGGCCGAACACGGTCACCGGAACCACATGCGGGCCATCAATGCGGTCTATCATGCGGGCGGCATCCGTGGCGCGGTGGAAAGTGGACGGCTCACAAGGGGCATCATGTATGAATGCGTCACGAACAACGTGCCCTTCGTTCTGGCCGGCAGCCTGCGTGATGACGGTCCGCTGCCCGAAACCATTACTGATATGAACAAGGCGCAGGATGCCTATGCGGCGCTGCTGAAGCCGGCCGGCCTGGTGCTGTGCCTGGGCTCCATGTTGCATTCCATTGCCACAGGCAACATGCTGCCGAGTTGGGTGAAGATTGTTTGTGTGGATATCAATCCCGCCGTCGCGACCAAGGTCAGCGACCGGGGCACTGGTCAGGCAGTAGGTGTGATTACCGACGTGGGTCTCTTCCTGGAACTCCTGGCACGTGAACTTGCAAAGGATGAGCAATGAAAGAAAAGAAGAACAAAGCGGTCGAGCCCAAGGCCTATACCGACGAGCATGCCGCCGCGGGAATCGACTTCCCGTTTCCTGAGATAGAAACCTGGCCCAATCAGTTTCCCGGCTATGAGATCGAAATCGAGATCCCGGAATTCACCAGTGTCTGTCCCAAGACGGGGCTGCCGGATTTCGGCACCATCACCATCAGCTATGAGCCGGATGAACTGTGCCTCGAACTGAAGTCGCTGAAGATGTATACCCTGGCGTACCGGAATCTGGGAATCTTCCAGGAAAACATCGTGAACTGCTTCGTCCGGGACATTGTGAAGGCGGCAGCGCCGGTGCATGTCACCGTGACTGGTGACTTTACGCCGCGCGGCGGACTTGGTTCGCGCATGGTGGCCGGGTGGTCGAAGACGGAAGTGAAGTCCAAGGGCAAGAAGAAGTGAGTGAGCCGCAGAACGGTGATGCGAAACTCGCCGAACTTGCGGCGATTGTCCAGGCGGTGAAGGACCGTGTGCGTGCGCGCTATCCGCAGCATGCGCCGGCGGCGGAAGCGGATCACACATTCCCCGCGGTGCATGTTGCGCTGGCGGATCTTTTGCCCGTGCTGCACGCGCGGGATGCCGCACAGGCCAGGGTCGCTGCGATTGGCTCAGTGAATCCGCGGGCTGGCGGGTTGGTCAATAGTTTGATCCAACTCGTGAAGCGGACGGTCGCCCGTGCCTTCGGCTGGTTCGTCCGGGATCAGGTAACCTTCAACCGGGAATCCGTTCTGGCGGTGGAAGCCATTCTGGAAGCGCTGAACGATCACAACCGCGCGCTGGCTTCTCTGGCGGCACAGGTAAATGATCAGGCGAAGTCACGTGACGCCGCCCTGCGGAGCCACGGGGATTCCATCAAGCTGTACTTGGAAGAGCAGCTTGCCGCGCGGACTCACGAATTGCTGGATACCATTGCCGCCCGTTCCCGCGAACTGGACCACAAGCTCGAAATGCGCGCCTCTTCCCTGGCCGCGAAGACTGATCTTCTCAGCGTGCAGTTGAGTGCGCAGATTGATGCGCGCGCCATGGAAATCCGCATGCAGACGGAACCGCTGGGGCCGAAGCTTGCCGCCGCGGAAGTGGCCCTCTCGAAACAGATTGAGGCGCGCGCGCAGGATCTCAGCCAGCAGATTGATACGCGGGTCTATGAATTGGGTGCCAGCTTCCAGCCGGTGTTGGAACAACTGGAGCCGCTCAAGGCTGAGATCCAGGAACTCAAAGATATCCGCAAGCATTGGATCGAATGGCGCGCGGGCTGGGAGCATAAGCTGGCGACGAATGAAGTCCAGTTCCTGCGCAGCACGGCAGATCTGCAGGCCGCTTTCCAATACCGCGTCAACCAACTGGACGCAACGTTCCAGGACAAGGTCAAGGGGCAGCATGCGGATTATCTCGGTGCTTTGGACCGTGCGAATCTCGATATCCAGAAGCGGCTCTGGGCGGATCTGGAAAAGATCCGGGGCGATTACGAGCGCTTGATCCATACCGAACTCCGGTTGATCCGGTTGCGGGCACCCGCGTCGGCACCGGCAGCAGTAACTGTGATTGCAGAAGCGGCCCCGACTTACAAACTGGATATGGATTACTCCCGGTTTGCGGAGCGGTTCCGCGGGTCAGAGGCTTATGTTCTCGGCAATCTGGAATTCTACAAGCCTTACTTCCACGGACTGGAACAGGTTCTGGATATCGGCTGCGGCCGCGGTGAGTTTCTCGGCGTTCTGCAGGAACTGGGTGTTGGCGGCCACGGCATTGATCTGAGCGAAGAGTCGGTTGCGCAATGCCGTGCCAAGGGCCTTTCGGCGGAAACGGCGGATTTGTTTGTCTATCTGGATAACAAGCCCGACGCGGAGTACGACGGTATCTTCAGTTCGCAGGTGGTGGAACACATCGATCCGAACCGTCTGCCGGAGATGATCCGCCTCTGCGGTGCGAAGCTCCGGCGCGGTGGCGTGCTGGCGATTGAGACGCCAAACCCCGAGTGTCTGGCTATCTTCGCGACGCATTTCTATCTGGACCCGACACATACACGCCCGGTGCCGCACCCCTTACTGGCGTTCTATATGGAGGAAGCCGGCTTGGGTCAGATTGAAGTGCACAAGTTATCACCGGCAATGGACTCCATGCCGGAACTGGGTGACTTGCCAGAAAACTTCCGCAAGAAGTTCTTCGGTGGCCTGGACTACGCCATCATCGCAAGAAAGTTGTAGCAGCGGCCGCAACTTACTTTGAGACTGCGTATTTCAGAATGCGGGAGTTCCCGGAATCCGCGACATACAGATTCCCCGCCTTGTCCAGAGCAAGACCCTTGGGACCTGATAGTGTATCTCCGTCCTTTTCCTGGCCAAAAACGGCCACTTTGGTTGTCATGCTTCCATGCTGCCCGTAGACGTAAGTTGCTGTGGTGCTGCCCGCCGTGTAGTAGAGTACGCGGTTATTACCTGTGTCGGCAACAAAGACGTTATTCTTCCGGTCAATGGCAATCCCGGAGGGACGGCACAGGAGATCCGGGCCAACGCCGCAGTCCGCGGGGTTACTTTTTTTCTCTTTATTGCCGTACACTCTGGCGGGAACTGTGCTGCCTGCGGGAAAGACCAGGACTCGATTTTCTTCCGTATCGACCACATAAAGATTGTTGGCAGTGTCGAGCGCCAGTGATTTGCCCCGCTGTTTGTAGATGCGGGATGCCGTGGTGCTGCCGGGTGGGTAGTATAGGATGCACCGCGAATCCGCAACATAAAGGCCTCCCTTGCTGTCGGCTGCCAGACCGTATGGTTGGCTCAGTGCGTCGGGGTCGAGGCCGGAGGAATAAAAGTCTTTGAGCGAGCCGTTCTCGTTCCGGTTGAATGAACCACTCTGCCCATATACCCTGGAAGCACTCTGACTGCCTTGCGGAAAGTAGAGGACCCTGTTATTTTTCCACTCGGCCACATAGAGACCTCCAAATGGATCGGCGGCGTGTCCGTCCGGTGCGCCGAGGGTATCCCTGTCAATAGCATCGTTGGACCGGTCGGATGGGGTGACTCCAGGACTTCGCCCATAAATACGGGTCACAGTCTTGCTCCCCGGCGGATAGCAAAGCACCAAGTCCTTCACCGGGACTGACACGCAAAGGAAGCCCGCGCGGTCGATTGCGAGTCCCGCCGGCAACCTCAATCTATCTTTAGTGGGTTCTTCGTTATTTCCATAGATCAAAGCGGCGGGTGCCTGCGGCGGTTTCGACGGTTTTTTTAATGAAAAATTCGCCATGACGCTGAAAGGTGCGTTCATCGTTACGGTCAGACGATTACTCTGAGAGGTTATCGAGCCTATGAAGCCCGCAAAGATATAACCTGCTGCCGGTTTCGCTTTGATCTTCACCGCGGCGAAGCTATCCCGGAAGCCGCCTGCGCTGACCCTGCCCCCAACGGAGTTTGTGGTTGTCAATAGATAGCCGGACACCTCAAAGCGGGCCCGGTATTGCGCTGGCTGACCGGATACCCGGACTGTTCTCGCCCGCACTTGAGAACCGTCCTCCCATTGCACAAATTTGTAACGTATTCCCCCAATTGTCTGAGCTGCCGGCATCGTTAGTACACAGGATGATCCCGGCGTCAAGATCAGTGACTGCGGAAGAGCTATATAACTATCCGGCCTGCAGTCAAGGCCACTGGTGGTGAAGGTGATACCTGGCGGCGAAGTAGCAACTCTGACCGTGACTGCCGGCGTAGTTCCTTCTGCGCTGTATCGCAGGACGCGGTCGTTGAAATAGTCGGCTACATAAAGATTCCCGGACCGGTCCACCGCAACACTTTCGGGCAAGTTGAGGGTACCTGCGCTCGCATACTGGTCCCGCGCAAACCCAGTGGATTTGCCCTCCTGTCCGTACACCCGGGTTGGCGTTGTGCTGCCTGCCGGATAGTAGAGCACCCGGCTGCGGTCTCTATCCACGGCGAAGAGATTTCCGTTGTGATCTACGGCGATTGACTTGGGAGTAACTGTGCCTAACTGTGCATTACTGTTTCGGGTGTTGGTGGAATAGCTGCCATCCTGTCCATAAACACGGGTCGCCGTCGTTTGACCGGACGGGTAGTACAGAATTCTCGAATTCCCCCTGTCCGCTATATAGACATTGTCAGCGTCGTCAACACAGACTCCCTCAGGAGAACTAAGACTGCTGGCAGATATCCCGCCTTTATTTTCCACGCTGGAGGCGAAACTCCCGCCCTGCCCATATACACGCAGAGCCGTCGTGTTCCCGGGAGGGTAGTAGAGTACCCGGTTATTCCCTGCGTCCGCTACATAAAGCCCGCCTTTGTGATCGACCGCGAGACCAAGCGGCTTTAGAAGCGTATTCGCGCTGAGGGGGTCACGCCTTCCCTGGCGCAAACGGCCACTGGCACTAACACCGTAGATTCGTGTGGCCTTCGTGGCGCCGGAGAGGTATTGCAACACCAGATTATGCTCGGAATCCGACACATATAAACTTCCGTCCGGACCGGTAGCCAGACCGTTGGTCGAGAAGCCGTTGGGGTTGACTTCGAGTTTGCCCTCATCTCCGTATGAACGGCTGGGCGTGGTGGTGCCCGGTTTGTAATGCAGTATTCTTCTTTCGTCCGCTATGTAGACGTTGCCTTTTTCGTCCACTGCAACTGCAGTTGGCCGGCGCAGGTTTCCGGGGTCCTTCTCCCCGGCCATGTAGAGATCAAATCTCCCGCTGAGTCCGTAGACTACATCCGCATTGATTTTTGGCGGGCCTTGTCCAGCCAGCGGTGGCGCAAATGAAACTGTCCCGGTAATCGAAAGCAGCCCCAGCCGGCACGCTGCATGAAATAGACGAAGATACCTGGCAACCAGCAATCCTGCGCTCCTGTAATTGGAATGATTTATCGAGGATAACGCAACTCCCGCCTTGGCAAGTAAGTGCAGAAGTGCTTCGGAGCTTTGGACTGCTGCATCATCGCAGGATATGCGCCGTTCGTGATCGCAGGTCTTGTGCGGCGGGTGAAACGTTGCTGATAAGTTAGTCGAATGAAAGTCTGGCTGGCAGCGCTTCTCTTTTCCGCGTCCCTCTTTGGGCAGGTTCCGCAATTCCGCGACGGGGACACGGTAGTCTTTCTGGGCGACAGCATTACCCATTCGCGCAAGTGGCACAAGTACGTGATGGATTATTACCTCACGCACTTTCCAGACCGGAAGCTCGGGTACGTCAACGCCGGGATTTCGGGGGACACGGCGGCGGGCGCTTTGCGGCGTCTGGACCGCGATGTTCTGGCTTATCACCCCACGGTCGTGGTGACCATGCTGGGGATGAATGATGTGAAGCGCGATCTCTACGCGCCGGGTCCGCCGTCCGAAGCAGTTCTGGCCAAGCGCAAGGCCGCTTTGGACGCCTATCGCGGGAACATGCGGAAGATTGCACTTCGCCTCAAAGAGTCCGGGGTTCGGGATCAGATTCTGGTGATCTCGTCGCCCTTTGATGACACCGCCGCGATCGAGACCCCCAACTTGCCCGGAGTGAACGCGGCATTGCAGGAATGCGGCGTATACCTGCGGGAGTTAGCCGCGGAAATCCATGCCTCCGTGGTGGATTTCAACACGCCGATGACCACCCTCAACGTGGAGAAGCAGAAGGCGGACCCGAAGTTCACCCTGGTCGGCCCGGACCGCGTGCATCCAGGCGACCCCGGCATGCTCTTCATGGCCTATATTTTTCTGACCTCACAAGAAGTGCCCGCCGGATTGCTGGAAGCCACCATCACCGGCAATACGAAGATCACAGCCAAGGCCTTGCCTGTTCCCGTGGAGAAATCCGCCCGCCCGGCGCTGGATTGGGTTCCTTTCGACGCCCGGTTCAATGCCGTCAAGATCCGGAGTGCCGGCCTCGCGCCAGGCAAGTATGAGGTGCAGGTGGACGGTGTGGTTGCGGGCAGTTTTGATGCGGTCGCGTTGGAGCAGGGTGTGCCGGTCGTGATCACTGCGACACCGCAATACAAAGCCGCCGAAGCCGTTGCGGCGAAGAATGAACTCCGCCGGCAGGCGATGGGCACACTGCGGGATATCTTGAAGTTCGAGGAAATGATTCCGGCTCCGCTGACGGAGGAAAAGATCGAAGCCTGGCTTGGAAAATTGCGGGATAGCCAATCGCCCCAACTCGGCTACTATACGGGGCTGGCCGCGAAGTACAAGAAGGCGAAACCGCTGGAGGAAGCGACACGGGCGGAGATTGCTGCGTTGTCGAAGGAACTCGCGGAGCGGAACCCGGAAGTGGTCTGGAACTTCCAGTTGGCACGGGCCGGGAATTAGCCCGGATATCTCACCAGTAAATTCAAGGGGTGATTTGGCGGCTCGGGAGAGCAGAAGAGTTGGATTGAAAAACTGGTTTTTTGCAAGTGCCGTGTTTGGAGGTGTTTGCAGGCAGGGGTTTTCGCCGGAGTTCCAGA
>CAIXXM010000095.1 GCA_903923395.1 uncultured Acidobacteriia bacterium
ATGTAATAGGCGCTCAGCCGGACTTCGTGGCGGGTGTCGCCTTCCTCTCCCCGGCGCGAGCCCATCATGAAGGGGCCCGCCGGGACATATACCATGCCCTCCGGAGTTTTGGGTTCCGGCTGGAATGCAAGAGCAGCGGTGGACTGGAGGAGGAATGTGCGGCGTAACATGTCAGCTCCGATGTTAAGCGGTGTCGGATGAAGCTGGGATGAAGCTGGCAAATCTTACAGGAAGTTCGGAAAGCATAAAGTATCGGTGCCAGGCACCGATTCTTTATGCTTTCCGAAGGGGCCTTAGTCCACCAGATTATTGAACAGGAACTTGAAGGTTCCATACGTCTGCGCGCGGTGCTGTGTGCGGAAGCCGATCAACACAATCTTTCCTGTGCCGATCTTTGCCGTTACCACCGCTCCCGTGCGCGCAAGAACCTCTTCGCCGTTCAGCCAGCCGCTTTGCAGCAGGTCCTTTTCCACGTATTTCACGGGGATCTCGTACCGTTCGTTGTGCGCGGTCGGCGTGAGGATAAACGCCGGATTGCCCATCAGGTAGACGGCGAGGGCGTCCTCCGGCATGCCGTAGGCGACGGGGTTCGTGCTATCCACCTTGACCTTCAACGTCGAGCCCGGGCACCAGAATTCCTTGGTGGTTTTGTTGGCCGTGGCGTTGCGGATACTGAGGCCGAACTTTTCGATAGCGAAGTTGCTGGCTCCGCCGAGGGTGACCATCGTGCCGCCCTTTTCAATGAAGGCGCGGAGGGACTTTACGCCCTCATCGCCGATGCCAGTCTTGAACTCCGGCGGGGTGGGGATCATGCCGCCGCCCATACCGCCACCGCGTCCGCCACGTCCACCTGCAGCGCCTGCGGCAGGGGCGTCGCCAGTGATCATCTGCGTGGTGTCTTCCGGGAAGATGATGACGTCGAACTTGGCGCTGATGTCGGTACCTTTGAGGTCTTTATCGAGGACGGAGGTGTAGGGGAACTGGAAGTTTTCGAGCAGCCAGCGGGTCCAGCCTTCATCCATATTGCCGCCCGAGAAGCGCTGGTACATGCCAATGCGCAGAGCCTTGATGGCGTGGCTGTTCTGCGTCGGGTTCGCCCCAAGGGGCTGGAAGTCCACGCCAGTATCTTTCGCAACGGAGGCAAGCAGGGCATCAGGCGCGGAGGCCACCACGAAGTCGCCGGGCTTCATGCCGGTGCTGGCCTTATCCACCCGGCGCACGGCCACGCCCTTGGCGAGCAGCAGGTTCACCGCGTGGAAGCTTTCATTCAACGCACCACTGATGAGATAGCCGGACGTCCCCTTCGCGATTTTGCCGACGGGATGCAGCGGACCGGTGATGATTTTCAGATCAGCCGGCAGCGGTTCGTCCACGGGATCGACACGAACGCCCATGAATTCGTACATGGTGTCCGTCGACATGTCATAGGGTCGGATGGGCGTGCCGTCCTGTTCGCGGGTCCAGGAATTGTCCGGGAAGAAGGTCTTCGCAAGCAGGTAGCGGATGAGGCCCATCTTCGGCTGCGCCATGGAGACGACGAAGCTGCCGGGGCCGTAAGTCATGCCGCTCGAAAGGCTGAAGGGCTTGGTGACCATCTTGATTTCAATGCCCTGCACCAATAGCTTGTTGATCATCAGCTGGGCGGTAAGTGGGTCATGTTGCGCGGCGGGAATTACGAAAGCACCGGGCTTGCCGGCGGCACCGCGTTCGGTCTGGCGCTTACCCTTCAAGTAGGCGTTGTAGAGCACGGTGTCTTTGTTGCGCGCGGTGAGATCGAGCGTGGCCCAGGCGGAAACTTTCTGGCGGTCGACAATGTCGCGCAGACACCACCATCCGCCCTTCCAGGGATTCGGAAAGACCGTCTCTTCTTCGTATTTCGGCAGATTGCGCGCGCCGCCCTGCAGTTGTTCCGGATGCAAGAACAATGGGGAAGCCAACTGCGCCGCGGCGGATTCCGTCAGCATGCCGACTATGTTGTGGAACGGGGTAATCCAGTGGAAGCCAAAGTGCCCCCAACCGGAATATTCGCCCATGTTCAGAACGCCGTCGAGCCCGTTTTCCTCCTCTTTGTAAGCCATGTGCGCGCCATACCAGCTCAATTCGCGCCAGATCAGCGGGTCAGCCATCGGCCGCACAGGTTCTGCGTAAGGCGGCAGGAAGATACGCGCGCCATACGGACCCATCCCGTGGTGATCCACATAGGCCTCGGGCTTCCATTCTGTAAAAAGAATCTTGGCCATGTACTGCGACTCCACCACGTTGGTCTGGAATGCGTCGCGGTTGTTATCGTGGCCGGTGTATTTGTGATAGAGCCAGGGCGGATTGCTGCCCTCGTACGGGGTGTCGACGTATTTGCGATACCAATCCGTGACCATGATCTGGCCGTCTGGATTAAACGATGGGACGACGATGGAGATGACGTTGTCGAGAATTCTCTGTGACTCTTCGTCCTTGCGATTGAGTTCGTCATAGACCAGTTCCGGAGCCATCTGACTGCCGCCGATTTCCGTGGCGTGCATACTCATGGACTGAACGACGATCGGCTTGCCCTCGGCGACCAGTTTCTTGATTTCGGCTTCCGGGATGCCGCGGGGGTCACTAAGCTTGGCGTTGATTTCTTTCAGGCGGTCGAGTTTCGCCATGTTGGCAGGCGAGGTGATGATGGCCATCAGAAACGGGTTGCCCATCGAAGTGGGGCCCATGTCGATGACCTTCATCTTGCCGCCGGATTCTTTTTCCATGAGGCGGAAGTACTCGACGATCTTGTCCCAGCGGGCCATCTTCTGATCGGCACCGAGGCGGAAGCCGAAGAACTTTTCAGGCGGAGTGATCTGCGCCGGGAGGGCGACGGCGGAGAGCAAGCTGAGGGCTAGCAAACGTCTTACTGCGGTCATGGGCGAAGCTCCTGAGAGAACGGGGTTCCCGGTAGGTTACAGCATCCGCCCGCAGTAGCGCAAGACAAAAAGAAACCATAAAGAATCGGTGCCTGGCACCGATTCTTTATGGTTTCTTGGGGTTAGAAGCCGCCGCGGGGATCGGGCGTCCGGAGCGTATACTCCTTGGGCGGTTCCGCGCCCAGCAGGTGCTTCACAAAGTAATCCCACCGGCGGCGGACCATATATGGCTCATTTCCGAAGCCATGACCGCGGTTCGGCAGCATGATCAGGTCGAAATCCTTATTCGCCTTGATCAACTCATTCACCACCAGCAAAGTGTTATACGGCGGCACATTGTTATCCATCGTGCCGTGCGCCAGCAGTAACTTGCCTTTCAGGTTCTTCGCGAGGCTCTGGTTCGCCTGGTCATCGTAGTTACTGGTGCCATCCGCATTCTTCTTCAACAAACCGACATACCGTTCGCCCCAGTCATCCTCGTAATTGCGGTTGTCATGGTTACCGGCTTCGGAAATACCCACCTTAAAGAAGTCCGGGTAACGGAACATCGCATCCGCCGTCGCAAAGCCGCCGCCGGAGTGACCGTAGATACCCGCGCGGTCGAGATCCACATACGGGTAGCGCGCGGCGATCTGCTTCATGCCTGCGATCTGGTCCGGCAGCGTGTTATCGCCCATGTTGCCGTAGTAGAAATCATGGAATTTCTTCGAGCGCGTGGGGTTCCCCATGCCGTCGAGTTCAAACACCACAAAGCCCAGTTCCGCCAGCGCCTGGCAATCCCCGCGCGCCGGTGAAAAGCTCCGGCTGCCTACGGAACCACCCTGCGGTCCCGGATAAATGTGATTCACGATCGGATACTTCTTCTTCGGGTCCACATTCGTAGGGACGAAGAGCAGCCCGTAAAGGTCCGTCACGCCATCGCGCGCCTTGACGGAGAAGGGAATCGGCGCCTTCCAGCCAGCGCTGAGCAACTTTGAGATATCTGCCTTCTCCAAAGTGGAAGCCAGCTTGCCCTTGTCATCACGCACCACACTGACCGGCGGCACATCAGGCTTCGAATAGCTGTCAAAGAAGAACTTGCCGGAAGGCGCGAACGTGATCTCGTGGTTGGCATCTTCGGGCGTCAGCAACTGCAGCCCTTTGCCGTCAAACCCAATCCGGTAGAGATGCGAGAAGTACGGATCGCGCCCCTTCTCCCTCCCCGCCGCGAGGAAGTAAATCACACGCTCCTTCTCATCCACACGCAGCACCTGGCGCACCAGCCACTCACCGGACGTAATCTGCCCCGTAATCTTGCCCGTCTTCCAGTTGCCGAGGTACATGTGCCCCCAGCCGCTCTTTTCCGAATACCAGAGGTATTCGTTCGAGCCATAAAGCACCTGCCAGTTGACCTTGCCATCGCCCGATTCATACTGCGTCTCCACAGCTTCCTCATTGATTTCGCGGATCTCGCCGGTGGCCACATCGGCTTCCCGCAAACGGGCCTGCTTGTGGTCGCGCGAGGTGCTCACAAACGCGAGCTTCGAACCATCGGGGCTCCACTGCACGTCGGCCCACTCCGAACCCCGGCACTTAATGTCATCGCAGAGCGTGGAACGGTGCTGGTCAGCGCCCATCTTGAACCGCGTCACTTTACCGCTTTCCACATCAATTACTACGCGCTGGATGGTCGTGATCACCTCATCGCCGGGCAGCGGATATTTCCACGCCTCCAGCTTCGGATGGCCCACGCTGGTGTTGACCAGATACATCTCGCCCACGCCGCGCTCATCCTGCTGGAACGCGGCTACCTTTTTCGAATCCGGCGACCAGAGCACGATAGGCTGTGTCGACTTCGTCCACCCGGCGTTATCCGTCGCGTACCCGAAATCCTTCACGCCATCGGTCGTCAACTGCGTTTCCTTGCCCGTGGCGATATCCCGGACATAGAGGTTGTAATCCTTCAGCACGATGGTCTTCTTGCCATCCGGGGAAGGGGAATCGGTGCGGGGACCGAACCCGCGCCCGGCGCCCCGGCCACCACCGCGGCGGGGAGTTCCTGCGGCCTCGGCGTCAACTGTACAGCTGTACTGTGCAAGTGTACACTTTAGCCGCTTGCCCGAGACCGTCACCGTCACAGCGCCCAGATCTTCCGCGAATTCAATGGTTTGGAAGGGGAGTTTGGCGGCTTCCACGGTTGTTTCGGAAGCCTTCGTCAGAGCCGCAGCCAGCTTGGCATGGTCGAAGGCGGCAGTCCGTGTTCCCTTCGCCGGATTGACCAGGATGAATTCCGCGCCCTCCGGCCGGGTCACTCGGTACCAGAAGTTGTCCGTGTTGCCGATGAAATTCGGCCGGACGCCGGAGCCGAAAATCAGAGGCGTCGTGTTGTACGACATGAATTTCTCGGCGCGCGCGTAGTCGGCGGCGGTGTACGCGGCGGGTGTCTGGCAGAGGATATTGCCTGTCAGAAGCAGGGGCAGTAAGGCTGTTGTAATTCGCATGTCCGAATGCGCAATCGTCACATTGCCGGGCGTGTGAAGTCAAGGCGGGCCGAAACCAGTGCTGCACCCGGCTCATCGTATGGGCGGAGGAAGCTCAAGTTTGTTGACGAAACCAGGAATTTTGCTGCGGCTGGAAGGGGCGGCGCTGTTGGCGGCGAGTCTTTATGTATACAGCGGAACGGGGAAGGGCTGGTGGTGGTTCGCGGCGCTTTTTTTATGGCCGGATCTGCCGATGCTGGCATTCCTGAAGAGCCCGCAACTCGGGTCCGCGATGTACAACCTGGTGCATAACGAAGCGCTGCCAATCGCGGGTGCACTGGCAGCGCTTCACTATTCCATTCCATCAGGCATTCCGTTCTGCGCGGTATGGCTGGCGCACATCGGCTGGGACCGGGCCATCGGCTATGGCTTGAAGTACCCGACCTTCTTCAAGGACACCCACCTGCAGCGCGTTTGAAAATACCGTGACAGTTTCGTGAATTCATGGAGTGCCCGGATTTTGGGTATGGAAACTCGGTTACACTGAGGCGTGGGTTGCCATGAATTCATCCGAAATTCTCATTGTGGAAGACGACGTGGAGTTGTCAGCCGCGCTGCGCAAGGGCTTCGAAATGGAACGCCTGTGCGTGACTTTGGCCGTTGATGGCGCGGAGGCTCTCCGCGTGGCACGCGCGCACCGTTTTCACGCGATTGTGCTCGACGTGATGCTTCCGGTGGTGGATGGCTATGCGGTGGCGGAGACATTGCGCGGTTCCGGTGACAAAACACCGATTCTGATGCTCACCGCACGGGATTCCGTCACTGATATCGTCCGCGGCTTTGATTGTGGCGTGGAAGATTACCTCACCAAGCCTTTTTCGTTTCTCGAGCTTTCCGCACGCGTCCGGTCGTTGATCCGCCGCAGCCAGCCGGCAGGCAATATTTTGCAGGTGGCGGATCTCGAAATGGATCTTGCCTCCCATGAAGTCACGCGGGGTGGCCGGAGCCTGAAGCTGACGAGGACGGAGTTCAAGATTCTCGAACTGTTCCTGAAGAACGCGGGCCATGTCGTCCGCCGCCAGGAGTTGATTGAAGTGGTTTGGGGCGCGCCCAATGTGGATGCGAACAATGTGGATGTTGCGGTCAGTTCGCTGCGTGCCAAGGTGGACAAGGGGCACCTGCGCTTGATCGAAACAGTCCGGGGCTTCGGCTACCGGTTACAGGATCCCGCCAGGCGATGAAATTGCCCATCAGACTCCGGTTGGCATTCGCCTCATGCGCGGTGTTTCTGGTGATCATCGCGGCGCTTGAAATCACGGCCTACCTCGCGGTGCGAACCGCGATCCGCTCGATTGTCGACCACGAACTGGAAACGCGTCTTGCGGGTCTCGAAGACCATCTGGACAGACATTTGAAGCATATGTCCTGGCCGGAGCTGAGTGCCTCTCTGCAAACGCATCCCGCGTTTCAGCCGGAGCTGCTGCGTGTGGAATCTCCCGGCGGCCGGGTCTTTGTGGATGGTTCCGGTGTCCGCGGGATAGCGGTTTCGCGGATAACGGCGGACCGTTTTGAGACAATGGAGGATGCAGGCCGGACGATCCGCCTGATGACGGCAAGCCGCAAGCTGGACGGTGTGGATTACCGGCTGAGCCTCGGCACCAATCTCTATTTTTCGGCCCGGATTCTAGGCAAATTGTGGCTGTTGATGCTGTTTTCGATTCCCCTTGTGCTGTTGATCTCCGGCGGCGCGGGGTATTGGATCAGCGGCAGGGCTCTGCAGCCTGTCTCTGCGATCATTTCCGCCGCGCGCGCCGTGGATTCGCAGCATTTGGGCCAGCGAATCACTGTTCCGGATACAGGTGATGAAATGCAATTGCTGGCGGAAACCGTCAATGGCATGCTCGCCCGAATCGAGGCGGGGGTGCAGCAGATCCGGCAATTCACGGCGAATGCTTCCCATGAACTGCGAACTCCTCTCGCGATCATACGGGCTCACGCCGAGATCGCACTGCTCGACAGCAGCGCAAGGGCGGGCCACTCGACCCGCGAGGCTCTGGAGCGCATTCTCCGCGAAGCCGAACGCGATACGGCACTGCTTGAAGACCTGCTGCACCTCGCCCGGGCCGGCAGCATCGCGGAGCCGGGCCCCGGAGAGTATTTTGATCTGCGCGACAGCCTGGGTGAGGCGGCAGCAGCGATCCGGGTATTGGCCGAATCCAATGGCATCACGCTCAAGCTCCAGGGGCGACAGGGAATACAGGGTTTTGGCTATCCGGATCAGCTGCGCCGGCTCTGGATGATCCTCTTCGAAAATGCGGTGAAGTTCACTCCGCAGGGAGGCAGGGTCACCATTGCAGTGGCTGAAACGGCCGCGGGGCCTTCCGTTGCCGTAACGGACTCCGGGCCCGGAATTGCCATGGAGCACCGCGCCCGCATCTTCGAACCTTTCTACCGTGTGGACCAGTCACGGAGCCGCACGCAGGGAGGCACGGGGTTGGGTTTGGCGATTGCGAAACAGATTGCCA
>CAIXXM010000096.1 GCA_903923395.1 uncultured Acidobacteriia bacterium
AACTGGTGGCCGGGTAAGAAAGTGCTGCTCTCGCCGGCATGGGTCGAACGTGTGAGCTGGGAGGAATCGAAGGTCTTCGTTGCCGTAACCCGCGAGGCCATCAAGACCTGCCCAGAATACCTGGACTCGGAGCCGATCACTCGTGAATACGAGAACAAACTTTACTTCCACTACGGCCGCCCGCCCTATTGGATCGAAGAAGAAAAGAATGCGTCTGCTTTTGCGTTGACTGGCCGCTAGGGATCTCCTCGCTACCCAATACGCCGACAAAACCGACAAACAGGAGTAATTGACAATGAGCAAGTTTATTTTTGTATCGTTCCCCGACGAGGCTAAGGCTTACGAAGGCACACGCGCCCTCGAAGCGCTCCACGCTGAGGGAAGTTTGACCCTTTACGGTACTGCTGTAGTCGCGAAGGGTCAGGATGGGAAGTTGTCGGCGAAGCGGGAAAGCGACCGGGGCCCGCTGGGCATCGCCGTCGGGTCAGTGGTGGGGGGGCTGGTTGGACTGCTCGGTGGGCCGATCGGCGCAGCCATTGGCTTGGGCGTCGGCGCTCTCCTGGGAAGCTTGAACGATCTGACAAATCTCGGGGTAAGCCGGGAGTTCATCGAGAATGTCTCGAAGGACCTGACCCCGGGTAGCGTCGCCGTGCTTGCTGAAGTGTCCGAAGAGTGGGTGACGCCGCTAAATGCGCGCATGAGTGCGCTGGGCGGCATCGTGCATCGTACAGGGCGTGCCGCTGTTGAGGATGAACTATCGCAGAAAGAGATGACCTCCGTCAAGGCCGAGCTTTCTCAGTTGAAGGCAGAGTACACGCACGCCAAAGCTGAGAGCAAAGCGGCTCTGAAGGCACGCATTGATGCGGTGGAAGCCATGGAGCACACAACGTCGGAGCGTCTTCATACCCGCATGACGTATCTCAAGCAAGAGACGGAAGCGAAACTCAAGGCACTGCAGGCGCAAGCCTCCAAGGCTTCAGGCGACCTAAAGGCAAAGATCGAGAATCGCATCGCCGAACTCCACGTCGATGGCGAACGCCGCTCCCATCAATTGAAGGAAGCCTGGGGATTGACGAAAAAGGCGCTTGCCTCCTAACGAAGTAGAGAATTCAAACCATGAACAAAACACTGATTGTTATAGGGCTCACGGCCCTATCGTTGGGGTATTGGCCCTCTGAGTCCCTGGCGTTTCAGGCTGCGGCTGGGAAGGTGGAATCGTCCCAGGACGCGAAGGCCGACGCACGAAAAGCTGCTACAGAAGCCGAGGCCGCTACACGGAAGGCGGCTACCGCCATCGATTTCGCGCTTAAGACCTCCGCCAGGGAAGACGCACACAAGGCGGGGGAACGAATCCGCACCGCGGTTGCTGCGGCCCACACGGCGGCCAGGAGCGCGGAGGAAAAGACCGAGCAAGCGTATCAGAAGGCCATCGCGGCAAATCGGGAGTTTGCGCCACAGGCCAGGGAGTCCGCAAAGAATGCGGCAGAGGCAACGGCCGACGCCGAGCAAAAAGCGGAAGCCTGGGTCAAGGCAGCGGCTGAATCCGACAAGTTGGCGGTTGAACGAATTGCGGGCGAGGTGCGGGCGTCACTTCAAAAGGCGGAGACTTCCACGAAAGACGCGGTAACTGCGGGCAATGCGGCAGCAAAGGCGGCATGGAAAAAGGACATGTCAAGCAGTACTTCGAAGAAGTAGTCCGATCTCAAGGCAACCATCTATGAAGACCGATAATCCGGAAACAAAGTCCTGTCCGATGATGACCACGTCCTCCGGCCGCCCGGTGGGTGACAACCAGAACTCCGTTACAGTTGGCCCGCGTGGGCCGGTCTTAATGGAAGACTACCTGTTGTTTGAGAAGATGGCCCAGTTCAATCGGGAACGGATTCCGGAACGCGTGGTCCATGCCAAGGGCGCGGGCGCGCATGGAACCTTCACAGTCACCGGCGACATCACCAAATACACGAGCGCCAAGCTGTTCAACACACCAGGCAAGACGACACAGTTGTTGGCCCGGTTCTCAACAGTGGCCGGTGAGAAAGGTTCCGCCGATACGGCACGCGACCCGCGCGGATTCTCCGTCAAGTTCTACACCGAAGAAGGCAATTGGGACATGACCGGCAACAATACGCCGGTCTTCTTCGTTCGGGACGCGATCAAGTTCGGCGACTTTATCCATTCACAAAAGCGCGTACCGGCAACCAACCTGCGCTCGCCCACAGTCATGTGGGACTTCTGGTCGCTCTCTCCGGAGTCTCTGCACCAGGTCACGACGCTTTTTTCCAGCCGTGGAACTCCAGATGGCTTCCGTCACATGCACGGTTTCTCAAGCCATACCTTCAGCCTGATCAACGCCAAGGGCGAACGCTTCTACTGCAAGTGGCACTTCCTGACGATGCAAGGCATTAAGAATCTGACGGCAGCACAGGCGGAAGAGCTCGCTGGAACAGACCCGGACTATGCGACTCGGGACCTCCACGATGCGATCCAACGCGGCGAGTTTCCCAGGTGGCGGCTCTGCGTGCAAATCATGCCAGAAGCTGAAGCCGAGACGTACCCTATCCATCCCTTCGACCTCACCAAAGTGTGGCCGCACAAAGACTACCCGCTCATCGAAGTCGGGGTCATGCAGTTGAACGCCAACCCGAAGAACTACTTCAACGAAGTCGAACAGGCAGCCTTCTCCCCGGTCAGCGTCGTTCCAGGCATGGGGTTCTCACCCGACAAAGTGCTGCAGGCCCGCCTCGTCAGTTATCCCGACGCCCATCGCTACCGCCTTGGCACCAATTTTGAAACGCTTCCGGTGAATCGCCCGGTCTGTCCAGTTCACACTTACAACCGCGACGGCGCTATGCGCTCGGACGAGAACGGCGGCACGGCTCCGAACTACGAACCGAATAGCTTCGGCGGACCCATCGAAGACGCACTCTATCGCGAACGTCCTTACAAAGTCTCGGGCGATGTGAATCGGTACGACCACCACCAGGGCAACGACGATTTCATGCAGGCAGGGGATCTATTTCGCCTCATGCCGCCGGCGGAGAAGAAGGCGCTTATCGACAATCTTGCTGCCCATATGAAGGGTATTCCGGAGCACATCGCGAGGCGACAGATTGAGCACTTCGCCAAAGCCGACCGTGCTTATGGGCGTGGTGTGGCGGAGGCATTGGAAATCAACGTAGCCGAAGCGCAGTTGTTATTAGCGCCATAGCCCCTTTACCGCTCCAGCGAACAGAGACTACACCCGCAATGAACCTCACAATTCCAGCGCGAAGCAAGCCCTGCTATAAGCAAGGGCCCGGAGTCTTTTCGCCGGAACAACTCAGCGAGCACCGTCGGCTGAGAATATCCAGTTGGCGGCACATCTGGAACGCACGACTGTTGGTGATCCTGTCTTCACCCGTGATCTACGCGTGTGTGCTTCCCTTCTTGCTCCTGGACGCCGCCGTCGCCGTCTACCAGCTTGTCTGCTTCCCGATCTACGGCATCCCGAAGGTCCGCAGAGACGACTGTCTCGTGTTTGACCGGGGGCGCAACCCTGGATTCAAATCCACTCCCGCTACGGGAAGTTTTTGCCTTACGGAGATGGCCTAGCCTACCGGACCCAGTCAGATGCAATGGCCCAAGATTACGGCGATTTCACGCCAGGATCAAACGACGCAGGACAGCCGGGCGCAGGTAAAACCATATGAGAAGACAGGAAAGAACCCAGAGAACATACGCCGTCGTTCCAGTTGAGGAGAAGCGCGGAGGTCCCGGCTCTGCCGGCCAGTCAGGGGACACTCAGGGACTGACCGATGTAGCCAACGAGCGCGATTATCGCACGGGGAAGGACCCAGGAAACGATGGCGAGATGTCGCTGAGCGAGGCCGAGTGAACCTCGAAACCAATTCCGCCGTGCCGTCAGGAAAGCCGATTGAAAAGCCCGTCGACGTTTCCGCTATGGAACTACCAAACCCGGCACTGGTCGTGGAGGGTGGCGGGGTGTTGACGGCGCGCGGCGGGGCCTACCTGAAGAAGGCAAAGCCCAAATCCAGCCGGGTCCGCAGTTGGTTGTCTGTCGCGCTAATCGTGGCCGTTGCAGCGGGCGGTGCCGCCTACTGGCTTATTGACCGGCCCCTCGAGGTTGCAATCATCCGCCCCGTCCTCACATCTGTAAACGAAACCATCGCGAGCAGTGGATTGGTGGGCGGTGTAAAGGAGTCCGTCATTGGTGCCTCCTTCAACGGGGCAGTCCTCCGGCTCCCCGTGAAACTCGGCGATCATGTCCAGGCTGGGGAGACCTTGGCGATCCTGAAGAACAACATCACGCAGGCGCAGGTGACGCAAGCAGAAACAGCTATCGTGACAGCGCAGGCCCAACTGAAACAGACCTCTCGGGGGCCGCTTGCCTCCGAACTTCAAGTAATTCCCAACGTTCGTGCGGTCACTCCCGCCGTTGCCGGGCAAGGCTTCGCTTCCAAGGGAGCCAATCCCGTCGGCGTCTCGCTGATTGGAGCCGATCCCGCGCAACAGGAACTCATCACACCGGTGACGAAGAACCTGATCGGGGGGCACTACGAAGGGCTCGCCGCGGATGAGGTCGTCATCGATTATGAACTCGCGAAGGATCTGAACGTAGGAGTAGGCGACCGCATCCGCATCACCTCCATTTCCGGAATTCCCGAACCCCTTCGCATTGCGGGCATCTATTCAAAGGGCCAGGGCCGCGGAAGCGCATACGTCACACTGCGGACGGGGCAAAGCATGCTCGGCATCGGCAATGCGGTGAACGTCGTCTACGTCAAGGTGATCGATATCTATGGCGCCGATGCAGTTGCCGAACGGTTGTCCGTGCTGCTGGATTGCGAAGCGAAGTCCTGGTCCAGCGAGTTTCCCAGCTTTGTCACTTCGCTCCAGGCGCAGTCAGCTTCGGCCTATCTCATTTCTGGCTTCACGCTCATTGCTTCCTCATTTGCCATCGCTTCCGTGCTCATTGTCTCCGTCCAGCGGAAGGCCAAACAGATCGGCATCCTCAAAAGCATTGGAGCCCGTGGCAACCAGATCCTGCTGGTGTTCTTGTTCGAAGGGCTTGGCATCGCGGTCGCCGGCAGTGTGACGGGCGCGATTGCAGGCATAACTGTCGTCTATCTGCTCAGCCTGCCGAAGCAAACCGCAGTCCGGGTTGGAGGGGTCCCGGAATCTTTGTTCCCACTCATGCTGGACCCCCTCTATATTCTGGCCGCAATGGGAGCTGCTATTGTCGCAACGGTTCTGGCCGCTCTGCTTCCCGCCCGCAGTGCTGCAATGATGAATCCAGTGGATGCGATGCGATGATCGGCGTGCCCGCTCGGCTCGTCATTGAAACGATCAGCCTGAAGAAGACATACCCAGGCAAGGTCCCCACGCCAGTTCTCTTTGGCATCGATTTGCGGGTCGCCGCCGGTGAGTTCGTCTCGATCATTGGCCAGTCAGGTAGCGGGAAGTCCACGCTGTTAAACATTCTTGGGGCACTTGATGTGCCAACCGAGGGGTTAGTCAAAATCGATGGCGTAGACATATCGACGCTGACTGAGGATGGACTCGCCGTTCTCCGCAGTCAGGTGGTCGGCTTTGTCTTCCAGGCCCACTTTCTATTGGAGGAGTTGACCTGCCTGGAGAACGCAGTGCTTCCGATCACCATCAGGAAGGGTTCAGCGACGCCGGAAGAAACCGAGTGGATCACCAGCTTGTTGGTACGAGTGGGGTTGGGTGGGCAACTCCACAAATACCCCGATACGATGAGCGGCGGCGAAAATCAACGTTGCGCCATCGTGCGTGCTCTAGCCAATCGGCCAAGGATCGTGCTGGCCGACGAGCCAACCGGAAACCTCGATAGTCATTCCGGCGAAGAAGTGTTCCGCCTGATGCGTCAGATGAGCAGCGAAATTGGCATCGCGTTTGTGATGGTGACGCACGATGAACGGTTGGCCCGTGCCGCCGATCGGGTCCTATCGATCGAGGACGGATTGATGAGATCACTCAGCAAGGAAGAGCACGAGGTAATGGCGTGAGGCATCCGGTAAAAACGCCGGAATCGACACTTCAACCGAACCGAGGTACTCGTCGGGTACACAGGCTACTAATTCGTTAGGAGATGATAGTCGGAAGAGGCTTTTGCAAGAGACGGTACGAGGCCCCCACACTGGACCGAAACGCGGCCACCAGCAACGTTTGTATCAATGACGACATCGACCACATTTGAATGCTCTCACGGGATACAAGTCCCTGTGGAGGCCCCAGGGGAAAGCGAAACCGCTTTGCGATGGAGCGTGGGCGTGGAAGGGCAAGAAAAATCTACAAAGGACGAGTTTGTCCCTCGCGCTACTCCAGCCGAGAGCAAACTGATTCTTGACGTCGTCTCGAGGGGACGGTCGAATTGAGCTGGAATTGCGAAAACATCACGTGGCCGGAGCCAGGCGCCACGATGTCCTGCATTCCCCTCGGGAATGCACCCTTGGTCTGCTGCCCAGGTTTGGGGTGGCTTCATCACCTGCCCGACTGGGGCACCTGAGATGGACCGCACCTAAGGCCGCTCACCACTCGGCTACGTCGCTGTTGGCCGGGCTTCCGCAGTTAAGAGGCGATACCCTCGGCCCTTCATACGACCGCCTACCCGTTCACGGAATCACTTGGATTTTGTCAGGTCTGTTGTCAGGTCTTGCTCTGCGGCGTCACCGGTGATATCGGCATCGACCTCCGAGCCATCCTGCGCTCGGAGAAAACGCCTGGCTCACCTGACAATCCTGGCGCAACGGCAAACATGCAGATGACCGGATCCGGCCTCGTTTCAGGTCGTTCAATCGGCGGAAGCACAACAAACACGGAGAATGGGTCGATAAACAGCGCACTCTGGAGAATTATCACGTTGAATATGGGGGACGTGGTCACGGTAGGCGCCAGTCTTCTTCTGACGCCAGCGCGCAACTGGGATCGGCCACGGCCGATGCTCTTTCAACCGGTTTTTTGCTGTACAGACTCTTTGCGCCACGAGTCGGTCGTACCACGGCCAACGGCGCACAACGTTGAACGTCGTTCGACGTGGCGAGCCCGGAACCCGGTACGACTGCGCTCCGCCCCGTAAACAGCACCCTGGCCTCTGCCTTTAGCTGCATATACATCTGTGGGCCCTGGTGTCTTTTCCTTTGGCCTGCTGCGCGTCTTGAAGCCGATTTGCAGTGTGAAGAGGCGGCGCAAGTGACGACCAAGTGACGACGCCAGCCGTCCGTGGCTCATTCTGCGCGGTCGGCTCGGTACGAACTCGACGTAGAACGCGCGAGTTAGACCCAACGGGACCGGACCGAACTGGCCCTTAGCACGTTCGATTCCCGTTAGCGCTACCAAAAAACCCATTCAGATATCTTCTGGAATCCATACTGGCAGGCCTGCTGGATCGCTCCTGGCGAAACCCGTTGGCCAGCGATTTGCGATGGGCGTCTGACTGTCGTCGGTGAGTTCGCCGAAGAGGACTTCGGATGCCTTCGACAGCACTCTGGCTTGGTTGGCGTGAAGTTCCGGCTGTGCGCTTCCTCGCCCAATTCCTTCAAGTCCTCGAGGCCCGATCCGAAGACTTCCAGCGTGTCGTGCATATACAGAATGTCTTTGGCACGGTCCCCCGGGATCTCGTCTCGCGAGTATGAGGACCTTCTGTGCAATGAAACTAACCGGGTTCGCGATGCGAATGCGGGCCGTGATTCCGGGAGAAGCGAAATCGATCGTCCACGGGTGGAGGAGAAGCAGCTCAACATGGCGCAGCCGCTGCGAGGTAATCCCTGAGATTTCCTCCGTGGCGGTACGTCTTCCCTTCCGGTTACGAACAGCTCCGACCAGCGGCGTGAGGAATTCAGCGTAAAAACCGGTGGCCACATTACCAAGACGGTAATGTGTGGCTGGCGGCTGGTCATAGCCATGAAACTCTTCCTCAAAACCGTGAGCGATGAGGCGCGAACGAATGTTCTGCTCTCGGAACGGGACTCCAGGCAACAGAGCGATATCCGTGTCGAGCGTCATCAGGGGTGGATAGTCGGGTTACCTGAACGGATCGAGTGCTGGTGTGATGCGCCTTTGCGAATAGAACCTTCAAAATGGCCGCCGGATCTCATCCGCTTGTTCGCGTCCACGCACCGGATTGACGGAAGCATCGAGCCAAACCTGCAGGATATCGGATGGCGGCAGAGTGTCCCGATTGACACTGGCACGAAAGACTGACTCTTTGTTCGGCGGGACCCGAACGAAAACGTCGGCATTTCGGTCTGAATCCTGCACCGACAGACCCAGTGGAGTGCTCCGCACAGAATGGTGTTTATTCCGATGTCTGGAAGAAGCATTCACCATCAGTTGTGATGTTGGACACACGGCTGCCAGCCGCGTGTTGGGCTATGGCCGTGCCGGCCACGGAAGTGGATGAATGCACCGCCTGTTTCGGGAAGTTGTCTTTGCCTGGGCACGCGCGCCAGAATGGCGCACGAACATCAAGCGACAGGTACAGGTTCGGAGTATTCGCTTCGAAGGCGAACAAAGGATTGGGCACGCAAATCCTGCCGCTACTTCAGCGTCACCCGGTCCACCGTGACCGCCTCTACTGCTTTGCGGGAATAGCTCAGCGGGTGATATTCGCCTTTCGCCCAGGGCTGCAGCAGATCGGAGTAGTGGGGACTGGCGGGGTCGCCGGATTCGCCGGGGACATTGGTGGAGATCGACCGGTCCCAATCGGCGAGATCGAGGACCTCGCGGAAAGAGGCTCCGGAGGATTGTGACGGGAATACGCCGCTGGTGGCGTTGGGGGTGTTGCCATCGCCGGGGCGCCCGACGGGGGGCAGGCCTTTCAGCGAGAGCAGGTGGATTTTGCCCCAGATCCATTTCGAGGGGTCGGGGCCGTAGCGCTTCGTGAGGACGTCATAGGCCGCATCGGCGGATTTTTGCAGGGTGGCGGCGGCACCGGGGTCGGTTTCCAGGTATTGGAGGAGCACTTCAATCGCCGGCCGGGGGCGGAAGTTGAAGGCAAAACTGAAGGAAGCATCCTGCCAGAAATCACAGATTGTTGCCTGCGTTCCTTCGGCGAGCAGTGCGCCGTCCCACGTTTCGAGTTGGGTGGCCATCCATGCCGCATTGCCGGTGAGTGTTGGCTTGGCCTTGAGAACGGCAGCACGGAAGCGGCGGGCGACGATGCTGGTGACGTCAAGCTGCAGCAGGCGGGAATCATTGACCGTGTGTTTGGGCTGCGCCGCGAGAACTTCCGCAATGCGCTGGAACCGGTAGGGCGCACCGAAGCCATAGCCAAGTTCATGTTTGTACCCGGGCGGCAGGATGTTGTGGTTGGCGGTGGCGATCCAACCCTGCGCCGGGTTGTAACTCTGCGGGTGCTCGCTGATGGGGAGATAGCCGGTCCAATCATATTTCCCTGTGTCGCCGGGGACGGGCAGCAAGCCGTTGTGCGCGGGGCGGATGGGCGCTTCGCCGGCGGCGATCCAGCCGATGTTGCCCTGGCGGTCCGCATAGACGAGATTTTCAGAAGGCACCTTGAAGTACCGGGCAGCTTCACGGAATTCCTGCCAGTTGTTGGCGCGGGAGAGGCGGAGTCCGGCAAGGTAACCGGCGGAACCTGGTTCCGAACCGACCCATTTCAGGCTGTAGGCTTTGTGCTCCTTTTCGTCGATGTAAAGAACAGGGCCGTGGACGGTGTAGCGGAGGGTCAGATCAGCGGGTGAAGCACCTTTGACGGGGAGGGCTTCATGCTCCACGTCCATCTTGCGCCACTTGCCTTTGTACTTGTATTCGTCGTGGTTTGCCGGGTTAAGGGTTTCGACGAAGAGGTCCATCTGGTCGATGTAAACGATGGTGAAGCCGAAGCCTATGTTGGCGTTGTGGCCGAGGGCGATGCCGGGAAGTGCTGGTTCGCCGGCGCCGATGACGTCCCAGCCGGGGGCGACCAGGTGGACGGTTTTACGGAGCGACGGGAGGGTGATGGAGCGGTGGGGGTCATTCGACAGGATGGGTTTGCCGGTGTTGGTGCGGGAGCCGGAGACGACCCAGTCATTGGAGCCTTCCCAGTCACGGAATTCGCCGTCACCGGTGGTGCCGCGGAGGGCGGCGCGGAAATCGGCCAGGATCTCCGGCTTGATGAGCGAGAGGTTGAGGCATTCGGGCACGGTGATTTTGGTGGGGGGATTCGAGGGGTAGTATTTGCTGTCCATCTCCGCGCCAAGGGTCGCGATGCGGACGGCACGGTCCACTTCCTGTGTGATGTTGTGCATCATGAGCAGGCCGGCGAGCCGGGCGGTGACGTCTTCCGGAGCCCAGAGCGCGGGGGAATAACCGGCGGTCTTGAATTCCTGCGGGAGCGTTTTGAGCCCCTTGATATAGGCGTTGATGCCGTTGGTGAAGGCGGTGGCGATGGCTTTGGTATCCGGCGAATAGGATTCCCATTCGGCTTTCCAGTCACCGCGGTAACGGATGAGGCGGGCGAGGCGGTCGCGGGGGATGGCGGACGGGCCCTGGACTTCCGCCCAGCGGCCGATGCCGGATCTGCGCCAGGAATCGATTTGGAAGAGACGGTCTTTGGCGGCGGTCCAGCCTTGTGCGAAGAAGAGATCGTCCTGGTTCTTCGCGTAGATGTGGGGAATGCCCCATTTGTCGGTAAGAATTTCGACGGGGGCTTTCAGGCCGGGGACCGTGAGAGTTTCCGCCTGGCAGAGCAGAGCGGCAAAGAGCAGGAGAGCAAGGCGCATTGGGCCTTATTGTAGTGGATTCGTTGTGGCGGGGCGGCTGTATCTGCCAAGGGTGGTTCCGGCGAGCGCGGGAAGCAGCACGACCAGGGCCGGGCCGGGATTGCCAGCGTTGAAGGGAACGTGGATGTGGAGGGCCGGGATGAGGAGCTCCATGACAGGAGCGGTCAGGCCGAGGGGAAGCCAGGAATAGTGCCAGCGCCGCGGGAAGGCGAAACCGAGAAAAAAGCCGAGGATGAGGGCGCAGCCGAGGAGGAACGGGATCTCGTCTGAGCGTGTGTAGAAGAGTGCGAGCAGGAGGGAGGTGGTGAGGGAAGCGGGGAGGAATGCCTTCATGCTTTGAAGCGTAAAGTACTTTTCCATAGATTGCAAGAACGCGCGGGTGAAAAATGTCGTATTTGTAGATGGGGAGAACCTCAACAGAAATGATTGACCAGGAACGGCAACTCATAGAAGGACTGGCATCGCGCCTCGCCGCTGCGCCGCCCACACAGATGGATCCGGAAGCGGATGCGCTGATCAAGCAGAAGGTGCTGGCGCGGCCGGATGCCGCGTACCTTTTGTCGCAGACGGTGCTGATGCAGGAGATGGCGCTGGGTCAGGCGAAGCAGCAGATGGACGAGCTGAAGAAGTCCGTTGAAGATTTGAAGAAGCAGAACGGGGACTTGGCGAAGCAGGTGGAGGAGTTGAAGGCAAAGGCTGCCGCGGCTCCGGCGACTGGTGCGGTGACGAGTGCGTTTTTGCAGGGTGGTGGCGGTGCGCCGCATCCGGCGGCTGCGCAGGCTCCGCAGGGTGGATGGGGTGGTGGTCCGGTGGGTGGTTATGGTGCTCCGGTGCCGCCTCCGGTGCCGCCGCCTGTGCCGCAGTATGCGCCTCCACAGCAGTATGCACAGCCGCCGCAGTATGCGCAGGCTCCGCAGTATGCTCCTCCGCCGCAGTATGCACCGGCTCCCCCGCAGTACGCGCAGGCTCCGGCGGCACCGGCGGCCCCGGCCCCTTCGTCGGGTTTTGGCAGCTTTTTGAAGACGGCGGCAACCACGGCGGCTGGTGTTGTGGCGGGTGAGGCGATTTTCGGCGGCCTCTCCTCTATGTTCGGCGGCCATCATGGCGGCTATGGCGGTGGTGGCGGGTTCTTTGGTGGCGGTGGCGGCGGTATTTCGCCGGGGTCCACGACGATTATCAACGAAACCAATGTCTATGAAGGCAGTGGCGGCGGTGGTTTCGGGGGTGGTAATTTCGGCGGTGGCGGTTTCGGCGGCGGGATGACCCACGATTCGGGCAGCGGCAGCAATGCGGCGTTCGGCGGTGGCGGGGACTATACGTCACCGGATGTGGAAGATCACCGGCACGACGGCTTCGCGGCTGCTCCTGACGCGGATGAGGAAGAAGACACCACGGACGACGCGGCGACCGATTATCAGGAAGATGCGTATGAGACGGAAGATGACGACACCACGGTCGACGATGATGATACGTCGGACGATGATGACTCGTATTCGTCAGACGACTCTTCGAGTGATGATTCCGATTACTAAAGAGCGTTGAGATGCAAGGGTGCGCGTTGAGAAACGCGCACCCTTTTTTTTGCTTTACGGCAGGATTTTGATGCGGATGTTCTTCGTTTCCATCTTCATGCCGGTCTTGGTGAGGTGCAGCTGGATGCCAATTTCGCCATCCATCTTGCGGTTCGCTTTGTCATCGTCCACCAACATGGACATCACGCGGCCGTTGATGAGCTGAATCAGCGTATTGCCGCGGGCGATGATGTGCATTTCATTCCAGCCATCGGTCTTGATCAGACCCTTGAGCTCGTCACCGCCGGTGGAACCGATGGAACCGGATTTGACGCCGTCGCTGACATAGGCGATCTGTCCGCGCAGGGCGAGAAAGCCGCGACCGCGCTCTTCATAGATCTGGCCGGAGTAGACCTGTTCGGCGTCGATATCTGCCTGGTAACCCTTCATGACCCACTTATTGACGTTGGGCAGTTCCACGCTGCGGTACTGAATGCCGCTGTTGCCGCCGGTCAGCTTGTAATCGAGCTTAAGTTCGAAGTTGGCAGGGGCACCATCGCGCCAGATGCAGAAGATGTTCTGCTTGGGCTGGTGGGCGGCTGTGGTTTCGCCGACGATGGCTCCGCCTTCGATGCGCCAGAAGTCGGGGTCGCAATCCCAGCCTTTGAAGCTGCTGCCATCGAAGATCTGCTGGAAGCCGGATTCCTTGAGCGCGGGGACGGGCGATGGCCGTTGTCCGAACGCTGCGACGGCCCCGAACGCGAGGCTGAAAGTGAGAAAGAGAACTGTGTTCCGCATAGGCTTTGGCTTGGATAGCGTATCAAATCGGAGAGGCGGTAAAATACAGGCAGTCTATATGCGCACGCTTGCCATTCTCTGTCTTCTTGTTGCTCCGGCGGTTGTGTTCGGCCAGAAATCGAAATTGCCGGACGGGCCCGGCAAAGATACCACGCAGCGGGTATGTGGGGTTTGTCACAGTGTGGAGGTTTCCGTGAGCGCACGGGAGTCCCGCGAGGGCTGGAATTCGATTGTGCTCAACATGATTGAGCGCGGTGCGAAGGGCAGTGACGATGAGTTCGGGGAAGTGGTGGATTATCTGACAACGCACTACCCTCCGGGTGCGGCTGGCGGCAAGTGCAACATCAACACCGCGACGGCGAAGGAAGTGGAAGACGCGCTGGACATCACGGCGGAACAGGCCGCCGCGATTGTGAAATACCGCGAGGAAAAGGGCAAGTTCAAAGGCTTTGAAGACTTGAGCAAAGTGCCAGGCTTTCCGGTGGCCAAGGTTACCCCGAAGAAAGCTCTGTTGACGTTTTAGTTTTTTACTGCCCGGCGAAACAGGCTTCGATATAAACTGTTTGGCATCTCCATATGCGGAAGCCAAGCATTCTACTCAGCATCACTGCCGCCTGCGCCCTGCTCTACGCAGCGGACTGGCCCACGGACGGCTACAATTCCAAACGCGACGGGTGGCAACGGGATGAACACATCCTGTCGAAGACCAATGTCGGGAAGATGAAAATTCTCTGGCAGACAAAGCTCGATAACGCTGCCAATGAAATGCACTCACTGTTTCCGACCCTGATTGCGGGCAAGGTGAAGACCGCGGACGGAGAGAAAGAAATCGGCATCACGGCGGGTATTTCCGACAACGTGTATGCGATTGATGTATCGAACGGCAAGGTTCTCTGGAAGAAGCATTTCGACTATCCGCCGCCGGCACGCCGCGGGCGCGAGGGAGATCCGCTGTGTCCACCGGGACAGACCGCGACGCCGGTGCTGGGTCCTGCAAATGCGGATGGCACACGGCTGGTGTATGCGCTGGCCGGTGATGGCAAAGTTCACACGCTGAATATCGCGAACGGCGAGGATACCGTGCCTCCGTACCAGTTCGGTTATCCGAATGGCAAGAGCTACGCACTCAACTATTGGAACGGCTATCTGTTCACAACCACGTCACAGGGTTGCGCGGGAAATCCGAACCAGATCTGGGCCGTGAATACGAATGACCCGGAGAAGAAGGTGATGGTGGCGAACCCGAAGAGCGGCGGGCTCTGGGGACGGCAAGGCGCGGCGATCGACTCCTCCGGCACGGCCTGGGCACCGACCGGTGACGGCCGCTATGACCCGGCCAATATGGTGCTGGGCAATGGCCTGATCGGGGCGAAGGTGGACGGGTCTGAACTGAAGATCCGCGACTGGTTTGAGCCCTCCAACTGGATCTGGCTGCAGAAGCGCGACCTCGATATGCAGGTCACGCCGGCGATTTTTGAATACAAGGGCCGGGAGTTGATGGTGACTGGCAGCAAGGAATGCCGCATGTATCTGCTGGATGTGAAGCAGGCCGGCGGGGCGAATCACCAGACGCCGCTCGACCGCACGCCGCTGATGTGCAACGAGGAGACGGATTTCCAATCGGCCGGCATTTGGGGCAATATGGCGACCTGGGAAGACGCGAAGGGAACGCGCTGGGTGCTGACGCCCTTCTGGGGTCCGGTGCATCCGAATTTCAAGGTGCCGATCACGCATGGTCCGGTGACGCACGGCGCGGTTGTGGCGCTGAAGGTGGTTGAGAAGAACGGCAAGCTTTCGCTGGAACCGGGCTGGATCAGCCGCGATATGGATCAGGCCGAGCCGCCGATCATCGCCAACGGTGTGGTTTATGCGTATGGCAACGGGGAAAATACGCGGCAGGCCTATGCGGACCGGGGTCTGGCGGACTTCAGCCCGCTGCGCATCAAGGCCTCCACGCACGCGGTGCTTTACGCGCTGGATGGTGAAACGGGTAAAGAACTTTATAACAGCGGGGACCAGATCAAGAGCTTTGTGCACTTCGGGGAACTCAGCCTGGCGAACGGCAAGCTGTATCTCGGGTCGTTTGACAGCATCCTGTATTGCTTTGGCCTGGAAGGGGGTAAGTAAATGAAGATTCTCGATACTCTCCAGAAACACCACGCAAAACGGAGTGCGGCGCGGACTGCTTCTGGCCTTGTGGAGGGTGCGCGCCGCGCCCTTTGCCCTGTACTCCTTGCGCTGGCCTGTACATCTGCGATCTATGCGCAGGGGCGTCCGGTGGATTTGCCGGTCTTTGGGGGCGACGCGCAGCGTTCCGGCTGGGAGAAGAGTGATTCCCGGATTACGCGCGACAATGTGAAGGATTTCCAAGTGGTTTTTTCGCGGAAGCTGGGTGCGGGCAACAGCGGGCTGCACAGCTTGACGCCGCCTGTGGTGATTGGCCAGCTGATTTCGTACAAGGGCTTTAAGGAACTGGCGTTCGTGGAAGGTGCCGGGGATAAAGTTTGGGCCATTGACGCGGATCTGGAACGGGATTTCTGGACGAAGACACTGGCCGGTGGGGCGAAGGCGAAAGACAATGCCTGCGCGGGTGTGGTTTCAGCGATGCCGGCACTTACTCCGCCGGTGACATTCGGGGGGCGGCCACGTCCGGCGGCGGGTGCTGCGCCAGCTGCGCGGCCGGCAACTCCGGCGGCTCCGGATCCATCGAAGGGCATTCTGGGCGGCACGGGATTTGGTGCGCCGCGGCCGGTTTTCGGGCTCTCGAACGACGGCAAGATCCACATCATGAACACGTCCACCGGGGAAGAAACGATGGCAGCGATCCAGTTCCTGCCGGCGAATGCGAAGGCGTCTCCTCTGACGATTGCGGATGGCACGATCTACACCACGACGAGTGCGCTGTGCGGCGATTCTCCAAATGCGGTTTGGGCGCTGGATTTAACAACGCCTGCGCCGAAGGTTTCCACCTATGCGCTCGAAGGGATGCCGGGCGGGATTGCCGGCCTGGCGGTGAGCGCGATGGATGGCACGATTTATGTGCAAGCCAAGGATAAGCTGATTGCGCTGAACTCGAAGGATCTGGCGGTCAAGAAGACGGTGACGCTGCCCGGTGGCGGGGATTCCTCCGCGACGCCGATAATCTTCACCAACAAGGAAAAGGAGTACGTTCTTGCCGGCGAAGGCAGCGGCAAGATTGCGGTGCTGGATGCGGGGACGCTCGAAGTGGTGAGCGAATCGGCGGCATCCACAACGGCAGGACATGGCGTCTGGGGCGGCTTCTCCTCCTGGACGGAACAGAACGGGACGCGCTGGGTCTATGCGCCGGTTTGGGGTCCTGTGGGGGACCGCGCGAACGGGGCGATTGTGGCTTACAAGATGGATGCCAAGCTGGGGCTGACGCAGGCCTGGGTTTCAGCGGATATGTTGTGTCCGGTGACTCCCGTGCTGACCGGCGGGATGGTCTTCGGGCTGGCGGCGGGCGGCAACAAGAAGAACGCTGTTTTCCACGCGTTCGATGCGGCGACGGGCGCGCAGTTGTTCACGTCCGGCAGTCAGATCAAGGCTCCGGGACAGTTGACCGGGATGTCGATTGTGAACGCGCGGGTTTACTTCGCGACGACGGACAATACGCTGCAGGCTTACGGGGTGTTCCTGGAACGGTAGCGGGCGGAAATGGACTCCCGGGTTTGCAGCGATGCTGCGTTCCCGGGAGCGGTTTTCCAGGCTTTTCAGGGATGCAGCACCGCTGCAGCACGGAAGGACCGCTCCACGTTGTCCTTCGGGTCCACACTGACTTGCTGATCGCGCCATAACCAGCGCATCATCTCCGGGAAGATTGCGCCGCCCTGTTTCTGGCCGTGCTTGCCGATGCCGAAGCTGTAGTTCACCTCATAGCCCTTATCTGTCAAAGCCTGCATCAGTTTCACGTTGTTGGCGAACCAGTCGCGGGATTCGTCGTAGGTGCCGTCCGGCCGCAGGGAGCGGTTGTCGTTGCGGCCATCCTGCAGGAAGACCCGCAGCGGCTTCTTGTCCGACTTGCGCACAATATCCGAATACGCGTTGCCGCCGCGGAGGTTCGTGAAGCTGCCCACGATGCTGAGCACTTTGCGGAACTCGTTCGGGCGCTGCCAGGCAACCGTGAAAGCTGCAATGGCACCGGAGCTGGCACCGCCGATGCCGTGCTGGTTGGGGTCCTTCGAAATGTTGTAGTCCTTGTAAAGCACCGGCATCAACTCATCGACAATGACGCGGGCGTACTTGTCATCGAGAGTGTTGTATTCGGTGGGACGGTTGGTGGTGCGGTCGCCCCATTCGCTGGGATTTGGTTCGGGCTGGTCGGGACGGCGGCCGGGGTTGATGAAGACGCCGATCATGACAGGAATCTCGCGGCGGTAGATCAGGTTGTCATAGACGTTGAAGGCGCGGACGTCGCCGTTGGGGGCGATCATCGCCTGGCCGTCATTGAGAATCATCAGGCTGGCGGGCACTTTCGGGTCATACTGCGCGGGAACATAGACCCAGTAGGTGTGCTGCGTGCCGGGATAGGCCTGGCTCTGGATGACGAAAGGGCCTTTCAGTTCACCTTTGGGGACGCCATCCATCGGGAGGGAATCGGGCCCGAGCTTGTAGTAAATGTCGGGGTTCGGGGGAAGCGTCTGCGCCTGCAGGACGCAGCAGGCGAAGGCAAACAGTGTGACCTTCATGAAAAAAGATTATATTCCGTAACCTTTGGCGGGATAATCCTGTTAGATCCTTATGTCCCGTTTTCTCGCCTTGATGTTGTTGTGCAGCACAGCTGTATTCGCGCAGTTCTCCGGCCGTGTCGCTGGAACCGTGCTTGATCCTTCCGGCGCGCCTGTAGTTGGGGCCGATGTTTCTCTTCTGCTGGCAGGAGGCGCAAAACCACTGGCGACAACGAAGACGGGCAAAGACGGAACCTACCGTTTTCTGAGCATCCGGCCAACGGAATATGACCTTGCCGTGGAGGCGAAGGGCTTTCAGAAATCGACGCTGCATGATCTCAATATTGATTCCGCGCGCGAGACAGATGTGCAAACCATCACATTGAAGCTGGCGGACCTGAACCAATCGGTGGATGTTTCGGCCAATGGTGATCTGGTGCAGACGGGCAATGCCGAAGTATCCACCACAATCACGACCGATGAAATCAAGAAACTGCCGGTGCTGGATCGCGACCCGCTGGCGCTGCTGCAGATACAGGCCGGCGTGGCTTACAACGGCAACTCGGCGACCACGATCAACGGATTGCGGACTTCGTATTCGAACATGACGCTGGATGGGATCAACATCCAGGACAACTACATCCGGGACAACGCGCTCGATTACACGCCGAACCGTGTGTTGCTGGGGCAGGTAAGGCAGTTAACGCTGGTGACTTCGAATCAGAACTCGGCGGCACCGGGCGGCGCGACGCAGGTGAACATGGAGACACCTTCGGGCGGCAATACACTGCATGGAGAACTGCTTTGGTACAACCGCAACAATGATTTCGCAGCGAATGACTGGTTCAACAACCAGAGCGGTGTGGCGATCTCGCGTTTGAACCAGAATCAGTTCGGGGGATCTATCAGCGGGCCGATCAAGAAAGACAAGCTCTTTTTCTTCGCGAACTATGAGGGTGTGCGGACGAATGCACAGAATCCTTCAGTCACCACGATTCTTACCGCCGATGCGCGCAATGGCATCTTCACTTATAAGAACGGCACGGCCATCCAGAAAGTCAACCTGCTGGCGCTGCGGGGAACCACGGTGGATCCCTACATGGCGAAGCTGCTGAGTCAGGTGCCGGATGCCAGCCATATCAACAGTTTTGACATTGGGGACAGCACCAGCGCTCTTCTGAAAAATACCGCCGGTTACCGGATCAATCAGCGGGCGAATGAAGTGCGGGATAACATAACCGTCCGCATCGATTACAACCTGAACCTGAAGAATGCGTTCAGCGGCACTTATGCATGGAACCGGGACAATACGGATACGGCGGACGGGACCTTCAGTGTGGTGCCGAAGAACGGGAATCCGAATCACAGCAAGTTCCTCTCCGGCACGTGGCGGTGGACACCGTCCGCGGTATTCACGAATGAATTCCGGGGTGGCTTCAACTTGGCACCGGGTGACTTTACGACTACGGAGAAGTTCGGTTCTTTTATCGCAACGGGCATGTTATACACAGATCCGGTGGCGGAATTCCAGCCGCAGGGCCGCGCGACCAATACTTATGCACTCTCTGACAATGCGGCATTGCAGAAGGGACGCCACTATCTGCAGTTCGGCTTTCACACGCAGAAGATCCGGGTGCATGCTTACGACTATGCCGGAGTGACGCCGACTTACTCACTGGCCATGGGCACCGGTCAAAATGCCTTGACCAAGCTGGATCTGCCTGGCATCAAGACCGCAGACCTGGCTACAGCAAATGCTTTACTCGCGACGCTGGGCGGTTATGTAGATGGCTACAGCCAGACGTACAATGCGACGAGCCCGACGTCTGGCTATGTGCCCGGCGCGGCGAATATCCGTAACTTCCGGCTGGATGAGTTGGACTTTTACTTTCAAGATAACTGGAAGGTGTTTCCGCGTCTAACGTTGACGCTGGGCATGCGCTGGGATCTTCCTGGCGTCGCGGACGAGGCGAACTCACTTGCCTTGCTGCCTGTGGTGCAGAACAACAATCCCGTACAAACGCTGCTCTCGAATGCGACTTTGAACTTTGCGGGCGGTTCGGTGGGGCGGCCCTGGTATGGCAAGGATTACAAGGATTTCGCGCCGAACTTCGGGCTGGCCTGGGATGTTTTCGGCAATGGCAGAACGGCAATCCGCGGGGGTTATGCGATCAGTTATGTGGACGACGCCGGCATCGTCGCCCCGGAGACAATGACGGAAACCAACGCGGGCCTGATTGGAACTGCGGCCAATACCGGTTTGAGCGGCACCATTACCAATAACCTGCCGAAGATTACCGCGCCAGTCTATCAAGTGCCGCTGACTCTTGCGGATAACTATGCCAGCAACCCTTTTAATACTGTGGGGCTGGTGGCGCCAAATCTGAAGACACCTTACGTGCAGCAGTATTCCTTCGGCATCCAGCAGCAGATCAAGAGCTTCGTGGTGGAGGCACGCTATGTGGGCAACCATCTGGTGCATGGCTTCCGGGCCTTTGACTACAATCAGGTGCAGGTCACGCAGAATGGCTTCCTGCCGGACTTTTTGCGGGCGCAGAGCAACGGCTATCTGGCGCAGGCGAAGACGGGAACCTTCAATCCGGCCTACAATGCCACGATTGCGGGCAGCCAGCCGCTTACGGTTTTCCCGCTGCTCTACAAGAGCGGCCAGTTGGGTACGGCAACGGTGAGAAGTCTGTTGCAAACCGGCGAAGTGGGGGCGCTGGCGGCGACTTATCAGGAACAGGGCACAAACGGCTCAGTCAATTTCTTCGCCAATCCGAATGCTCTTGGCGCAGATATCCTCAATAACTATTCGAACTCCACTTACAACTCTCTGCAAACCACAGTGCGGCATCACAGCAAGGGCGGACTCGAATTGCAGGCAAATTACACTTACTCCAAGGTACTGAGCGACACAGCCGGTGATTCGCAGAGCCGTATTGAGCAGTTCCTGGATATCAACAATGCCAAGCTGGAGCGGTCGCGGGCGAATTTTGATCTGCGCCACGCCATCAAGGGCTCCGTGGTGTATGATCTGCCTCTCGGCAAGGGTCACAAACTCGGGTGGAGACCGCTTGACCGGCTGATTGGAGGCTGGTCGACGGGTGCCCTGATGACATGGCAATCCGGTGCGCCCTTCTCGATTCTCTCCGGCCGCGGCACCTTGAACCGCGCCGACGGTTACCGCTCTTACTACAACACCGCGACCACGCTGCTGACCGGTTCGCAATTGAATAATGTGGTGAGTTTTCAAATGACCGGCAATGGACCGTTTATCGTTCCACAATCGGCGATCAACCAATCGGACGGTACGGGTGTGAATGGTGATGGACAGGGATCTTTCAATGGCCAGGTCTTCTACAATCCTGTGGCTGGCACGCTGGGGGCACTGCAGCGCCGGGTGTTCTCCGGACCCTGGTCATTCGATCTGGACGCGAGCCTGCAGAAGACGGTGCACATCAATGAACGGCACTCCTTTGAAATCCGAATGGAAGGCGTGAATGTGTTGAATCATCCCACGTTCTATGTGGCGGATCAGAATATTAACTCGACCACCTTCGGCGTGATCAGTTCCATGTTCAACAGTCCGCGCGTGATGCAGTTTGGCGTGAAGTATCAATTCTAAGTGGCCGGGCTTGATCAAAAGCCCAGTGTTAGTTTCAGGAAGGCAAAACGGTCCACCCACTCTTCGATCTGCTTGGAGGTCGGCTTGCCGGCACCGTGTCCCGCGCGGGTTTCAATCCGAATCAGGATGGGTGCCGGGCCTTCCTGTGCCTCCTGCAGCGCAGCCGCGTATTTCAAACTATGGCCGGGCATGACACGGTCGTCATGGTCAGAGGTAGTTACCAGAACAGCCGGGTAGGATGTGCCTTTGCGGATGTTATGCAGAGGCGAATACGCGCGTAGAGTCTTGAAGTCTTCGGGATTGTCCGGGGAGCCGTACTCGCCGACCCACTGCGTGCCAAAACCGAACTTATGGAAGCGCAGCATATCCATCACGCCGACCGCGGGCATGGCAGCACCAAAAAGATCAGGGCGCTGATTGAGAACGGCACCCACTAACAAGCCGCCATTACTGCCACCGAAGATCGCAAGCTTGGGCGTGGAGGTGTATTTTGCTGCGATCAGATACTCTCCGGCCGCGATAAAGTCATCGAAGACATTTTGCTTCCTGGCGAGCATGCCGGCCTCATGCCACGCATCCCCATACTCGCTGCCGCCTCTCAGATTCGCTACGGCAAGGACGCCGCCTAATTGCATCCATTCTAGAAAGCCTGCACTGAAGTCAGGCGTCACGGGCACCATGAAACCGCCGTAGCCATAGAGAATGGCCGGGTTGTTGCCATCGAGTTTCAGGCCCTTCTTATGGCTCAGAAACATAGGTACGCGCGTGCCGTCTTTGCTGGTGTAAAAGACCTGAGTAGTTTCAAATTTTGCCGGATCAAAAGCAAGCTTCGGTTGCCGGATCACTTCGCTGGTGCCGGTTGTGAGATCCAGCCGGAAAAGTGTGGCTGGTGAGGTGTAACTGGCGAAGGTATAGAACAGTTCCTGATCGGATACTTTTGAGCCGGACCAGGAAGCAGTTCCAAGCCCCGGCAGCGCAACATCGCCGGCTGGTTTGCCATCCAGAGTCAGCAGCTTCGCCGTGGAATGCGCATCTTTCAGGTAAGTCACCAGAATCCTTCCGCCGGCGATGCGTACGTCGTCCAGGGTCTCAGGTTGTTGCGGGACAATTTCGCGCCAGTTCTGTCTGGCGGGGTGAAGCAGATCGACTGCAATCACGCGGCCGCGCGGTGCGGCATCCGTTGTCGAAACATAGAGCGTGGAGCCGAGGACAGCAACAGGGGAATAAGCTGCGGCGCCTGTATCGAAAACCGGCACGGGCTTCCCGCCGGTCTGCGGATCAATATAGGAAAGCAGGTTGACGCCATACTGTCCCGTGAAGATATAGAGGAGCAGATACCGGCCTTCATCGGTAACCATGGCGGAGGTTGTCCACGTGGGGTGTTCCGGCGTTTCAAACACGAGCTTGTCCGCGGATTGCGGGTCACCCAGTTTATGGAAGTAGACCTTCTCATGCAGTGCCGCGGCGGTCAGCAGTTCCTCTTTTCGCGGCTCAGGAAAGCGGGAGTAGTAGAAGCCGTCGCCCTGCAGTGTCCATGAGACCGCGGAGCCTTTGGTCCACTGGACGAGATCGGGCAGATCTTTGCCGGTGGCGACATCACGCACGCGCCAGTCGGTCCAGTCTGAACCAGCCTGTGCGACGCCATATGCGAAGAGCTTGCCGTCCCAGCTAATGGATTCTCCGGCGAGTGCGGCGGTACCATCGGCACGGTAAGTATTGGGATCCAGCAGGATTTTGCCTTCGCCGCGCAGGCTAGCTGCGACATAGACGACGGACTGGTTCTGCAGGCCGGAGTTATGGTGATAGAGATAACGCTGGCCTGCTTTCTGGAAGCCGCCAAACCGCTCATAGTCATAGAGCGCGGTAAGTTCCTGGCGGATCTTGTCCCTGCCCTGTGCCTTCGCGAGATAGGTGGCGGTGAGCGTGTTCTCCTGCTCCACCCACTTTTGCGTGGACTCTGCTTCCGCTGTTTCCAGGCTGCGGAAGGGGTCAGCGATCTTCACGCCATGATAGTCGTCCAGTTGGTCGCCCTTGGGGGCGGCAGGGTATTTGAGCATGGGTCTGGTTTGGGAGAACAGCGCCCCGGCTGCAAATGACAGGATGGTGAGAAGCCAGAACTGGAGGCGCATGACTGCCTCCAGTCTAGCGCCCTCTTCAGAGACTGAGGACCGGGCAGGGGGCTTCGCGGATCAAAGTGAACTCATGGGTCCGGAAGCTGCCGCCGGGTTCATTCATGACGCCCCTGCCGATGGTGAGCAGGTCGGCCTGATGAGATTTGCAGGCGTCCCGCACCACTTGCGCCACGCCGCCCGCGCCGATGCAGACGGGGCGGTTGGTGCCCGCATCCTTCTGCAGATTGGCGATGTAATCCCGCGCGGCCCGTTCCAGAAACACGGTGAATTCGGTGTCCAGGTAACGGCTGGGGAAGCCTTCATTCACAGGCACAGCGTGCACCAGCCAGAGCTTGGCACCGGCTTCAAAAGCCAACTTGTCGGCTTGATGTATCAGCATGACGTTCTCTTCGCGGGTGGCGATATCGGTGCTGACGGCGCACATCATGCTGTGCCAGCCGTGATCACCAGGGGGCGTGCCAGTGGTCTTGTGGACACTGGTCCAAACGGGGCAGCCGGCATCATGCAACACCTTGGACGTGACAGAGCCCAGCAGAGCGGAGCGGAACATGCCGCGGCCGTGGGTGGGCATCATGATCAGGTCAACCCGCTCACGGCTGGCGAGCGCGGTGATGCAATACGCAGGGTCACCCTCTTCGATGACCACCGTTGCCGCGCAGTCCGCGAAGGCAGACTGGCGGAAGGCCTCCAGCATCTGGCGCGCATCCTCCTTCATACGGGTGAGATCCACCTGGGCGAAGTAAGTGCCCTCAGGGGTTCCGTAATAAGTGATGGGATACTGCACCACATTCAACAGCAGGATTTCGGCGTGGAACCGCTTGGCGAGTGCTCTGATGTAAGGCACGGCTTCAGTGGTTCGTTCGGAGAAATCGACCGGGAACAGGATCTTGGTGAATTCCATATGTTGTTTTCCGAATCGGCTCCTTTTCCTGTAATGCGTGCAATTTTGTGGCCGCGAAAAATGGGCTGGAAGCGGCGGGAACTGCGCTGTTTGGCGCAGAAATGGATATGATCGTTAGCGCAATGCAGAACCTTACCCGACGTTCCTTTCTGGCCGCCGCGCTGGCTGCGCCGCTTTCCGCGGAGTGGGCGGCTCCGGTCCTGGACATTCATCTCCACACGCGCGGGGGCAAGACAGCGGAACTGAGTCACCTGACGGGCTCCGGCACCGATAAGGCAATCCTGCTGCCCGGTGGCAATGAGGAAGCTGTGGAACGTGCACGGGCACTGGCGGCGGCTGATCCGGCGCATTTCCTGTGGTTCGTGCGGGCGGATGTGACCAAGCCGGATGCCATTGCGCAACTCACGCAGGGCCTGAAGAATGGCGCGCTGGGCCTGGGAGAAATCAAGAATGCGGTGGAGGTGGATGGCCCGGAGATGCGGCGGGTCTACAGTTTGGCGGCGGAATTTCGGGTGCCTGTGCTTTTCCACCTGGAGGAAGGGCTCTCCAATAGCGGCATCGGGCGGCTGGAGAATTTGTTGAAGGCCTTCCCGAAGACGACGTTCATTGGGCATGGCCCCACGTTCTGGGTCCATATCAGCGGGAAGCCGGCGAAAGAGACCGGTTATCCGGCGGGGCCGGTCCAGCCTGGCGGTCTGATGCCCCGCCTGCTTCGGGATTATGCAAATCTATACGGTGATCTTTCGGCGAATTCGGGGAGAAATGCGTTGGCTCGCGACTCCGGATTTACGCCCGATTTCCTCAAGGCTCACCGGGCCAAGCTGATGTTTGGCAGTGACTGTCCCTGCCCGGATGGCAAAGGTACAGGTCAAAATAATGGCCAGTGCATCGCCCGCGCTACTCTGAGCTTGTTACAGCAACACGCGGAGGCCACTCTTCTCCGGCAGATTACCTGGGAAAACGCCCACAGGTTATTGGGCTTGAAAGTGGCCGTTTAATTCACTCCCGCCGGTTCGCCCGGGGAACAAGCCGGACAATTGACGCCTCCGGGCGCCAACTCCGTCCCGTTTTTACTTAGGGATTGTGGCGCCGTCCCCGCGCCTGTGCGGCTAACTCAGCAGAAAACCTTCTTGATTCTTCGCGCAAAGGTTGTTAAACAGGAAAAAGTGCCACTTTCGCCCGTGGATGCCGCCGTGGCGGCATCTGTTCATCCGTTCCTCGGCGTTGACCGGGAAACCAAGCTGACATTTGTCAATCCAGCCGCGGAGAGATTTCTGGGCCGGAGTAGTGCGGAACTGCTGGGTTGCCCGCTGCCGGAGGTCTTCAGTGCCGCGGAGTTGCAACCGCTGCGGAAGCTGCTGGAAGTCCCCGTCTTTGATTTCGAAGACCAGAGGGATGGGCGCTGGTATGAAGCGGCAGCCACCCTGTGCGTGGACGGATCCCTCGCCGTTTGGCTGCATGACATCACCGTCAGAAAGAGGGCGGAGAACAAACTGCGGGATGACGAAAGCCTTTACCGCTCAATTTTTGCGGCATTGCATGAGGGCATCGTTTTCCTGGACCCCTCCGTGGAGATCTTCGCGTGCAACCGGCGGGCGGAAGAGATTCTTGGGCTTTCCCGCGATGAGATTGTGGGCCGCGCGTCAATTGATCCGCGCTGGCGTGCCGTCCATGAGGATGGAACGGCTTTCCCCGGGGAGGAACATCCATCTTCGGTGACGCTGCAGACCGGCAAGGCGATGTCCGATGTGATGATGGGCGTCCACAAGCCGTCTGGTGAGGTGGCTTGGATCAACATCAACTCCGAACCGGTGGTTCGCAGCGGAGAGAACCGTCCGTTTGCGGCGGTGGTGTCGTTTGCCGATGTCACGGACCGCAAACTCGCACAGGAAGCCTTGCGCGAGAGTGAGAAGCGCTTCCGGAAAGTCTTTGAGCAGAGTCCTCTGGGTGTGGCGTTGCTGGACCGCGACCGTACCATTCTGCAAGCCAATGCAGCGATCTGCAATTTGTCAAAGTACAGTGCCGCGGAATTGGAAGGCACTTCGTTTGAAAACCTGATTGCGGAGGCAAGCCTCCCCGAAGCGAGGGCGCTGCTGGACGCTGTTTTCGCGGATGGTGTGGGCCAGGGCCAGCGTGATTTGGAGGGCCGAACGAAAGACGGTGTACTGTTGCGGCTCAATGTGAGTGCCTCCCTGCTGGGTTATGAGGGAGAGGCGGGTCCGGTTGGATTGGTGATGGTGCAGGACACCACGGCGCGCCATGAACTGGAAGGCCAGTTGCGCCAGGCACAGCGGCTGGAAAGCGTGGGGCGGCTCGCCGGGGGAATTGCTCACGATTTCAATAATCTGCTCACCGTCATCAACGGTTATGCCGATATTATCCTCAAGAACACAGCAGGAGACAGCCGGATGCTCAAAGCGGCAAGCCAGATCAGGACAGCTGGAGGCGAGGCTGCAGGGTTAACGCTCAAACTGCTCCGCCTGGCGCGCCGGCAGATGCCGCAAATCGGCCCTGTGGTGCTGAATGCCCTGGTGGAGGAGAACCTGGAGATGCTGCGCCACCTGATGGGAGTTGGCGTTGGGTTGACTCTGGACCTTGCGCCGGAACTGCCTCCGGTGCTGGCTGACCGCAGCGACTTACACCTGGTTTTGATCAACCTTGCCGTGAATGCTCTCGATGCCATGCCGGAAGAAGGCGTGCTGACGGTACGCACGATGCTGGCGGGAACGGGCAATCATGCGGTGGTGCAGGTACAGGATACGGGCATCGGCATGGATGAGGCCACGCAACGGCTCATTTTTGATCCGTTCTTCACTACGAAACAGCCGGATAAGGGGACCGGCTTGGGGCTGGCCATCGTGTACGGCATTGTGCAGCAGTGCGGCGGATGGATTGAGTTGTCCAGCGCTCCAGGTGCTGGATCGACCTTTTCCGTCTTCCTGCCGCTGGCCACGGAAGCGGTGGAATTACCGCCCCTGGCCAATATCCCGGCCAGGGGCGGGACAGAAACGATCCTGGCTGTGGATGACCAGCCTGGTGTGCTGACGCTGGTTTCGGAAATTCTGGAAGGCTACGGCTACAAAGTGCTGACGGCAGGCCATGCGGAGGAGGCCCTGCGCCTCTCACGGGAATATGACGGGGCCATCAACGTGCTGCTGTCAGATATTGTGATGCCGGGCATGAACGGGCTGGAACTCGCCAGCCGTCTGCAAGCGGAACGCCCCGGAATGCACACTGTCTTCATGACCGCCTATTCCGATGATTTGCAGGCCAAGCGCCGCGTGATTGCGAGCGGTGCCCGGGTGCTTTCGAAACCTCTGGAGAGCGAACTGCTGGCAGCAACCGTGCGCTCTTTTCTGGATGAAGGCGTCCGGGAAACCGTTACGGGGCCGCTTTAGAAGATCTCGATGGGGAAACCGAAGCAGTAGAGAACCTTGTTCTCATCAATGAACGCAATGTGGCCGTTGGCGAGCGCGATGGCACCGCGCGGGGCGGCGGCGTTGATATTGTCACCGCTGGAATAGAGCTTCTTGCCGGTGGCTGCGTCATAAGCGTTCAACACAGCATGGACCCCCTTGGCGGAATCCCCCCTGCCGAGAGCAAACACCACGCCGCCCGCGATCACCGGGGCCGCCGCATTCACCATCGGATTCACCCAGGCCATCTTGCCATTCCGGTAAGCCTGTATGCCCTGCGGAACCACAGCAAACCGCCATTTGCTGCCTGCGGGACCATCCCAAAGCGCCTCATTCCGCATCTCCGTGCGCAGTGCGCTGGTGCTGACTTTGCCGCTGTTCTTGTCTATGGTCCAGACGCCAGGCGACACACCGGGGCAGTTTCCTGACACCAGCGTGGTTACTTTGCCATCGGCATAGGTAAGATCCCCGGCGGTGGCGTTCGCGGGGAGAAAGCGGCGGACGGGACCGTTGTCCTGGCCGGTGGCGGGCAACAGCATATGCAGCATGCCAGTTCCGGTCAGGACGTAAAGCGGCCGCTGACGGGCGTGGTAATCGTCATCATCCTCATGGGCAGGGATGGGGTTGAGGTCTGGTTCAAGTGCCATTCCGGCAGTGAGCGAGCCGCCGCAGGGCTTATTGGATGCGGGGACCGGTTCGATTTGCTGCTTCCAGAAGAGGCGGCCGAGGTCGGCATCCACGGCGTAAACATCATTGTGGGAGCCCGCAGTGAAAATCAATTCCTTGATACCGCGGTGGGAGACGAAAGGTCCGATGATGATGGGCGCGGTGAAGTATTCGCCCGCGCCCAGCGGATACTTCCAGAGCATTTTCAGATCTTTGACAGTCGCCGGCTTGAAGTAACGCTCGCGCTTCTGCCAGCCGGTGCGTGCGGCATCCCCGCGGGAGTTGATCCAGTCAGCCGCGGGGAGCAGCAGGCAAAGAGCAGAGAGAAGAACAAGCCGGAGTGCGCACATATCAGCTTTACAGACTATCAATCATTACGGTATACGGCGCCATGATTCGTTGCAAACCGCACTTTCCCGGTGACGCGGTGATCGTCCGGCAGGTGTCCAATGAACAGACAGGCCCGGCACGGCGGGGGCGGCAAGGGATGGGGCGGCAGCAGGGGAAGAATAGCGTTTGTTCTTTGTTTTCAGTTTGTCACGGATTCTCGTAACGTCATTCGTAACGTCTTGCCACTGCCTAAGCACCACCCGATGGTGATAAAACTGCGGCAACAGACTCCCTTCAGGAAAAATAAAATATGCGAGCCCCGATCCGCTCCACCCTCCTCGCGGCACTTGCCGCACTCTCCCTGTTTGCCCAGAGCGATAAAGGCACAATCACCGGAACCGTGGCTGACCCCGGCGGTGCAGTCGTCCCCGCGGCAACCCTGGCGATCCGTCACATTGCCACCGGCGAGACCGTCTCCGTCAGCACCAACGCGCAGGGCGAATACACCCGCGCGAATCTCGCGCCCGGCGATTACCAGATCACCGCAGAGGCGCAGGGCTTTAAGAAGGTGGTCCGTTCCGGCATCACATTGCGTGTGACCGACGTCCTCCGCGTGGATTTCCGCATGGAGATCGGAACCGTTGCCGAGTCGATTGAGGTGAAGTCAGAAGTGTCGCACCTGCAGACGGAATCGGCGGAAGTGGCAGCGGCGCTCTCCAATAAGGAACTGATGGACCTGCCGCTGAACTTCTCCAGCGGTCGCCGGGCGGAACTTTTTGCCTACTCGACCACGGCGGGTGTGCAGGGCGACTCCACCACCAGTCACATTAATGGCTCAACCTCTTACTCGAAGGAGATGCTGGTCGACGGTGCCTCAGTGACCGCGAACCAATCGGGCGACTACACAGCTGGTTTCGTTTCCATTGAAGCCCTGCAGGAAGTGAAAGTGCAGACCACGGGTCTTTCCGCGGAGTATGGCCGCACCCAGGGCGGTGTCTTCAACTTCGTGATGAAGAGTGGCACCAACCAGTGGCATGGCAGCGCATTTACTTCGATTCACAATGAAGACTTCAACGCGAACACGTTCCAGAACAATGCGCTGGGTCTGCCGCGCTCCACGGACCGGAAGATCGACTACGCGGGGAGCTTCGGCGGGCCGGTCTGGATTCCGAAAATCTACAATGGCCGGAACAAGACCTTCTTCTACACCTCCCATGAGCACTACATCGAACGGTCTTTCGGCCTGAGCGCTCCCAACCGCACGGAACCGATTCCCGATTTCTACCAAGGTGATTTCTCCCGCCTGCTGGGCCCGGCAACAAGTTCCAAAGACGCATTGGGAAACCCTGTGTATTCCGGCGCGATCTATGACCCCTCCACGTTCACCAAGCTGGCGAACGGCCAGTACATTGGCACTATGTTCCCCGGCAATAAGATTCCGGTTTCGCGCATCAGCAAGGTGTCGCAGAACTTGAACGCCATCGCGTCCGCCAACTACGTGCCGACGATCAAGGACGCCTCCGGCCAGATCGCGCTACAGAACAATGAGCGGTTCCCGCTCTCGACACAGCCCATCTGGGACCGCTACCAGACGTCCGTGAAGGTCGATCAGGTGATCAACGATAAGAACCATCTGGCATTCTCAATGAACTATCAGATCTCGCCGCGGCTGATTCTGGACAGCGGTGGACTTTGGAACGCGGCGGAACCGAATGGCGGTCCTCTGGCGAAGTCGCGCTACCGCAATGACACGGGCGAGTTGGCACGTCTGGTGTGGGATTGGACCATCACCCCGACCATGCTGAACAACGTGAACGTGAGCATCAACCGCCGTGGCAATCCGCAGACGGTTCCGACCTCAACGATTGACGGTGCCAAGGCTTTGGGGATCTCGAACCTCAGTTCGATTGGGTATCCGCTGGTGAATTGGGGCACGGGGCCGATTGTTCCTCTGGAAAACCCCGGCTTCACCACGGATTCCTTCCGCGCTGACCAGAGCGAAGGCATTTCGGATACGCTCTCCATGTCGCGCGGCAAGCACTTCCTGAAGTTCGGCTTTGATCACCGCCGCAACCTGCAGAACCAGTCCGGCAACGCGAACCCCACGTTCAACTTCTCGCCACTCGCGACCTCGATTCCCAGCGCGACGTTCTCCGGCACGGTAACTGGATATTCGTTTGCGAGCTACCTGCTCGGGATTGTGGACAGTGGCGCGCTGACTGACAATGTGCAACTGGGCGGCAGAATCCATTACTACGCGACCTTTGTGCAGGATGACTGGAAGATTACTTCGCGGTTGACGCTGAACCTGGGTTTGCGCTGGGAATTCCAGCCGCCACTCTATGAAGTGGCTGCGCGGCAGTCCAGCTTTGACCCGAATTTGATTGACCCCGCCACCGGCCTGAAGGGCGCTTATGCGTTCGCGGGTAACTGCTCTGTCTGCACCGGCAAGAATTACTTCGGCGTGAAGAATTACAAGGACTTTGGACCCCGGGTTGGTTTTGCCTGGCGCGGTCCGAAGGAAATTGTGCTGCGCGGCTCTTACGGTATTCTCTACGAAGCGAATGCCTTCAATGGTTATGCGCCGACGGGGCTGGGAACATCCACCAACGTCCAAGCGGCTGGAACTTATCTGCTGAGCCAGAACGCCACAACGCCTTGGACTGGTATTTTCAACTGGGACAACGGTTTTCCGACCAACGTTTACCGGCCTGCTGGCTACAACCAGAGCTGGGGCGACACCAGCAACCCCGGCATGATTGATCCCCGCTATGGCCTGAGCCCTTATATCCAGATGTGGAGCTTCAATATCTCCCGGGAAATTATGAAGCGCACGGTTCTTGATATCGGCTATGTGGGCAATAAGGGAACACGTCTGCACATTGGCGAACTTTCCCGCCTGAATCAGCTTTCGCCGGATGTGCTGGCGAAGTATGGCAGCAAGCTGAATAACTCGGTGAAGAGCGCCGCGGATGCCGCGACTTATGGGATCGCTTATCCCTACCCCGGCTTCAGTGGCACCGTGGCCAGCGCGCTGCGCCCGTTCCCGCAGTTGAATGGCAACTCCGTGGTGACGGATTACGGTGCACCCCTCGGCTTCTCCACGCATGAGGCGCTGCAGGTATCGCTGAACCGCGAGATCAAGAACGGACTCGCCGTTTCCGGCAACTTCACCTGGGGTAAGACAATGTCGAATGTGGATAGTTCGCTTGCTCCCGGCAATGGGGACAACGGCAGCCGTCCGCTGGATTACTATAACTTGAAGCTGGAAAAGGCCCCTGCCGGGTATGACCAGACGCTGGCATTCAAAGCCTATGTGGTCTACGAACTGCCCTTCAAAGGGACGGGCTGGAAGCGGACGGCACTGGGCGGCTGGAGTGTTTCAGCGATCTTGAATTACTTCTCCGGCACGCCGCTGGGCTTTACTGCTCCCACGCCTCTCACCACGGGCTGGAATGGAGCGGTGAACCGCCCGAATATTGCCGCGGGTGATTTCGTGAATCCGTCTTACGTTTCGGGAACGTTTGATATCTCGAACACCAAGTCGGCTGCGGATACTTATCTGAATAAGTCACTGTTCTCCACCCCCGCGGCTCTGACCCTGGGTACGGCGGCAAGAACTTACTCCACGATCCGCACCTTCCCCACGAAGAACGAAGATCTTTCGATTCAGAAGAACTTCCGCATCCGCGAAGGCATGCGCTTCCAACTCCGTGGAGAGTTCCTGAATGCCTTCAACCGGCATATGCTGGGCGGCATCAGCACCAGCGTGACGAATGCTGCTTTCGGGCAGTTGACCAGTGTGACTGGCAACCGGCAGGTGCAGATTACCGGACGTATCGATTTCTGATACGGTCGAGCAGGGTAATAGCTGCGATACCGATCACATAGGCAGCGAGATCGAACCAGCTGAACGTAGTGCCGAGCAGTCTGGCGGCAACGTGGACCAGTAAGTTCGGACTCGCCAGCATATGCAGCGGGATCAAAGTAAGTTGAAAGAACTCCAATGCAGTCATTAGGGCCATGGCCAGGATGGCTGCATTTTTGTTTGGCGCGGTGAGGCGGAAGATCGCGTAGAACATCGCCGCATAGAGGGCGTCGCCTGCGTATTTATCGATGAGAATGCTGCCGGTGTGCAACGCACGGGAGATGATTCCCGCCGCGATGATGAGCACCAGCGCAATAATCCAGAAAATAGTCCGCCGCAAGCCGATATAATACGGCACGAATGAAACTGCTGCTCTGCCTGCTTCCTTTACTCGCCTTCGCCCAAGACCCGAAGCCCCCGGTCAAGACGTATCCGGCGGTCTTGAAAGAGGTCCCTGCTGCTTATTCCGATGCTGCCAAGGCGGCTGGCTTACAGGGCTCGGTGATCCTGTATGTCCAGGTCAAGGCCGATGGGAAACCCGGCACCGTGAGCGTGGTGCATCCGCTGGGACTGGGTCTGGATGAGAAGGCAGTGGAAGCCATCCGCAGCCGGGAGTACACACCCGCGAAAGTGAATGGCGAGGCCGTGGACAGCGCCATCTCAGAGGAAGTGCAATTCACGTTGCAGGGAAACGAAGCGGGCTGGAAACTGCGGCGAAGTTTGACTGCTGTGCAGCACGACGGGAAGCGGGTGAACAGCATGGAACAGCCACGCCTGGCAGAGTACGTCGCGCCAGTGCCCGCGGTCTGCGAAGGAAAGATGCTTCATGCCGCGTTTACAATCTCCCCCGGCGGCATTCCGGAAGAGGTCAAAGCGGTCAACCCCGCGCGTGGCACAGTTCCGCCCGCGGTGGCACAGGCAATTCTGGGCTGGAAGTTTGTTCCTGGAAAACTGAACGGTGTGCCCGCGCGTTCTACGGCGAAGGTACAATTCGCGTGCGGCACTGCGCCGGAAGTTGCGATGGAGGCAAATGTACAAGCCGGGGCGCCGACCACACCTCCGGCAGTGCGGTTCAAGGTGGACCCCGAATACTCCGAGGAAGCCCGCCAGGCCAAGGCGCAGGGAACCGCGCTGCTCTCCGTAGTTGTGGGGCGAAGCGGACGCGCCAAATCGATGCGTGTGGTCAGGAGCCTGGGCATGGGGCTGGATGAAAAGGCGATGGCGGCGGTCTCACAGTGGCTCTTCGCGCCCGGCACCAAAAGCGGTGCACCGGTAGATGTGCAGGCGACGATAGAGATCAACTTCCGGCTGCTGTAGCCTGCCTACCTGCGCCGGGGTTGTTCATCTTTCTCCAGGCCGAGCGCCACTTTGGCGGCGTGGGCAAGCTCCGGTTCGGTCTCTTTGGTTAGCTGCATCAGGACCGCGTCGATCTGTGGACTCCCTGCTCCGCGCTGTGCCGCCAGGTCATAGGCCAGAGTGATCTTTTCCGCGCCATTCAACTGCGGAAGCGCAGCCTGTAACGCCGGGAGTTGTGCCACCTCCCAGCGAACCCGGTAATAGCCGGAGCCATTCGCATTGGGATACACAAAACCCGGGCAACCGGCCATGGGTGATTCTTTCGGCTGCTCCGCCACAACCGTGCAGGACTTCGCGGAGGGAGTTCGGACACAGACCGGTACGGGCGGCTTTCCGGTAATGCGCGTCAGCGTGATTCGTGGTGCGCCATCGCAGTGGACGTCGAAACCAACCACGGGAACGCCAGTGGTATCGAGATAGCCCTCCAATACCCCCTCCGGCACGTGCAGAGCTGCCTGCAGATCGGCGGTAGAAGCGTTGCCGAACGCGTGCGATGCGAGATAGTCGCGGAGTCCACGCTGTAATACCTGCGGCCCCAGCCAGTCTTCGAGCATGCGAAGAATGGAACCGCCCTTCTGATAGACAATGCGGGCGTAGACTGAATCCAATTCTTCGCGGGTGCGGCGCTCCAGGCGTACAGGACGGGTGCTGAGTCCGTCATCCACCTGCATGATGCGTTCCCGCGCGACGGCAAAGTTGAGCCACTGGCGCGATGCGGGTTCAGCGGCCTCCATGGTGCGTGCGCTAAACCACGTGGCGAAGCCTTCACTAAGCCAAACGTCTTTCCACGTAGCCTGCGTGACCAGATTGCCGAACCACTGATGTCCAATTTCATGAGCCTGCAGCGCACGGACGTTCCGGGAGGGTGCTTCCAGTAGTGAGGCACCGTTGTAAGTGATCAGCCCGGGGTTTTCCACCGCACCAAAAGCACTGCGGGGCAGCGCGACGTGGTCGAGTTTCTCCCAGGGATAGGGAATGCCGGTATAACTTTCCAGTTGCGGCAAGACGGCCAGAGTTTCGAGCGCCGCCTGCTTGCCTTTCGCTGCTTCGCCACGCGCGGTGAGCACGCGCACGGGAATCGCCTTCACGCCAGCGGGCGGACCATCCCAGATATCGAAAGGCCCCACTGCGAAGGCGACAACCTCCGCTGCGATGGGGCGGGTGGGTGCGAACTGCACCAGATGCCACTGCCCGGCTTGCGGCGTATCACTCACTTCCGGCGAGTTACTGAACGCCTTCAAGCCCGCAGGCACGCGGATCGCTACCTCCCAGGGCGTCTTGAAGCGCGGCTCATCAAAGCAGGGGAAAGCACGGCGGGCGTCAATCGGCGTGAAGGTCGTGAAGGCGTACCAGTCTTTGCCATTCTGCGTGCGGTAAGGCCCGGTAGATTTCGAGGACGACAGAGGGGCCTCGAAATCCAACACCAGAGTCAGTTCTTTGCCTTTCACGGGAGTCTTGGCGATCAGCCCGATAAACTCATAGCCCGCGAGTTTCACATCCAAAGGTGAGGCCTTGCCGGCGTTCAGAAGATTGGCGGACTTGATTCGCAGGTCGCGGCCATTGATCCAGATCTCACTCTGCGGCTGGTCGATGCGGATATCAATCCAGGCGGTGCCGAAGTAGTGATCGAGCGCGGGGTCCACGTTGAGTTCCAGGCGGTGGCGCAGAGGCTGCACGGTATCCGGCAGCGTGTATTGCGGCGCGGCGGCGAAGAGAGATCCCGCAAGACAGAGCAGAGCGATAAAGCGCGGCATTTTCAAATCATAGACGTTATCCTGTGCCTTATGATCCGCACTGTTCTGTTGTTGTTCGCCGTGTTTGGAATCCTGCAGGCCGCCGACCCCGCCGCGCCTCCCGTGGAAGGGGATTTTCTGGAGAAGGATTTCAAGTTCTCCACTGGCGAAACGCTCTCGATCAACATTCACTACACAACGCTCGGCAAGCCAGTGAAGAATGCACAAGGGCAGACCACGAATGCGGTATGGATCGGACACGGCACCGGCGGCACGGGGCGTTCCTTCCTCTCGCCAGCCTTTGGCGGCAACCTCTTTGGTGCCGGTCAACTGCTCGACACCTCGAAGTATTTCGTGATTCTGGCGGATGGTCTGGGCCACGGAAAGTCTTCGAAGCCTAGCGACGGCCTGAAGCAGAAGTTCCCGAAATACACCTATGACGACATGGTGCGCGCGCAGTACCGCCTGGTGACGGAGGGTCTGGGCGTGAATCATCTCCGGCTCGTTCTCGGCACCAGCATGGGCGCGATGCATGCGTGGATGTGGGGATACATGTATCCCGATTTCATGGATGCGCTGATGCCGCTGGCCTCGGCACCGGTCGAAATCGCGGGGCGCAACCGCATGATGCGGGAGATGATCATCCAGGCACTTAGGACCGACCCCGACTTCAACGATGGCAACTACACCAAGCCCCTGCACGGCATGATTGCGGCTGAGTATTCGCTGTTCATGATGGGCTCCAGTCCGCTGCAGTTGTTGAAGCAGGCACCTACCAGAGCGGAAGCCGACAAGCTCTTCCAAACCCGCGTGGTCAACGTGAAGGCGCCGGACCCGAACGACATGATTTATTACTTCGATGCCTCGCGCGAGTACAACCCGGCACCGCATTTGGAGAAGATCAAAGCGCCTCTGCTGGCGATCAATTCCGCCGATGACCAGGTGAATCCGCCCGAGTTGGGGATTCTGGAGCGGGAGATTAAACGCGTGAAGAACGGTCGCTACATTCTGCTGCCGATCACTGACGAAACCCGCGGCCACGGCACCCATTCGCTGCCTGCGATTTGGGGCAGGTATCTGGCGGAGTTCCTCGCACAGACAGCGAAGTAACGGCATATCATAGTCGGGATGAAGATTCTCGCAGCGTTTCTGGCCGCGGCCACCCTGTACGCGCAGGTGCCGCAACTTCCGGCGGAGGCGCTCGCCCGCCAGAAGTACATCAAGGAACACTACACAAAGTTCGAGTACATGATCCCGATGCGGGATGGCGTGAGACTCTTCACGCAGGTCTTCACGCCCAAAGACAAGAGTCAGAGTTACCCGCTCCTGCTCAACCGCACGCCGTATCAGGTGCCGCCATACGGCATTGAAAATTACCCGGCGCAACTGGGCCCCGGCACCACGGACCTTTTCCTCAAAGAAGGCTTCATCTTTGTGCGCCAGGACGTGCGCGGCAAAGGCCACTCCGAGGGCACTTACGTCCACGTGCGACCGGTGAATCCGAACAAAGCGGCGAAGGAGATTGATGAGAGTTCCGACACTTATGACACGCTGGATTGGCTGGTCAAGAGCGTTCCGAATAACAATGGCAAGGCCGGTATTTACGGGATCTCTTACCCCGGGTTCTACTCCACGCTGGCCGCGATTGACGCGCATCCTTCCCTGAAAGCAGCTTCCCCGCAAGCCCCGGTGACGGACTGGTTCAATGGCGATGACTTCCGGCACAACGGCGTTTTCTTCCTGCCCCATGCGTTCGGCTTCTTCGGCGGCTTCGGCCAGGCCAAGAATCCGGAGTATCTGGTGGGTGGTCCGCAGTACAGCATGGGAACGCCCGATGGCTACGACTTCTTCCACCGCATGGGTCCTCTGGCGAATGTGGATGAGAAGTATTTTCATGGCCAGATCGAATACTGGCGCGAGATTGTGGATCACGATGTCAACGATGCGTACTGGCAGGCCCGCAATCCGGCACAGTATCTGAAAGGTGTGAAGCCGGCAATGCTGACGGTGGGCGGCTGGTTTGATGCCGAAGATGTGCTGGGTCCGCTGTTGGTGTTCCGCGCGATTGAAAAGCAGAGTCCGCAGACGGAGAACCGGATTGTGGAAGGGCCTTGGTCACACGGTGGCTGGTCGCGCGGCACAGGGGACCGGTTAGGCAATGCGCGCTTCAAGAATGAGACCTCAAAGTATTTTCAGGAGAACATCGAGTATCCGTTCTTCCTCTGGTATTTGAAGGGCAAAGGCGAAGGCAACAAGCTGCCGAAGGCTTATGTTTTCGAAACCGGGCGGGATGAATGGCAGAAGCTCGACAGCTGGCCACCCAAAGAAGCCAAGCCGGTGACGTTCTACTTTCAGGAAAAAGGTGCACTCACCACAGCGAAGCCCGGTGCCGCCGCGGCCTTCGATGAATACATCAGTGACCCCAATAAGCCGGTGCCCTTCACGCCGGAAATTACGGGGCGCATGACTTATAACTACATGGTGGAAGACCAGCGCTTCGCCTCCACGCGGACGGATGTTCTGACTTATGAAACAGCACCGCTCACAGAGGATTTCCGGATTGCGGGTCCGCTGAAGGCATCGCTCTTTGTCTCCACCACAGGGACCGATTCCGATTTCGTAGTGAAGCTGATTGACGTCTACCCCGGAGATTATCCGGATTCTCCTGATCAGCCTGCCAACCTGCGCATGGGCGGCTATCAGCAATTGCTGCGCGGTGAACCGTTCCGCGGCAAGTTCCGCAAGAGCACGGAGAAGCCGGAACCCTTCACGCCCGGGAAGCTGGACAAGGTGGAGTTCGATATGCCGGATGTATTCCATACCTTCCGCGCCGGGCACAGAATCATGGTGCAGGTGCAGAGCACATGGTTTCCGCTCTGTGATTTGAACCCGCAGAAGTTCATGAAGATTTCCGAAGCGAAAGCGTCAGATTTCCAGAAGGCGACGCAGCATGTTTTCCGGCAATCGGGCGCGGCGTCCGGGCTGACAGTGATGAACATCCCGTAAACGATAAAGACGAAAGTCTTACAACTATTCGATTTTTCTATTGCCTACATTCAAGACTCTGATATATACTCCGGGGCAAGAGGCTGGCTCCAGCAATATATTCCGTTCAATTTTGCCCGCCTGAGAGGGTTGAATGAAGAGTCTGAAGGCTTTGACTTTTGCGGCATGCCTTGCCGCATTTTCGGTTGTCCCTGTCTGCGCGCAGAGCGTCACGGGTCAACTTTCAGGAAGCGTTGTCGATGCGTCAGCCTCGGCAATTCCAGGTGTTGGTGTGCACCTGACAAACGATGTGAGCAAGGCTGACCTGGCGTTCACGACAACGGCTTCCGGTTCGTTCGTCTTCACGGGTCTGGTGCCTGGCACGTACACGTTGAAGATGTCGGTGACCGGCTTTAAAACATACGAACTGAAGGGGATTTCCGTCGCCGCGCAGGAACGTGTTGACCTGCATGAAATCGCGCTGCAGGTGGGCGATGTCACCAGCACGATTGAAATTGCGGCCAACGCAGTGCACGTTGCCACGGACAGTTCCGACCGCTCGGTGGATATCAGCCTGAAGCAAATCGAAGATACGCCGACGCGCGGACGCAATCCGGTGAGCCTCATCATGACGCTGCCCGGCGTGCAGGCTTTGGCGCAATCTTATGACTACCGCGGCTGGAATGGCGGCGGTATTCCCGGCGTAAATGGCGGTCAGCAGGGCCAGATCATCTTCAATATGGATGGTGCCGCGAGCCAGGATTCCGGCAATTTGAACACCGGTTACTTCAACCCTTCCGTGGATGCGATTGGGGAAGTGAAGTTGCTGACGTCGAATTATACAGCCGAATATGGCGGGCGTACGGCAGGGCAATTAACGGTCACCACCAAGGCGGGCACGCCGCAATTTCACGGCAGCGCCTATGATTATTACCGCCACGAAAGTTTGAATGCGAACGAATGGTTCAACAATAAAACGAACGTGGTTCGCCCGCGCTACCGCTATCAAAACTTCGGCGGCACCATTGGCGGACCGCTCTACATCCCCGGCACACGCTTCAACAAGAACCGCAACAAGCTGTTTTTCTTCTTCTCTTACGACAAACTCTTCAACACAACCACCAGCACGGCCACCTATACGATGCCTTCCTTGCTGGAGCGGCAGGGTGATTTCTCAAAGACAGTGACTACCACGGGCGCTCTGGTTCCGGTCTATGACCCCACCACGCAGACGGTGTTCCCCGGCAACATCATTCCCGCAAATCGCATCAGCCCGATTGGTCAGGCGATGTTGAACCTCTTCCCCAACCCGGACCCTGCCGGTCTGGGCCTCGACCCCACGGGAACACGCCAGTACAACTTCCGCTTCCCGCAGCAGCAATCCCGTCCGCTCGATGACAAGATTCTGCGCGTGGATTACAATCCGGCGCCGAAGATGGTCACCTATGTCCGCCTGCTGCAGGATTACCAGGCGCAGAACGGGTACAACGTCACCGTTGGGCCTCCGGGCGGCACCTGGGGACAGTTCCCCGCCAGCTACCACGTGCAATCGGTTGGGATTCAGGGCACGCTGGTTTACACCGTGAGCCCCACCATCATCAATGAAATCAGCTATGGCATCAACCATGGCCTGCAGGGCGTGGACCCGCTGAGTGATACCAGCCTGGATGCCGCGCAGGGTGGTGTGAAGAGCTACTCGCAGAGCCTGTTGCCGCTCAAAGATGCAAACGGCAATTCGCTCACGCTGCCGCGCATTAATCAGGGCAGCAACTACCTCAACCTGTTGCCAGCCGTGAATTTCGGCTTCCCCTCGGGCTTCTCGGCGCAGTCTTCCGGACAGGGCATCACGAATGCGCCCACGTTCAGCCTGGACAGCCGCTGGCCGTTCTCCGGCTCAGACCAGTTGCAGACGATTCAAGACAAGGTCACCTGGGTCAAGAATGCGCATACCATCAAGGCGGGCATCTACATCGAGAAGATGGCGCGCAATGTGAGCGTCTACTCGGTGTACAACACGGCCGGCACGTACTACTTCGGCTCTGACCGCTCCAACCCTCTGGACGCGGGCTATCCCTACGCCAATGCGCTGGTGGGCAGCATCTTTGCTTATGGCGATGACAACACCAAGCTGATCAACCATGCGCGCTACACGCAGGTGGAATGGTATCTGCAGGACACGTGGAAGATCACCCGCCGGTTGACGCTCGACTACGGTGCCCGCTTTGAACGCGTGGGCGATTTGAACAGTTCCGGTGCCACACTGGGACTCTTCAACGCTTCGTCGTACAGCGCCAGCAAGACAGGACAGTTGCTGTTCCCGGCCTGCTCGGTGCCCTCCACCACGACGACCTGCCCGGCCGTGGACAAGATCGCGATCAATCCGAAGACGGGAGCGGTCTTCCCGTACGTCCGGCAGGGTACGTTTGACACCTCGTCTTACGCTGCCGGCTCCCTGCCCTACTCCGGCATTCAGTACTACAAATCGCACTTCTTCAACGTGGCGCCGATCCAGGTTTCCCCGCGCGTCGGCTTCGCTCTCGATGTCTTCGGCGATGGCAAGACGGCACTGCGCGGCGGCTTCGGCATCATCACCGGGCGCAACTGGACGGTGGATTACATCGGTGCGCTGAGTGCGGGACAGGGTCCGCTGATGACGCCGCCCAACTTCCTGGCACCCACGATTCTGTACACCAACTTCCAACAGTTGGCGGGCTCTTCCACTGTGTTTACTCCGCAGAATCTGATCGGCGGATCGCAGGATGACACCCCGCAGAAGACTTACAACTACAGCCTGGGCATTCAGCGGGAACTGCCGTGGGGCATGATCATCGACGTTTCCTATGTGGGCAACGCGCTGAAGAATGGTTATGGCGAAATGTATGACAGCAATGCGGTGGCGCCCCTGACCACGTGGAAGCCTTCCGGTTGCGCGAACCCCATACAGGGTGGCTGCCCGCAGTCACAGTTCATTGACCCGACCACGAATCCGGCCAACCCCGGCTTCTACTCCACGAATCTGATCCGTTCGCTGGTGGGCTACTCCGGCATCGGCAACGTGATCGACTACACGCACTCCTACACCAACAACTACAACTCTCTGCAGATGCAGTTGAACCGCCGCCGCGGGAAGATCCAGTGGAGTTCGAACTACACGTTCTCGCGCACCATCGTCTACAACAACGACAGCAACACCACGCTCTGGCAGTTTGTGAATGCGGAATTGACGAAGAATGTGGTGAACCGCAGGCATGCCATCAACTTCAATTTCGGTTATGATCTGCCGTCGGTGGGCAACAGTCTGCTGCGAAACAATGCCGTGGCCAAGGCGGTGCTCGATGGCTGGCATTTGAATGGCAACGGCAGCATTTTCGCCGGTACTCCCTACACGGTGGGCTGCTCCGCGACGGGTCAGCCGTCCCAATACTGGACGGGGACGCCGACGGCTTACCTGCCCTTCCGCTGCCAGATGGGCAACAACATGTTCCTGCCCAGCGGTCAGTTGCCCTCGGCCACGGAAGATCCGCGGTTGCAGGTTCCCCTGAACGCGGCCAACTTCACGCTGCCGCCCGCGAATTCTTTGGGCATCGGCAACACGCCGCCGACCCTGTTCTACGGACCCTGGCTGTGGACGGTGGATCTGTCGCTGGCCAAGCAGACCAAGATTCGCGAGAACATCTCACTGGAATTGCGCATTGAATCCTTCAACACGTTCAATCACTTCAATCCCAGCAACCCCAACACGTCGCTGACGCTGAACTTCGCCACGGGGGCCAATACCAACGCGGCTTTCGGCACTATTCAGAGTGCGCAGGTCCAGGCCCGGCACTTGGCGCTTTCGGCCAGAATCCGGTTTTAAACGCGCTGTATTCCGTTGTGGGGCAGGCTCATGCAGGGTCTGCCCCGCGAAATCAAAGAAAACCCTTCTCCACGTTGTTTGTACGGTAACATTGCTTCGCGGAATTCGGTCTGTTAGTATCATGGAGGCAAGAGAAAGTTTCCCTCCTCTCGATACACCAGCAAAAACAAGCGCCAAAATCCCACACAACGGAGTAAATGTAACTACTGAATGAGCTTTACTGTCTTCTTGGGCAACCTTCCCATTTGGGTCACAGCGGACGACATCAAGCAATGGCTTGCCGCTGAAGACCTTGTCGCGGATTCTGTCAAAGTGATTCGGAACCACGAAACGCAGGAGTCTAAGGGCTTCGCCTTCGTGGAAGCACCCACGGCCGACGAAATGCAGGCGATTATCCGCCGTTTCGACCGGGCCCCGCTTGAGGACAAGATCCTCCGTGCCAACCCCGCTCAACCGTCCAAAGGTAAGGGTGCGCCTGTCGCAGCCGGTCCTGCAGGTGCGGTGGCAGCGAACGGTGCAGCACGTCCCGATGCACGCAACCGGAACGACCGTCGCGGCGGTAAGCGCCGTGACAACGAGCCGAAGAGCGCATTTGCGACAGAACTTGCCAAGGTTCTGTAACAAACTTCTTCGCGGTTCAATACCTAATAGTGCTCCGCACACCTGTGATTGGCACGCCACAGGTGGCTTGCGGAAAAGCCCGTCGAATCAACAAGTTCAAGGCGGGCATAAAACGTGCCACCCAGTGCCGCAATGCGTATTCCTTTCGTCCGGCTCGCTTTATTCTCGGCAATTCTGTTGTTGAGCATCTCCGCGAGCCTTCAGGCCGGACAGGATTTCCTCCGGGCCGCAGCCGAAACCAACGTCAATCAGCGCTATCTCATTGAAAGCGTGAGTGTGGCTGGCGTGCAGGTCGACGAATGGGAAGGCGGCAAACTTCCTCAAGATCTCCGTTCCCAAATCAAATCCCTCATCGGCGCCCGCTGTGACATGAACCTGCTTGGTTCGCTGGGTGACAGGCTGCGGAAAGAACTCCATCTGCGCGACGTTCGCGAACACCTCTCGAAGGGCAGCGCTCCAGACAAAGTGCGTGTGAATTTTGAGGTGGTCCGGAAAGAGGTGGCGTTTGACCTCTCGGTCCCCAAGTTCCTCTACAACTCCAAACAGGGCTGGACGGGAGAGGTGGATGCCTCCACGCGCGTGCACAACAACATCTTCTCTGCCGGAATTCTAAGCAACGGCGATGATCTCATCGAACGCTACGCAGGCATCTCCGGCCGCTATGAGAACACACACATCGGCACCAGCTGGGTTAGATTCGGCGTGGGAGTTGAGGCATACCACGAACAGTGGAACCAGGCGACGAAAGAAGCCGTGGCCGCGAACGGCATGCAACTCTACCGCAGCCGCATCAATGTGGCACCGGAATTTACGTTTGTTGTCGCCAAACCTGTGACGATTTCCATCGGGGCCAGCTTTGAACGGATGGAGACGGGCAACGCGGGAATTCCTTTCCGGCAAGCCAATGCGGCAACGGGGGAAATCCACTTTGGGCGCAAATTCGAAGGAGACGCGGCGCAACAGGAACTCGACGCACGCTACTCGCTCCGGCTCGCAGCGCGCGGACTTGGCTCGGACTATGGCTATGCCCGGCACAAGCTGACGGTACGCTACTCAGTGAAGTCAGGCCGGCAACTGGCGTCTTCAGAACTCACTGCCGGGGCCATTGAGGGCGATGCGCCGCTTTTCGAGCGCTTTGTCCTGGGCAGCAGTTCCACCCTTCGCGGCTGGAACCGTTACCAAATTGATGCCGTGGGTGGCAGCCGCATGGCGCACAATACGCTGACCTATGGCTACCGCTTCGGCGAAGGAACTGCGGAGACTTTCTATGACTGCGGTTCGCTCTGGCAAAATGGCGACCCCGTCAAGCTGCACCAATCCGTGGGTGTGGGCTACCGGCAGGGTATTTTTGTTCTGACGATGGCCTACCCTCTGCGCGAAGGCAAGGCGATGCCGGTTTTCATGGTGGGGATGAACTATTGAAGAAGAATCTCCAGCTGATTTCCCGCCGCAGGTGGTTCGCCGCGATGGCAGCGGCCGCGCTAGCCCGTCCGGCATTCGCGGTGAGCCCCGCGGTCAACATCCTGGGTGTGCGTCTGGATGGCGATTTCCTCCGGATTGCACCGTTGCGCCTCAACTTCCTCTCCGGCAAACCCCTGGAGCGGTTGAAGGAAGGTGCGTCGATTGCGTTCCTGGGACAGGTTTCCGTCACCACGACGGATGCCGCGAATGCGAATATCGTCAGCCGTTCTGTGGCCCGCTTCGCCCTCAGTTACGACATCTGGGAGGAGAAGTTTTCCGTCACGCGCATCGGAGCGGATTCCCGCCGCACGGTGTCGCATCTTTCCGCCGCCGCGACCGAAGCCTGGTGCATTGAGAATCTCGGCATCGACAAGAACCAAATCCCCGCCAATCAGCCCTTCTTCGTGCAGTTGGATCTGCGCGCCGAAGATCCTCGTGACCAGAACGGCGTCATCGGTGACCCCGGCATCAACATCACCCGGTTGATTGAAGTCTTCAGCCGCCAGCCGCGCAGCGCGCAGCCAAGATGGCTGGCATCCGGCGGACCCTTCACACTGGCGGATCTCAAGAAAACCGAACCGAAGGCAGGCCGGGGATGAGCCTGCGGACAAGGCTCGCACTCGTCTTCATCGCCGCAACACTCGTCCCGCTGGGATTGACCGTCTGGGTAACCACACTGCTGCTGGACAGCAGCCTGCGGCTTTCCCCGGTGGACCAGCTGGCCAGAATTTCCCGCTCGCTCGAAAAGACCGGCCGCGAATACTACCGGCAGGCCTGTGAGCAATTGAAGGCGGATTCCGCACAGCGCGACCCCAAGACATTCACCGCGGGACGGAATGTTCCCGAATACGTGGACGATTTTCTCAACGGCGAAGAGAAAGAAGCCTTCGCGATCATCGGCGCGCCCGGAGACACACTGGCGTACATGGTTCGGACTCCCGCCGGGGCTTCCGTTTGGACGGCTCCATTGCGCGTCAACATGCAGGATTTGACGAAGGAGTTCCGTGCCGCCCGGCAGACCGTGGCGACGAACGCGCTCGTGGACTTGCGGCGCGGTTTTTACATCACCTGGGCCTTGCTGGCGGCGGTGATCTGGGCCGTTTCCCTGTTTGTCGTTTGGTTCCTGGCGAACCGCTTCAGCCGCCCCATCCGGCAATTGACCACCGCACTGACGAGTCTGGCCGGCGGCAATTTCCGCACACGCATCCCCAATGACCGCACGGATGAAATCGGGCGCGCGACGGAGGCGTTCAACCGCACGGCGGCACAACTCGAACAGAACCGTGACCGCCTGGTCTACCTGACACAACTCGCAAGCTGGCAGGTGTTGGCCCGCAAGATGGCGCATGAGGTGAAGAATTCCCTGACTCCCATCCGGCTGACGGTGGAAGAGATGGTGGCGCGGGCGCAGGAACCGGCCGACAACACGAAATTCCTGTCACAGGCTTCCGACATTGTGGTGGATGAGATTGAATCCCTGGAGCGGCGTATCCGGGCGTTCTCAGAATTCTCGTCGGAACCGCCCGTTTGCCCGGAGCCCATCGACCTGCAGCAGTTCGTGGAAGAGCGGATCTCGTTCCTGAAATCAGCCCATCCGGAAGTGCGTTACGCGGTGGAGATTGCGGAGAATTCACCGGAAGCGATGGCGGATCAGGACCTGATGAAGAGCATTCTGGTCAATCTTCTGGAGAACGCGGCGGAGGCGGCGGGCGAAGGCGGCGAGATTCTGACACGCGTGCAACCGCTCGAAGACCGCATCGCCATCGAAGTGCATGATTCCGGCCCCGGCCTGAGCGAACTGGCCCGGCAGAGCCTGTTTCAACCCACGATTTCCTTCAAGAAGCGCGGCATGGGTCTGGGTCTTTCCATCGCCCGCAAGTCCGCGCTGCTTTCCGGCGGAGACATTTTGCTGATCGCCGGGGAACTCGGCGGCGCAGGTTTCCGCGTTTTACTGCCCAAATATAACCAACATGCCCTCACGCCGAATCCTGGTCGTTGACGACGAAGAGAACATCGGGCGCTCCCTGCGCATGATTCTGGAACGGGAGGGCTACCTCATCAACACCGTGCGCTCAGCGGCGGAGATGCGGGCCTTCCCCGAACGGAACCGCATGGATCTATACCTGCTGGACGTGCGCCTGCCGGACGCCAATGGCATTGATCTGCTGCGGGAGTTGATCGCGGCGGACGTAACGGCACCGGTAATCATGATCTCCGGCCACGCCACCATTGCAGATGCCGTGCAGGCCACGCGCGCGGGTGCTTTCGACTTCCTCGAAAAGCCGCTGGGCAGGGACCGCGTGATGGTCGCGGTGAAGAATGCGCTTGATCAGAATTCGCTGAAGCAGGAAAACAGGCGCCTGCGGGAAGCTGTGGGTCCGGGCACGAAGATGATCGGGTCGAGCCCGGCGTTTCAACGCGCCGTGGAGCAGGCGGGCATGGCGGCGCGTTCCGATGCGCGCGTGCTGCTGATTGGGGAATCTGGCACTGGCAAGGAATTGCTGGCCGCTCACATCCACGCCCAAAGTCCGTTTGCCAGCGGACCCTTCGTCAAAGTGAACTGCGCTGCCATCCCCGGCGAACTCATTGAAAGCGAACTCTTCGGCCATGAAAAAGGGGCCTTCACCGGAGCCACCGGCATGCGCCGCGGCAAGTTTGAACTGGCCGATAACGGCACCCTGTTTCTGGACGAAATCGGCGACCTCCATGCGAATTCGCAGGCCAAGCTGCTGCGCGTACTGCAGGAGGGCGAGTTTCACCGCGTGGGTGGTGAGCAAACCATCCGCGTCACGGTGCGGGTGATCTCCGCCACCAACCGCGATCTCAGCGCGATGGTGGCGCAGGAGAAGTTCCGCGAGGATCTCTTCTACCGCGTGAGTGTGGTTCCCATCCGCGTGCCTTCACTGCGGGAACGTCCGCAGGATGTGAAGCCGATGGCAGAGTATTTCCTGGATGATTTCTGCGTGCGGAACGGATTCCGGCGCAAGAAGTTCGATGACATAGTCTGGGAGACGTTTGAGGCTTACAAGTGGCCGGGTAACGCGCGGGAATTGCGGAATGTGGTGGAGCGGATGGCCATTCTCTCGCCGGAAGACTTGCTGGGCACGAATGCGATTCCCCTGGAACTGCGGCTGCCGCGGGATTCCGGTGGACGTTCCAGCATTCAAGACGCGCGGGAATCCGCCGAGCGCGAGCATGTGCTCCGCGCACTCGAAGAAGCCGGGTGGAACGTTTCTTCCGCCGCGCGCAGCCTGGGCATGGAGCGCACAAACCTGCATAAACGTATCCGCGCCCTGGGTCTCACGCGCGACCGATAGTCCATCATAGGGTGATGCAGCGTTCGCTTGAGCCGGAGATCATGGATGCGCCGGATATTCCGGAAGAGCTCCTCGCACGGTTCCACAAGGATCTGGCACGAATCCACTTTTTCCTGGGCACGCACGCCACCATCGAACGCTTCCTGCGCCAGGATAGCCAGCCGCTCCAGCGGGTTTTGGATATTGGCTGCGGGGATGGCCTGCTGCTCGAATACCTGCAAAAGAAGCTGTCCGTGGAAGGAATCGGCATTGACCAGAAGCCGATGCCGCGCCCTGGCGTGCACATTATTGCGGCCGACGCGGTGAGCGGGGATCTTCCCCACGCCGACGCCGCTGTCTGCTCCCTGCTCAATCACCACCTGACACCGGAGCAGAATATCGCGCTGATACGCAATGTGGGGCGCTCGTGCCGCCGCTTCGTGATCTCAGATCTCATCCGCCACCCGATGCCGCTGGTGCTCTTCAGCCTCTTCATTTGCCCGCTGATTGGACATGAAGCAGGCGCGGACGGTCGGCAATCCATCCGCCGTGCTTTTACGCCGGAAGAGTTTGCGGAATTGGTGCGCACGGCGCTGGCAGGCAGCGGCGGCACGTTTTCCATGGACGTGTCGCCGTTCAAATCACGGATGATTGTGGATATACGGTACCGCCCGTAAGCCGCTCTTAAGTATTCGCCCGGCTATTCCCAGCGCAGGACGATCTTGCCCGAGTTGCCGGATTCCATCAGGTTGAAGGCTTCCTCAAAATCCTCAAAAGCGAACCGGTGCGTGATGACACCGGAGATATCGAGGCCGGATTCCAGCATGACCGTCATCTTGTACCAGGTCTCATACATCTCGCGCCCGTAGATGCCCTTGATGGTGAGCATGTTGAAGATGACCAGGTTCCAGTCAATGGCGATTTCGCCCGGCGGGATACCCAGCATGGCGATCTTGCCGCCGTGGCTCATGTTCTTGAGCATGTCCCGGAAGGCGGCGGAGTTGCCGGACATTTCGAGGCCAACGTCGAAGCCCTCGGTCATTTGCAGTTCTTCCTGCACCTGCGCGAGCGTTTTTTCCTTTGGATTCACCGCGGCACTGACCCCCACCTTCTTCGCCAGGTCCAAACGGTACGGGTTCAAGTCAGTGATGGCAACGTGCCGTGCCCCGGCATGTTTCGCAACCGCGGCGGCCATGATGCCGATGGGTCCGGCACCTGTGACAAGAACGTCTTCGCCCAGCACAGGAAACGAAAGTGCCGTGTGGACCGCATTGCCGAACGGATCGAAGATGCAGGCGACGTCGGTATCGATATCGTTCTTGTGCACCCACACATTGGTCATGGGCAGGGAGATGTATTCCGCGAAGGCACCGGGCCGGTTCACGCCGACGCCGCTGGTGTGTGCGCAGAGGTGGCGGCGGCCGGCGAGGCAATTCCGGCAGCGCCCGCAGACGACGTGGCCTTCGCCGCTGACCAGCTGGCCGGGATGAAAGTCGGATACGTTTGCGCCCACGGCAACGATTTCACCCATGAATTCATGGCCGATCACCATTGGCGTGGGTATGGTCTTCGCGGCCCACGCATCCCACTTGCGGATGTGTATGTCCGTGCCGCAGATGGACGCTTTGCGGACTTTGACGAGAACATCGTTGATGCCAAAAGTCGGGACGGGGACTTCTTCGAGCCAGAGCCCCGGTTCGGGACGGCTCTTGACGAGTGCGCGCATGGTTTGCGGCAGGTTGGGCTGGGTCACCTCTTTAGTGTGGCATTCCTTTGGCGGGGCGGATTCGATTCCGGATCAAGTAAAGAAGCGTCGGGCATGCCTTCCAGTTGAGTGGCTCGAAAGCGACCGTGCGTGCGCCATTCTCGCGCGCGTTTTCCGGGTGCAGAAGCACGCACGCCAGAATGGCGTGCGAACAAGCCCACGGGTAAACGAGCATCCACGTTTTTGCACCCATCGCACGCCTCCACTGGTTTTCGCTACTCCACGAACACTTTATTCACCTCTGGAGTAACCGCGGCCTTGTGGGAAATCCGCACCGGTTGTGGCTTCGGGAAGAGGCGCGGTATCCACACAACTGCTGTATTCCCTGGCCGATGGCAGCAGCATTTACCGCATGAACGTCAAGCTTGCCGCGGGCACCTTACGGCGGTGCGCTCTATTACTCCACTGGCACGCCCGCCACGCCGTGGTGCCGTATGAAGTTGCTGGAGCAGCCACGGTGAATATACAAATAACAACCGCCGGTGCGCCACCTTCTGCGCCATTTCCCGTCAAGCTCATTTCGGAAACTCCGGCTATCTTCACAGCGGATGGTTCAGGCACAGGGCAGGCCGCCGCCCTCAACGGCGATTACAGCTATAACTCAAAAACGCACCCGGCCCCGAAAGGTGGTTTCGTGGTGCTGTTTCTCACAGGCGAGGGTCTGACCACAGCGGCGGTAACCGGGCGAATCACCACCGTGTCGACCACGGGCCCTCTGACGCCGCTGCCGGTGGCCTCACCACTCACTGTGGCGGTTGGCGGACAGCAAGCCACACTCGCCTTCTATGGGGAAGCACCGGGACTGATTGCAGGCGTGCTCCAGGTGAACGCACAATTGCCGGTCAATATCCCCTCCGGCACTTTGCCTGTCAGCGTGTCACTCGCGGGGGTGTCGACGCAATCCGGCGTGACGATCGCAGTTCAATAGAGCGAACCTCCGCCAATCCGGTTACAATTTCAAGAAGGCGCCCTAATGACAAAAGACGAAATACTGCTTGCCCAAAAAGAATTCCTGTTCCCCGCGGTGTTCCACTACTTCAAGGAACCGCTGATCATCACGCATGCGAAGGATCAGTTCGTTTGGGACGTGGACGGCAACCAGTATCTGGACTTCTTCGGCGGCATCGTCACCGTCAGCGTGGGTCATTGCAATGACTATGTGAATGAGCGCGTTCACAAACAGATCGACAAGCTGGAGCACGTCTCCACGGTCTTCGCCACGGAGCCCCAACTGTTGCTGGCCCAGAAACTGGCGCAGATTTCCCCTGCCGGCGCTCTGCGGAAGAGCTTCTTCACCAACAGCGGCACGGAAGCCAATGAAACCGCGATTCTGGCCGCCCGCTGCTATACCGGCTCCACGGACATCATTGCTCTGCGCCACGCCTATCACGGACGCACCGCAACCATGATGGGCATCACCGGGCAAGGCACCTGGAAGCTGGGTCCGCCCTCGGCCGGCGTGGTGCATGCGCACAATGCTTACTGCTACCGCTGCCCGTTCGGATTGACGTATCCCTCCTGTGAAGTGCGCTGCGCGACGGACGTGGAAGAACTGATCCGCACCACGACGGGCGGGAAAGTGGCAGCGTTCATTGCGGAACCCATCCAGGGCGTGGGCGGCTACATTGTGCCTCCCAAAGAGTACTTCAAGATCGTCACCGGCATTGTGAAGAAGTACGGCGGCATCTTCATTTCAGACGAAGTGCAAACCGCCTGGGGCCGCACCGGTTCCAAGTGGTTCGGCATCGAGCAGTGGGACGTGGTGCCGGATATCATCACCTCCGCCAAGGGTCTGGCGAACGGCCTGCCCATCGGCATCACCATCGCGCGGCCGGAAATTGCGGATGCACTGAAGGGAGTGACGCTCTCCACGTTCGGCGGCAATCCGGTGGTCGCAACCGCCGCGAAGGCTGTGCTCGATTTCATTGAAGAGCAGAAGCTCCGGCAGAACACGGAAGAGGTTGGTGCGTATCTGCATGGCAAGCTTCTGGACCTGCAGGCGAAGTACCAGCTCATCGGCGATGTGCGCGGCATGGGCTTGCTCTGGTCACTGGAACTTGTGGAAGACCGCAAGACCAAGGTCCCCGCGACTGCTGCCACGCTGGCCGTGATGAATGCCGCCCGCGAGAACCGGTTGATGATCGGGCGAGGCGGACTTTACGGCAATTGCGTCCGCACCTCGCCGCCGATGAATATCACCAAGTCTGACGTGGACGAATTCATCCTGCGGTTGGATGCGTCGTTCGCCAAGGTGGAAGCAGCCATGTCATCGGCTGCGGCAGTTTAACGGTGGGACCGCAGGGTCCACAACTGGGATTCCGTGAGGTTTTGCGGGATCCCGCTGTCCGAAAGCTTTCGGCGGCGCAGTTCGTCAGTCTGCTGGGTGACTTTCTCGCCATCTACGCCGTGCTGAGCGTGGTTTCGTTCAAGATGCACGCGTCGCCCGCGGAAGTGGCAGGCGTTTTGATTTTCTACATGCTGCCCATGGCATTCGTCAGTCCGCTGGCGGGTGTTTTTGTGGACCGCTGGGACGTCCGCTACACCATGATCTGCAGTGATCTGGCGCGGGGCGCTTTGATCCTTTTGCTGCTGCGGGCCACGCAGGTCTGGGAGATTTACGCTGTTCTGGCAGCCATCAGTGCGGTTTCGAGTTTCTTCACGCCCGCGCAATCCATCGCCATACGGTCGATTGTGCCGCAGGCCGGCTGGATGGCCGCGAACGCAATGATGATGCAGATCATGCAGGTCACCCAGATCGCCAGCCCGGCGATCACCGGCCAGTTGATCACCTGGTTCGGGGAAAACTCGTGCTTCGTTCTGGATGCAGCGAGCTTCGTCGCGTCGGCGGGGATTGTGGCGTCGATGACCATCGTGCGGGCGGGTGGCACACCGGAGCGGAAGGCGGGCTCCGTGGTCGCAGATATGACGTCCGGCGTAAAGTTCATCTTCACCCACTCGGTTCTGGCGTTCACGATTGTTTCGATGGCTGCGGGCTTGTTCGCAGTTCGTTGCTACAGTGCGCTGATTGCGGTCTACGTGCGGGATATTTTGAAACTGCAGCAGGGCTGGTTCGGCACGCTTGGCTCACTGGTGGGAATTGGAATGCTGGTGGGTACGTTCATCGTGAATCATCTGGCGAAGACCCGTTCCAAGGGACACATGATGATGTCCGGACTGTTCGGTGTGGGCGCGGGCGTGCTTGTGCTCGCGCTGGTCAGCAATCTGGTGGCGGCTTCCGTGGCGACTCTGGGCATCGGCTTCAGTGTGGCGCTGGTGGTGATTTCCGCACAGACCATGATGCAGGGGCAGACCCCCATGGAAATGATGGGGCGCGTGACCAGCAGCCTGATGTCGGTTCTTTCTCTGGCGCAGGTGGCGGGGCTGATGATGTCCGGCGCGATCGCGCAGGAGATCGGAATCCGCGGCGCTTACTTCGTGACGGCGGGCTTGCTGGTTCTGATCGGAGCCGTGGGGTGGCGCAAAGTTGGGCAGCGCAAGGCCGCTGAAGCGTGATAAAGTTCGGGATCGGAGGCCAATTCATGGCGCATTGTTCCCGACGGCATTTCTTGAAATCGAGCCTGGCCGCTGGCGTTCTGGCTGGCGCAGGAAAGCTCCCGCTCCTCGCTGCGGGAGGTTCGGCAACGGACTGGGTGACACTCGGCCGCACCGGCGTGAAGGTCACGCGGCTGGCCTTTGGCACGGGCTCCATGAGTGGCGCGGTGCAGCGCAATCTGGGCCAGGAAGAATTCACGCGCACCGTTCGCCACGCCTATGAACGCGGCATACGCTTCTTTGAGACCTCTGAGTCTTATGGCGAGATGCACCGGATGCTCGGCATTGCGCTGAAGGGTATTCCGCGCGATACGTACCGCCTGATGTCCAAGGTCACCACGCGCGAAGGCACGGACCCCCAGGCGAAGATCGACGAACTGCGCAAGCTGGCGCAGACCGATTACTTCGACATTCTGCTGCTTCACTACCAACATGTGGCCGACTGGCCCACTGCGACCGTGCGCTGGCAGGATGGCATTGTGGAAGCGCAGCACAAGCAGGCCGTCATCTCGCGCGGCGCCTCAGTGCATGGCTTGCCCGCATTGCGGCAGGTGCCGGGCAACCAGTGGTTGCAGACGGCCATGATCCGTGTGAACCATAGAGGCACCAAGATGGATGCCGAGGATTACAACACCGCAGGTTTGGGCAATGTGCCGGAAGTCGTGGCTCATGTGAAGAAGGTGAAGAGTGAAGGCATGGGTGTGATCAGCATGAAGCTGGTGGGGGAAGGCGCGTTCACTAACCGCGAAGACCGCAAGGCGGCCATGCGGTTTGCGTTCCGGAATGCCGGTGTGGATACGGTGACCGTGGGATACAAGAACACGGCGGAGATTGATGAGGCGATTGAGAATCTGAATCTGGCGTTGGCGGGATAAGAAACCGCTCCGCATTTTCCCTGGGTTGCCGAGCTGCGACTGCGAGGGAGCGGTTTCCTGGCGGACTAAGTCAGGGGGCACCAAAACAAAAAGGCCGGCTTACCCGTTTCCGGGAGCCGGCCATTTTCTTTTCGTGCTTACAGTTTAGAAGCTGAAGCGGAGCTGCAGGCTGATTCTGCGGTTGCCTGCTGCCGAGTTGCCACCACCGCCGGGTCCGCCGCCGAAGCCGCCGGCCAAACCAGTGGAGACCATGAAGTTCGGCGAAAGCAGGTTGCCGGTCGGGGTGTTGAGGTTGACGTGGTTGATCGCATTGCGAGCTTCCACGCGGACCGTCAGGTTGTACTTCTTGCCGGTGCTGCCACCGCCGCCTGCGCCGCGCATCATGCCGCCCATGCCGCCGCCGAAGCCGCCGCCGCCCATACCACCGCCACGACCGCCACCACCACCGCCACGTGCACCACCACCGCCGCCACGGCCACCGGCACCAGGATCGCCGCCCATACCGCCACCGGCCGCATTGGGATTGCCTCCGCCATTCTTCTCACCCCAGCCGAAGGTGCGGCTGACCGTGAGGTTCAGGCTGACGTTGCCCGGGCCTTCCAGATAGTCAATCGGAATCAACTGCGCGCCGTAAGCCGGAGCCAGATCGAAGCTGCCGAACTTGGTCACCTTCAGGTTGGCGGGCAGAGTCGCACTGGTGGCAAGTGCCGGACGGTCATTGAAGATACCGTCGCCGTTGGAGTCACGGCCAGTAGTCACGTTGATGGGACGTCCGGAGGACATCGTCACAAAGGGTGACAGGGTGATTGCGTAGGGCAGCGCAACGGACCCGAAGATACCACCGCGGTTGCGAACGTCGAAGGAAGAACGGCCCCAATCCAGCTTTTCGTTATAAGTGTTGCTGGGGAAGCCGCCGGCATCGTCCTCCGCCTTACCAAGCGCATAGTAGCCAGAGAGCGAGATCTTCGAATTGACGCGCGCGTTGATGTTGGTGATCAGCTGTTGCTGCTTCAGAACGCCGCTGTTTTCGTAGAGATAGATATCGCCGATGTTGCCATAGGGGCGAACCACCTGACCCGTGGTCTGGTAGATATCCGGATACGGTGCGTTGATATCGCGCTGCCGCGATTCATGCACGCCGCGGGAGTTGATGTAGTTCATCGACATCGTCATCTTCAAGGGCAGCTGTTGGTCAAAACCGATGGCAAGCTGTTCCAGGGTGAGCGGCTTGATGTTCGGGTCGAGCTTGTAGATGGGGTTGTCGACCTTCGCGGCAGCAAGCGCTGCGAGGGAAGGCAGGTTGGTCGGGCTGTAGGTGATCGGCGAAGTCGCGGTGCCGGTCAGCAGGTAGTTCAGAGTAGACGTCCCGTTGTAGCGGTAGGTGTTGAGGGTCAGGTTATCATCCACGCGGCTGAAGAAGAAGCCGTAACCAGCGCGGAGAACCGTCTTCGAAGCCTTGTTGCCCTTCGCGAACGGCGCCCACGCGAGGCTCACGCGGGGAGCAACGTCGCCCTTGTAGCTGATGTTGGTCTGCGCTTCATAACGTGCACCGAGGCTGACGGTGAGGTTGGGCTTCACGCGCCAGTCGTCCTGCACGAAGCCACCGGCATCGAACTGCTTCACATTGAGAAGCGGCGTGCCTGCGGCGAGAGAGAACTGCGTCGGGGTGTTGGCCTGGTAAGCAGCGATGCTGGCATAGCTGAAGGTGCCGTTGAAATTTGAAGTGGAGCTCTGATCCTGGCTGGAATCGCGCAACCGCACACCGAACTTCACGGTGTGGGCACCGAGAGTCATCGTTGTCTGGTTGGAAAGTTCGAAGCCGTGGATGTGAGTGAAGTTCGCCAGCAGCGGCGCACCGCCGAAGGTCGCCACACCGGGGATGGAGATGGTGGGACCACCCACGCCGGAACCGTTCTGATTGCTGTGCGAATCATTGAACTGGAAGCGGGTTTCGTTCACGGCCTTGGTGCCAAGAATCGCGGTTTCCGTGGCCTGCACCGTGTTGTTGTGGTTGGCCGTGGTCTCGCCCTGGCTCAGCGTGCTGTAACCGCCGACGCCGGAGTTCTGATTCTTCGATTCCGTCCAGTGATACCGGACCACGAGGGTGTTCGTCGTGTTGATCTGGTAATCAATGCGCGGGCTGATGGTCATGAAGCGCGAAGGCGTCAGCACACCCGTGCCGAGCTGGGTGGTGAAGTTGGTGGTCGGGTCGAAAGCCTTGATGATGGCGTTGTCGTCCACCGCGCGGCGGTTCGCATCGATCGAGAACGAAGAACGCTTGTTGATGGGGCCGCCGAAGTTGAAGCCGTAGAACTCAGAGATGTAATCCGGCGTGGTGCCCGTGAGGAACGGGTTGCGGCTGTTCAGGAACTTGTCGCCGAAGTTGAAGTTCGCACCGCCGTGGTACTTGTCGGAACCAGGCTTGGTGAAGATTTCCACGCGACCGAAACCGGGCTGGTCGAATTCGGAGGAGAAGGGGTTCGAGTTGATGCGGATTTCGCGGATCGAACTCTTCGGAGGCAGCTGGCCACCCGAAAAACCATCAATAAAGAACTGGGCGCCGTTCGGACCGGCAGCCGGACCGGCGAGAGCCTGCAGGTCATTCTGGAGATCATCGGGATCGTCCGGCAGATTGTCAATATCAGCAGCTTTCAACACAATCGCGCCGACGTTCTGCGAAGGATCGACCGAAACTGCCGTCTGGCTGTTATCGGAAACCGATACTTCCTGCGCTTCCGTGGCGATCGCGAGCGAGATATTCAACGTCACGGGGGTGCCGGCGGACACATTCACTTCCTTGGCTGTAAAGGTAATAAAACCTTTGGAATCAGCCTTCAGTGAATACTTGCCGGGCTGCAGCCCGTTGATGATAAAGTTCCCCGTGCCATCGGTCTTGACCGATTTTGCGGGACCGTTGCCGCTGACGATCACCGTCGCGCCCGGGATCACCGCGGCGGACGGATCTGTCACTTGGCCCTTAATGCTACCCACATTTTGGGCGAAGGCGGTCACTGTCAGGCAGAGTAAGCTTGCCAGGACACACAAATAGTTAGTCAACTTGGAGTTCATACGATTACTTTTTAGAGTCTGAAAGAAGAGACGAGGTGGAAATTCGATTGTTACGCAGTCCGGGCCGCAATTCCTAAAAGTTGTGTGAAGTTCTGTAAATGTTTGTTTTTACAAAATCTTACGAATCCTCAGCCGGACCCGAGTGTGGCATTTTTACCGCACTTTGCAGCTTGATAGAGTGGTAATCGCAATGACCGAAGAACAACTGCGCGGACTGCTCGACGAAGTCAAGAGCGGGACCCTCGATGTCCCGGCCGCACTGGAGCGCGTCCGCCATCTGCCATTTGAAGATCTGGGTTTCGCCAAAGTGGACCATCACAGGGCGCTCCGCCATGGCATGCCGGAAGTGGTTTTCGGCCTGGGGAAAGCACCGGAACACGTGGTGGCCATTGCGGGCAAGCTGCTCGAAAAGGCCGACAACGTTCTCATCACCAGAGTCAGCCGTCAGACCGCGGAACTGGTCACCAATGAACTCCCCGGCGGCGAATACTTCCCTCTTTCCGGTGCGATCCGTTTTTGGCGGAACCGCGTTGTGACCGGGAAGGGCAAGATCGGGGTGGTTTGCGCCGGCACGAGCGATATCCCCGTGGCTGAAGAAGCGCAGATCACGGCGGAAGTCATGGGTAACGAAGTGTTTTCCATTCACGACGTGGGCGTTGCGGGAATCCACCGGCTGCTGAACAACTCGCAGAAACTGCTGGAAGCCAGAGTGCTGGTGGTTTGCGCCGGTATGGAAGGTGCTCTGCCCAGTGCTGTGGGTGGCATGGTGGGCTGCCCCGTGATCGCCGTGCCGACCAGCGTCGGTTATGGTGCCAGCTTCCACGGTTTGGCCGCGCTGCTGGGCATGTTGAACAGCTGCGCCAGCAATGTGACGGTGGTCAATATCGACAACGGTTTCGGTGCCGCCTACGTGGCCAGCCTGATCAACCGCATCTGAAGCTTTCCGGCTTGCGATAACCTTGCTTTGTGAAGTTTTCGCTGCCCCTTATTCTTTTCGCTTCCCTGCTGAGCGCCCAAACTCCTGTGTTCAGAGGTGCGGCCGCAGCCGACGCCGCGATCAACCAGGCCATTCAGGAAGACCGGTTGCCCGGTGCCGTGCTGCTGGTCGGCCATGAGGGAAAGGTCATCTATAAGAAGGCCTACGGGAACCGGGCGGTTGCACCGGCCAAAGAAGCGATGGCGCTGAACACCATCTTTGACTGCGCCTCGCTGACGAAGGTCGTTGCCACCACCAGCGGCATGATGAAACTGGTCGAAACCGGCAAAGTGAACGTGGATGACCCTGTCACCAAGTACCTGCCCGAGTTTCAGGGCGGGAAAAGCACGGTCACGGTGCGCCAGCTGATGACCCACTTTTCGGGACTCCGTCCAGATCTGGATCTCGAACCGGCGTGGTCAGGCTATGACACAGGCATCCAAAAAGCACTGACGGACAAACCGGCGAATCCCCCGGGCGCGAAGTTCGTTTACAGCGACATCAATTTCGAACTGCTCGGCGAGATCATCCGCCGTCAGAGCGGCATGCCGGAAAACGAGTATTTAAAGAAGATTCTCTTTGAACCGCTGGGCATGAAGGACTCCGGCTATCTGCCCGCCGCCGCGCTGCGCAACCGGATCGCGCCCACCGAGCAGCAAAAGGACGGCACGATTCTCCGCGGCGTGGTTCATGACCCGACCGCGCGCTACATGGGCGGAGTGGCCGGGCATGCGGGCCTGTTTTCCACCGCAGATGACCTGAGCAAGTTCTGCCAGATGCTGCTCGACGGCGGCAAAGGCCTGTTCCGGCCGGAAACCATCCGGACGTTCACCTCCAATGCGGCCGCCACCACGCAGCCCATCCAGCGCGGACTCGGCTGGGACATCAACTCTTCTTTCTCCACCACCAGAGGCGATCTCTTCCCCATCGGCTCCTTCGGACACACCGGCTTTACGGGAACTTCCATCTGGATCGATCCGGCATCGAAGACTTACGTGATTTTGCTGGCGAATTCCGTTCATCTCCACGGCAGGAAGCCGATCTCTCCGCTACGGGGCAGAATCGCCACCATCGTTGCGAGCGCTGTGGGCTACGACGCCAAGGTGCAAACCGGCTTGGACGTTCTCGCCGCCAATGGGTTCGCGGAGTTCAAAGGCAAGAAGATCGGCCTGATCACCAACCAGAGCGGACTCGACCGCGAAGGCCGCCGGAATATCGACCTGATGCGGGATGCGGGCGTGGAAATCGCCGCCATCTTCTCGCCGGAACATGGCTTCGCGGGCGTGGAAGACCATGAAAATATTGACAATACAGTAGACCCGAAGACCGGCATCCGCGTCTGGAGCCTGTACGGCAAGAACCTCCGCCCCTCCGCGGAAATGCTGCGCGGTCTGGACGCCATGGTCTTTGATATCCAGGACATCGGCGTTCGCTTCTATACGTTTGAATCCACCATGGCCTACGCGCTGGAGGCTTGTGCCAAAGCCAAGATCCCCTTCTACGTGCTGGACCGGCCGAATCCCATCACCGGACTTCATGTGGAAGGGCCCATGCTGGATGCGGATAAAGTTTCTTTCGTCGGTTCATACCCCCTGCCCCTGCGCCACGGCCTGACGATGGGGGAATTAGCCCGCTATTTCAATGGCGAAGAATATTGGAATGCCGACCTGCACATCATCCAAATGAAAGGCTGGACCCGCGAAACCTGGTTCGACCAGACTGGCCTGCCCTGGGTCAACCCCTCCCCGAACATTCGCAATCTGACCGAAGCGATTCTCTACCCCGGCTTGGCACTGCTCGAATTTTCCACTAATTATTCTGTCGGGCGGGGCACAGACAACCCCTTCGAACAGGTTGGCGCTGATTGGATACAGGGCAAGCAACTGGCGGATTACCTCAATGCAAGGAACATTCCCGGGATTCGTTGTGAGCCAGTCAAATTCACGCCCAGCAGTTCGAATTTCGCAAAGAAGACGGTTGAAGGAGTACGCTTCACGCTGACGGACCGCGTGCAATTCTCCGCTCTGCGCCTGGGAATCGAGGTGGCCACGGCGCTGGAGAAGCTCTACCCCGGCAAGATTTCCTTTGACGCGGGCAAAAAGCTGATTGGAAGCCAGGCTATGATTGAGGCACTCAAGAGCCACGGTGATGCCGCAGCGGCAGCCAAGCTTGGCATGGAAGCGTTTGAGAAAAGCCGCACGAAGTATCTGCTGTACCAATAAAAAAGGACGGCTGGCGCGCCGTCCTTTCTAACTTTGACTTGTACCGGCTGAACTTATTCAGCCGCGCTGGCAGTTTTTCCCGTGGCGGTCTTGTTCTTGCTGCCGGCCGGACGGCCCCGCTTCTTCGCTTCCGCCATCCATGACGGTGGACGTCCGCGACGGCGTCCACGCCCGCTCGCAAGCCGTTCCAGGCTCAGAATCGCCTCTTCCAGTTGGTCCCGCTCCTGGCGGAGGTCGGCCAGGATTTTACTTACGTCCATCTTCTCACCTCTGACGGAAGTCTTATTCCGAGTATTATGCCGCCGCCCCACCGCATCGCCGGGAAACCAGTCCGTTCTGAAACCAGAACAGAATCCAGCGCAACGCAAGGCGTGCACAAATTCTTTTTACCGCGATAGATCTGCGCTGCGCAAGGGCTTTGTTCTGTTTCTGGAACAAAACCTGTAATTTTCTGTGAATGGGATTGCCGGAGCTACGGCAATGGAATGACGCCGGGCGACGCTTTGGCCTTCTTCTTCCAGTAAAAATAGAAGGGTAATCCCAACAAAATGAACACAATTCCAGCCACTGACTCCTTCGGACTGTTCTGGAGAGTGCTCAAATCAAGGATCGTTGCGCCGACAAGAAAAAGAAGGGGCACCACCGGATAGCCCAGGGTTTTGTAAGCCCGCGGCAAATCCGGACGCTTCTTCCGCAGCACGAAAACGGCCGCTCCGGCCATCCCGTAAAGAATCCAGCTCGCAAATATTACGTACGTAAAGAGGCTGTCATAGCTCCCGGCCACGAGGACCAGCACAGCGGACCACGCCGTCAGCATAAGAATGGAAACGCCGGGAGTGTGAAACGCCGGGTGCACGCGTGCCGCGGAACGGAAGAAAAGTCCATTGCGGGCTGCAGCATACGGAACGCGCGCCCCGGTCAATATCGAACCGTTCAGCGCGGCAAAGATGGAAATCATTGCGGCCAGGGAAACAGCGCCAGCGCCGGCAGGTCCCTGGATCCGCTGCATCATTTCCGCCGCAACCAGCTTGTGCGCCCCTACTTCCGCCGGGGTCAGCACCAGAAAATAGGCCCAGTTCGCGGCCATGTAAATGAGAATTACCAGCAGTGTTCCGCCGATCAATGCCAGGGGCAGATTCCGTTTCGGGTCCTTGATTTCAGAGGCCACCATGCCCACGTTGTTCCAGCCGTCATAGGCCCAGAGCGCGCCCACCAGCGCTGCGACGAACCCGGTAAATGCGGGCTGCACCAGCGGCGCGGCTCCGGCAGCGGCAGGATGCGCATAAAACAATCCGGCGACAATAATCCAGCCGATAAGCACCACTTTCACCACCGTCACCGCAACCTGCACCGCGCCGCCAATTTTGACGCCGACATAATTCACGCCACCGAGAAAGAGAATCAGCAGCATCGCGAAGACTTGGCCATATTTCACAGGGAACGGGCCCGCCACGAACCAGACCTGTTCCAGTTCCGGCCGGAAATGAGCGGTGTATTCGAAGAATGCGGTCGCAAGAGTGGCGATTGACCCGCTCTTGCCAACCAAAAGCTGGGTCCAACTGTACAGAAAGCCCCAAATCGGACCATAAGCTTCCGTAAGGTAGACATATTCCCCGCCGGCTCCGGGCATGGCTGCGGCCAATTCCGCGTAGGTCAGCGCGCCGGCCAGGGACAGCGCCCCGCCCACCACCCACACCAGAAACACCATCGGCACTGTGCCGACGTTGTTGATCATGCCCTGTGGCACACGGAAGATCCCGCTCCCGATGACTGTTCCCACAACAATTGCCAGAGCGGCCCAGATACCCAAATCACGGCGAAGTTCCGTCATGCCCGTGTTTTCTCCTTATCAACGTTGGATTTCAAGAGGAATGAAGACAGCCACCCGACACCAAACGTGACCGAACTGCCGATCAGAACCCACCAGGTGAACGGAATTTTCGTGAAGAGCTTCACATAAAGCATGGTCGCGGCCCCCGCCAGAACGCCGGCGATGGCGGCATTCTCCCCGGGGCGCTTCGTCAACACACCCAGCAGGAAAACGCCGAGCAGAATTCCCAGCGTGACGGATGCGATCGAGAGACCCGATTCCAGCACAGAGCCCCACTGGCTGGCCACCACGGCAATTCCTGCAAGCACGGCACCCCACAGAACCGTGGAGAACTTCGACATACGAAGATAATGCGCAGCCGAATGCCTGCCCTTCGTCAGCGGCTGATAAAAATCCACCACGGTTGCGGAAGCCAGCGAATTGAGCGCAGCCGAAAGATTGGCCATCGCGGCGGCCAGAATCGCAGCCATCGCGAGACCAGCCACTCCGACCGGCAGCGCAGTCCAAAGGAACCGCGGATACAAGCGGTCCAGGTCATATTTCGAAAGCGCTTTGCCGTCACCATAGACCCAGAGCAGCAATCCAATTGTAAGGAACAGCGTGAATTGGATGAAAACAACGCCCCAGCTAAGCATCAGCGCACGGCGGCTCTGCTTTTCATTCCCGGCACTCAGCAGACGCTGGACCACTAATTGGTCGGTCCCATGGCTCGCGGTCGTTAAGAAGGTGCCGCCGATCACTCCGGCCCAGAAGGTATAGGGATTTGTCCAGGACCAGGAAAAGTCGAAAACCTTCAGCTTGCCGAGTGGTCCGGCCAGCTCCGTGACATGGTTCCAGCCACCTGGAATCTTGCCGAGCAAGATCACGAAGCTGACCACAGCCCCCAGAACATACATGCCCATCTGCAGAACGTCCGTCCAGATCACGGCCGTCATGCCGCCTTCGAACGTATAGAAGAGCGTGAGGCAAATGATGAAGAGGATCGACGTCAGCCCGCCGGTATGGAGCAGGATCGCAATGACGATGGAGATCGCAAAAACACGTACACCTTCCGCGAGGGCGCGTGTCACTAGAAAGATGGCAGAAGTCACCTTGCGGACATTCGGACCGAAGCGCCGCTGCATCAATTCGTAAGCTGTGTAGAGTTCCCCTTCGAAATACCGCGGCAGGAAAATGGTGCTGATGACGATCCTCGCCAGCAGGTAGCCAAACACGACCTGCAAGAACACATAGCTGCCGCTGTAGGCCAAAGGCGGAGTGCCAATGATCGTGAGAGTACTGGTTTCCGCGGAGACAATACTGAGGGCAATCGCCCACCAAGGGGCTTCATTGCCGCCTAGAAAATAGTCTTTGAGCGTCTTTTGGGATTGCTTGAAGCGCGCGCCAAACCACGTGACGCCTACCAAATACGCGACGATGACTGCCAGATCGACCGGCCGCTCGAATGTTTGCACGGGAATAGAAAGAAAAAGGGCTTTCGGGATTGTAGCAGGTTCTGAATTCACACGAATTGCAGGAACTTCCCCGCGGCATCCGGTGTCGAACGGCTTAGCAACGGACGGTCAGGATGGGGGTGTGATTGCCGCAGCGATGCGGGTTCGGTATACTCCGCTTTACCGGGATAAAATTCCAAGCTGACGGCTCTCAGTGTCGAGAGGAGTCCGGAGCAGACCCCGGGGCATTCGTTCGGAATCAAAATCGTTCAAAATTGGTATTTCAGAGACGCGGGGAGGAATCGTACGTGATTCAACGTTTTTCAAAGGTGATTCTGGGATTCGTGGCAGCGGGCGTGCTCGCGGCAGGCGCAGTCGCTGCGCCCGCACCGGCACCTGCACCGCAGGCGAAACAGAAGGCAGTCAAAGACCAGGGTGAATACGACATCATCCAGCTCGCGCAGAAAGAGACTGACCCGCAGAAGAAGCTGGATGTTCTCAAGCAGTGGGAGCAGAAGTATCCTGACTCTGATTTCAAGAATGACCGCACGCTGGCTGTGCTGAATGCTTACAGCCAGATCATGGGCAAGGTTCTCACCACCCAGGCAACACCGGAAATCATGGACGCCAGCGTGAAGGCAGCCGGCGTGATTCTCGACGGGCTCGACAAGTTTTTCTCCAATGACCTGAAGCCGGATGCACTCGATGCCGCCGCCTGGGCAAAGGCAAAGAAGGATACTGAAGTGCAGGCGCACTATGTGCTCGGGTATATCGCCTACCAGCGCAAGGCCGATCCCGATGCGGAAAAAGAATTCAAGACGGTGCTGATGATGTCGCCGAAGTTCTCCGGCCTGGTTTCTTACTGGTACGGCACGGTCATCATTCGCCAGAAGGACAAGGCGCGCATCCCTGAAGCACTGTGGCACTTCGCCCGTTCGGTTGTTGTAGATGGCCCCACGGCGCTCGATCCCCAGACCAAGACGGCCGCGGAAGGTTACCTGAAGCGCCAGTATGACGGCTATCACGGCAGCACGGAAGGCCTGGATGAACTGAAGGCCAAGGCGATGAACGATCCTCTGCCCCCCGCCGGCTTCACCATCAAGAGCATCATCGAAATCGAAGCCGAAGCGGAAAAGGACATCGCCAAGTTCCTCTCCGAACACCCCGACATCAAGCTGTGGCGCCAGATCCGCGATGCGCTGAAAGCTGACGACGGCGCTGCATACTTCGAAAAACTGAAGGGCGCCCAGCTGCCTCCGGACACCCAGACGGACTTTAAGATGTTCAAGGCAAAGGTCGTTTCGCAGACCTCTCCCAAGGAACTCGTGATCTCTGTGGACAACAACCAGGGCAGCGATGCAGTCATCAAGTTCGATGGACTGCTGTTGAAGCCGATCGACCCCGGAACGAAGTTTGAGTTCAAGGGTGTTGTGGATGCCTACACGAAGGACCCCTACACGCTGACATTCGTTGTGTCAGAGAAAGAGGAAGTCGCCGGCATCGGTCCTGAAATGTGGGATACCGCCAAGAAAGCTGCTCCGAAGAAGCCTGCTGTGAAGAAGGCCGCTCCGAAGAAGTAGCTTCCGGCGGCGTGCCGTCAAGTGGAAAAGCAGGGGCCACCCGCAGAGGGTGGCCCTTTTGCATTCAGGCCAGCAAACTGATGATCACCCGGTCCACCACCGGCAGATCACCGCGCGGTGCCTCAATGGCATGCAAAACCTTCTGGAAACGGTGGGAGCTTTCAATGCGCTGGTCCGCCCGAACCAACAAGGCGAAAACCGCCAGCCAAATTGCATACTTCCATCGCTTCATAACTCTAGATACGGACCAGAACGCGCCCCGTTAGCGTCTGTTTTGTATTCGTTGGTAAAATTGGAGTAAGTTCATGCCTCTGTACGAATATCGTTGTCATTCCTGCGGTAAGACCATTGAAGTCATCCAGAAGTTTTCCGATGAACCTTTGAAGGTGCACGCTGATTGTGGCGGCGACCTGGAGAAATTGATCTCCCGCTCCGCGCTGCAATTCAAGGGCACCGGCTGGTATGTCACGGACTACGCCAAGTCAGGCAGTTCGCCATCCACCACGGCGGCGTCATCGGAATCGAAGAGCTCGGAAAGCAGACCGGCTGAGTCGAAGAGTGCTGACTCTTCCTCTGCCCCGGCGGCGGCTCCCGCACCGGCTTCCAGTTCCTCCGACTCAAAATAGCCGGCGAAGCACTACAGAAAGCTCAACATCCTGCCGATAAACAGGCTGGATGGACGTTTTCTTTGCCCGACAGGCAATCTTCGACCAAAGTCTATCCGTTTGGGGATATGAGCTGCTGTTCCGGTCCGGCGACACGCATCGCGCTGACCACGTGAACGGCTCCTTTGCGACCGCGCATGTGCTGGCCAATACGTTGCTCAGTTCCGGCGGCGGAGATCTCCTGAACGGAAAACCGGCCCTGGTCAACTTCGACGAGCGGTTGCTGCTGGACCGCGTAGGGATTGGTCTGCCCGCAGACAAGGTGGTGATTGAAATTCTCGAAACCGTGGCGGCCACCCCGGAGGTGCTCGCCGCGTGCAGGGAATACAAGAACCTCGGCTACCGTCTGGCGCTGGATGACTTTGTCTTTCAACCCGGCTTCGAACCGCTGATTGAACTGGCAGATATCATCAAGATCGACTTCCAGGCGACGTCTTTGCAGGAACAGGCCGCTGTCTTGAAGAAACTGAAGAGCAACGGCCGCCTGCTGCTGGCGGAAAAGGTGGAGACGCAGGAAGAATTTGAGTGGGGCCGGAAGTCAGGCTACAACCTGTTCCAGGGCTATTTCTTCGCCCGTCCGGTCATTGTGAAGAAGAACGCCATCCCCTCATCGCGGCTCAGCGCCATCGCGATTCTCAAGGAGTTACAGCAGGAAGATTTGGACTTCCTGGCGATGGAGAAGCACATCCGGCACGATGTTGGCCTGTCCTACCGGCTCTTGAGTTACGTGAATTCCGCAAAGTTCGCGACCGTTTCGCAGGGTTGCTCCATCACCTCCATCGGGCGCGCGCTGCTATTGCTTGGCGAGAGCGAACTCAGGCGCTGGATGACGATCATTGCGATGTCCAATCTTGGGCGGAACAAGCCGGATGAACTGGTCTCCCAGGCGTTGATCCGGGCCCGACTCATGGAGAGCCTGGCGAAGGAAATCGGGCGGCTTGACCCCAGTGAGGCATTTCTCGCGGGCATGTTCTCTCTACTCGACGCATTGCTTGACCGGCCGCTGCCGGATATCTTGCGGGAGATGCGGGTGGAACGGCTGCTCGCGATCTATGGGGAGGATGCCGTTGAGCCGATGGCAAAGGTGTTTCAACTCGTCCACAGCTATGAACGTGCGGACTGGCATCGCACGGATCCCCTGACCAGGGAGCTCTCGCTCGAACCTTCGCGCGTGGGAGATTTATACACGGAAGCGCTGGGTTGGGTTGCGCGTTCGCTGCGGGCCTGAGAGAGGGTCGTGATAACTTGGACTTTCAGCACATGCCAAAAAACTTTACTGACCTTACAGGCCGCGTCGCTGTCGTCATTGGCGGCACTTCCGGTATCGGGCGGACACTTTCGCTCGGCTTTGCGGAAGCAGGTGCCATTGTCGTTCCCACCGGACGCCGCGAAGCGAACGTGCAGGAAGTCTGCGCGGAGATCGAAGCTCTTGGCGGACAAACGCTCGCCCACGCCACCGATGTCGGCGACCGCAAGTCGATCGACGCGCTGCGTGATGCGGTCCTCGCCAAGTTCGGACACATCGACGTACTGTTGAACGCCGCGGGCCGCACGAAGCGCACGCCGACCAAGGATGTCTCCGAGGAAGAGTGGACGGGCATCATGGACACGAACCTCACGGGCATGCTCCGCTGCTGCCAGTCTTTCTATGAGCCGTTGAAGGCGAGTGGCAAGGGCCGGATCATCAACATTGCTTCACTCAGCTCCTATGTCGGCCTCTACGAAGTTGCTGCCTACTGCGCCTCAAAGTCGGCCGTGCTGTCTTTGACCCGCAGCCTGGCGGTGGAGTGGTCCCGCGAAGGCATCAACGTCAACGCCATCGCACCCGGTGTGTTCCGCACGGACCTCAATGCGGCGCTGCTCGATGGCACGACGCGCGGCAAGGAATTCCTGACCCGTACTCCCATGGGCCGCTTCGGCAAGACGGAAGAACTCACGGGCGCAGCCGTACTGCTCGCCTCTGATGCGGCCAGCTTCATCACCGGCCAGTGCATCGCGGTGGACGGCGGCTTCCTCGCTTCGGGCGTCAACACTTAAGCATCATGAGATCTCTGGTCATCGACGAACCCGGCAAGACGCATATTGCCGAAGTACCAGTGCCAACAGCAGGACCTGGCGAGGTTCTGCTGCGCACCCGCATTGTGGGCATGTGCGGTACGGATCTCAGCACGTTCCGCGGCAAGAACCCGCTGGTAACGTACCCGAGAACGCCGGGCCATGAGATCGCAGCCACTATTGAAGCACTAGGGGAGGGTGTTCCCGGCCACTTTCAACCCGGCCAGAACGTCACGCTCTCCCCTTACACGAATTGCGGGCAGTGCTCTTCCTGCAAGCGGGGCCGTACGAATGCGTGCCAGTCCAACCAGACGCTCGGCGTGCAGCGCGAGGGTGCGATGGCAGAATTCTTCGTCGCCCCCTGGCAGAAGCTTTATATCGCGGAGGGTCTCAGCCTGCGCGAACTCTCCATCGTGGAGCCGCTCTCTGTTGGCTTTCATGCCGCAGCGCGCGGCAGGGTTGTGACACATGACACCGTCGCGGTCATCGGCGCGGGTGTTGTGGGTTTGGGTGCGGTGGCCGCTTCGGCACACCGGGGCGCGAAGACGATCTCGATTGACCTCGATGACCGCAAGCTTGCCGTGGCGCAGGCTGCTGGCGCTGCCCACGTGATCAACAGCTCCACACAGAACGTGCACGAGGAATTGCTCAAGCTCACCGGTGGACTTGGTCCGGATGTCATCATCGAGGCCGTTGGCACGCCGGCAACTTTCCGCATGGCCGTCGACGAAGTAGCATTCACCGGCCGCGTGGTCTACATCGGCTATGCAAAGGAACCCGTCGCTTACGAAACACGCTTGTTCGTGATGAAGGAAATCGATATCCTCGGTTCCCGCAACGCGCTGGACGAGTTCGGAACGGTGATTGAAGCGCTGCAGGGTGGCCGGTTCCCGGTGGACGCCATCATCTCCAGTGTGGTGCCGCTCGACGAAGCGGGCGCTGCGCTGCAGGCGTGGAGCGACAATCCCGGCGCGTTCACGAAAGTCCAGATCTCGTTCGACTAAAGAAAACGCCGCACAACGGACGCCTTCGGACTGCAAGCAAAGTGCGGTTTCTGATCCAGTTCGGGGCTGCGGCCCTCGCGCCTGTGCAGCTCCTAAGTATTCGCCGGCAAAACGGACCTCGGGGCGGCGGCGAATGCTTGTTTGTGATGAGGCCGCCCCGGCCTTTGCCGGCTAGCTAACCCTAAGGCTCGCAAGAGCGGCGAAGAATGCAGCCGGATCATCCGGGCGCAATCCAATACCGTCCGTTTTCCTTCGGAGTCCGGGCGCAATAGTGGCTTCAAGTGGCTCCGGGAAGGCGAACTGCACCGAAGGGACTTCCCCCTTGGGCAGCACACGGAACGATTCTCCACTCACTTGCTGCAGGGAATTAGCGGGTATAGTGAGCGTGTAGAGCAAACCGTAACGGACAACGATGCCATCCGCCGTGATCAACGCGGGCCGAAGATGGAAGGACCGTGCCATGCCAATCAGCCAGACCATGCCATAGATGCTGATTCCCGTGGCAATCCACGCCGCTGTGTGCGACCACAAGGACAGACCCATGTGCACTGGAACGATCTCGAAGACCGACGCCATTGCCACACAGCCGAAGAGTTCCGGCATGCTGGCCTGTTTGTAAAGAGTGAACGGCTTCGCGCCTTCCGGAATATCTGGCTTGTCACGCCAGGAGAATAACGCATAGTAGAGAACGCTCCATTCTCCGGCCAACAGGCGGGCTCCGGTGGACGAGGGCATGATCGCAGCCGCGGCGGCTTCCATCCGCGCGATGGGGTCCGAGATGTGCCGGGTACGCAAAAAATGCCACGCCACAAACCCCAGCAAGCTCAATTCGAGGCCGCCACCGATCCAAGCCTTGCCCGGAATCGTCTCCGGCACCAGAACCGCCGCGCGCAAGACGCCGAGAAGCAGGACCGGCAGGAGTGTCCACACAGGGCGGGCGCTGCTGCGGATCACGAACAGGTAGTAGAGGAATGAGTTGGTGAGAGTGAGGTCCGCTGCAATGGCGGCATCGATGCGCGGGCTGTGCGCGGTGTGGTGCAGTACGTTCAGGCCGATATTGAGGATGATCGCGGCGGCAGCGAAGCGAAGTTCAGGCCTCATTGCAGAGCGTGTCATTTCTCTATTATCGCGGACGCAGCCCCCCAAACAGAGGATCTTCCCGCGATGCCAACCGAGGCGCGCAGCGCGCATGGATCGACCTTGTTTCGTCGGAGTAGAAGTTCCACCGCGCGCCATCGCTGGGCATGGCCCGCAGTTCGTAGCCCAAATTGGAGGGAAACAGCCAATAGCGGATACGATGGCGCTCTCCACGGGCGAGCTCAGGGTCAATGAGTCCGCCGAACTCGCGGAGAGTTCCTGCATAGCGGTGATGGGAAGAGTAAAACCGAGCCTGCGCGGTGTGGAGGTCCGCGATACCTTTCACTGCGATAAACCGGGCTCGATAGCTGTCAAGCCGTTCCATGGGAAGCACCAGCACCATCGCTGCTAACAGGATCAGACCCAGTGCCAGCGTGAACCACCAGCGCATACCCGCTTACTTCGATTGCTGTTGTGCCGCCGGAGCCGAATCACCCACCAGCGGATCCATCGCCGTCGCCGGTTCCTGTCCCGCGTGGTAGTGAATGCTCATCGTCTGATCCGAATAAAACGTCTTCGAACCACCCGTACCGAAAGACACTGGCTGCGCGCCGATCGTATAACCAGTCGGCGTAGGCGTCAGCACATACTTGAAACCACCCTTTTCGCCACTTGCCAGATCCTTGTCGATCAGATCCGCGGCCTGCGGCCCAGCCGAACCACTGGCAGGGGGACCAAGCTCCAGCAACGTGGTCGCATAGCGGCCATACTGCGAGTAATACTGCGTCTGTGCGGTATGCAGCGTGGAGATCGCCTTCTGCGCCGCCATTTCCTGTGCGAACTTGCGCGCGTTGGCCAGCTTCGGCACCGCCACCGCAAGAATGATCAGGATGATCGCAATTACGATCAGGAGTTCGATCAACGAGAAACCACCCGAACGACGGGCGCGGCGCAAACGGTCTGCCAGCATAATTATTCCTTCTCCAATATGACGTCCGCGGTCGCCGCCGCGTGCAGGAGCTTCAAGCGGCGCAGGAAGCCAGGCAGCAAATCGAGCCGCAAGGCGTTCGGACCATCCGACAGAGCATGTGCCGGGTCATCATGCACTTCCACAAAAATGCCGCTGACCCCGACCGCCACCGCGGCCGAAGCCAGGGGCTGAATAAACTGGGGCTGCCCTGCCGAAGCCCCGCCACCACCGCTGGGCAGCTGGACGCTGTGCGTCGCATCAAAAACCACGGGCCAGCCGGCATCGGCCATCACCTTCAAGCCGCGCATATCCACCACCAGGTTGTTGTACCCGAAGCTGGAACCGCGCTCCGTCAGAACCACCTGGCGGTTTCCGGTGGAAGCCACCTTGTCCGCGGCATGCACAATGTCATGCGGAGCCACGAACTGCCCCTTCTTCACGTTGATGATCTTCCCGGTCCTGCCTGCTTCGAGCAGCAGATCCGTCTGCCGGCAAAGAAACGCGGGAATCTGCACGATATCCACCACTTCCGCCGCCGGGCCCATCTGGGACGTCTCATGGACATCCGTCAGCACCGAATAGCCGCGCTGCCTGACGCCATCCAAAATGCGCAGCCCTTCCGTCAGACCCGGGCCGCGGAAGCCCTTCAGACTCGTGCGGTTGGCCTTGTCATACGAAGCCTTGAAGACATACGGAAAGCCTGCTTCCTTCGCAATGGCAGAAATCGCATCCGCCATCTTGTGGACGTGCTCTTCGCTCTCAATCACGCACGGACCCGCGATCAGGACCAGCTGCGTTGGATCTGTGAAATCAGAAAACTTAATTGCCATTCGGGAAATCCGGCTCCGGCAACAGCGGTGCTTCCATCTGCGAGATTCTGTGGTGGCGGTGCTTCAAAGAAGCCGCCACGAAGGAACTGAACAACGGATGCGGTTCCAAGGGCTTCGATTTGAATTCCGGATGGAACTGGCAACCGAGGTAGTACGGGTGATCTTCGATTTCGCAGATCTCCACATAAGAGCGGTCCGGGCTCTCGCCGGTGATCCGCAGGCCCTTGGAAGTCAGCGCCTGTTCGAATTCGCGGTTGAACTCGAAACGGTGGCGGTGGCGTTCGCTGATTTCGGTGGATTTGTAGGCCTTGGCTGCGAAGGAACCTTCCTTCAAAATGCAGGGCCAAGCGCCCAGGCGCATGGTGCCGCCCAGTTCATCAATCCCCTTCAATTCGCGCAGCTTGTAGATCACACGCTGGTTGGTGGCCACGTTGAACTCCGTGGAATCGGCGTCCATCAGCCCGCACACATTGCGCGCAAATTCGATGACCATGGTCTGCATCCCGAGGCAGATCCCGAAGTAAGGCACCTTCTTCTCGCGCGCGAACTGGATGGCATTGATCATGCCCTCGATGCCGCGTTTGCCGAAGCCGCCGGGCACCAGAATGCCGTCGTACGCTTCCAGTTCCCGCTCCAGCTTGCCCTTTTCAAAGCTCTCCGCTTCAATCCAGTGGATGTTGACCCGCACGCTGTGCGCCGTACCGCCGTGCAGCAGGGCTTCCTTCAAGCTCTTGTAGGAATCCTCATACTCCACATACTTGCCGACCAGGGCAATATCGACGGTGTCCTTGGGATTCTTCATCCGGTGGAGCATGTCGCGCCAGGCATCCAGATCGCGCGGTGCCGTGGGACCGAGCTTCAGGTGCTCGATCACAATGTCATCCACCTTTTCATCGGCGAAGGTGAGCGGCACTTCGTAAACGGACGCGACATCGCGCGCGGTGACCACGGAGCGCGGTTCCACGTCACAGAACAGGGCGATCTTATCCTTCATGTCCTCTGGCAGATCGCGTTCCGCGCGGCAGAGCAGGATATCGGGCTGGATACCCAGCGCGCGCAGTTCCTTGACGGAATGCTGCGTTGGCTTCGTTTTGAGTTCCTGCGCGGCGTTGATCCACGGCACGAGGGTTACATGGACGAAAATACAGTTGTCGCGGCCCACTTCATGGCGGACCTGGCGAATCGCTTCCAGAAACGGCAGTGATTCAATATCACCCACCGTGCCCCCGATTTCGCAGATCACCACATCCACCGTGTGCGCCAGCTTCTTCACCGCAGCCTTGATCTCATTGGTGACGTGCGGAATCACCTGCACCGTCTTGCCAAGATAATCCCCGCGGCGTTCCTTCTGGATGATTTGTTCGTAGATCCGGCCGCTGGTCAGGTTGTTGGTCTGTGTGAGGTGCGCGTGCGTGAAGCGTTCGTAGTGGCCGAGATCGAGATCTGTCTCCGCGCCGTCGTCAGTCACAAAGACTTCGCCGTGCTGGAACGGACTCATGGTGCCGGGGTCGACGTTCAAGTAGGGGTCGAACTTCTGCAAAGTCACCGTCAACCCGCGGCTCTCCAGCAGCAGGCCGATCGACGCAGCCGCAATGCCCTTGCCCAGCGACGACACCACGCCGCCGGTCACGAAGATAAATTTGCCCTTCTCTGTTTCAGCCATGCCGCACCGCCATTTTGCCTGCATCGATCAGCCCTTGCACGCGGGCCAGGTCCTCGGGTGTATCCACACCCAGCGACTCATAATCGGTTTCCACCACTCGAATCTTGTATCCGTTCTCCAAAGCTCTCAATTGCTCCAAACGTTCCGCCTCTTCGAGCGGACCAACCTGCAAGCCGGAATACTTCAACAGGAAATCCCGGCGGTAAACATACAGCCCGATGTGTTTGAAATGAACCACGGCTCCTCCATCACGGGGATAGGGGATGGTGGAACGGGAAAAGTAAATTGCGTTTTCGAAGCGGTCGGTCACCACTTTGACGACATTCGGGTTCGCGACTTCGCTGAGGTCTTCAATCCTCTTCTTCAGCGTACCCATAGCGATGGCCGGTTCATCCAGAAGCGGCAGAATGGCGGCATCAATCGCCGCGGGGTCAATCAGGGGTTCATCGCCCTGCACGTTGACAATATATTCCGCGTCTTCCCAAGCCGACGCCACTTCCGCGACACGGTCCGTGCCGGAGAGGTGGTCTTCGCGGGTCATTTGGACCCTGGCCCCGATCCGGCGGGCTTCGTCGTAGATCCGGCGGTCGTCCGTGGCGACAATCACGCTGGTCAAATACCGGGCCATGGACACGCGTTCGCACACGTGCTCCAGCATGGTTCGGCCTTCGATTAGAGACAGTGATTTTCCAGGAAAACGGGAGGACGCGTACCGGGCAGGGATCACTCCCAGAATTTTGCGAGGCACACGCGATATTACCACAATCGCCCTATGCTAGACTTCCCACAGAAGGGAAGCACCGTGCCATCCCGCCTGTATCCGTACACGATTCCAGTCATCCTCTTCACCGTTTGGGCCCTCTCTGCCGCTGCGCAGAACGTGAAAATCGAACCGCGTCCGAAGCCAACTGAAAACGCTCCGGTGCTGCCGAAAGCCAACATACGCGTGGATACGAATGTTGTGCTGATCCCTGTGACGGTCACTGACCCGCTGAACCGCTTCGTCACGGGCCTCGAAAAAGAGAACTTCAAGATTCTGGAAGACAAGGCCGAACAAAAAATCGTCACCTTCGGCAGCGAGGATGCTCCGCTTTCGATCGGCATCGTCTTTGACACGAGCGGCAGCATGGGCTCGAAGCTCGACAAATCCCGCCAAGCCGTTTCTGAGTTCTTCAAAACCGCCAACCCGGAAGACGAAGCCTTCCTGGTGGAGTTCAATGACCGCCCGGAACTGGTCAACCCGTTCACACACAACCTGGAAGAGATCCAGAACAAACTCACGTTCACGCAGTCCAAAGGCCGGACCGCTCTACTCGACGGCGTCTATCTCGCCCTGCACACCATGAAGAAAGCGCACAACCCCCGCAAGGCGCTGCTGGTGATTTCCGATGGCGGCGACAACAGCAGCCGTTACACGGAAAGTGAGATCAAGAATCTGGTCAAGGAAGCGGACGTACAGATCTACGCCATCGGTATTTACGAAGGCGCGGGCAGCCGTGGACGCACGCCGGAAGAGCTTTCCGGGCCCGGTTTGCTGACCGATATTTCCGAGCCAACCGGCGGAAGACACTTCATAGTGGAAAATTTAAGTGAGTTGCCCGACACGGCTGCGAAGATCGGAATCGAACTTCGAAACCAGTACGTGCTCGGGTACAGTCCTACCAATGCGCAGAGAGATGGAAAATACCGCCGTGTCCAGGTCAAACTCGTACAGCCCCGTGGATTGCCGCCTCTGCATGCATTCTGGAGATCCGGCTACTATGCGCCAACGCAATAACCGACGTGTACCAAATTCCCGCCTTTTCGCCGGGGCCGCTTTATTGCTGGCCCCGTTTTTCGTTTTCGCACAGGATCAGGATGCAGTCTTCACCAGTGACACCCGTCTGGTTTCGCTGAATGTCACCGTCGTGGACAAACAGAAGCACCTGGTGACGAATCTGCCGCAATCGGCATTCCAGGTGTATGAGAACGGGGTGCTGCAGCCCATCAAGCTCTTCAAGCGTGAAGACGTGCCGGTCTCGATGGGCATCATCGTGGATAACTCCGGCAGCATGCGGGATAAGCGGCAGAAAGTGGAAACCGCAGCCCTCGGTCTGGTGCGGGAATCGAACCCACAGGATGAAGCCTTCATCGTGAACTTCAATGATGAAGCCTATCTCGACGCCGATTTCACCAGCGACATCAAACTACTGGAACAGGGTCTCACCAAGATCGACTCGCGCGGCGGTACCGCGATGCGCGACGCAATCCGCATGTCGATTGATCACCTCAAAGAAAAGGCCAAGCGCGATAAGAAAGTCATTCTGGTGATCACGGATGGCAATGATAATGCGAGTTCTTACACACTCGACAGCCTGGTGCGGCTGGCGCAGCAATCCGACACCATCATCTATGCCATTGGACTGTTGAGTGAAGAAGAAAAGCGGGAGGCGAAGAAGGCGCAGCGCGCGCTCGATCTTCTGGTGGAAAGCACTGGCGGCCAGGTCTTCTACCCGAAGGATGCTTCCGAGGTGGAAAAGATCGCGCACCAGGTGGCGCACGATATCCGCAACCAGTATTCGATTGCCTACACCCCGACCAATTCCGCACTGGACAATACATACCGCACGGTGAAGGTCAGCGTGAAGGGCCCGGGCAACCCCACGGCGCGCACCCGCAGTGGTTATTACGCATCCGCGAAGAGCATGAAAAAATGATCGGTCTGCTGCTCAGCATGAGCCGGGGGTATCTGCTGACCCCATGGAAAAGCCCCTACCTGCGCTGGCGGATTGAGACGTATTCCGGGATTGAGGCGGATTCCATTACGGCGAAGGTCTTCTGGAGCTTCGTTTGGGAGAACCGGAAGAGTTTGTTCCGGTATGTTTCATGGGGCGCGGAGCAGCGCCGGAAGTTTCTGTAGTCTCAGCGGGTTGAGTTCGCGCTTTGCGCCGTGAGCCGCGCCCGCGCTGCCCGTGCGATCTGTTCCGCCTGCGTGGCCGTTGCGCCGGTGGCGGTCAGGTGACCCATCTTGCGTCCGGGCCGCGCGTCCATCTTTCCATAGAGATGGAGTTTCACCTCCGGCACTTCGAGAGCGAAAGACCAGTCCGGCTCGCTATTGCTCCAGACGTCCCCGAGCAAGTTCGCCATCGCGGCAGGAGCCAGCATGGCCGGGCAGCCCGCCGGCAGACCGCACACCGCGCGCAGTTGCTGTTCAAATTGGCTGGTGATACAGGCATCAATGGTGAGGTGGCCCGAGTTATGCGGGCGCGGAGCCAGTTCATTGACCAGCACCTTGCCGCCACGCGTGAGAAAGAACTCCACGCAGAGAACGCCGGTAACATCCAGGGATTCCAGCAAGCCGCGGGTAATGTCCAGCACCTCGTTCTTGATGTAATCCGGGAAAGGCCCGGGGGAAAGAGAGACGTCCAGAATACCGTTCACGTGGTGGTTCAGGCTGGGCGGGTAGAACTCACAAACGCCACCAGTGCCGCGGACGCCCACCACGGAAAGTTCGGCTTCAAAATCGACCAACTGTTCGAGAACAGCTTCCTGGTGATTCATGGCGCGCCATGCGGCTTCCGCCTCTTCCAGGTTCTTCACGCGGTACTGCCCTTTGCCGTCGTAACCGAAGCCTGCCGTCTTCAGGATGGAAGGGCCCAGTTCCGGCATGGCGAGGCGCAGATCCGAAGGGCGCTGAATGGCGCGGAACGGAGTGACCGGAAAACCGTGCTGGCTGAGATAGGTTTTCTCGCGAAGGCGGTGCTGCGTGGTGTGCAGAACCGTGCCGCCAGGGCGCACGGGAGCGTGCCGTTCTGCTTCGGCAGCGGTGGCCGCCGGCACATTTTCGAATTCAAACGTGATGACATCGACACCCTGTGCGAACTTGCGCACGGCATCGAGATCCTCATAAGCCGCGTCAATCTCGACATCGGCCACCTGTCCGGTGGGAGTGTCACGGTCCGGGGAATAAGTATGGACACGGTAACCCATGCGGCGCGCGCTGATCGCGAACATACGGCCCAACTGGCCGCTGCCCAACACGCCAATGACTGAACCAGGCAGAATAGGTTTCACGCGAGGGTATCTTCCAGAACTTTATTGGTTTGTTCCGCGCGAAAAGCTTCCAGCTTTGTGCGAAACGCGGGATATTTATTTCCCAGGACCGCAATCGCCAAAAGCGCGGCATTCTTTGCACCGGCGGTGCCGATGGCCAAAGTCCCCACGGGAATGCCCGCCGGCATCTGCACAATCGAGAGAAGGGAATCCACGCCACGCAGCACTTTGCTCTCGACGGGAACGCCCAGAACAGGAAGCACCGTGTGTGCGGCCGTCATGCCCGGCAGATGAGCAGCGCCACCGGCACCGGCGATAATCACTTCAATGCCCCGCCCTGCGGCCTGTTCGGCAAACTCCACCATGCGGTTTGGGGTGCGGTGCGCGGAAATAATCAGGCACTCATGCGCGACGCCGAAACCGGTGAGTGTTTCGCTGGCAGTGCGCATGGTATCCCAGTCAGACTTGCTGCCCATAATGATGGACACCAAGGGCGCGGAAGTAGGCGATGCAGGTTGAGTATCCGTCTGATTTCCCCTTATTGAAGAATACCAAGGGCACCTGTTGGATCCGGCGTATTCTAAGATAAAAAACTATGGCCCCGACAGGCAAAACTCCTCCAAAGGAAGTAGTTAAGTGCCCCAGATGTCAATCCCTTGACGTGGTCAGGGTTCCCAAGAATGGCTGGGAACGGTTTCGCGCGGTATTCGGAGAGTTGCAGGCGTTGACTTGCAAAGCCTGCCTGCACAGGTTTGTCCGGCCTTTGGAATAATGCCCGCCCGGCGGGGATATATGGGGCATGAAACACCTCCTGTTGCTGCTGGCATCCGCATCATTATTCGCCGCTGCCCCTTCTCATTCCCCTATCCTGGTGGAACTGTTCACCTCCGAAGGATGCTCCAGTTGCCCGCCTGCTGACAAACTCCTGGAACAACTCGACAAAGACGCCGCGGAAGACGTCATCGTCCTCAGCGAGCACGTGGATTACTGGAACCACATCGGCTGGCGCGACCCCTTCTCTTCAGCCGTTTACAGCGACCGCCAAAGGGCCTATGCGAGTCACTTCCGGATTGAGTCCGTCTACACGCCGCAGATGGTGGTGGATGGTGTTGCGGAGTTCGTTGGCTCAGACGCACGGCAGGCCAGGTCTTCCATCCTGAACGCAGCGCGGAAACCCAAGGCTGGCATCCGCGTGACTTCCCTCGGCGAAGGCAAGGTTCGGATTGAAGCCGACGCGATCACCGGGCAGGATGCTGACGTGTACCTCGCCATTGCGGCCAACGGAGAGACCTCCAATGTAAAGAGCGGCGAAAACGGCGGCCGCAAGCTGCATCACGTGGCCGTGGTCAAGACACTGACAAAGATCGGCACCGCGAAGAAAGGGGAGGCCTTCCACAAAGACATCGATGCGCGGACCCAGGACGGCCAGCGCATCGTTGCTTTTCTTCAGGAACGCGGGCCGGGACGAATCCTCGCCGCGGGAAAACTCTAACCCGGGAAACAAGCCGCACAGTGGACGCCTTCGGGCCGGGTGCAGCTAACCCTCAAACCCCGGTTCCGGAGCCGGCAGGTGATCCTTCGGGCCAGCGGCGGTCACATAGAGCGTCGGCAGCAGGAAGACGTTAAAGACCACGCCCACCAGCAACCCGCCGACGATCACGATCGCGAAAGGCCGCTGCGAATCCGACCCGATGCCATTCGAAAGAGCAGCGGGAAGCAGACCGAGAGTCGCCACAAGCGTGGTCATCAAAATCGGCCGCAGACGAAGCACTGCTCCTTCCACGGCGGCATCAGCGATGGAATGACCGCGCGCCCGGAGCTGGTTGATGTACTCCACCATGATGACGCCCGTTTGCACAGAGACACCGAAGAGTGCCAGGAAGCCGACGCCGGAGGACACACTGAAATTCGTGTGGGTCATCAGCAACGCGAGCAGTCCGCCCAGCGGTGCCATGGATATATTCGCCAACATGAGCATGGCCCACTTGAACGACTTGAACATGGTGTACAGGATGAAGAAGATCAGCAGGATCGTGATCGGCAGCACGATGGCGAGACGCCGGGAGGAGCGCTTCTGGCTTTCGTATTCACCGGCCCAGCTGAGGTGGTAACCGACCGGAAGCTTGACGTTCTTCTCCACCTTGGCGATGGCTTCTTCCACGGCACCGCCCAAATCACGGCCGCGGACGCTGTATTTGATCGCAACGTAGCGGGAGTTCTCTTCGCGGGAGATCGATGACGCACCATCGATCACCTTCACATCGCAGACCTGCGAAAGGGCCACACGCTCATTGTTCGGGGCCAGAATCCGGATGTTCTCAATGGCCTCTTTGCTATTGCGGTAAGGCGCGTCATAGCGGAGAACCAGATCGTAACGCTGTTCCCCCTGCAAAACCTGGGTCAGGGCATTGCCGCCGACCGCCGTCTGAATCGCATCCTGCACATCAGAAACATTCAGCCCGTAACGCGCCGCGGCGGCACGGTTCACGGTGAAGTTGAGATTGGGCTGGCCGACGACGCGGAACAGGCCAAGATCCTGCACGCCATTAACGGTCTTCATCTGTGAGATGATCCGTTCTCCGGTCGCTTCGAGTTCACGAAGATCCGTGCCATAGACCTTCACGGCCAGCTGCCCTTTCACGCCCGATACAGCTTCTTCCATGTTGTCCGCGATGGGCTGTGAGAAGTTCCAGAGGACGCCGGGAATCTTTTCGAGTTCCCGATCCATGGCACCGATCAGCTCTTCTTTGTCTTCCGCGAAGACCTTGCGCCATTCTTCTTTCGGTTTGAGATCGACAAAGTATTCGGTATTGAAGAAGCCCGTGGTGTCTGTACCGTCATCCGGACGCCCCACCTGGCTGGTGACCACCGTCACTTCGGGGAACGTCGCGAGGACCCGCCGCGCTTGCGTCATCAGCCGGATACCTTCCGCCGGGCCGGTGGAGGGTGCCAGTGTGCCGCGAACCCAGATTGCGCCTTCATCCAGGTGCGGGAGAAATTCTGAACCAATGGCTCCGCCGAGCAGCAACCAGGCGCTGGTGCAAATGCCGGCCAGCGCGAACCCAAAGACCACCACAGGAATGCGCACCGCGAAGGACAGTGCGCGCCGGTAAATGCGGGTGAGCAATTCCATTAGCGGATTGTGCCATTCGCTGGTGCCCTTGGGGAATACGATCAGCGCCAGCACCGGTGCCAGCACCATGGAGAAGAGCAGAGCACCGGCCAGAGCGAACGCAACCGTCCAGGCCATGGGCTTGAAGAGGCGGCCTTCCACACGCTGCAGAGTGAAGATCGGCAGGTAGGCGGTGATGATGATGCCGATGGCGAAGAACACAGGCCGGATGACTTCATGAGCCGATTCGCGGATGACTTCGAGCGTGGGCCTGGTGTCGCCTTCGCGCTTGTGGCTGAGATGCCGCACCAGATTCTCCACCATGACGACGGCTCCATCCACCACCATGCCGAAATCGAGCGCGCCGAGGGAGAGAAGATTCGCGGGAATATGCCGCAGGTCGAGACAGATGGAAGCGAACAGCAAGGCGAAGGGAATGGTGAGGGCGACGATGATCGCGCCGCGGACATTGCCCAGGAAGACAAACAAGATCAACGTGACCAGGATGATGCCTTCGGTCAGATTGTGGAGCACGGTATGCGTGGTGTAGTGCACCAGATCACTGCGGTCAAGAAACGGCACCACCTTGACGCCCGGCGGCAGGATCTTGGTGTTGAGCTCTTCCACCTTCTTGTGGATGGCATCCAGAGTGGCGTCTGATTCCGCGCCTTTACGGAGCAGAACAATTCCTTCAACGGAATCCGCCTCATCAATAATCCGGCCATCTTTGCGGTGGATCGCTTTCGCCACCTGGCCCAAACGGATTCTGGGGCCCTGCTGCACGGTGGCGATATCGCGGACCTTCAGCGCCGTCCCATTGCTGGTCTTGATGACCGTATCTTCGATATCACGCACGTTGCGCACCAAGCCAACCGCGCGCACGTTGATCTGTTGCAGACCCGCTTCGATAAAGCTGCCACCGGCGTTGACGTTATTGTTCGTCAACTGCTGCTCAATCTGCGGCAGCGTCAAACCGTAGGAGATCAACTTATCGGGATTCAGCTTGATTTGATACTCACGTGTGGTGCCGCCGAAGCTCGACACGTCCACCACATTGGGAACCGACTTGAATTGCTTTTCGAGCACCCAGTCTTCGAGCGATTTCAGCTCCATCAAGTCATATTGCGGATTGGTGCTGGTCAGGTTATAGAAGTAGATCTGGCCCACCGGGCTGAAATCCGGGCCGATGGAGGGTTGCAGATTCTGGGGCAACGTCACGGCGGACAAGCGTTCCAGCACCTTCTGCCTGTTCCAGTCATTCTCAGACTGGTCGTCGAAAATCAGCATCACGCTCGACAGCCCGAAAAGCGAGGTGGAACGGAGATGCTCCAGATGCGGGATGCCGTTCATCTGGATTTCAATGGGCACAGTGACCTGCTGTTCCACTTCTTCGGCAGCGCGGCCCGGCCACTGCGTGATCACCTGCACATAGTTGTTTGCGACGTCGGGGTAGGCTTCAATGGGCAGTGCCTGGAAAGAGATGACGCCCCAGATGAAGAGCATCAAGGCGATGGCGAGAACCAGAAACCGGTTCCCGAGCGCGAAATCGACAAGCCCTTTCATGGATTACTGTTCCCCTGCGTTTTGCAGAATCAGCGCGTTGGCCACCACTTGTGTTCCCGGCTTGAGGCCGCTGCGGATCTCCTGCATGTTGCCCGGCAGCATGGCACCGCCAGAGACTTCGAGGCGCTTGAACTTGCCGTTTTCCATGGGGGTGTAAACCCAGTCACGATCATGGAGATGCAGAATCGCGGTGGCCGGAACGGAAGCCAGCATCTCCTTCTTCTCACCCTTGAAGACAGCCGTTACGAACATGCCGGAACGGAATTTACCGTTGTTCTGCAATTCGAGGCGAACCTTGGCCGTGCGGAGATTCGGATCCAGAATGGGGCCGATGTTGGAGATGCGGCCATGAAAGGTCTCGTTCGGATAGGCCGCGAGCTTGATATCCGCATATTCCCCCATGTGGATGTTGGGCAGTTGATTTTCGTAGACATCGCAGACGACCCAGATGCTGGAAAGATCGGCAATGGTGAAGAGGTTCGGGGAATTGTCCAGGGTTTTCACACCACCGGAAGCGGTAATGTTCTGCTCAATGATGACGCCGGAGGCAGGCGCGAAGATATCCACAACCGGCGTGGGGTTGGCCGGCGTGACCCCCAGCAGCTTCAAGCGCTCTTCCGTGGTCTCCACATCGACCTTGGCCTTGTCTTCGGTATCCACCGCGACTTCGTAATCTTTCGCCGCGATGGCACCCTTGTCGAGCAGAAGCTTTGCGCGCTCCAGTTGTGTGCGGGCCAGAACTTCGTCGACCACAGCCTTGCGGTAATCAGAATAAGCGCCGGAGATATCGGAACTGCGGATCTTCAGCAGCAGTTGGCCCTTCTTGACCTCATCGCCGAGACGCGCATGGATCTCGACCACGCGTCCAGTGGAGAGCGAAACCACGGGGATGGTCTTCGAAACGTCCGGGAAGACCTGTCCGGTGACGCTGAGTTCGGTGGCCGCGTTGTATTCCGCCGCCGCCACTACGGGGAAACGTTCGGGCTTGTCCACCGTGACAATACTGGGGTCCGGCGCATTTTCAATCTTTGCCGGCGGCGGAGCTTCCTGCGCGGGGTCCGCCTTGACCTTTTCGGTGCGTGCGCAGCCCGTGAGCGAGACGAGCAGAGCCGCGGCGAGCGCGGTTTTGTGCAGAGTAAATGTCATTGGAGAATCTCCCGGCCAACAGCAAGATTGAGCTGGCTGGCAGCGGTCATGTAAGAGCCGATCAGGTTCAGATAGTTGAGCTGCGTGGCGCGGTAATCATTCTGCGCGTTGAGGAAATCCAGCAGAGAAGCGCCGCCGCGCTGGTAGGCAAAGGCAATGGTGTCACGGACTTTCAGCGCCTGGTCGAGGTACTGCGCCTTGAAGCGGCGGAGCAGCACCGAATTACTGCTGAGGTTGACGTAAGCCGAATCCACATCGCTATAGACCTGCGCTTCCGCAGCTTCCCGGAGCCGTTCATTCCGGGTGATATCGAGCAGCGTGCGGAGCTTTTCGCCCTGATTCTTGTCGAATACGCGGAGCGGAATATTCACCCCGGCACCGATATATAGGGACAGCGGCGGGTTGCGGCCCATATCCACGCTGAACGTGGGGTCAGCCGTGCCGTTGGCGATGGCCAACTGGTGGTCCGTCTTGGCCTTTTCGATGGTCTGTATCGCGGCGCGCAAATCGGGCCGGGCTTCGATGGCCGCTTTGTGGAAGTCATCCAGCGGTTGAATGGTTTCACTGAAGTCATACGCCCCATCCACATCAAAGCTTTCAATGGGGGAGCGGTCATTCAGGATGGCCAGCATCTGAATCTTCGCCGTCCGCAGGTTCGTCTCCGCGTTTTGAATATCGGATTCATATTGGATCTTCTGCAATTGGAGGCGGTCGAGATCAACTTTCGCGATATCACCGGCATCGTAACGTTGCTGGCTGAGGGTGAGAACTTTCTCGTAGTATTCGAGATTCTCCTTCACCAGCTTCAGGACGGCCTTCGATTGCAGCACCTGTACGAAGGCGGCGCGAAGGTTGAAGAGCAGGTTGCGGACAAGATCGGCCTGCTGGGATTCAGCGATGGCGGTCGCCTTCACCGCACTTTCTTTGCGCAGTTCGCGCTTATTGCCGCGCTCGTAAAGATAGGCGACGCTCGCCGATTGCAGCATATTCGCGAGCGGGCGGTACGGACCGCTCTGGCCCGGAGGGGCACCCAGCATGCGGCCCAGCGTGATCTGGTCGTTCGTCAGCGACAGCGAAGGGTTGGGGCGGAGAAAAGCAGTGATCTCATTGGCCTTCGACTCATCGATATTGAGCTGCCCGGCTTTCAGGTTCGGATTGGCGGCCGCGAACTTGTCCTTCACTTCCTGCCAGGTCAGCGGCTTGGCTTGGGCGAATACCAAAGACTGTGCGAAAGAGAACAAAGCCACGAACAGCGCGAGACGGTGCGGAAGGCCCCGGTGCGGACACACGTTCCATATGTTGATCCTGAGTGCTGCGTCCATAGTGACGGTTAGGTCTGGCTTTCTGGTCGGTGCGCGGCCATGGAAAGAACCGCGGGTCTCAGCTTGCGGGACAGCGCAGTCTCCGGCGGAGCACAATTCGGATCGAACTGATCCAAACCGCTAGTTTAGCGGACGGTTCATTGCCGTGGAGCCTATCTTTTGGGCAGAGGAAGTCCGCGCAGTTGGCGTGTCCTGTTTCTGCTGCAAACTCCGCTAGTTGGGTTTGGGAGATCCTCAACAAACCTCAGGGAGAGAAAAATGAAGCCAAGACGAATTGCTGCGGTTGTGACATATTTCTGCTGGGCGTTTCTAGCCAGCGGCCAAACTGTGCCATCCAAGGTACCGAAAGCTGCACCGAAAATTACGGCGGCGGAAGGGCGGGTGGTAGACGGGATATCCACCGAAAAGGGAGGCCGGGTTATGGTCCGGGTCTATTCGCCAGCGGGCGAGGTGCTCGAAACCAGGGAGGCCATTCTCGATGGCACTGAGTTTTCGGCGGCTCTGAAGACCAAACTGGGAGCTGGCAATATTGTGCAGGCGTTCCTGCTGGTGGAGGGTGTGGAAACGGCGTTCTCCGGTTTGAAGATGCTGCCGCAAACCACGGTGGAAGCTGCAGCTGTCGAGAAAACAGTGAACCATATTTCCGCCTCGGAAGCACCCGTGGTGGCTGCTGATAATCCGGCCCCCCTCACGGCAGAGGATTCGGGACCCGCGGTTAACGAGACACAAGCCGCTGGTGCCGCCCCCGCGGCCAACCCGTGCACTGCCACAACGACCGCCGGGCTTTCCCCTATTGTGTTGAATCCCGCGCTGCAGGACGGCGCAACGGATGTGACGGGCACCAGCCCGATTGCGGATGGAACCGTTACAGTTTGCCGGAATGGAACTGCGTTGGATGTAGCCGCCGGGGCGGACTCCACGGTCAAGAAGGGCGCGTTCTCAGTCAAGTTGAAGACTGCTTTGACGGTGAATTGGACTCTGGCTGTCGTAGTGACAGCAACGGACGGAAAAAGTTCGGCCGCCCTGTCAGCTGATGTTACGGCCAAGAAATTCAGCGAAGTGAAGATTCCAACGATCCCCAAAGAGGGCGAGACCACTTTGAACGTCACGGCCGCCCCCACCAGTGGAAACGACAAGTATTCTCTCGCGGTCTTCGTGAACGGCGAGCAGATCACGTTGATCGACTCATCAGGCAACACCACTCAATCTGTACCCACGACTGCAAACGGCTCAACACAGATCAAACTGAAAGATCCACTCAACGACGGTCAGTACGTTCAGGTTGTGGAATTTGTAACTGGGACAATACCGGCGGTTTCAGTGAATAATGGGATCGTCCAGGACGGACCGACTGCTTCGATACCTTATAAAGTTACAGCTGACCGGGCGGAAGTAAGCTCCTTCTTTAATTTCGGAAGAGTCCGGGCAAAGCTGGCGGGCGGGACGCTGATGAGCTTCAGCAACAGTAACTTCTCGCAACCCAGCGTCTTTCTGGCGCTGAATGTCGCGAAGAACTGGAGATGGGGAGGTATCATCCGAAACGAGGGCGATACCAGCATCCAGAAGACTTTGAGCACTACAGCCGGGGCAAAGAAGGGCACCCGGGAGAAACGTAACGATCAGGTGCAACGTTTTATGATCGATACCTATTTTGAGGGAAGGTTGACCTCATTGCCCGTAGCTGCATGCAGCGCAAATGGCACCAGCGGCACTACCAGCACCAGCGGCACTACCGGCACTAGCAGCACTACCGGCACTAGCAGCACGAGCGGCACAAACGCCACCTCAACCGCCAGCACGAGTTCCTCCTGCTCCACCTTGGTCGGTGCATCATCCACATCCGTCATCGGCTCCCCTGCCGCCGGGCAGTTGATCGCGGGACTTGTCATGCCTTACATCCTTGTAGATTGGACGTTCAAGAATGAGCCTTACGGTTTGTTCCTTGGCCCTACCGCCAAAGTATCGCTGATCACACCGGTCGGATCACAGTCGAACGGAACTTACACTCCCGCTACATCGAGCCAGTTCTACACCGGGTATGGCTTCGGCGGCCGCATCGGTTTTCAGAGATTGTCTTATGCGGACCGGAAACACATGCACGAAAGCACGAATGTGGCACCTGACACTTTGATGTATATGGACGTGGTGACCGGCAGATACAGTAACTTTGATACCCCGCGGACAACCGATGGAAAATCCTATCTTGACCGGCCCTGGAGATTCGAACTGGAGGGAATCCTGCAAGTTCCTTCCACTCCGTTTTTCATTGGCTTCAATGCCAATATTCACCAGAATTTCCATACGGGGAGTTCGCTTCCCTCGGTGGGAGCCAAAGACGATCTGCGTTTTCTCTTTGGGGTGAAGCTCGATGCCGGGCGTCTCTTTGATGCCGTAGGCAAGATCAGATAGTAACTTCCAACCCGGATCGCGCGCGCCTCCAGGACTCGTGCGATCCGGGCACTTACTTCCCCTGGGCGGCCCAAAGAACGCCCTGCGCGAAGAGCTTCCGGAAATTCGGGTCAGCCAGATTCGGGTTCGGCTCGTTCCTCCAGGTATGACCTAACATCGTCGCGTAAACACGGCCCTGGCCGTAATCCCGAACCCAGTCCATCGGCTCATATTGATGAGTCACTTCGGACATCGCCGCAGTCAGGATCGTCAAACCTTCCGCCGGGCCGTGCTGGCCGTGCGTCAGTTGCTCGGAGGGGTGCTGCCACTTGGCCGGCAAGCCTTTTGTGATGGGGTGCGCGGCATTCATCACCTCAATTTCAAAGTCATGCCGCGGACCATGGCCGGGCTTGGCGCCGCTGCCTTTGGGCGTGCGAATCAGTTGATGACCGGCATCAAACGCAAGACCGTCTCCGAAAGACGGGTCCCTCCAGCCGAGACCTATCATGTCATTAAACTCCGGCCAGTTGAGGAAAGCATTGTTCGCCGCGTGAAAGATCACGAGGCCGCCTCCACCACGAACGTACTGCACGAGCGCTTTCTCCACAGGTTCCGGCCAGCGCGTACCGGTGGCTAAGTGGCCGCCATTGAAGTTATCAATCACCACTTTGTAACGGGCAAACGCGGGATACCACTGGTCCCACGCTTCCTTTGGCGCATTGGCCGGCGGCGTGGTCGAAACATCCACCGCAAAGCGACCGCTCTCCGCAAGAATTCCCTGGATTTCCCGGGTTCCCGTTTGCCAGTCGTGATTGTTCTGGCCATCCACAATCAGCACTGGAATCTTCTCCACCGCAAAAAGCGGCAAAGCGGTGAGCAGCAGATACGCGAGCTTCATTTCACGACTAGTTTACGCGCACTCTCCAAAGCATTGCGCATCATTTTCAGCCCGGCATCGCCTTCTGCGCTGAGAATGGATTCGGGGTGGAACTGCACCGCCTCAATCGGCAGGGTCTTGTGCCGGACGCCCATGATCACGCCATCATCCGAATGCGCGGTGACTTCCAGCACGCCGGGAAGCTTCTCCGGAACGGCATACAGCGAGTGGTAGCGGCCCACACCGATCTCTTCCGGCAGCCCCGCGAACACGCCCTTGCCATCATGGCGCACCTGGGAAGGCTTGCCGTGCATGGGGTAAGAAAGAACGCCGAGTTCGCCGCCAAAAGCTTCCACAATACCCTGCAGTCCCAGACAAACGCCGAAGACGGGAATGCCTGCTTGGGCGGCATGCTGGACGACTCCGGGCACCCCGAAATCTTCCGGCCTGCCGGGGCCGGGTGAGATCAGGATGAGGTCGGGCTTGATTTCATCGAGCAGAGAGAGCGGGAAGCCGGCGCGGTACGTCACCACTTCTGCCCCCGTCTGTCGTGCGTAGTTGGAAAGAGTGTGGATGAAGCAGTCGTCGTTATCCACCAGGAGCATCTTCAGCGAAATCTGCTCTTGTTCCGGCGCGGGCGCGGCGGCAGCGGCGGGAGTCCCCAGAAGCTTGAAGAAACCAGTGGCTTTGAGCCGGGTTTCGGCTTCTTCAGCAGCGGGAACCGAATCATACAGCAGGGTGGCACCGGCGGGATATTGGGCGTAGCCATCGCGCAGATAAGTGGTGCGGATCAGGATGCCCGTATTGATATCCCCATTCAACTGGAGCATGCCGAGCGCGCCGCCATACCAGCCGCGTGCCGATTTTTCCAGCGTTTCAACAGCAAGAGAAGCGGCCTTCTTGGGAGCGCCGATGACCGTGACTGCCCACATGTGGCTGAGGAACGCGTCGAGGGAGTCGAAGCCCTCTTGCAGAAAACCTTCCACGTGGTCGACTGTATGGAAGAGTCCGGCGTAGTTTTCAATGAGACGGCGGCCGATGACTTTGACAGAACCCGGCTCGCAGACGCGGCTCTTGTCATTTCGGTCCACATCGGTGCACATGGTGAGTTCTGACTCTTCTTTGGTGGAGTTCAGAAGCTCGCGAATGTTCTTTTCATCCTGCAAGGGGTTGCCTGTGCGTTTCGCGGTACCGGAGATGGGGCAGGTTTCCACGCGCTGGCCTTCCACACGCACGAACATTTCCGGCGAGGCACCAACAAGCTGCTCATCACCGAACTGCACGAGGAATTCATAGGGGCTGGGGTTCGCTTTCTGCATGCGCAGAAAGAGGTCAGAAGCCGTGCCGTCGTAAGTCGTCTGGAAGGTTTGGCGCAGCACGACTTCGTAGTAATCGCCTTTGCGCATGCCTTCGCGGACGGTTTCCACGTTGGCCATATATTCCTCAGGCAGATGGTCTGAGGTGATCGGTCCGCGGGGACGTTTGGGGGCTTCCGGAATGCGCTCGCCGGTGCGTTCCAGGTTCGCGGTGGTGACAGCGCCCAGTGAGAAATCGTAGCTGAAGCGCTTGATGACCTCGCGCTTGCGGTCCATGTAAATGATGTCGTCGCAGAGGTAGAGGTGAAGATCTTTCCTGGTGGAACGGGGCAGATGGAGCGGAATGGGTTCGAACTGGAAGAGCAGGTCATACCCAAACGCCCCGGCAAACGCGAGTTTGTTGTCGTGTTCGGTGCGGAATTCCTGCGTGAGCGCGCGGAGAATGGAAAAGACAGAAGGCTGCTTGCTGCGCTCTTCCTCCGGGAAGAAGGCTGGCATGGGCTTCAATGTGCCGTGCAGCGTGCCGTTATCATTCCGGAAACTTTCCCAGTGGGGATGATTTTCCAGGACTGCCGCCAGCATGTGATTGATGGCCTTGCCACGTTCATTCAGAGGACGGAAGGTCACCTCACGTTGAAAGCTGACCAGTTCCAGCGGCGGGCGGACAGAAACAATATCCCAGCGCGAGTAGCGCCCGGGGAACTCATAGCCTGAGGAGAGGTAAAGCCCCCTGTACTCATCGAGTTCACGCAGCAGGCGGGTCAGACCTTTGCGGTAGGGCATTTTGGCGGAAGTGCGGAGAACTTCAATTCCGCCGGGCGTTCTGTATCGGACTTCGGACATGCGAGTGATTCTTTTCAGTATCTCTCTCTTTAAGTAGTCGCCGGCAAAACGGACCTCGGGCGGCAGCGAATACTGTTTGCGATGGGGCCTCCCAGACCTTTGCCGGCGGAGAGACGCGCGTGTGGACTTTGCGGGGCAAAGCATAGTTTTTGGGCATGCTACGCTAGCAAGCGGCAATGTACAACGCCTTTTTCGGACTTACAGACAATCCGTTCAACCTGAGCCCTGACCCTGCGTTCCTTTTTCGGAGTCCGCAGCATGAAGAGGCTTTGGCCAACCTGATTTACGGTGTGCAGAGCCGCAAGGGATTTATTGTGTTGACCGGCGAGGTTGGAACCGGGAAGACAACCATGCTGGAGTGCCTGCGGGACCATCTGGCGAGCCACGAAATCCCCTTCGCCGTGCTGTTTAATTCGCGCCTCACGCCGGAACAGCTGTTCGAAATGATCGCCTACGATTTTTCGTTCGGGATGACGAAGCCTTCGAAGACGGATGTCTTGTTCCAGTTGAACAATATGCTGCTGGAGCGCGCGGCCGCCGGGAAAACCGCCGTCCTGATTGTGGATGAGGCGCAGAACCTGAGCTGGGATGTGCTCGAAGAGATCCGCCTGCTGGGAAATCTGGAGAACCGCCGGGGCAAATTGATCCAAATCATTCTGGCGGGACAGCCGGAACTCGATCAAAAGCTGGAGGAGCAGGAATACCGGCAGTTGAAGCAGCGGATTTCACTGCGTTGCCGTTTGCGGGCGTTCAACCTGCAGGAAACCGCCGATTACATCGCCAGCCGCCTGGCACGCGCCGGTATGAAGGAACAGCGGGTATTTCCGCGTGTGGTGCTTGAAGGCATTCAGGCGCGCACGGCAGGCATTCCGCGCCTGATCAATTCGGTTTGCGACAACTTGCTGCTGACGGCGTTCGCGATGGGTGCGCGGGTTGTGACTCCGGCGATTCTGGAAGAAGTGGCTGCGGATTTGCAGTTGAATCTGCCCGCGCCGCCCGCACCTGTTGTGACCGCGCCGGCTCCGGAGCCAGTTATAGCTGGGCCCGTTCCCGAACCGGTCCCCGTGCAAGCCGTGGCAGCGTCAGTTGCCCCGCCCGTTGCCGTAGAAGAACCGCCCGCACCCGTGGTTCCTGAGCCTTTGCCGGTTCCACAACTGGAACTGCCCGCCGAACCCAAGGGCTTGCTGGCCCGCTGGTTCGGCAAAGCGTTCGGCAAATAGCCTCTATTCGAACTGCACCGGAGCGACGCGCGGTTCCGAAGTTCTCGCGGTCCATTCCGCACCCGCCAGCACGAACATGGAGCCGATGAAGGTGAAGATCAGAATCGAGACGGAGTAGCGGAACGGCCCGTATTCATGCTCAAACTTCGCGTTCAGCCACGGCCAGGCGAGCACGAAGATGTACTTGTAGACTTCCAGGATGATTCCCATGAGCATCGAAACCGGGAAGATCCGCCGGGCTGGCACCGGGCAGTTCGGGAGCAGCCAATAGGTCACAAAGAGCGTCAGAATCGTGCAGGGAATGGCCGCCAGCTTGAAGATCACGATGGAAAGCCACTTCGGGAACGCACCATGGATGCCGAACTGTGAAGCGACATATTCCTGATTGACGGCAGTGAGCAGGACCGAACCCAGTGCGAGTCCGCCACAGATGAGAATCAGGAACAGGCTGAGCACCTGGTTTTTGAGATAAGGCCGGTTTTCCGAGACACCCCAGGCGCGGTTCAGCGCCACTTCCAGCGGCTCAAACACTCCATTGGCCGTGAAGAGCAGCAGGATGATCGACATGACCTGCAGTCGTCCGGTCAACTTTTGCAGCCCGACCCAGATTGTGACGCCCATGTTGCCGGGGAAATAGTCACTGATGGCCAACTGGATCGCCTTTTCGGCCTGTGGCATGTGAAAAACGAAGCGGGCCAGCGACAACATGACGATGAGGAACGGGAAGAAACTGAGCAGTACGCTGGCGGAAATCGAGAGGGCGTAGACGTGGCTCTCTGTTTCGGAGAGGTACTTGAGGGTGGGCATCCAACGGCGGGAACGCGCGATTAGAGGCTGCGGACTATTGGGCTCCGTGCCGTTCGCCTGGTCGAAAACAATTCTCATGGTTGCGGGTAATTTCTATGGTGACACGCGGCGGGCGGCGGAATACTGTTATTCTGCGGATGTCAGGCATGAAATTTGCCGGGCGGGAATCAGCCGCTGCGCTGGTGACGGCCCTCTTCGCGGCGATCGTCTTCGCCACCATCTCCAAACATGAACCCTGGGCCGATGAGGCGCAATCCTGGCTGCTGGCACGGGATAACCCGCTGCCGGACCTGCTCTTCCGCGCCCTGCGGTATGAAGGCAGCCCGGGCTTGTGGCACCTGATCAACTGGGTGGCGTCGCATGCAGGACTGCCCTATGCGTCGATCAACTGGATCGCGGGGGCCTTTGCCACCGGCGGGATTTATCTACTGATGCGGCTGGCTCCGTTTCCATTGCTGCTGCGGGTGCTGCTGCCATTTACGTTTTTCCTGAGTTATCAATATGCGGTGATCGCGCGGAATTATGTTTTGGCTCCGGCGCTGTGCTTCGGGATCGCCTGGGTCATTCGGGAGCGTCCGGAAAAGTATCTGCTGCTGGCTGTGCTGGGCGGGTTGCTCGCGAATGTCAGTTCGCATGGCTTCCTGGTGGCCGTTTGTTTTCTGGCGGCGTTTGCGTGGATTCACCGGCGGAAAATCGATTGGAGGCGCGCCGTCCCGGGAGTGGTGTTATTCGCGGGTTTTTGCCTGTTGGCGGCGTGGAGTGCGCGGCCCGCGCCGGACTTTGGCTTTGTCACCGTGCAGGCGGCATCTTTGCCGAGAGCAGGCGGCGGGCGGGTGTTCCACAAGCTCTGGCGCGCACTGGAGGTGTTGACGCTTCCGTTTGCGGGGTCCGTGTGGGCGGGGCTCGCCGCCTTGGGTTTGATTTGCTGGGCCGGACGGAGGAACTTGCTTTATCTGTTGCCTGTCCCTGTGCTGCTGGTCTTCTTCGCGACCGTGTATGTGGCACCCTGGCACACCGGAATGATGTTCGTGGCGGCAGTGGCCGGATTGTGGATCGTATGGCCGGCGCGGATGCCGAAGCTGGTGACCGCCGGGTTGTGCCTCATGGCTCTGGCGCAGATTCCATGGACGTGGCATGCAGTCCGGGCGGATTGGCGGGAGCCATATGACGGGAGCCTGGCTGCGGCGCGGTATTTGCGGGAGGCACGGGGCAGAATCTTTGGGTACGGGCCGTATTCGGCGGCGGTGAGCGCCTACTTCCCTGGGCAGATCTTTGCGAATCAGGCGTCGTCCTATTGGGTTTGGAGCAAGGGGAACCGGGTGGATCTGGAGGTGGCCCGGATTGGGCAGGAGAAGCCGGACCTGATTGTGATTTGTGGAGTGGAACCGCAGGATCCGGCTGATGCTTTGGCCGGGGTGGAACGTGCCGCGGCAGCGGCGGGATATGCTCCAGTGCGGGCTTTCCGGGGCAGGGCACCGATGCGCGATGGCTATCGGGAAGGGAACCTCTATCGGGTCTGGGCAAGGCAGGGGGCGGCTGCGCTATACTGAAAAGGTTGTGATTTCGATCCTGTTAACTCTCGTGCATGTCGTGGTGTGCCTTTTTCTGATTGGCGTTGTGTTGCTGCAAAGCGGCAAGGCGGCTGATCTCGCTGGAGCGTTCGGCGGAATGGGTTCACAGACGGCGTTTGGTCCGCGCGGCTCTGCCACGCTGCTTTCGAAAGTGACGACGATTTCGGCGATCTTGTTCATGCTGACGTCGCTCTCGCTGTCGATTGTTGCGACGAAGAGTGCGTCAGGCACCGGCGGGACATTACAGCGGCATCCGGTGAGCAGCGTTCCCTCGACTGCCCCCGCTCCGGCGAAGCCAGCGCCGAAAAAGTAAGGATTGCTGTTCAGGTTTTCGTTTCACCCCAAATTGCGGAGATGGCGGAATTGGCAGACGCACTAGCTTGAGGTGCTAGCGGGTAACACCGTGGGGGTTCAAGTCCCCCTCTCCGCACCAAAGAACTGCCCTCGTATCAAGAAGATACGAGGGCTTTTTTCGTCTGTGCCCCAAATTGTGCCCAAAGCTGAGGTGCAGCGAAGGAAAGATGGGGCATGAGACTGAGGCCGTCGCTCCAACTAGCCTGATAGGTGACCGTACAATCGGAGTGGAGGAGCTTTGTTCGTGCCAGTCATTCCCAATCTTGAATCCGCTAACAACGGTGGCTTTCTGTGGCCTTCTGTTTCAGATGCAGTAGACACATTTCTACGTCGTCGCCACAAGAATGCTGATCCCTACGAACGGGTGTGGCGGCTTATCCATCTTTGGGAGGCGATAGAGATTACTCTCGCCTTGGCGTCGATGTCCCGGCTCGTTGGTGACGTCGATTCTACGCCAATTTTACGCAGACAACGTGAGTTCTTTTATGGCAAGACATGGGACATTTCACTTGACCAGTTCAGGTCAATGTCAGGAGCCAAGGACGGAGCGATCGATCAATGGATAAACATTTTGGACGAAATAGCCAAACTCGTTGAACCATCAAGTAAATTTCTGTCGTCCGTAAAGAGCTTGCTGACAGCTGCAGAAATAGACATGGCTCCGCTAGTCACCTCTTGGTCGAAAGCATGTGATGTTCCAGCAGACTTCAAGCGTGACAAGGTAGAAGTCAGAATCGCAATGCGCTACGTCAATTCCTTCCGAAACAGACTAGCCCACGTACCATTCCCCCATGATCCGCTCGGCGAGGTCGCGGATGCGCTCGAGGCGGCTACTGAACAGTTGTTCAGCATCACTCCATTGCCTACTTCGCACGCAAAAGGTGGCCAGAGCAGTGCCCTAACGGGTGCGTTCCGAGTTGCCCGCTGCTTCCTCCATGGCGGACTTATGGAATCACTAGTTGATGGACAGTCGAAGGAAATCGATTTCGTTTTTCCATGCAGCAAGAAAGATGCGAACGAGGTAGAAGTATGGGAAGCGAATCCGCTGTTGCATTTGGACTCAATGATGCGTCCTCATGTTCTCACGCGGGTTAAGGAGCATGATTTCTGCGAGTATACCCGGTTTCGCGCCGAAGCCAATGCTGTGGTAAGAGTCAGCGGCGGGATTGTCCAATGCCTTCCTGAGCCGACGAAAAGCGAGTACGTCTTTAAGACAGAAGAGCCACTAGACCATGCTCAACCCGCCGTTGCCAGTCCAATAGCTCCGCATCAGCCGCAACCGTCTGCCCCGAGCCGCGAACTTTCAATGTCCGAGGCGATAGAAGCGATAAGGTCCGAAGACTACGAAGCCGCAATCGAATTCTTCTACAAGCTGACTTGCGACCGTCCAACCTACCACATCGGCTGGCTGAGACTGGGTTACGCGCGGAGAGAACGTGCAGTACGTATTGCTCCAGATGATAAATCTTCGGGCATTTCACTACTTAAGTTGGCGGTCCAAGATCTGGAGAAAGCGGCACAGCACATCGACCCAGAATATAAGGCCTTGGGCTGGTATGAACGTTCCAAATCGTGGTACCACCTCGCAAGGCTTGAGCCCAATGTGGAAGAACACCGAACAAACTGCGTCGCTGACGCGGAAAAAGCATTCTCACTTTCTGACGAGAAGAAGTTTCTCACCTGGCTGGAACATCTTCAGCATCTCCCGATGCCTATAGCTGGGAACACTGAAAGTTGATGCACTCATGGAACCGCATCCGGTTTGAGGCAATCCAGTCTTGGACCTCCTCCGTCAACTCATCGATGCGCGGCTGACGGGCTGGGGACCACTTGGAGTGTTGTTTTCAAACTACGTCGCGCAATAAATTCCTACGATGTCCGCAACGTCCTCGAAGCTTGGGCCTCCCCCCAAAGGCAACAAGAGTCTGGATGTGGCTGTATTATTGGGGGGTGGGTGTAACCGGGCTATGAAAAAGAATACGCTGCAGAGTCTACAAATTCGAAACCTGCTTTCGTTCGGGAATGAAAGCCCCAAGATTGACTTCGGAAACCTTAATATTCTTATCGGGCCAAATGGCTCTGGTAAGTCAAACTTGATAGAAATTATTGGGCTTCTTCGCAGTACTCCAAAGGATTTTGCGGCTGAGGTCGGCGACAGCGGCGGGATTTCAGAATGGCTTTGGAAGGGCCCTTCAACTGCGAAAACCCCGACTGCTTCGATTGAGTGCGCTGTGGCCCCGATTGGGGTAGGTAAGACCATCTCGTACAGGTTGGCATTCACCCGAAGTGGAGCGCAGTTGAAGATCATCGATGAACGCATCGAAAATGAAATGCCGGACCACGGCCATGACAAGCCCTACTTGTATTTCCATCTGAACAGCGGCAAGCCAGTCCTAAACGTCGCAGGGAAGCCCCGAAAGCTTAATCGGGAAGATGTGGACCCACAGCGATCGATCTTGTCCCAACGCCAAGATCCCGATCAATACCCAGAGGTTACCAATTTGGGCCGATATTTCGCGAGCTTCCGCTTGTACAGGAATTGGCAGTTTGGCCCTGATTCCGGAATCCGAGATCTATATGGTGCAGGCCAGAAGAATGATTTTCTAGAAGAGGATATCAGCAATCTTGGCTTGATGTTGAACAAGCTTAGAGCAGATCCTCTTGCAAAAGCAGAGTTACTCCGATATCTACGGATGTTTTACGCAGGAGCAGAAGATGTACTGACTCCGATTCAAGGCGGATTAGTTGATCTGCGGATCGAGGAAGCCAACGGTATTACGATTCCGGCCTCACGGCTTTCAGATGGAACACTCCGCTGGCTATCTCTACTCACAATCCTGTTACATCCATCTCCACCGCCACTGGTTTGTATTGAGGAGCCAGAGTTGGGCCTACATCCTGACATGATTCAGCCACTGGCGAGGCTGATCCAAGATGCATCTGAGCGAATGCAGTTGGTTGTCACAACACACTCCGACGATTTGATCGACGAAATGTCAGGGAACCCATCGTCGATAATCGTCTGCGATAAGTATGAAGGATCGTCCGCATTTAAGCGATTGGACGCTGAGCAACTATCTGAGTGGCTCAGTCGTTATAGACTGGGTCAACTGTGGCGTACTGGCGAAATTGGGGGTACCCGCTGGTGAGCATTCGCATATATGTCGAGGGCGGCTTTGAAGGTAGTACGAAAAGTAACTGCAGGAAAGCCTTTGGAATATTTCTTGGGAAGGTAATACCTACCGGATCGTTCAAGATCATTGCATCTGGAAGTCGACAGGACGCGTTTAGGGATTTCTGCACCGCCTTGAACCAGCACCCTGACGACCTTGTCATACTTCTAGTCGACGCTGAAATGGAAGTGAGTACTACCACCTGGCAGCACCTAAAGAACCGCAAGGACGATAAATGGACGCGCCCATTGTCTGCCGTCGAAGATCAGGCTCACTTGATGGTTCAAGTGATGGAAGCGTGGTTTCTCGCTGACCCCGACGCTCTTTCAACCTATTATGGCCAAGGCTTTCTAGTGAATTCCCTGCCGGGGCGGATGGATATTGAAAAGATCGAAAAAGAGAAGGTGTTTAAGGTACTAAGCCACGCAACCAAGCGGACGCAGAAAGGCGAATACCACAAAACAAGGCATGGATTTGATTTGCTCGAGCGGATTGATCCTAATTTGGTCCGTGCCGCTTCGCTGCATGCGGAAGCGCTGTTGAGTGTGTTGGCTAAGCAGTCCAGAACTAGGACCTAAGGTTTGGGAGGCGGGAATAGATTTACGGCAATCGCGCCCTTACAAATAGTGCAGGCGTCACCAAGTCCCCCTCTCCGCACCAAAATTCATAAATACTCTAACGGCCGTCAGTCATTTAATGGCCGTTTGTGTTTTGTAATAGCCGGTCCGCATAGAGGACTTGCCTATGCCATGTGTTGCATGAACAATATTGTATTTTTCATGCAGGAGCTTTAAGATCTGATTGCAACAATCGACTGAAACAAAAGCACTTAGCCGGATCCATGGAAACGGAAGGGGTTGGGCGCAGAGTACGATCCTCGCCACCCATATATCCAACCGAAGATGCTACCGGCAAAACCTTACTTCCCCCACCAATAACGCCGCTGAATCCGTGCCTTCCGGATCTTATCCAGCAGCGGGAATTCCTTGGCCAGATATTCCTCCCCTTCTTCCCGGAGCCGCTTCTGCTCCGGACCCTTGCCACGGGGCGCTCCTTCGCCATATTCGGCATAGAGCTTGTCGAAGACCTCCATGCCCTGCACCACCTTGCCGAAAGGGGCGAAGCCGAGTTTGTCGAGCCGGGCATTGTCGGTCATGTTCACGAATAACTGCGCTGTGCGGGTGTTGGGTCCGCTGGTCGCGAAACTGACAAAGCCGCGGGTGTTCGACTGCGTTACGGGATCATCCGGAATCCGTGTGGTGTCGCCCCAGGCCTTCGCAACCGCGGGCTTCGGGGGGATACCCCACTGGACAACGAACTTCGGAAGCGTCCGGAAGAAGCGCTCGCCGTCATAGAAACCGCCGCGCACCAGATTGTAGAAGCGGTCCGCGCCGAGCGGTGCCCAGTCCCGGTGAACTTCAATCACAAAAGGCCCTTTGGTGGTCTCAAAACGCGCGCGGTAGACGGCAGGCGCTTTTCTTGTGAACTTCGCAGGCACGGTGAGACGGCTGTAGCGGGGTCCGCAGGCGAAGGTGAGGAGGAATAATCCAGTGGCGAAGAGCAAGAGCGCGCGGCGCTGAGTCATGTCTTCGATGATGATACGGCATCGTCGCTTCTGTAAGATGGTGCCAATGGTCCGACTTCCACTTTCCTGCTGCTTCCTGCTGCTCTTACTGCTCAGTGGATGCTCTTCTGGAACCGGGCGCGTTGACCGGCAACTGGCAGCGAAGATCGCCGAAATCAAGGCCGTGGACAACCATGCGCATCCCGTGCGGCCCGTCATGCCGGGTGAGAAGCCGGACGATGAGTATGATGCGCTTCCGGTGGAATCGCTTGAGGCCCAGTCCGATCCGGTGCGGCTGCGCATGGGCTCACCGGAATTAGTGGAGGCGCACAAAGCTGTCTTCGGCGGGGACAAAGCCAAAGCAGCGGCCAGTTACGGCCGTGAGTATGCCGTTCGCCTGCTGGACCAGATGAATATCGAAACGATGCTGGCGAACCGCGTCGCGCTGGGTCCGGGCCTGCCGCCCACGCGTTTCCTCTGGGTGCCGTTCGCGGATGCGCTGATGTATCCGTTGCCCACCGCGGGCTTAGTGCATAACTCCGACCAAAAGGCATTCTTCGCACTGGAGGACAAGTTACTGCGGAGATATTACTCGGAATCTGGAGTTACAGAAAAGCCACCTACACTGGACGGCTATCTGGATAAGGTCGTGCTTGCGACATTGAAGCGGCATAAGATGTCCGGGGCCGTCGCAGAGAAGTTCGAGATGGCCTATCTTCGAACCCTGGAAGTGGGAAACCCCTCAAAGATGGAGGCGGAAAAGGTCTATGTCAATGGCAGTGGAGATTACAAGGCGCTGCAGGACTATATCTTCCGCTTCATCGCCCTGGAGGCCGGGCGCTTGGGAATGGCCGTACATATCCATGCCGCGGCCGGTGGTGGGGGTTACTTCAATGTAGGCGCGGGAAACCCCATGCTGCTGGAACCCTTGCTGAATGACCCGTCGCTCCGCCACACTAACTTCGTTTTACTGCATGGAGGCTGGCCTTACAGCAGGCAATTGACGGCGCTGCTGACCAAGCCAAACTGTTACACGGACTTTTCGCAGCAAACCTCAATGAATTATCCGCGCGAAGTTGCCGGGACCATCCGCGCCTGGCTGGAGTATGTACCTGAAAAGGTGCTGTACGCGACGGATGCTTATCCCTACGCGCCGGACTCAGGCTGGGAGGAGACTGCCTACATGGCGGATAAGACAGGACGGGAGGCACTGGGCATGGCACTTACAGATATGATGCGCGATGGTGAGATTAGCCGCGCACGGGCGTTGGAACTCGCTCAGATGGTACTGCGGGGCAATGCCCGGCGGCTGTATAAGATCCGATGAGGAAAGCGCTCCGCCCGCTTCTGATTCTGAGCCTGTTTTCACTTCAGGCCCAGACCGTGCCCGCGCCGCCCTGCGGAATGCGGCCCGTCCCGGATTGGCCGGGAGTGGGACAACCTGCAGCGGTGAAAGCCTGGAGCAAACAGGAATCCGGTGCAACCTGGACGCCACCACCCTGCACTGGCTGGAGCGGAACAGGCTTCTCAACTCTGGTGAGCGTCGCCGCAAGGTTTCCGCACCAACAGGACGCGCAGGATTTATTGCGGAAGATTGGTGCCGTATCTTCGCTTGGCGGGGTGCGCTACTGGTCGGCGACACACAAACAATGGCAGACACTGATCACCAAAGCTTCCGCTCTGTCTGGCGCAAAGGATGCCGCGGCCCGCGCGGACTTTTCCGTATCTGAACTGCAGCCAGGGACAACGGTCCACTACCAGCAAACCGATAACTTAACAGGTACCGGAATCTGGAAACTGCATATCATGGAAGCTTCCGCCGGGCGGATTGTTTTCGACATCACGAATGTTAGTCCGCTCAAATATATGCTGCTGACGGCTTTCCACCCCGGAGATGCGCAGGCAATCTATTTCTTAGAGAAAGAGTCAGACGGCGTCTGGAAGTTTTACAGCCTAACCCGCTCCAGTAGGAATGCAAACAGCATGGCAACGGCAAATGAAGCTTCCGCCATCAATCGCGCGGTGGCGTTTTACCGTCATATTGCCGGCATTCCCACGGATCAAGAACCGCCAGCGGCCCGCTAATCCGCCGTTGTGGGGTCTATCACAGTGCGAACCCGGGAAACGCTGTTCGCGGGAAAGCCACCCTGCTCAGCGTGTTTCCGCACCGTTGCCTCGTCCGGCGCAATGTAGATGCAGTAGATCTTGTCATCGGTTACGTAGCTTTGGACCCACTGAATCTCAGGGCCCATGGAGCGCAGCACGCTGCATGATGTCTGCGAAATTGACTGCAGTTCCAGCGGAGTCAGGCTGCCTGCTCCGGGAATTTCCCGTTCAATCAAAAACTTTGGCATAACTGTCTCCCCCAGGGCAGCGGCGAACCTATGGCTCTCAGCGTATGAAACCTAACGGTAACGCGGTCTTAAGGGTATCATCTACGTTTGCGACAAATCTCCTCCACGATTGATTCGAAGCTTGCCAGCTCCAACAGACTCGTCTGGGCGCTGTTCGGCGTCATCTTTCTGGCTGTCTATGTTGCTTCGCTCTTCACGCCGGCACTGCTCGATGATGTGGATGCCGCCCACGCACAGGTTGCGCAGCATTACGTGGACAGTGGCGACTGGATCACAGGCCGGATCAACTATATCCGGTACATTGAGAAACCACCTCTCCCCTGGTGGCTGGTGGCCTCCGTTTACCTTGTCACCGGTCAGCAGAATGCGTTCACCACGCACCTGCCCAATGCGCTGGCGATGCTGGCACTCACCTGGCTTGCGTGGATGTGGGGCAAGCGCGCCTGGGGGCCGCGGGCTGGCCTCTATGCAGGGCTCGGCTGCCTGACCTCATTTGGTCCATTCCTGTTTACCCGCTTCATTATTCCGGAAGCCATCATGAGCATCTTCCTGCTGACTGCTCTTTACGGGATGCTGACCGCTTTGGAGATGAACCGCCCGGCGCGGGTGTACTGGTCCTGGAGCATGGTAGCGCTGGGGATTCTGATCAAAGGAATGATCGCCCCGGTCTTCTTTTTCGGAGCGGCCATTCCATACCTGCTCTGGACCGGCGAGTGGGGGCGCTGGCGGCTCCTGCGCCCCATCTCCGGCTTCCTGCTCCTGCTGGCAATTGCGCTTCCATGGCACGTGCTGGTGGGCATGGCGAATCCGGATCAGGGCAACGCCGTGGGAAATCACCCGACCATCGGTAATGTTCATGGCTTCTGGTGGTTCTATCTGGTCAACGAACACTTCCTGCGCTTCTTCGGCCACCGCTATCCGCATGATTACAACAAGCTGCCATTCGCCGCGTACTGGCTGCTGCACTTTGTCTGGCTTTTCCCCTGGAGCTTGTTTCTTCCCGCAACACTGGTTGCAGGCTGGAAGACGCGAAAGTCCTGGATGGAACAGGTGCGCCAGGAAGCAGACCCTGCGCGGTTCCGTGTGCGCTCCGCCCTGCTGCTGGGGTTGTTCAGCGCATTCTCTCTAGTGTTCTTCGGCATCTCAACCAATCAGGAATACTACACATTTCCCGTGTGGCCACCGCTGTTCATGTTGATTGCCGCGGTGGTGGCGGGGATCGAAGAGCAGCACGGGCGGCCACTGCTTTCGCAAGCCTGGCTCTCGCGCGCACAGGCCGTCTTCGCCGTGCTGGGAGTGCTGATCGCGCTTGCCCTCAGTGTGTGCTTGTGGGAATCCCGCAACCTGCCCTATGTGGACGATATCGGCACGCTGCTGGCTCACCGTGCCGTAGCCGGATACACGCTTTCGATGTCGCACTTCTTTGACCTCACCGGCGAGTCTTTCGCGTCACTTCGCCTACCGGCGGGGTTGGCGGCGGTGGCACTTCTGACTGGTCCGTTTCTGGGCTGGCGTTTGCGGGTGAACGGCAAACATATCGCGGCGAGCGTGAGTGTAGCGTTGACCGCTGCGGTCTTCCTCATCGCGGCCCACATCGCCTTCGCGCGTTTCGAGCCGATGCTCAGTTCCAAGCAGTTGGCCGATGTGATTCTGGCCAAGGGAACACCCGCCGACTCCTTCATCATCATCGGTGAGCAGTCAGACGCATCTTCCGTCATCTTCTACACCAACCACTTCCTGCACAAGCCGGCATTGCTGACTTATCCACGGTGCGGACAGAACGGCGAAGGGTCCACGATTCTGTGGGGATCCTGCTACCCGGATGCGCCGGATATCTTTCTCAGCGATGAACAACTGGTGCAGCGCTGGGGTGCCGGTGAACGGAAGTGGCTCTTCACGCAAGATGAAGGAGAGAAGCGCGCGGAGAAACTCCTCGGCGGCCGGCTGATCAAGGCGCGGGCGATTGCGGACAAGGTTCTCTGGACGGATAGACCGCTGCCGTAACAAGCGGACTTGGAAGCGGACATTTTGGCGGACGTTCTTCGATCTTGTTTTACAGTAAAACCTTTTACTGTTAATCTTTTAGGTGATGCATACAGCCGGACATTCTTCCGGACTTTTCTATGGACCTTGATCGCGGGGAACACATCGGAAAAATGGAGCCAATGCTCCCGGGGGAACGCACCCTGCGGAATCGCGGACTCCTGGATCTCGCCTTGGGACTGGCGCAAAGGTCAGCCGGCTTCCGGGGAAGTCTGCCCGCCAGGCTGATTGCGCCGCTGGCGAACTTGGTCCGTTCGATGAACTGCTACTACTCCAATTTTATCGAGGGCCACAACACGCATCCGGTGGATATTGAGCGGGCACTGCAGAACGAATTCAGCGGCGACAGGAAGCAGCGGGACTTGCAGTTGGAGGCGAAGGCCCACATTGCTGTGCAGCAGTGGATCGATGAAGGCGGACTCAGCAGCAAGAAGTCCCTCAGCCTGGCGGGAATACAGGAATTGCACCGGCGCTTCTGTGAGTTGCTGCCGGAAGATCTCTTATCCGTCGAAGACCCCCTCCATCAGACAAGGGTTCCACTGCAGCCTGGTGCATTCCGGGATCGTGATGTGCAGGTTGGCCAGCATGTTGCGATCAGTCCGGGGGCGGTGCCAAGGTTCCTGCAACGGTTTGAAGCGGTCTACGGAAATCTGGGGAAGCTGGACACGGTTGTGGCTGCGGCTGCGGCTCACCACCGGTTGCTGTGGGTCCACCCGTTTCTGGACGGCAATGGACGTGTGGCAAGGCTGATGTCGCATGCCGTGCTGCTGGAGACTCTGGATACGGGTGCTCTTTGGGCCGTCTCGCGCGGCCTGGCACGGAATGTGGATCAGTACAAATCACTGCTGGCGGCTTGCGATGAACCGCGCCGTGGCGACCTGGACGGCAGAGGAAATCTCAGCGAATCCGCACTGGCGGATTTCACGGTCTTCTTTCTGCAGGTTTGTATCGATCAGGTCGATTTCATGGAGAAACTGATGCGTCCCGATGAACTGCGCACGCGGATCGTACTTTGGGCGCAAGAAGAAATCCAGCAGGACCGCTTGATGCCAAACTCGGGCGCAGTGCTGGAGGCGATTCTCTACCGGGGAGAACTGCCGCGCGGGGATGTCCCCGCAGTAACAGGCACGGGAGACAGGCAGGCACGCCGCATTACCTCGATGCTGCTGGACCGGGGCGTACTAAGTTCTGAGAGTCCAAAGGCACCCTTGCGGCTTAACTTTCCCGCAGCACTGGCCGGAAGGTGGATGCCCGGCTTGTTTCCGGATAAGTAATGACGAGTGCGCGTACAATGTCATCGCTCCGCGCGCTCTGTGCCGTGGCGGGCAGATCTGCGCCCGCAAGGAAGCCCGGCTCCTAAATATTCTTCTTGCGCATCTCTTCCGCCAGATACTCCGAGGCCCGCATCGACAGTGCTGAGATCGTCATCGTCGGGTTCTGCCAGCCGCCGGTAACAAAGGCCGCGCCGTCCACAACGAAGAGATTCTTGATATCGTGCGTCTGGTTGTACTTATTCAGCACGCTGGTCTTCGGGTTATCGCCCATACGGCATGTGCCCAGTTCGTGGATACTATACCCGGGCGCGAAGATTTTGTCACTCTTGAACAAGATCTCAAAGCCTGCGGCCTTATATAACTCCTCCTGCGTATTCGCAGCATCCCGGGTCATGTTGAGCTCGTTATCCGTATACTTGGCGTGGATGTGCAGCACAGGGATTCCCCAGGCATCCTTCACATCCTTGTTGATCCGGACATAGTTCTCATAGCGCGGCAGAACTTCGCCGTAGATCCCGCCCTGCACGCAGGCTCCGCGGTAACCATCCAGCTTCTTCTGTAACTCCGTGCCATACTCTGCGAATATCTTCGCGTCCGGACTGGCGCCGCTGCTGATCGGCAGCGCATAACCGCGCAGGAAGTTATTCTTCTCACCCTTCTTCAAGTTACGGAAGCGGGGAATGAAGACACTTCCGCCCATGGTCCCGGCAGGTGCCTTGCCATCCTTTGCCTCAGGCACAGCCGCCACGACCTTACAGCCATAAATCTGATCAATCAGATAGTGCCCTACCATGCCGCTGGAGTTGGCGATCCCCGAATTCAGCAACAGTCGCGTACTCTCCAGCGTTCCGGCGGCAAGCACCACCACGCGCGCCTTCACATGCATCTCGCGCTTGGAATGCCGGTCAATGAAATACGCGCCATTGGCCTTGCCGGTATTCTTATCCACCGTAATCTCGCGGACGATGGCATTCGGCACAACATCCAGAAAGCCCGTCGCCGCGGCTTCCGGCAATAACAGGTTAATGGAACTCGCCAGGCCGTTCTCCCCCATGGAAGAACGCATTTTCGAAACTGCGATGCCCTTCGACTTTGCCGCATCCGTCAGACGTTGAATGGATTTCGTATCCGGACGCTCTTCCATCGGCACAAAATTTCCGTCCGGAAACTGCGGCAGGTTTTCTTTGCGCCCTGTTACTTTGAAGATCGCCTCCACACGGGAGTAATACGGGTCTAACTCGGCTAAGTCAATGGGCCAGTTTTCGCCAAAGCCATCATGATCTTTGGCCTTGAATTCGAAGTCACTCAAGCGGAAAGATTGCCGTGCCCAGAATAATGACCGGCCGCCGACGAGACGCACACGCACCCAGTCATACCGCGCATCGGTCTCATGCGTATACGGCACCTCACGCTCACCCACCCACTGGTTGGCATTGAACTCATCCCCGATCACGATATGTGGATTGCGGCCCGGCTCGCCGAAGCCATGGAAAGGCAGTTCATGCGCAGCCTTGACGGTGCGGTCTTTCTGTAAGTCTGCCACGGGGCCGGCATTCAACATCAGACAGTTGATGTTCTTCTTAGTGAGGACATTTGCAGCCATGCCGCCGGCGTGTCCGGAGCCGATAATGAGAACGTCGTATTCTTTGGATGCCATGTCAGTTAGTCGATCCGGTTGAAGTAAAGACCGCTGGATAAACCGCGGCGGCGTGCGGCGGACTTATTGGCAGCCTCCGCCCATTCGGTGGAGTTCATGGTTGCTTTGCGGATATCATCGTGCGCCTCACACAGAAAGCGGATCATGGGGTCGGCGGGCGGCTCATAAGTCCACGCCACCAGCAGCGGCCGTACGATCGCATCTGCTTGTGTCGCATCTGTCGCGGAGAAGTCCTTCGCATACTTCTTGCGTGCCGCGAGGTTCAAGCCATCGAGCCCCGTGCGGTAGAGCTTCTTGCGGTCTGCCGGTGAGATGCCGATAAGAAAGTCGAGGAACTCGGCGGTCTTGGTTTCGGCGGTGCCTGGCATGCCGGCGGGAGCGGGGAAGAGCAGTTCACTCAGGCGCCGCAGCGACGCAAATTGCACGGGTGTAAAGAAGCGGTTGACCGTCTCTCCCACCGCATCCACGGTGAGAGTGGGCAATTTGGGGGCATCCGCCGCAGCGGGCTTTTGCTGTGCGGGAAGCGGCTCAGAGAGCAGCGCGGCAGCGGCGGGCGCGCCGGCGATGGATTGGAGAAAACGCCTTCTTCGAAGTGTGCTCATGGCAGTACGGGTTGCCGCCTAGGATATCAGGACGCCTGCCAAATATCGCCGGGCAGCCGCACATCGGGACGCCGTTGATGAAACGATGCGATTGCTTCCGGGGTGACAGCGGTCTGATCAACATCCAGGTAACGAAGCGTGGTCACCCGGGAAAGATCCTCCAGCGCGGCATCAGTCACGACCGTCTCCCAAAGCACAAGCTCCTGCAAACGGGGCAACGCGCAGAGGGCATGCAGCGCGCCGTCCGTCATGGCCGTGCCGCCCAGATTGAGCACCTCCAGCGCTTCGAGCGACCCCAATAGCCCGGCGCTGGCATCCGTCACCGCCGTGAGCCCCAGATTCAAATTGCGCAGGTGCGGTGTGCGCTGCAGAAATTCGAGACCAGCGTCACCGATGGAAGTGCCGTAGAGGCTGAGTTCCTGCAGGGAACACATGTCGCGCAGCGCGTTGAGCCCGGCACCGGTGATGGCGGTAAAACTGAGGTCGAGGCGCTGCATCCAGATACACTCCCGGAGCCGCGCGAGGCCATGGTCATCAAACTGCGTTTCTTCCAGCACCAGGACACGGAGTTCCCGCAGACTGCGGAAACCGTCGAAGACATGGCCCGTAATTGCGGTGCGGCCCAAGTGGAGCACCTCCAAGCCCGGAAAGGCAGCGAGCGGTTCCAGCATTGCATCATGCAGAGCGACAAAATCCGGCCACTCATCGATGAAGCCGTGGAGAGCGTCCGGGGGCAGGCCTGCCAGTGGCTCCAGGCTCTTGCACTTGGCACTGAGCCGCAGCAGGACGGCCGTTCCCTTGGGCAGTTCCAAGGTCCCTGCGGCAACGGGCTTCAGTGGTGCGCTGGTATTCTTCGCGGGACGGATGAACCAGCGGCCCAGGAGGTCTTCCGCGGGCAAGAGTAACGGAGGCTCGGCCGGTGTGAGATCGTCCAGATCCCGCAATGCGCGCTCCGCAAGATCAATTGTGTTGGCCTGCGGCAGCACTTCCCTGCCCTGTTGGCGGATGACAGAAGTGACCCTTTGGACGTGACTGCGGAGCAAGTGCAGCAGATCCACATTCCTTGCCGCTGCGTCTTCCACGCGGAGACGCAGTTTGTTGAGCGGTTGCCTGGCGATTTCGCCCACAGCGGTTGCAGCATCTTTGCCGGAGTGGTTTTCCAGACAGGCGAAAAGCAACTCCAGACGCCTCAAGTCGCCCGACTGCGCGGCCAGATTGATCTGCGTCATGAGTTGTTCGCGCAGCCGCTTGCGTGCTTCGTCAGGGGATAGATCGGGATGACAGGCGCGGGCGAGTTCGTGATGCAGGGCTTTGAGCTTGGCGGGCTCCGGCGGGGAATTGGCGGGCACTGCTTGCGCGTAGGCCGCGGCAATGGCAAGTGCCTGTTCCCGAGCTGCTTTCGAGTCTCTATGCGCGGAAGGCACAAACCGTGCGCGCAGCTTCGCAGCCTGTGCGCGCGCTTCATCCAGATCAAAGTAGGAACGGCCCACAGCTTGATAAAAGCGGGCTTCAAAGACCTTGAGCTGGATGCGGAGCAGGGCGAGTTCGAGTTGGCCGACGCTGAGATCAGAACGGGGAATGGACAAACCAATGGGAGTATATCGCGTGTATACAGTTCAGCCCGCGTGATCCGCCCGCACATCTTCGCCGCTGTACACCCTCTGCGAAGTCCATTTCTTCGCTGCGCCGCTCCAGAAGGGATCTGCAAGAGGCAGGCCCAGCGGTAACAGTCCGGCGGCGCAGAGGTAGAGGCTGCCGGTCGAGATATAAGTCTCCCCCATGAAGGGCTGGTGGCCGCAAAAGCCGATCGTCAGCCAGCCATTCGCATCAAACGTTCCCGGTGCTTCCATCAAACGGCGAATCACCGCAGTCATCGCGGGGCGGACTTGTTCTGGTGCGACTCCTGCCGGTAACTGCTTCCGCAACGCCATCAATGCCAGCAGTTGAAAAGCCCCGAAACGGTAAGTCAGTGACCGTCCTACCGCCGGAAAAGTACCTTCCGGGCTGATCAGACGCTCCTGTATTGCCGCGTAGCGCTGTGCGCGCTGTAACATGGGGGCGCGGAAGTTATCCCACGTCTTATTCGCCGCAGTTACCTCCAGAATCTCCAGTAACATGGGCTGGATCACGAAACTGTTGTAGTAATCCCAGTGGAATTGTGGACCATCGCCATAAATGCCATCACCCTTGAACCATTGCTCATGCTGGCGTATGGCGTAGTCGACGCGCATCTTATCCCAGTCCGCACCCACGCGGCAGAAGAATGCCTCCACCATGGCGCTGAAGAGCAGCCAGTTATTGAAGCCCGGTTGTATGGTGCGGGAGGATTGCAGCGCCTGTACTAACTGCGCCTTCGTCTGCGCGGGCAGTTTCTCCCAGAGTTCCTTTGGCGCGCGGATCACGGCCTGCGCCAGAAAGGCGGAATCGACCACCGGCTGCGCGCCTTTGTTGAAATTCATGAAGTCCGGCGACGCAGGATTGACGGCATGGGCAAGGGAAGCGCGCGCGAGATCGGCATACCGGGCCCGCAGTTTGCCCTCCGCGCCATCCGCAGGACCGTTCTCCAGCCACGGCGCGATGCCCGTCAGCAGACGCCCGAGAGCTTCCAGATAGGTGTAATTGCGGCGGTCTGTCTCCTGGCCTTTCACACACTCCACCGGCATGCGCTCACGCAGTTTGCCCTGGCTGAGCGCGGTGAGCACAGGTTCGGCAACGCGTTGCAACACGCTCAGCCAATATTGCCGGTCATTGCCGGCGGCGGACTGGAACTGGAACAGTGCGGGAAGTTTTAAGGCGAAGCGTCTCGTCATCATGGTTTGGCCTGTGCGTAGAGATGATACTCCAGCGTGGCCATCCTAGCCACGGAATTGAGGCGCGATTTCATATCCCGTGCTCCGACCGCCGCCCGGAGCCTGCACGAGTGCGCCCTGCTCCACCAGCGGCAGGATATCCCGCAGCGCGGTGTCCTGCGAACACTTGGCCAACTTCGCGTACTTTGAGGTGGTCAGCTTGCCCTCAAAGCCTTCGAGCAACATGTTCAGCACCAGCCTCTGCCGCTCATTCAACGGGAACCCACCCAGCGATTCCCAGAACCTCGCTTTCCTCATCACTCCGCGCAAGGCCAGGCGTGCCGCCTCGATGGAGCGCCCCAGGCAGGCGAGAAACCAAAGCATCCACGGCGTCACATCCAAGGGCCCCTTTTGCGTCTTCTCAAGCAGCCGGTAGTAATCGGCACGTTCGGCCTGGATCTGCGAAGACATGCTGTAAAACCGCTGTGGACTCTCCTCGGAGCGGGCGAGCGCCATGTCCGCTACGGCACGGGCGATGCGGCCATTGCCATCCTCGAAAGGATGTAGAGTGACGAACCACAGGTGCGCCAGTGCGGACTTCAGCACAGGGTCCATGTCCGCCTTGGCGTTGAACCACTTGAGAAATTGCTTCATCTCCCGTTGCAGCCGCTTGGCAGCTGGTGCCTCGAAGTGAGTCTTTTCGCGGCCTATCGGACCCGAAACGACCTTCATTGGCGCATTCACGTCATCCCGCCACTGCCCCACCTTGATCCGGAGCAACCCGCTGCGCCCGGTGGGGAACAGTGCGGCATGCCAGCCGAAAAGCCGTTCTGCGGTCAGGGCGGTGTCGTACTTGCCGGTAGCGTCCAGCATCATCTCCACGATGCCATCCACGTGCCGGTCCGAAGGCTTCACGGCAGCATGCTCGATGCCGAGTTTCCTTGCGATGGAAGAGCGAACTTGCTCCAGATTGAGCCACTCGCCTTCGATTTCGCTGGTCTTCAGGATGTCCGCCGTCAGAGTGCCCAGCAATGCTTCCTGCCGCAGTGTGAACCCCAGCGCGTCCATATGCCCCAGCAGACGGCCCTCCTGGTGCCGGACGGCTGCCAGAGGCTCGGCCAGTTGCTCCCGGCTCCACTCGAAGGCAGGCCACTCGGGCAATTCATGGATATACAATCTCCGCATGATCTGCGGAGATTATAATCCGTATTCTCCGCAATAATCAACGCACAATCTGCGGAGATTAACCGCGCTATTCTCCGCAAGCTTAGCGCTGGCGGACGCTCTGCCACGCGCGCGAACGCGCAGATTCCAGCACCGCATCGGTCACATCATCGGTGCGCAGACCTTCGCGGAAAGTTGGCGAGGCGCTCTCCCCTTTCGCCGCAGCCTCAATGAAATCTGCGGCTTGGTGGATGAACGTGTGCTCGTAGCCGATCTGCAGACCGGGCACCCACCAGTGGCTCATGTACGGATGATCGCGGTCCGTGATGTGCAGGCTGCGCCAGCCGCGGAGACGGCCTTCATCGCTGTGATCGAAGTACTGCAAGCGGTGCAGATCATGCAGATCCCAGGCGATGGACGCGTGCTCCCCGTTGATTTCGAGCGTATACAGCGCCTTGTGTCCGCGCGCATAACGCGTAGCTTCGAACGTCGCGAGCGACCCATTCTGGAACTTCGCGAGGAACAGACTGGCGTCATCAATGCCCACCGGCTCCATCTGTCCAGTGAGGTTATGCTTGCGGGCTTTGATGAAGGTTTCCGTCACAGCGGAGACCTCTTCGATGGGCCCGTTCAGCCACATGGCAGTGTCAATGCAATGCGCCAGCAGATCGCCCGTCACGCCGCTGCCTGCCACTTTCACGTCCAGACGCCAGAGGCCTTCACCGCCCTGCGGCAACTCCTGGGAAATGGTCCAATCCTGCAGGAACTTGGCACGGTAGTGGAAGATGCGGCCCAGCTTGCCGGAATCAATCAACTCCTTGGCCAGCGTCACAGCGGGCACGCGGCGGTAGTTGTACCAAACCATGTTCGGCACGCCGGCAGCTTCCACGGCGGCAACAATCTCTTCTGATTCCGCCGCATTGCGGCCCAGGGGCTTTTCACACATCACCATTTTGCCGGCTTTGGCAGCGGCGATGGCGATCTCAGCGTGCGTGTCATTCGGGCTCGCGATATCGATCAGATCGATCTCCGGCGAATCAATGAGCGTCTTCCAGTCCGTGGTGGCGGATTCATAACCCCACTGGTTCTTGAAGGCCTCCGCGCGCTCCCCGTTGCGGGCGCAGATGGTCTTGAGCACCGGCTCCAGGGGCAGATCAAAGAAGTTCGAGACACTGCGGAAGGCATTCGAATGGGTGCGGCCCATGAAGCCATAGCCGACCATGCCGATGTTGAGTTTTTTCTTGCTCATGAATTACTCCCAGCCATGCGCGTCACGCACGGCGATCATTACGCGAAGCACTTTGTTCCAGGTCTCCTGGTCCAGCATGACGGAGTTCGGGAACATGCAGCCATCCCAGCAGATATGGTCGAAGGCGCGGGTCACGCGGCCATTGTCATCCCGCAGCCAGGCACCGGCGTCGCGGACGATATCGAGTTTGCCGTTGGGGTCATCCGGCGGGCAGTGGCGTCCGGTTTTGTCATGCGAACCTTCGCCCTTCACTGTGCCGTCATTCTGGGCGACGTGGAAGTCGATGGTCCAGGGCCGGAGCGCGCTAGCCATTTTCTTGTAGGCTTCGGCGAGCAGTTCTTTGTCAGACCAGTCATAATCGGCGGGCAGCAGGCTGTCGGCGGGCGAGTTGTAGCCCATGGTGAAGAGCATGGTATGCGCCATATCCGCCTGGAAGCCAAGGGTTTGGGGGCGGCCCACCATTTCCAGCAGTTCCACGTTGGCGCGCCAGCTGTGCATACCGCCCCAGCAGATTTCGCCCTCCGCTGCCAGGCGTTCGCCGTAGCCTTCGGCAATGTTGCAGGCTTCCCGGAAAGTCTCCGCGATCTTCTTCGTATTGCCCGCGGGGTCTTTGTCCCAATCCGAAACGCCGGAGGCGGAGTCGATCCGGATGATGCCGTATTTGCGAATGCCGATTTCCTTCAGCTTCGCGCCGATCTCGCAGGACTTCCGCACCTGCGTGAGGAATGCCGCAACGTCTTCCGCGCTGCCCATGGCAGAACCGCCACCCGTGGGCGGCCAAACCGGAGCGACGAGCGACCCGGCGACCAGACCGCGGCCAGCCAGATTGTCGGCCAGTGCTTTCAGTTCGTCACCGGTGGAATCGATGCTGGTGTGGGGCAGCGACAGGAAGAGATCGACGCCGTCAAATTTGACGCCATCCACCTCAGCGGCGGCCGTGAGGTCGAGCATGGTGTCCAGGCTGATCGGCGGTTCGGAGTCAGGCCCTTTGCCGACGAGGCCGGGCCACATGGCATTGTGAAGCGCGGGGAGTTTGTGCATGGGAAAACATAACCTATCACGACTCCCCGCGCTGCGGGAACTACAGCGTTACCAAACGGTCACCAGTCTTCTGCAAACAGCGGTCAATCCAGAGCTTGGTGAGCTTTTCCTGGACGCTGTTTTGTGAAAGACGGGCACGCAGGTTGGCAAAATCGACGTTGTCGAGACGCTGATCCTGATTGAAGCAGGAGAACACCACCGTCTCTTCACCGGTGACTGGATCTTTGTGCTGCTGCAGGCACTGCGCACAAATTTCCTTCATCATGCACTGCATGGGCGAGTTGATGCTGCCGATGGCCTCGTGATCCTTCTTGAGCAGCGGCTGGAGCACGCCATGGCGGGCACCTGCCACGGCCCGCATCATGCCGTCGGAGCCGATAGCCACAATGCGATCCACCGTGTGGAGCGGGATTGCCGGCGTGCCAAGTTTGCCGGTGCCATAGTTCAAGATCGCTTCGATGATGTTGCCGACGAACGTGGAGTCCTGCGGCCGCGCGGGCGTGAAGCCGGGTGCCTCATCGCAGCACCAGATCACCACATCCGCCGCGCGCTCGATCTCATCGGTCTTGTAGCGGTCAATGATCTTCTTATATCCGGCGAAGTAGACCACCTTGGAGCCCTTGGCGCGCAGCTCCTGGCCAATGGAGAAGAGCACGGCGTTACCGAGTCCGCCACCGACCAGCATGACGGTTTCTTCCGCTGGTGTTTCCGTTGGCGTGCCCGTGGGGCCCATAAGAATGACGGGTTCGCCGGGCTTCAGCAGGGCGCAGAGATCAGAGGAGCCGCCCATTTCGAGCACGATGGTGGAGAGCAGGCCCTTTTCGCGGTCGACGGAGGCACCGGTGAGGGCGAGACCTTCCATGGCGAGGGTGGTGCCGCCCGTTCGCACTGCCAGCGTTTCGAAGTTCTGCAGACGGTAGAACTGGCCGGGTTCGAAGGCACGTGCCGCAGCGGGTGCCTTCACCACAACTTCGATGATGGTCGGGGTGAGGCGGATCACTTCGTGAACCACCGCACGGAATTCCGAATTGACCAGCGTCTGCAGTTCCGCCGGTGCAGGGCCTTGCGGGGCGCGCTTGGCGAGCAGACTGGAAACTACGGGGTAGCCGCGCTTGGCGCTGCCCATGGCCTTCACCACATTGCCTGCGAAGGACGGATGCAAATCGCCGAAATAGCTGATGCCGCGGCCATCTTCGCGGATCGAACTCAACACGTAGTTGTTCGAGGGCTTGGAAAGTTTTTCCGGCTTGACCGTGTTGCCGTTTTCGTCCACGGCGCGGAAGTACTTGCCGTCCACTTGAATATTGACGGAGTCTTCGCGGGCCAGAACAGTATTGGGCTGCGTACCGGCGGCGACCAGGATGGTGCGGGCGGGCATGGTGAAGGTGCCGCCTCCGCGTGCGCTCAGGTGCAGCGCCTTGGCGTGGCCGAATTCGTCGAGTTCCACTTCTTCGGGCGTCAGATTCTCAGAGAACCAGATGCCTTCCTGCATGGCGAGGTCGACTTCTTCATGGTTCAGCGTGTAGCTCGGCGCATCAATCAGGCGGCGGCGGTAGGCGATGGTGACACCGCCCCACGACTGCACCAGACGGATGAGGTCGGGCTCCTGTCCTGCGGCGGCGGCGCGGGCGCGTTCGGCACGCACTTGCCGGGCATGGGTCAGAAACTCTTCTGCGATTTGGGCTTCTTCAACTGTCCAGCTGCGGCGTACAGTTTCTTCACCCCGCTCGGCGACCAGTTTTTCGTAGCGCGTGAGGAATTTCTCCACCTGCACCACGTAGTACGCCATGGATTCGGTCGCGGTATCGATCGCGGTCAAGCCGCCGCCGATCACAACGACCGGCATGCGGACCTGGAGGTTCGCAATGGAATCCTTCTTCGCAGCACCGGTGAGTTGCAGGGCCATCAAGAAGTCCGAGGCCTGCCGAACACCGCGCGCCAAACCGTTCTTCATCGGGATAACCGTGGGACGTCCGGCACCGGCGCAGAGGGCAATGTGGTCGAAGCCCATCTCGAAGGCCTGTTCTATGCCGACAGTGCCACCAAAGCGAATGCCGCCGAACATGGAGAACTCCGCACGGCGTTCCAGCAGCAGGCGGATCAGCTTGAGGAAGTTCTTGTTCCAGCGGACGGTGATGCCGTATTCCGCAACGCCGCCGAAACCGGCCATGACGCGGTCGTCGAGCGATTCGTAGATGCGGTGGATATCGCGGATCGGTTCAAACTGCTGGCGGTTGCCGAGAGGGTCCACACCGCTCAGGGCGGCGGGAAGGGGTTCGATCTTGAGTCCGTCCACGGCAACAACGGTGTGGCCGTCATTCATCAGGTGGTGCGAAAGAGTGAAGCCGGCGGGGCCGAGGCCGACGACCAGAACCTTGTATCCGGTGGAGGGCTTGGGGACTGGGCGGGAGAAGTTCAGCGGATTCCAGCGGGTGAGCAGACTGTAGATTTCGAAGCCCCAGGGGAGTTCGAGCACGTCTTTGAGGCCGCGGGTTTCGATCTGCGGGATGTCGACCGGTTCCTGCTTCTGGTAAATGCAGGACTTCATACAGTCATTGCAGATACGGTGGCCAGTGGCAGCGCACATCGGGTTGTCAATGACGGTCACGGCGAGGGCACCGATCGGGTTGCCGTTCTGCTTGACCAGATTCATTTCCGAGATCTTCTCGTCGAGCGGGCAACCGGCGAGGGTGACGCCAAAGTAGCTGCTCTTGAATTCGCCAGTCTTCTCTTTGAGACCGGTGGAGCAGCTGTCTTTGCCCTGGTTGTGACACTTGATGCAGTAGTGGGCTTCGTCGAGCGCGCCGGTGAGGTCCATGCCGGGGTCAGTCAGGCGGAAGCCTTCGCGGTGGCGCCAGTGGTCGGCCGGAAGTTGGTACTTCGGAAAGCCCTCGGTGAGCTGTTCCACGGGAACGAGGTGTTCCATGTCGAGCTTGTGGGCTACCTGGAAGAGAACGCCTTTGTGGTGCTTCTTGCGTCCGGCCGGGGTGAGGGTCGCCCAGGCGGCATACTGCGCGGCGATGGCGAGTTGCGTGGAGAACTCGGCCTCATTGGCGAGCCACTGATCAACGCACTTGGCAAAGCACAGCTCAGTGAGCGGTCCGTCAATGAGCGTTTCGAGATCGGCGGCGAGGGAATCGCCGTCAAACGTCATCGCCTGGTCTTTCGAAATACTGGTGACAGCTTTGCGCTGAACGAACTTCCGCTTCACCGAGTAGATGGGTGCGAGTTCATCATGATGAGCACGGAGGAGACCCACTTCCTTCTCGATGCCAAAGAGTTTGGCGATGAAGTCCTCCAGATAAGGAGCGGCAGCAATGACGAGTTCCGAGGCTGCTTTTCGGGCAAGGGCCTCTGGATTCTGGCGCGCAGCCTGCAGTTGCTGGTGCAATTCTCCATTCCAGCCAGCGAGTTCCTCAAGGAAGCGGCTGTCCAGTTCGGCAATTCCGGCCGAAGAGTACAGCTGGGGGAAGGTGAATCCGTAGTGGAGTTGTAGGGGGGAAGATGCAGTGCTCATGAACGATTCAGCGTGCCGACGAGAGAATGCCGGATATCTCTAGCTTCCCATATGGATTCCCGGGAACGCAGATTCGTCTAATGTTTCCGCAAGGTATGTTGCAGGATGCCGGATCAGGCGACCGCGCGCGCACCCGGGTTGAAGACAACAGGATCAGACGGAGCGGATGGGGGAGCGGGTTCCGGGTCAGGTTCGCCGCTATCGGCAATCGACTCGGCCACGGCGGCAAGAAAAGCACAGGCGACTATTGCCTGCAGGATTGAGCCAGCGGCAAGCCAGAATGGCCCGATGGAAAGGGAGGGATCAACACTCCGGGGGAGCGGGAACGAAAGACCCACCGCAAGAACACGAATAGCGAACAAGGTGCTGGCTATACCGTAGAAGACACTGGCGACGCGAAGTAAACCCGCAGCAAACGTTTCTGTGGTCATTGTTTTGGCTGAACAATCTACATCAGAGTACTACCGAAGTAAATTGTCTAACTCTTAGTATACGGGGCGTCTTACGCATTCGCATCACTAAAATCTGATGAACGCCCCGCAACTCCGCTGTTGAATGTGAGGATAAGCAGGAAGGGGCGCTTCAGGATGTCTTCTGAGAGGAACGGTAGGCCCTTTCGAAGTTGACTGAGTCCAGGGACTCACGCCCCGTGCCGGTCACCAGCACCAGCACTGTACCGCAGAAAAGAACTCCCAGAACCGCAAGCGCCGGACTGGCCGACACGGGTTCCTTTTGTGAATTGGACTCACGCGCCAACACGGCCGCGTTTGCAGGGGCAGATTGAGCAACTGCCGCCGCGAAAATCGTGGAGGCTGAGACGATTCCAGCCAACACTGCGATCAAAAGCACTCTCGAACTCTTCATGGTTCTTCTCTCCAACTTGCCTACATGGGCTTTGACAGCTCAGCGTGTAACATTTTGCACTTCCCGGACACACTGGCTGAACCGAAACTACAGAAAGTATACGCCCAATAATGACTGGCTGGTTACACCAATCAATCAAGAATGTAAAAAAAGCTCTTACCACCACAACAAACTACAGTCATAGTGCGGCGACGTCAAAAAAAACTTGAAAAAAACGCTAAAGTTTCCTCTGAAATTGCCGATGGTCTATTGTCTATGGATCACTACTGCTGCCTTGCCAACGAAAAGAAATCGCCAGCCGAATGGCAATACATTTGTTTTCAGGATGCCCTGCCAACCGGGGCACTGGAACCGGCCGCGCTGCTCGTTTGGATTGACAGCCATACGGACCGCAAACAGGCGGTGCGTTGGCTGCGTGAGCATAGGCCCAGGATTCCTTTCTTTACCGTCGATGTAGATGCCTCCGTGGATCAATTGGAGCTTTGGATGGAGCTGGGCGCGGAAAGTGTACTCAACCCCGGTACAGCATTTGCCACGGTCCAGACCTTGACGAGAGCGCGGATCGGAGTGCACCTTCTTGGACAAAGCCCGGAGATCGCCTCGGCACGGGACCGGATCGCCTTAGTTGCCCCGCGAAGATGCAGTGTTCTTATCGAGGGGGAGACGGGAACAGGCAAGGAGGTCGCCGCACGCTCCATCCACGAGATGAGTGACCGGAAGAACAGTCCGTTTGTAACCGTAAATTGCGCAGCGATACCGGAAACATTATTGGAGGCCGAGTTGTTCGGGCACGTGAAGGGAGCCTTCACGGGTGCATTGCAGACCAGGATTGGAAAATTCGAGGCGGCAAACAAGGGGACAATTTTTCTGGATGAAATCGG
>CAIXXM010000097.1 GCA_903923395.1 uncultured Acidobacteriia bacterium
AGATCGATGAGGCTCGGTCGGCACGGGATCAGCACGAGGTCTGCCGACTGTGAAGCGGTGTAAGCCTGAGGGCCCGCCGCCGGTGGCGTATCGATGATGGCAAGGTCGAAGCCCCCCTGCCCTGCTGCCTTCAATGCATCCGATAAGCGCCGTTCGGTTAAAAATTCCACGTGGGGCTCTTCGCTCTTACGGCGGTCCGCCCAAATGGCCGCGCTCTCCTGCGGATCGAGGTCGAAGAGTGCAGTACGCAAGCCGACGGCAACCGCGAGATTCACGGCGATCGTGGTTTTGCCGACGCCGCCTTTCTGTGCGATGAGCGCGATTGTCTTCATAACTGCAATCCTTCAATGGTGCAGGGATTCAGGTGTGCACACCTGAACTTCTGACGTGTTCAGGCTTCATTGTCAAGTCGATTGCCAGATCAGGAAGAAAGGGGCACCTGCAATTTTTCACTTGTGCAGACATGCAGGTATGCACACTTGCAGAACCGACGGGGTGGCCCCCGCGGTTACTCCCCAGCCAAATCGAGGACTCTGGATTCAAGGGGTTTGGATATGAAAAAGCGCGCTTTAGCGCGAAGGGCATCAATCTCCGGCAGCACCGCTGAAATGCTTCCTACCTCTTTCGCGCGGAGCAAGACTCCAAGCACCCCGGTGACAGAAAGGCCGGCCTGCCGGGCCAGCAAACGGCCTTCTTGTTCGTCAATGAGTATGGTTTCCGCCTTGAGATCGACCGCGAGCGCGATGGCTTCCGCCTCACCCCTGTGAAGTGATGGCAGGAGGAGATTCAACAGGGTGGGGTTCTTCGGATCAGCCGTCTTGATCCATCCGTCGTGGATGGCTGCGTGAATGGCGGCCAGTGCGGCGGGATAGGGATTCGCCGCCAATTCCTCGGCAACCGCATTGGGTATCCACAACTCCGAGAATTGAGCCTTCAGAAGATCAAGATGCCCGATAATGGCGAGATTGGAAATCGGCGAGGTATTACTGACAGCGGGCATATGCGGCGTCGAGGTTCAGGTCGTCCTCGGTATAGTGCCGTGGAATGTCGCGGCTCGCGATCACATCAGCAAATGCATAACGGGACGCCCCGGCGAGTTCGCAGGCTTTGCCAAAGGGCAGGATGCCCTGAGCGTAGAGGGCGATGGCAAGTTCGCTTCGGAGGCGCGGTTCGACCTCGGGGACCGGAAGCCTCAGACTACTTGCCACAGATTCGGGGATGTCGAGATGAAAAGTCACGATGTGCCTGCCTGCTGTTTCGATTCTACGTTACTGTATTCGGAAATGACTGTTTTGTCACGCGGGAATGCGCTCTTGCGGGCGGACAACGCTCAATGGATGGGTCTGTAGTTGGGCCGGGTCGAGCGCAAGGCCTCGGTGATGATTTCCTCTTCTTCCGCTTTGCTCACCGGCTTGCGCTGCGCATCAACTTTGGCGAAATAGCCCCGGAGCTTCAGAAGGGCTGCTTTGCGCTCCTCCGACGACAACCGCTGCTCGCGAGACATATCTTTGGCATCGTGGCGCATTTCGATTTCCTTCACTAGTATCGTCGCCGAGATGGTACAGAATGGGGCCAGTTCCGTCAAGCCCGCGGCCAGGAGGGCAGGGTGCATTCGCGTGCCCGAGTAGGAAATCCGAGGCCGGAATCTGGATCTTTCGCCCAGCAGCCGAAACTCCCAGCGTGCAATAGCGTGCAATGGTGTACGGCGGCGCTGGCGATTCCGGCATTCACGGCAACGTACAATCAGTAACTTACGGAGCCGATTGGGAGCTCAATGTCTCGAATCCCTCCCTCTCCGCCAGTCCCGAAATTCCATCCCCAACCAGGCTTTCGGAATCTGTAGCTGTGGTGTAATAATCCAATTGCCCAGACCACTCCGAGTCGCGCTCTTCAGTGATTCTTACTACGAACTGAACGGCGTTGGAACCGTCAGCCGGGAATTTGCCGCCTTCGCCAAACGCCGGGAGTTTCCATTCCTCAAAGTCCATAGCGGGGTCTCGACCAATACCTCGCACGAAGGTTCCGTGACGACCATGGAATTGAAGCGGGGCTATGCGTTTCCGCTCGATAAAGACCTCTACTGCGACCCGTTTCTCAACCGCTACCGCAACCACGTTCTGCGCCAACTCCGGGAATTCCAGCCCGACGTCATCCACATCACCGGCCCGGGTGACATGGGTGTGCTGGGCTTTTGGGTCTCCAACCTGCTCGGGGTGCCGATGGCGGCATCATGGCACACCAACCTGCATGAATACGCCGGGCGCAGGACCTTCAAGACCTTCGGCGCATTCCCCGCTGCGTTCCGGGACAAGGCGGCTGCCACGGCTGAAGATTTGAGCCTGCGGGCTTGCATGGCGTTCTACAAGCTGGCGCATTTCCACGTGGCCCCGAATCAGGACATGGTGGAGGTGCTGGCGAAGCACACCGGGCGCCCCGCTTACAAGATGGAGCATGGCGTGGACACCACGCGCTTCTCCGCAGCCTTGCGGCGCACCAACGGAAAGTTCTGTATTGGCTGGGTGGGCCGCCTGACACCGGAGAAAAACGTTCGCGCCTTCGCGGAGATCGAATCGCGACTGCTCGCGGCGGGCGAGAACAATTTCAAAATGCTGCTGGTGGGCGATGGCAGCGAGCGCGACTGGCTGCGGCTGAATCTGCGCAACGCCTCCATGCCGGGCTTCCTGCAGGGCGAGGCGCTCAGCCAGGCCTTCGCGGGCATGGATGCCTTCGTCTTCCCTTCCCGCACGGACACGTTTGGTCTGGTGATCCTGGAGGCCATGGCTTCCGGGGTTCCGGTGGTTCTCACTAAAGAGGCCGGACAAAGGGTGGGCATCGAGCACGGGGTGCAAGGCTATCTCTCGGAGGATTTCAGCGACGGCGTGCTGCGGCTGATGCGCAGCCCGGAATTGCGCGAATCCATGCGCGGCAAGGCCGAAGAGTTCGCGAAACAGAGGACGTGGGATGGCGTGTTCGATGACCTGTACGGGATCTACCGGGAAGCCTTGCAGCATCCGCAAGTAAAAGCGCGAATCCGTCCGCCGAAACCAGTGCGGTAACTGCTACCAAACGCCCGGGAGCAGCACCACCCTACATTGCTGCCGCAGTCTTTGTCTTTCATCGCCAAGACACCAACGCGCATAGAATAAATCTAACTCGAATTGGAGCCACCACCCATGAACCGCAGACTCTTCTTACTGGCAGGCAGTTCCGCGCTGGCCATGACTGCCGCGCCGTCAGATCAAATTCAACTCGGCGTGATCGGCAGCGGCAGCCGGGGCACTTTTGTCATGGGCGTGTTCCAGAAAGACCCGGCGCTCAAGGTAGGCGCCATCTGCGACGTCTATGAACCGAATCTGGAGAATGCGGTCTCTGTCGCCTCCAAGGTCAACGGGACCAAACCGAAGATCTACAGAAACTACAAGGAACTTCTGGCCGATAAGGAAATCCACGCCGTGCTCATCGCCACGCCGGAGCACTGGCATGCGCAGATGGTGCTGGACGCTCTTGCCGCCGGGAAGGACGTCTATGTCGAAAAGCCGCTCTGCCGCACGCCGGAAGAAGGGGCGAAGCTGCTCGAAGCGGAACGGAATACGAAGCAGATCATACAGGTCGGCATGCAGCGCAGGAGTTATGACTTATATCTCGATGCGGCGAAGTTAGTCGCGGCGAAGCGCCTGGGAAACGTGCGTTTGGTGCGGTCCTGGTGGTTGAATAACCACGTCGGTGACGGCGGCAATACCAATACCAAGCTGGCGGGTCCGCTGGATTGGGAACAATGGCAGGGGCCAGTTGCAAAGCGGATTCCCCTGAACCCCTTTATCTTCAAAAACTGGCGTAACATTGCGGATTACGCGGGTGGCATTGTTACGGATCAGGGCGCACATGTCTTCGACGGCATTCACTTATTGATGAACGCCACTTATCCCGTGGCCGTGACGGCCGCAGCGGGCAAGCCGCACCGCAAGGGCTTTGACACACCGGAGACCGTTGTCTGCACCGCGGAGTATCCGGAAGATTTCATTGCCAGCTTCACCATTAACTACGCAGCCATGCGCTACCAAAACCGCAACGACCAGTTAAACCAACTGGACGGGGATAAGGCCCGCATGGATATTGGCCGCGAAGAGTGCCGCATCTATGATCAGGGCGCGGAGGAAACTCCAGCGCTGGCCAATAAGTCAGCGAAGGGCTTTGGCTGGGCGACGGACCTGCACGTTCAAAACTTCCTCGAATGCGTCCGCACCCGCAAGACTCCCACCGCACCAATGAGGATTGCATTCCAGGCTGTTCTGGTGACGCAGATGGGGAATCTCTCACTGAAACATGGCCGCAGGATTCTGTGGAACCCGAAAACCCGCAAGATCGAAATGTGATCAGCGGGACAACTTCGCGGCCGCGACTGCAGCAGCGGCCCTGACGCGCGCCAGTTCAGGATCCCGGTTATCAGGGGAACCATTCTTCAGCTGGATCTGCTGCCATCCAGAAGCGCTCTTCGAATACAAATCCAGAGCGCGTGACCATTCCGAAGCCCCGGCGGCCAGATCTCCCGCGAGGCCATAAGCTTCCGGCAGATAGGATTGAGTTACCGCATTGGCCGGGTCTAACTGCCGGAGCGACTGCGCCTCACTTACTGCTTTTTCCGCATAAGCCAGGGCTTCCCCCCGCGGCAGTGCAGGTGACGGGATACGGATGAGGTTTTCGTATAAGTGCAGCAGTCCCGCGCGCACCGAAATACTCTTGGGGCTGCGGGCTTCAATCACCAGACCCTTGCGTACCGCGTCACGTCCATTGCGGACGGCATCACTGAAGTTACCGGTCTCCACCCATCTGGGGATCATCCGAAGCTGCACATACCAGAGTTGCATCGGGATACTGCGGTCATTGGGATCTTTCTCCGCGAGTCCCTCAAAGATAGTTTGTGCCTCACGAAGGAGTTCGAGAGCTTCCGCGCCATGTCCGGCTGGCGGAAAGGAGAAAGCAGTCAGTGACCGCGCCATGGCCCGGTCATATTGCGCCCGAAGGTCCGCGGGATTAGTGGCAGCCAGATGGTCTGCAATCTGGATTGCCTTCCTGTAATTCGCTACAGCCTTTTCCGGATCATGAAGACTCGGCTGCCCCGGGCCATAAATCACACCGGTCTTGTTGTAACTAATCATCAAGTCATGCTGGTAGGCGGGATTCTCGGGGTACTTTGCCACCATCGCTTCCCGGACCTGAATCGACTTCTCCAAATACTCCGCCGCGGGCTTCAGATCATTATTCCGGAGCAAAGAGGCACCCAGGACGGAGTAAGCTGAGGCAAGATCGATTTGGGCATCGGGGCCGGACTCGTGTGCCGCCAGCTTCTCTGCGAGGGCGAGTGATTTCCGCGCGTTCTGGATGGAGCGCAGCCGGTCGGAATCCTCCATGGCGGCAGTGCTGTAAAGAGCGCCGAGCTTGACTTCTCCGTATCGGTCCAGCAGGCCTGCCGGTGCGCTCTCCGCCATGGCGATCCCGGCCAGGAGATACTTCATACCGCCCGCTTCATCATTACCCCGGCGTGACGCCATTTCACCCAGACGCGTATAAGCTTCCATTCTCACCGCAAGGGCGTTCTTCGACCTTGCCAGAGCCCGCGCGGGCAGGCCCTGCACCAACGCCAGAGCTTTCTTGTAACTGGCCACTGCCTCCGCCGTCTTGCCGAGGCTTTGTTGCGTTCCGCCCTGCACGTCACCAACACGGATGTAGGCTTCGGCAAGTTCCGTGATGGATTCCGGATCGTCCCCTGCATCCTTGGCAAGGCCGTCCAAATACTGTATAGCGGTCTTCACAACCACTTCCCGCGCCTTCACCGCACCGGGCAGCGGAGTAATTGCGTCATAGATGTCGAACATCACAGCATGCGAGAGCAGTTGCAGTTCGTTGAAGCGCCGTTCGGCGCGCCGGCTGGCAGCAAGCGCCAGCGTGATACCCGTGGCAAGGGAAGCAATAATCAAAGATGATGCTGCGGCAGCCAGCCAATTCCTGCGCAGGAACTTACCCGAGCGGTAAAGGAAAGTATCCTGCCTCGCACGCACGGGCAAACCGGCAAGATACCTTTGTAAGTCATCAGACAGTTCCGCGACCGAGCCATATCTCCGGCCCGGCTCTTTCTGCATCGCCATCAGGATGATATTGTCCAGATCGCCCGCTGCCATGGGCGGAGCCGCCGTTTGCTGCGATTTCTTTTGCGCTTCACTCGGCTTCAAGGGCATTTCATCGCAGATCACGCGTTCCATTTCCGCCCGCGACGTATCTTCGAAGCGGTGAGGACGGACTCCAGAGAGCAGTTCGTAAAGAATCGCCCCCAGCGCGTAGATATCAGCCGACGTGGTAATTGCAGCCCCGCGAAGTTGTTCTGGACTGCCATAGTCCGGAGTCAGCAGCGAGATGCCGGGCATCGCCATCGTCATATCCGTCGCCACTTCGGAATCAATGAGTTTTGCGATGCCGAAATCCAGCAGCTTCGGCATGCCATCCTGCCCCACAAGAATGTTGCCGGGCTTCAGATCCCGATGCACCACCAGGTTCCGGTGCGCACTCTGCACAGCGGCGCAGACGTGGCGGAACAGTTCGATCCGCTCCCGCTGGCTGAGCTTTTGTTCGGCACACCAGTTCGTGATGGTCTTGCCTTCCACATACTCCATCACCAGGAAGGGCAAGCCCTCGGCCGTGCTGCCGCCATCCAGCAAGCGCGCGATGCAAGGGTGTTCCAGACGCGCGAGGATCTGCCGCTCATGGCGGAAACGGCTCAGCAGAGCGACCGTATCCATGCCGCGTGTCACCACCTTGACGGCCACACGCTTTTCGAACTGGTCATCATCCCGCTCCGCGAGATACACCGTTCCCATGCCGCCGCGGCCGATCTCCCGCACCACCTTGTAGACGCCCAGGCGGGTCCCTTCCGGCAGACCGCGCATGGCCCCTTCCAGGTCCTGGAACGAACCTTTGATGACACCGGCGACAGCATGCTCTCCATCCGCATCGAAGGCGAGCAGGGATTCCACAGCACGCCGCAGGCCCGGGTCTGAGGCACCGGCTTCCTCAAGGATGGCCTGACGCACCTCCGGCGTGGCATCCATGGCAGCGCCAAGTACGGACTCTACCCTTTTCCAGCGCTCCGGAGTCATTGCTGTGGTTTCCGTTTGAACACGTCTAATTAGAACGCAACGCCGGCCGGTTAGTTCCATGATCCGTGCCGAAGGGCCTCGAACTCACCGCAACTGCCGCCGCTAAGCTTCCATACTAACGAACCGGCCGGGGAGTAGATATCATTGCCACATGCGAATTCCGATCATGATTCCGCTCGCACTCGTACTGTGCGGCACAATATGGGGACAGGCCACACCCCGCCCCGTAGACCCCTCTCTCGTCCCCGTGCAGGAAACGCCGGGTCTGCCCCGCGTGCTGCTCATTGGCGACTCCATTTCCATGGGCTACACCATCCCCGTCCGCGAACTGCTCAAGGGCAAGGCCAATGTGCTGCGTGTGATGGAAAATTGCGGCGAATCCGCACGCGGCGTCAAGAAACTGGATGCCTGGCTCGGCAATGAGAAGTGGGATGTGATCCACTTCAACTTCGGCCTGCATGACCTGAAGTATCTGGATGAAAAGGGCACCTACGTCGCTCCGGATAAGGGCAAGCAAGTGGCGCTGCTGCCGGAGTACGAAGCCAACCTCCGCAAGCTTGTGACCCGTCTGCAGCAGACCGGTGCCAAACTGATCTGGGCCTCCACCACGCCGGTTCCGGATGGCAGCCTCGGCCGGGTGAAAGCCGATGAAATCCGCTACAACGAAGTAGCCCTGAAAGTCATGAAAGAAATGGGCGTTACCATCGACGACCTGCATGCCGTGGTCACGAATGGCCCTTCCGACATGCAACTGCCCAGGAATGTTCACTACACACCGGCAGGCTATGCCATACTTGCCCGTGCGGTGGCGGATCAAATCGAAAGCGCCTTACCCAAACTGTAACAGGAGCAAAACATGGACTGGAGCAATATTCTTAAAACGGTGGAGAGCACCGTAACCGGCGTTGGCCTGCAGGTGATCGGGGCAATCCTTCTCTACATCGTGGGCCGCTGGCTGATCAACTTCGCCATCGGCATGGTCCAGAAGGGTCTGTCACGCCAGAAGATTGAGCCAACGCTGCTGCGTTTCATCGGGAACACGATTTCCGTGGTGCTCAATATCACTCTGGTGATCGCGATCCTCGGGTATTTCGGAGTCCAGACCACCAGCTTCGCGGCCCTGCTCGCAGGCGCGGGACTTGCCATTGGTTCCGCCTGGGGCGGCTTGCTGGCTAACTTCGCGGCAGGTGTTTTCCTGGTTGTGTTGCGGCCCTTCAAAGTGGGGGATTTTATCTCCGCGGGCGGCATCACAGGCACGGTGGAAGAGGTGGGGCTGTTTGTTACCACCATTGACACACCGGATAACATCCGCACTTTTGTCGGCAATAACAAGCTCTTCTCCGATAACATCCAGAACTTCTCCACCAACAGTTACCGGCGTGTGGATCTTACGGCCCAGATCTCCGGTGCCGCTGATCCCCATCAAGTGATCACAGCGCTGCAACAAAGGATCGCGCGGATTCCCAACGTCAACAGCAAACCCGCGCCGGATGTGGTCATCACCGCGTTCACCGCCGTGGGCCCCGTCCTCGCGATCCGGCCCTACACCAACAACGAACATTACTGGCAGGTTTACTTCGATACCAACATGGCGATCCGCGAAGTGCTGGGCGACGGTGCATTCCCCGCTCCGATGCCGGTCTTCGGAATTCAGCAGGTGTGAGAAAGGGCAAGCCGCGCCCGGCAAGATTCCTTTGAGAGTTTTCCGGTGGCAAGCCCACTCTCACTATTGCGGACTTCGCTCACACTCGCGCTTCTTTGCAACGCAACACTCCTGCAGGCCGGAACACCACAGTCCATCGTGTTCCGGCCACCGCAGGACCGCATCCTGGGAATTCCAGGCCTGGCACTGACAGCCAGCGCAACCTCCGGGTTACCTGTCCAACTCAGTACGACAACGCCAACGGTCTGCCGCATCTCCGGCGGCTTGCTCAACACCCTGACCGCGGGTACCTGCACAATCACGGCCACCCAGGCCGGCAGCGCAATTTATAATCCAGCAACCCCCGTCACTCAATCTCTTGCCGTGCGCAGCCCTGCCCCGACCGGCGCGCTGCGGCCAGCCCAGGGAAGCCCGGTCAACGTTCCGGCAATCGCCAATACCGTATTCCCGGTGGACCTGAATGGTGACGGCATCCCCGACCTCATCACACTCAACACCGCGGCCAACAGTATTGCGATCTTGCTCGGCGACGGCACGGGCAGCTTTACGCCTGCCGCGGGCAGCCCTGTCACCACAGGCCAGGGACCGAGCAGTGTTGCTGCGGGAGACTTCAATGGCGATGGCCTTCCGGACCTTGCCATCACCAACAGCAGCGGGGCCAGTCTCACCATCCTCCTCGGGAATGGTTCCGGTGGCTTCGCCGCAGCAACATCGAGCCCGCTCAGTATTGGTGCGGGCTCGGTTCCCAATGCAGTGGCCGCGGGTGATTTCAATAATGACGGCCTCACGGACCTCGCCGTCGCGGACCGTGCCAATAACCTGATCGTGATTCTGCTCGGCACTGGTTCCGGGGGCTTCACCGCATCCCGCGGCAGCCCGGTCCTGCTCAATGGGCAATCCGGTCCCGTCAGCATTCTCACCGCCGATTTCGATGGCGACGGAGTTCCTGACCTTGCAACCGCGAATCAAGTCAGCGGCAGTATCTCCATCCTGTTGGGCAATGGCGGCGGCGGCTTTTCCACCGCCCCGGGCAACAGCCTGCGGACAGCCTCCCAACCGTTGTCGCTGACCTGCGGGGATTTCAATGGCGACGGCATTCCAGACATTGCAGCGGCCGCCTACGCCGGGAACTCCATCTCTGTCTTTCTCGGGCGGGGCAACGGGGTGTTTGATCCCGCGGCGGGAAGCCCCATCGCCGTCAATTCTCCCTGGATGGTCACAGCAGCGGACATCAATGGTGACGGCATGACGGATCTGTTGGCCGCCAGTGCCGGGGATGGCCTGCTCATCCTGCTGGGCAACGGTCTTGGCAGCTTCACCAACCCGGCACCCAAGGCCTTCCCCAGCCTCACCAACCCGGTCTCCATCGCCGTTGCCGACTTCAATTTGGATCTAAGTCCAGATCTGGCCGTGATCACTTACAACACCAGTCAACTTACCATCCTGAAAGGTGGACTGGCACTAACCACAGCAAGCCTGTCGACTACGGCAGCGTCCACGGTTCCCTACGGCAAAACAGTAGCGCTCACACTCTCCGTCGCCGGACTGGCCGGAACCTTCGTCCCCCTCGCAGGTACCGCGAGCTTTGCCGATAACGGCACCGTGACCGGCATGGCCACGCAAACGCTCTCGCCATTCACCTTCACCGCGAACAACCTGGCCGGCGGTTCACATACTTTTGCCGGAGCGTATAGCGGTGGCGCGGGCATCAACGGCGCGGTGGGCTCGCTGCCGGCGATCCAGGTTACAGGAGCTCCACCGGCAGTATTGACAGCCCTCAGCCCGGCATCGGCCGTGGCCGGGACAACCGGGCTCACCCTCACACTCGCGGGCACCGGCTTCGTGGCCAGTTCGCAGGTCTACTGGAATAAGTCCGCGCTGCAAACCACATATCTCAGCCCCGGGAAACTTACCGCTGCCGTGCCGGATGCGCTTCTACTTACAAGCGCCACGGTAACGATTGGAGTCTTGAATGGAGGCTCGACACTCTCCAACACGATTTCTTTCGCCATCACAACCTTCACGCTGACGGCACTTACGCCATCTTCCGCGACCGTTGGCACAGCGGCGCTCCAGGTCTGCGCCACCGGAACGGGGTTTGTATCCGGTGCCGTGATGCAGTGGAATGGCGCGCCACTGGCGACAACTTACACCAGCAGCACACAGCTCTGCGGCACAGTGCCTGCAACGTTGCTAAGTGCACCGGCCAAGGCTTTCATCGCGGTGATCAATCCAGATGGCATGTCGACGGGCACTCTGCCCTTTCCCGTAACTTTGCCCGTGCCGGTGATCGCAGCCGGTGGAGTCGTGCCGTTATATAGTTCCACACCAGTCATTCAACCCGGCTCCTGGATATCTATCTACGGCACAGATTTCGCAAAGGGCACCTTCACCTGGGCAGGCGATTTCCCTGCTGCCCTGGGCGGAGTCAGTGTCACCATCAATAAGAAACCAGGCTATCTTTGGTCAGTAACTCCCACGCAGGTGAACTTGCAGGCGCCAGATGATACAACCACCGGGAAAGTGAATGTCGTCCTCACCAATGCCAATGGGTCAGCAAGCGCCACGGTAACACTGGCAGCCGCATCGCCTTCCTTTTGCCTGCTGCCGGGAAGCCAATATGCCGCGTCGGTGATCCCCACGCCGGATGGCACCGGCACCTATGGCGGCGGGACTTATGATCTTATGGGACCGCTGGGGGCTTTCGGATTCAAAACCAGACCCGTGCATCCCGGAGAAACGCTGGTCCTGTACGGCGTGGGGTTCGGGCCCACCAAGCCCGTTGTTCCTGCTGGTATCGCGTTTGCCGGTGCGGCCCCGACAACGACTCCGGTCACCATCACCCTCGGTGGTATTGCCGCGAAAGTCCTGTTTGCCGGAATGACCTCCGCCGGGCTTTACCAGATCAACGTCATCGTTCCGACCCTCGCCACCGGGGACCAAACGTTGATTGGGACGGTCGGTACGGCAACAACACCGTCCTCTGTAGTGATCTCCGTGGCACCAGCCCATTAAGGGGACCAGCAGCGGCTTCAACGAACGCTTTCCTGCCGCCCCGGTTGTGTACGCTTCAAGCCGTACATGCTCTGATCGGCATTCTCCATCAGTGATTCGGGATCTTTGCCGTCCTTCGGGAACACCGCAACCCCGATGCTGGCGGCCAGCAGCAACGGCTGTTCTTCCATGGTGAAGGGTTCCCGGATCGAGCGGTTCAAGCGTTCCACAAAGGCCTGGACGTCCTCTGGCTGGCGCAGATCCCCCAGCAGCACCGCAAACTCATCGCCACCCAGGCGGGCCGCAATATCGGTATGCCGCGTCTGACTGCGCAGCCGTTCGGCCACCGCGATTATGGCGGCGTCGCCGAAACGGTGGCCATAGCGGTCATTGATGGGCTTTAGTCCGTCCATATCCAGATTCAGCACCGCGAATTCTGAACTTGACGCTGTGGCCTGCGCGAACTGCTGCCGGAGCCGGTCATAAAAGAGGGCGCGGTTGGGCAGTCCGGTGAGCGGATCATGCGTGGCACGGTGGACCAGTTCCTCGAAGTCGAAGACCGTCGCGTGATACATCGCCGCAGCCACCAGACCGGAGAGCAGACCGAGCAGATCCTCATCTTCGACGGTGAATGCGTCCGGACGCCGCGACACGACCTTCAAGACGCCCACCACATGCGCGCCATGCTTGAGCGGCACCACCACCATGGAACGCAACCCCACGGCACGGCAGGCGACGAGATCCACACGACCGTCGAGTTCGGAATCATCACAGCGCAAGGGAATGCCCTGCTTCACGAAGAGTCCAGAGAGGCTGCCATTGCGGGCGAGTCGCAGCCCCAGCAGATTGCTGACACTGCCGGCGCTCGCGCGGTAGACCATGTGCTCTTCTTCCGCAAGTTCGATGACAGAGCCGTCCGCGCGGGTGAGTTCCCGGGAACGCTCCGCCACCAGGGCCATCACACCACCCAGGTCGAGCCCCATTTTGGCGATGTCGGTTTGCAGCCGGATGACGTCCATCAGGCGTTCCGGGTCAAGACTGGTTCGTTCCGGCATGGCCTACGCCAAAGTAACAGTGTTGAGGGGTGCCCGAAAAGAACCGAACCCGTTTGGATTGTTTGGTTTAGTACAGAAGGGAAAGATCGTTCTTTTGTTTTGGAGGTGCGGATCGGAATCGAACCGATGAATAAGAGTTTTGCAGAC
>CAIXXM010000098.1 GCA_903923395.1 uncultured Acidobacteriia bacterium
CGTTGCGCGTACCCACCGAAAATTAGTGGAGTGCGGCACACAGAATGGTGATTAGCCGCGTGTTGGGCGATGGCCATGCCAGCCACGGAAGTGGATGAATACACCGCCTGTTTCGGAAAGTTGTCTTTGCCTTAGCACGCGCGCCAGAATGGCGCACGAACATCGAGCGATAGATACTGATGGACCCACGTGAGCGTATTCCAGGGTGTCCCATTTCCGGCCTGGACGCCCCTTTTCAGGCACCATAAGCTTCGTCGAGTAACTCCACCACATGCATCACCCGCTGCCCGTTACCCCACTTCTGCACCCCGGCTTCCAACTGCAGCAGGCAACCCGGGTTGGCCGTCGCAATCACAGCCGGATGGACTGACTTCACGCACTCCATCTTTTCTTTCAGGAGGGTCAGCGCCATATCCGGCTGGAGCACGTTATAAATGCCCGCGCTGCCACAGCAGTGATCAGACATCGGCATCTCCCGGAACACCAGCCCCGGAATCGTCTCCAGCAGTTGCCTTGGTGCCGCCTTGATTTTCTGCCCGTGCAGCAGATGGCAGGAATCCTGGTAGGTCACCGAAACCACCAGAGGCTTCATATTCCGGTTCAAGCGGATGGAAGCGAGAAACTCGGTCACATCCTTCATACGGCTGGAGAACTCGGCCGCCCGCTCTGCATAGGCGGGGTCGTCATGCAACAGGTGCGCATACTCCTTCAGCGTGGAACCGCAGCCCGCCGCATTCGTGATTACCGCGTCGAAGCCACCCTCCACCAGGGCATCGATGTTACGGCGTGCCAGCCGCTGCGCGTCAGCGGTACGCCCGGAGTGCGCGTGCAAAGCACCACAGCAGGTCTGGCTTTTCGGAATCACCACTTCGCAGCCGTTCTTTTGCAGAACCCGCACTGTCGCGTCATTCAACCGCGCGAAGGATACGTTCGCGATGCAGCCGGCGAGAAACGCCACACGATATTTGGTCTCGCCCAGCGCCGGGAATGTCTTGCCAATCTGGCGGAAGAAAAACGGGATCTGCGCCTGCGGTGCCAGGCTTTCAATCTTCGCCAGCGGACCAAACAATTCCAGAATTCTGGAGGCCCGCACCAGGCGCTGCAAGCCACTGGCCTGATACAGATACAGCATGGACCCGGCCACCGTCAGCATCGTGCGGGATTCGAGCAAATGCTGAAAAACAAAATCACGGAAGATCCGCACCAGCAGCGGCCGCTCGGTACGCGCCTCAATTTCAGCCCGCGCGTCCTCAATGAGCCGTCCGTACTGCACACCGGAGGGACAGGCGGTTTCACAGGCACGGCACGCCAGACACAAACCGATATGTTCGGTGTACGCCCCGCTGACCGGCGAACCCGAAGCAATCTGCACCATCTGGTAGATGCGCCCGCGCGGGGAATCCATCTCCACACCCAGTTGGCGGTACGTCGGGCAGGCATTCAAACACAGGCCGCAATGGACGCACTTGTCCAAATCAGCCTGCTTCGGCCCCAACTGCGTGAGTTCTGGATTAGATGCGATTGTAGAGTCTGCCACTGTTCAATAGCCCGTGCGGATCAAACATCCGCTTGACCTGTTCCATGATCGCAAAATCTCCGCCAGGTTTCGGCCAGAGCGTCAATTCCGTCTTTGCCCGCAGGGTTGCGGCCTCCACCACGACTTGCCAATTTTGCGGGGCCGCTTTCGCGAGAAACGCCTTCGCCCGCTCACAATCTTCGAACCAGACCCTCGCGATGCCGTTGCCAGATTGCCCCAGCACCGCATCCCCTGCCAGTTCGAGCGGTCCCAGGGTTTCAGAAACCGGAGTATGCACGCGCACCACGGACGCTCCTCCGTATTGCTCCAGAAACTTCGGAGTGACCAATTGCAACGATTGCCAGAAGAGAACTTCATCCTCCCCCACAATGGCCAGCGGACTGCCTGCACGCTCCATCTCCCGGCCCAGGCGGGACATCAGCGCCAGATTTCCAGAGAATGCTACCGCCACCGTGTACCCGTTCAGACGGAGTTCCCGCGAAAGCGCCGGATTGAGCACCTCGACCGCAGCCGGATTCCACTGCGAGGCCAGCAGCGAAGCCGAAAACGCCCGCGCTTCTTCGAGTGTCGCCACCGGAACGAGGAAAGTCCGGGTCTCCACCGGCTTCGGCAGAACCTTGAAATTTACGGAGACGATGCCTGCGAGCGTGCCGTAGGAACCGATCAGCAGCTTCGCAACATCCAGCCCTGCGACGTTCTTCACAACCATGCCGCCTGTATCGGCAAGCCGCCCGTCCAGGGTGGCGAAACGCATGCCAATGACGAGGTCCCTCGCCGTGCCGTATGCGCGCCGTTTGGGTCCGCTCAGGTTCGCGGCAACGATCCCGCCGACAGTTCCCTGCCCGGCGAAGACACCATCGAGCGGCAACATCTGCCCCTTGGCCGCCAACACGGCCTGTAACTCCGCAAACGGCATGCCCGCTTCCACGGAAAGGGTCAAATCAGCGGGCTCATATTGGAGTATCCTCCGCAAGCTGGCCGTGGACACCGTGACGTCCGTCGCCTGGCCGGCACCGCCCAGCGCTGCCTTGGAGTTGGATCCAAACAGCGCGATACTCTTCCGCGACGCTGCCGCATCCCGCAGGCAATCCCTAAGCTGTTCCCCCGTCTCCGGCTGGAAATGAGTGGCCACTCTTACTCAATCACCATCATCTTGATTTCCGAACCATGATAGACACGTTCCGTTGCCTTTTGGAAATCCGTGCTCTTCGCAGTCGGGATGTCGACGAATTTCTGCGGATTGCGGTCCACCAGCGGGAACCACGAACTCTGAATCTGCACCATAATCCGGTGCCCCGGGCGGAAGGTGTGCAACACATCCGGCATTACATACTCAATCTGCGCAGGCTGGTTGGGCACGAACGGTTCGGGCTTGGCCATGCTGTTGCGGAACTTGCCCCGGAAAGGCTCCCCGCGCACCATCTGCATGTAGCCACCCATGTGGACTCTCACATCATCGCGGTCTGGATAATCGAAGGGGTAAACATCAATCAGCTTCACCACGAAATCAGAATCCGTGCCGGACGTGGCTACCTTCAACTTCGGCGTCACCGGGCCGGAAACCGTGATGTCGTGATCCAGAGGCTCTGTCATGTAGGTCAGCACGTCTGGACGCTGGGCGGCGAAGCGCTGGTCGTAGGTCATGTAATCCCGCGCCATGCCCTGCCCGATCTCTCCAATCACCGGGACCGGATGCACTGGATCACTGACGTACTCATCGAAGCCCGTATCGGCCTTCCCTTCGAACGTCAAGGTGCCATTCGCCCCCAGCACCAGACGACGCTCCTTCGCCTCTTTCGGAGGCCACACAGGATACTGCTTCCACCGGTTGGTGCCGGTTTCAAAGACCCAGGCTTTCGGGAACGTTCCGCCGTCACCCTTCAAGTGATTCATGAAAAACTTGAACTCAATATTCTGGCGGAAAAACTCACCTGTGGGCGCATGGAAATCCAGGTTCCCCAGCGTCTTGCCGGGCCCTCTGGCCCAGCCGCCATGCGGCCATGGACCCATCACCAGAGTCAGCGGCGACTTTGCCCCATCGGCCTCCAGCGCGCGGAATAACTTCAACGGACCCGATAAATCTTCCGCATCAAACCAGCCCCCGACCACCAGCACCGCCGGCGTGACATTCTTCATGTACTGCATCAGTGACCGCGATTGCCAGAAGCCGTCATAGTTCGGATGCGCCAGCAGTTCTGACCAATACTCGTTCTGCTGCTTGAAATACTTCTCATTGGAATTCGCAAGCGGCCCCATCTTGAGATAGAAGTCATATTCATCCTGTGTGCCGAAATCGAAATCGCGTCCGCCTTTGCCTGGCCGTGCGGGTTCTTTGCGCACAGGGAAGCCGGTGTAGAAGTCGAAATTCGCAGCCAGATAGAAGGCTCCGTTGTGATAGGCATCATCGCCATTTCCCACGTCGATCATGGGTGCCTGCGGAGAAGAAGCCTTCAACGCAGGGTGGGAGTTGATCAACCCATAAGCAGTATAGTGCCCCGGATAGGAGATGCCCCACTGCCCCACGCGCCCGTTGTTGTTGGGAATGTTCTTCACCAGCCAGTCAATGGTGTCGTAAGTATCCGTGGCCTCATCCGTATCCTTGGGGCCGCTGTACTTTGCCTTGTGCGGCATGACATCCACAAACGTGCCTTCAGAGAGATAACGTCCCCGCACGTCCTGGTAGACCACGATGAAACCTTCTTTGGTGAAGAGATCCGAGGGTCCCACGAACGGCCGGTAATTGTCGATCCCGTAGGCACCCACGGAATAGGGTGTGCGCTGCAGCAGAATCGGATACTTCTTGCTCTCTTCCTTCGGCACATAGACGGCGGTAAAGAGCTTCACACCATCACGCATCGGAATCATGTACTCGAACTTGGTGTAGTGCGAGCGGGTGTACTCCAATTGGGCTTTCGCCGGATCCTGATCCTGGGCCAGCAGCGGCAGTAAAACGAACGGGAGCAAAGCAAGAACGCGCATCTTCGCATCCTAGCAGGCAGCTAGAATGAAGTCGGATGAACAAGACTTGGCAGGGACAATGGGCGCTCGTGACAGGGGCCAGTTCGGGCATCGGCGCGGAGTTTGCGAAACAACTCGCGGCGGCAGGCACCAACCTGGTGCTGACGGCCCGTCGGCTGGACCGGCTGGAAGCCCTCGCCACGGCACTGCGGACCAGCCACGGCATTCAGGTGGAAACGTTCGCTGCGGATTTGGAAAATCCAGCCGCCCCCGCACAGGTCCACGCCTTCACACAAAGCCGCGGAATCACCATCGGCCTGCTGATCAACAACGCCGGATTCGGCTCTTTCGGAGAATTCCACCAGCTTGACGCCGCCCGGGAAATCGCCATGGTGCAGGTGAACTGTGCGGCTGTCGTTGCGCTTACGCATCTCTACCTGCCGGAAATGATCCAACGCCGCAAGGGCGATATTTTGATCCTGGCCTCCACAGCTTCGTTCCAGCCGGTGCCCTTTCTGGCAACCTATGCCGCCACGAAGGTTTTCGACCGCTACTTCGCCGAGGCGCTCGCTGAAGAAGTGAAGACCTATGGAATCCGCGTCTGCGCCCTGTGCCCGGGCGCAACGAAATCTGAGTTCTTCCAAGTCTCGGAAATGCCGACAATGAAGCAGGAAGAACCTGCCGAAGTGGTTGTGGAGCGCGGCTTGCGGGCGCTGGCAGCGGGCCGCAGTTCCATCGTGTCGGGCTTCAGCAACTGGTTTGGCGTTGAGATTCAGCGTCTGGTGCCACGGCGGCTGGTCACGTCCATGGCGGCGAAGATGTTCAAACCGAAGACCTAAGGGCTTGTTGAAAAATGCGGTGCTAGTCCCGCTTCCTAGCCGGCAAAGGCCGGGGCGGCCTCATCACAAACAAGCATTCGCCGCCGCCCCGAGGTCCGTTTTGCCGGCGAGTACTCAGGAGAGCGGAGTGCTTCACACAGAATGGTGATTATTCCAATGTCTGAAATGAACAGTCACAATCAGTTGTGATGTTGGACACGCGACTGCCAGCCGCGTGTTGGGCTATGGCCGTGTCGGCTACGGAAGTGGGTGAATGCAAGGCCTGTTTCGGGAAGTTGTTTTTGCCTGGGCACGCGCGCCAGTATGGCGCACGAACATCAAGCGATAGATACAGACGGACCCAGGAACGGTCCGGCCTGAACAATCCACTAAATTTGGGAATCAGACCACATGGCAGATTCCGAGACGCGCACCTAAATCGGCGAGATGCGCTTCTTGCAGTACTTGCCGTCCACCCAGACTTCCTTGCCGCTGAATTCAGAATCCACCAAATGGATGAACTCAATTGGCTGGCCTTTTTCCACGCTGGAAGACCCGGCCTGGCGGATGGTAAACACCGTGTTCACGCGTCCATCGGCGTAAAACTTTCTGGCCACCTGCGTGACACGCGTCTTGTTGGGGATCTCGATGATCCGGTTGTTCTTCCGCGCCATTTCCAGACGCTTTTTGGCATCTGGATATTCGGGGTGATAGGCCACATCCATAATCGCCAGAATCGACTCTTCATCCTTGCCGCCCAAGATGGTTCCGCCATCGGGATTGCGAAGCACTAGAGGCTTCATCTCGTAGAGGATCCAAACCACGGCCACCAGAATCAGGAAGCCGCCAATACCGAAAATCAAGACAAGAGTCATAGTTTAGAAACCGACAGTATAAAGCCAGACATGTGGCTGGACAAAGTTTTCACCGCAGTTCACCAGTATCCCTTAAAATGGAAGCGAGGATCGAAATGAACGACAATTCCAGCAAGTTTGGTTGGTTTCTCGCCGGCACCCTGCTCGGCGGCGCTCTTGGGCTGCTCTTTGCTCCCAAGTCCGGCAAGGAGATCCGTCACGACATCAAGCGTACTGCCGATACCAGTCGTGAAGCCATGGAAGCGAGTGGCAAAGAGATGATGGAACGCGGGAAGGAACTCTACGAACGCGGCCGCCAGATCGCGGAAGACGCATCGCAACTCTTTGAACGCGGCAAGAAGCTGGTGCAGGGCTAAACTCCCGTGCCTGCCTCTCTGACCCTGGGAGACATCCGTGTCACCCATATTCCGGCAGGAACCTACTGGTGGGACGGCGGTGCATTTTTCGGCGTCGTCCCCAAAACTCTGTGGTCCAAGCACAGGCCGCCTGACGAATTGAACCGCATTGAAGCCGCCTTCAACTGCTACGTCATCGAAACGGCAAACCGGCGTATCTTAGTCGAAACCGGCGGCGGCGTCCGCCATGATTCGCGCTGGAAGGAACGGACGCTGATGCAATCCCCGGTCGTCCTCGGGGAAGCGCTCAGCAAAGCGGGCTTCGAGCCTGAATCGATCGACATTGTCATCAACACCCATCTCCACTGGGATCACGCCAGCGGGAACACTATGGACCACCAAGGCCGTGTTCTGCCTGCCCTGCCCCATGCCAAGTACCTCGTGCAGCGCACGGAACTGGCACACGGCCGGACCAACAATCCACGCGATGGCGTCAGCTATATTCCCGTGAATTACGAGCCGCTGCTCGACTCCGGTCATATGGAACTGCTGGACGGCACCACGCACCCCGCACCCGGGGTCACACTCGAAATCGCACCCGGCCATAACAACAGCATGATGATCGTCAAGGTGCAATCCGGTGCCGATACCTGGTGCCATCTCGCCGACCTGGCACCGTTCGCCGCCCACATCACCCCGAACTGGACCGCAGCCTTTGACCTCTTCCCGCTCACCGCCATCGAAACCAAGCAACAGGTCCTCGGCCAGGCCGCCCGCGAAGGCTGGCATCTCAGCTTCGGCCACGACCCCTCCGTTGCATTTGCGAAGATTGAAGTTCTGGAAGGGAAATGGAAAGTAATATGGCAAGCCCCGCATCAACCGCTTTGAACCCCGTACCGTTCGTCAACGAACCCTATACCGATTTCAAACTCCCCGAAAACCGTGCCGCGATGGAAGCGGCGCTCGCGAAGGTCCGCGCGCAACTCGGCCGCGAGTATGACCTGCTCATCAATGGCGAACGGCTCCGCACGGACGCCAAGCTGCTCTCCACGAATCCGGCCAACAGTTCGGAAGTCATCGGCATCCACCAGAAGGCCACTGCGGAACTAGCCGCGCGCGCCATCGATACCGCCTACGCCAACTTCAAAACGTGGAGCAAGACGCCGGTCGAAAGCCGTGTGGAGATGATCTTCAAGGTCGCTTCCCTCATTCGCGAACGCAAGTTCGAGTTCAACGCCTGGCTCGGCGTGGAAGCGGGCAAGACCTGGCCCGAAGCGGAAGCTGAAACCGCCGAAGCGATCGATTTCTGCGAATACTACGGCCGCGAAATGCTGCGGATGTCCAATCCCCCGGCCATGGTCCAATTGCCCGGCGAGCATGACCAGATGCGTTATCTGCCGCTCGGCGTGGGCGTGGTGATTCCACCATGGAACTTCCCTCTCGCGATTCTTGCCGGCATGACCTGCGCGGCGCTGGTGGCCGGCAATACGGTGGTGCTGAAGCCTTCGAGCGAAACACCCACCATCGGCGCGGTGCTCGTGGAAACTCTACTCGAAGCGGGCTTCCCGGCGACTTGCATCAATTTCGTCCCGGGCAGCGGCGCGGCTGTTGGCGACATTCTGGTGGCCCATCCCAAGACCCGCTTTGTCTCGTTCACCGGTTCGCGCGATGTTGGCCTCCACATCAATGAACTGGCTGCGAAGACGCCGAAGGAACAGATCTGGATCAAGCGCGTGGTCGCAGAAATGGGCGGCAAAGACAGCATTCTGGTGGATGCGGAATGTGATCTCGCCGCGGCGGTGGAAGGCGTTGCGGTTTCGGCTTTCGGTTATTCCGGCCAAAAGTGCTCGGCCTGCTCCCGCGCCATTGTGCACGCCGATGTTTACGATGAGTTCGTGGAACGCTTGCAGGCGCGCGTCGCCACCATCACGGTGGGCTCGCCCGAAGACCCGTCGAACTATATGGGTCCGGTGATCAGCGCCTCCGCCCGCAAGACGATCCTCGAATACATCGAAATCGGCAAGCAGGAAGGCCGCCTGCTCAATGGGGGAACGCCGGTTCCCGAAGGTGGCCAATTCGTGGCTCCCACGGTTTACGCCGATCTCGAGAGTTCGGCGCGCATCTTCCAGGAAGAGATCTTCGGACCCGTTCTGGCGGTCACGAAGGCCCGCGATTTCGACCATGCGCTCGACCTGGTGAACGACAGCGTCTATGGGCTCACCGGTGCGATCTACTCGACCAACCCGGAGCACCTGGAGCGCGCCCGCAATGAGTTCTTCGTGGGCAATCTCTACCTGAACCGCAAGTGCACCGGAGCTATGGTGGGAGCGCACCCGTTTGGGGGCTTCAACATGTCCGGTACGGATTCCAAGGCGGGTGGACCGGACTACATGCTGCTGTTCCTGCAGGCGAAATCGATCGCCGAGAAGCTGTAAGAAACCCTGCTATCCTGTAGGTACCCCGACACGAAGGGGACCAAGAAGTAACAGCAACAGGGTCATACACGACCGACACGGCGCGGACCAAAGCGTCCGCTTCGAAAACGGGATCTCTCGGTAGAGGGGTCCCGTTTTGTTTTTTGCGGATTGCGATCTGCGTGAGACAGGCGGAAGCCGAAGCGATGGCGCGGGATTTTTGGGACAGTTGCTGGCTTGTCTCTCCTGAGTGCAATCCAGATAGTTTGGACGCCCGCGCACAATCGACGCCTCTTACTGTATGCGGAACCCATAAAACTCGATCTGCAGATGGAACGGCAACGAACCCTTGCCCTGATCGATGCGCTCCCGCCCGTGAAGGTGGACGCGGTGCGCGAACAGGCAGTTGCATGGTTTCTCCCCACCTTTGCTGCGGCTCCGCGCGCAGAACCAACGCCGCGTTTTGATGGTCCGATGCAGGTTTGTCCGCCACAATAATCAGCGCCCGGAATGGCCGAAACTCCCACGCCAACATTCCGGCAAAGCCATCTAACCGAATGCTTCATATCCGCCCGCCTCGTGACCCTGCAATCACGGCATCCGCCAACGCCCGTGGATTATCCAGGTTCTGCATCATCATCGTTCCGTTTTCGCCCGCGCTTTCCAGCACCAGATCACCTGTCCCCAGCAACCGCTGCCCCAGCGTCTGGCGAACCGTCACATCCTGAATCTTGGCAATATCGACCGTGCGGCGAGTGCGCGAAAAGAAACCAGTCTCCAGGGTCAAATGCCCGTCATGGAACCGGAGCGTGACCAAACTGCGGCTCAAAAACATGCGCGCCGGCGGCAGACAGGCAATGAGCGGGACGAAGTAAACCCAGCGCGGCCAATCCTGCCCGTAGCGGTACACTCCATACTCCCCGGCACCGAAGACAACCAGAGACAGGAAGAAAGCAGCCCATACGGGCTTCATACTCGGATGGTAAGTGCGGTCTGCCATAGGGACACGATAGCAGCAGGCGGGATAGGAGGTTGATAGCGAAGATTCCCCGCTGCGATATCATTGCCAAATTATGATTACCACCGAAATCCCCGCAGGAATCGAAGCAACAAACAGGCTATTTGAAGCCCTCGTCGCTGAAGGCAAGCTGAGCGACCTCTCCGCGATCTACACAGAGGGCGCACGCATTCTGCCTCCCGGCGCACCCATGGTGACCGGTTTGCCGGAAATCGCAGCCTTCTGGCAGGCGGCAGGTGCGGCACTGCAGGTGAAGACGCTCACCCTCAAGACCGTGGAACTCGACTTATTCGAAGACCACGCAATTGAAATCGGACATGCGGCGATTCACACTGCGGCATCCCCCACGCCACTGCCTGTGAAGTACGTCGTCAATTGGAAGCTGACGGCAGAGGGGTGGCGCTGGGACATCGATATCTGGAACCCGGAAAACTAGTGGTCCAGGACACCCTCGGAAACACGACTTGTAGGGTAGGCTGAAAGCGCGCGGTCGATTGGCAACCGGGGTTGTCTTTTCCTCGGCACGCGCGCCAG
>CAIXXM010000099.1 GCA_903923395.1 uncultured Acidobacteriia bacterium
CAGTTTTTCTCGCGGCTGCTCAGTTGTCCCGCTTCACGTTCCCCGCTTCACTTCGCCGATAATTTCTCCTCGTTGGCAGGTCGTGTTATATTCAGATTGTAGTGTTTGGAGCTTGCCCTTACCGATCCTGTCGGTTCACTACCGTCGCATGTCTGCGATGAATTCTTAAATTGTCGATTAAGGAGATTGCCCCTCATGGCTCTGAAGTTTGATAAGCCCGTTTCACCTCCGATACCCAAGAGCGTTCCAACCACGCCGAAACCTCCAACCGTTCCCTCTCTATCCGCGCCACCAGCCGGTTCGATCTTAGCGGCAGTGTTGGCCTCAGCAAGTGCCTTCAATCCGTCCCAGGCAGGCACATCTGAGAAAGCCGTCACGGCACCCCGGAAGCCTGTAGTACCTGAACCCCGAGCACCTAAGCCAGCAGACTCTTCTCCCGCAGAGAGAGTCAAGGTTACGTACAAGCAGCTTTCACAGGCAGCCTCAGGCCTCAATTCCGCTTCTGACGAACTCACTAAGGCAATCCGTGCAGTAGAAGCTAGGCTTAAGGGCTTGAATCTCGGGATTCCCGCATGGGTGAGAATGGCTGGTGGTGAGACGGGTCCTCAGTGGTGGGACCGAGGTATCGGGTACGTCCGGCTCAAGGATCGGTGGGGGATCGCTCTACGCACACGCGAAGGGAATGATAACTTTCCTGATGATGATTCCGAGGAGCTATGGGCATTTGATGAGGCACCTCGCTGGCTTCGAATCGACGGTGTAGGAAAGCTTCCTGACCTACTTGACGCATTATTAAAGCAGGCGGAAGAAACCACGCTAAAGATAAGAGCTAAGATCGATCAAGCCAACGAACTGGCGCTGGCGCTCAGCGTGGGATTAAGTGAGAGTGAAGACAGAGGAGATAGATAAGATGCTCCCCTGGCTGAAAGATGCTCCTGAGGTAATCAAGGGCTTGTTTGACATTCTCGACCTAGTTGTATTTCGGTTGATGCTACTGGTGTTGGCTTCCCTCGGTGCCTACTCGCTCATCAAGCGACATTGAGCCTCAGTGGCGTTTTTTCGGGTAAGATTTCCGGATACTTAAGCACTCAAGGGATCCGGAAGCGACTTGGGGAGGCACCCGCGGCGCCTCCCCTTCCCGCCGCCCACCACACCCTGACACAATAGAAACAGCGCCATGAACCGGGTCCTTTCCACCCATCTATTCGTCCAACAACGTCTGACCACCGCCCTGCTGCAGCGGATCGAGCAGGCGGGCATCCCCGCGGTCGAGATCTTTTGCGCCGCGCAACACATTGACTGGCACAACAAGAGCCAGATCATGGAACTCGCGCACTGGTTCCGGGATTCCCCCCTCCAACTGCACGCCATCCACGCCCCCATGTACACAGACGAAATCTGGGGACGCTCCGGCCCGCACACGCACATCAACATCACCGAACGCGTGAAATCCGAACGCATCAAGTGGACCGGCGAAATCAAACGCGCCCTCGAAATCGCGGAAGTCATCCCCTGCAAGTACGTCATCCAGCACCTCGGCGTCACCGGCCAGGAATACTCTGACTACTCCGTCGACGCCGCCTTCACCGCGCTCGAAGACATCAGCCTCTTCGCCAAACAGCGCGGCGTGGAAGTGCTGCTCGAAAACACGCCCAATGACCTTTCCACCGCTGAACGACTCAATCTCTTCAACGGCATGACGCACCTCAACCTGAACTATGTCTTCGACACCGGCCATGCCAACCTCGGCGCCGGCGTGGAACAGGAATTCCTGTTGATGCGCGACCGCATCCGCTCCCTGCATCTGCACGATAATGACGGCCAAACGGACCAGCACCTGTTCCCCTTGGACCCCAAAGGCACCATCGACTGGACCCGGACGATGGAACTGCTTCGCACCAAACCGGATCAATACCCCCTGCTGCTCGAACTCCGCGACAATGGTGACTTGGAACACCCGGCCCAGGACGCGGCCCGTACTCTCGACGCACTGGAAAATCTGAGACCAACTTCAAATGACAAATAGAATCACCATCAGCGATGCGTCCCGCCACGTGGGCGAGACCGTTACGATCCCCGGCTGGCTGCACAACATCCGCAAGTCCGGCAAGATCGTGTTCCCCATCCTGCGGGATGGCACCGGCCTGATGCAGTGCGTGGCCGTGAAGTCCGCGCTGCCGGAGGAGACCTTCGAAACCCTGAAGCACCTCACCCAGGAATCCTCCATCATCCTCACCGGCAGGATCCGCGAAGAAGCGCGCGCCGCCGGTGGCTTTGAGCTCGATGTGGAATCGCTCGAAGTCATCCAGAAGGTCTCCGAAGAAGACCCCTACCCCATCACGCCCAAGGAACACGGCACCGAGTTCCTGATGAGCAAGCGGCACCTCTGGCTGCGTTCTCAACGCCAGAACGCCATCATCCGTGTGCGCCACGAAATCATCAAGTCCGTGCGCGATTACTTTGACAACCACGGCTTCACGCTGGTGGATACGCCCATCTTTACGCCCGCGGCCTGCGAAGGCACCACCACGCTGTTCGAATGCGATTACTTCGAAGATGAAAAGGCCTATCTCACACAGTCCGGCCAGCTCTACAACGAAGCGAACGCCATGGCCTTCGGCAAGGTCTATTGCTTCGGACCCACCTTCCGCGCGGAAAAGTCCAAGACCCGCCGCCACCTCACGGAGTTCTGGATGGTGGAGCCCGAAATGGCCTACGCGGATTTGGAAGAAGTGAAGCGCGTGGCAGAAGAAATGGTCTGCTACGTGGTGGGCCGCGTACTCGAACACAAGCGCGAAGAACTGAAGGTTCTGGAGCGGGATGTCACCAAGCTCGAAGCCGTGCTGCAGGGTCCGTTCATCCGCATGAGTTACGACGAAGCCGTCAAGAACCTGCAGGCCAATGGCTCCGAAATCCAATGGGGCAGTGACTTCGGCGGCGGCGACGAAACCATCCTCACCAAGCAGTTTGACCGCCCCATGCTGGTGGACCGCTTCCCCACCGCCATCAAAGCCTTCTACATGGCTCCGGACCCCGCCCGTGAAGAAGTCGCGCTCGGCGTGGACGTGCTCGCGCCCGAAGGCTACGGCGAAATCATCGGCGGCGGCCAGCGCATTCATGATCCCGAACTGCTGCTGAAGCGCATCCACGAACACAATTTGCCGCCCGAAGCCTTCGATTGGTACATCGATTTGCGGAAGTACGGCACGGTACCCCACGGCGGTTTCGGCATGGGCATTGAACGCGCAGTGGCCTGGATCTGCGGACTGGAACACGTCCGTGAAACCATTGCCTTCCCCCGCATGATTTACACGCTGCGGCCGTAATGACGAAGAGCACCATAGCGATCCTCGGCGCACCGCTCGATCTCGGGGCGGGGCGCAGAGGCGTGGACATGGGTCCGTCTGCCCTGCGTGTGGCTGGCGTTGGACGGCGACTGGCGGAATTGGGCTATACGGTGGAAGACCTGGGCAACGTGCCTGTCGCCCAACCCGAAAGCCTGGCGGATTCGGGTCCCGCGAATGCCCATTACCTGCCCCAGATCGCTGCCACTTGCGGACGCCTCGGCAGCATCGTCGCGCAGGCCATGACCGATGGCAAAACGCCTCTCGTCATGGGCGGAGATCACTCCATTGCTGCCGGAACCGTCGCCGGTGTCGCGAAATTCGTGCAATCCACCGGCGGTAAACTCGGCCTGATCTGGATTGACGCCCACAGCGACATGAACACCCCGGCCACCAGCCCGAGCGGCAACGTCCACGGCATGCCGCTTGCCTGTTGCGTCGGTGTCGGCCCTGTCGAACTCACCCAGTTACTTGGCTTCGCCCCGAAGCTTGATCCCCGCAACGTCGCTTTGGTTGGCATCCGCGATGTGGATCATGTGGAGCGACAGATCGTCCGCGAAACCGGCGTTCACGCTTTCACCATGAGAGACATCGATGAGCGTGGCATGAAAGCCGTGATGCAGGAAGCCATCTCCGTAGCAACACTCGGCACCAGCGGTTTCCATCTCTCGCTCGATATGGACTTCGTGGACCCCGAACATGCACCCGGCGTCGGCACGCCCGTCCGCGGGGGAGGAACTTACCGCGAGACCCATCTCGCCATGGAAATGATCTGCGATTCCGGCGGCATGCTCTCCATGGAAGTGGTGGAAGTGAACCCCGTGATTGATCAATCGAACCGCACGGCGGACCTGGCAGTGGAACTGGTCCTCTCCGCCATGGGAAAGAGAATTCTCTAATGAAATTGCGAGTTGCAGTACTTTATGGCGGTCGCAGCGGGGAACATGAAGTCTCCATCCGCTCGGCAGAATCCGTCATTGCGGCATTGAAGCCGGAGAAATATGAGGTGGTCCGGGTCATGATCGGCAAGGATGGCAAATGGCTCCCCACTCCGTTTCTGCCGGAACCCGGCGCGAACCCCGGTATCGATGTGGTCTTCCCTGTTCTGCATGGCACCTTCGGCGAAGACGGCACGGTGCAGGGCCTGCTGGAACTGGCTGACCTGCCCTATGTCGGCGCGAACGTTCTCGCCTCCGCCGTCTCCATGGATAAAGACGTCATGAAACGCGTCTGCCGCGATCAGGGCATCCCGATCGTGGATTATTTCGTGCTGCACCGTGACGAGATTGACCCGGAAGCGGTGGCGGCCCGCCTGCCCTTCCCCATCTTCGTGAAGCCGGCGAATCTCGGTTCTTCAGTGGGGATCAGCAAGGCCCACAATATGGATGAACTCGAAGCAGCGCTCCGCACAGCCGCCCAGTTCGATACCAAAATTGTAGTGGAGCGTGGCATTGAGGGCCGGGAGTTTGAATGTTCCGTGCTGGGTAATGAAGACCCCGCCGCATCGATCCCCTGTGAAATTCTACCCTCCCGCGAGTTCTACGACTATGAAGACAAATACGAACTGAACCTCGCGAAGATTGAACTCCCCGCCAAGCTTTCCCCTGAAGACACGGCAGAAATGCGCCGCTTGGCCGTGGCCTGCTTCACCGCCGTGGGTTGCGAAGGCATGGGCCGGGTGGATTTCTTGCGTGAAACCTCCACTGGCAAGCTGTTCGTCAATGAAATCAATACCATCCCGGGCTTTACGTCGATCAGCATGTATCCGAAGATGTGGGAGTATACAGGAATTCCATACGGTGACCTGCTGGACCGGCTTATTGAACTCGCCCTGGAACGCCACGCCGCGAAGAAGGCGACCCGGTTTACGAGATAGCATGAACCGCCTCATCCTGCTGCTGTTCGCGGCCTCCGCACTGTTCGCCGCGGATACCAAGAAGACCGAAGAAGAAGCCGCGATGAAGCGGTTTATCGACGTTCTGCAGACCTTCACCAGCACGAACGCGGATCCCGTCGATCTCGATCAAGCCTTCTATGTGGGTGCGATTCCCGGCCTGCTGCGCCATCTCGATCCCCACTCTGTTTTCTTCGATCCCGGCCAGTTCGAGCAGGTGAAATCGATGGAGAACTCGACGCACAAGGGCTTCGGCACGGTTGTTTCCGTGCTGCCTGGACGCGTTGTGGTGCTGCAGGCGCTGCCGGGTTCGCCCTCCGCAAAGTCTGGCATGTCGCCCGGAGATGAGATTCTCGCGGTCAATAATTACCGGCTGGACCGGCTGGAATTCGAACAGATTATTGAACTGCTGAATCAGTCCAAGCAGCGCCCGGCACAGTTGATTGTGCGGCGTCCCGGCAGCGTTCGCCTGCTGGAACTGACGCTGGTGCCGCAGGATATGATCTCTCCCTCGGTCGACCGCGCCTTCCTGCTGCAACCCTCGATTGGTTACGTCCGGGTGACGAGCTTTGAACAGAAGACGGGATTTCAGGTGCAGGAAGCCATCGAGAAACTCGGCGGCAATAAGTTGAAGGGGCTGGTGCTGGATCTGCGCAACAACCCGGGTGGACTGATGAATGCGGCGCTCTACACGTCATCCCTGTTTCTGCAGCCGGGCCAGACGATTCTCTCCGTCCATGGCCGCAACGTGCCGGAGACCTTTGAGAAGGTTCCGGAGGGGAATAAACCCTACACGTTCCCGGTCTCGATTCTGGTCAACGCGAAGACGGCAAGTGCGTCTGAGATTGTCTCTGGATCCCTGCAGGATCATGACCGCGCCGTCATTGTCGGCGAGCCCAGTTTCGGCAAGGGACTGGTCCAGAGCGTATTTCCGATCGCTGAGAAGACGGGTCTCGCGCTGACTACGGCGCTCTATTACATTCCCAGTGGGCGCTCGATTCAGAAGCCGTTCAAGATGGATGAGTTCGCACTCGGAGCCACCGCCGCGCATCCCAATGAGCGCACGGATTTCAAGACGGATAAAGGGCGTCCGGTTCCCGGTGGCGGCGGCATTGTGCCGGATATTCTGGCGCAACCGGAGGAATACACGCAGTTCCGGCAGGTGATGGAGGGCTCAGCCGCGTTTACCTCTTACGCGACGGAATACCTGCGTACGAATAAAATCGATGCGAACTGGAAGCCTACACCGCAGATTATGGATCAGTTCCGCGTGTGGCTGAGCGACCGGCAGATCCAGCCCAGCGTGCGCGAGTGGCTGGCGGAACTCCGCTGGACGCAGATCCGGTTGCATACGGAGATGTTCAATTTGGCATTCGGCGTGGAGAAGGGCGATGAGATTGAAGTGCAGGGTGATGCAGTCCTGCAAAAGGGTTTGGCTGCGGTACTGAAGCAGTAGGCCGTATGCGCGCGCCAGGATGGCGCACGAACAACACCAGCCCTTATCGTTCGCGCTTCATTTTTGGCGCAAGAACATCGCTTGACGATGCCCTCATCGTTCGCACGTCATTTTGGCGCGCGTCCTTCCCCCAGCCGTATGCGCGCGCCAGGATGGCGCACGAACAGCACCAGCCCTCATCGTTCGCGCGTCATTTTGGCGCAAGAGCATCGCTTGACGATGCCCTCGTCGTTCGCGCGTCATTTTGGCGCAAGAGCATCGCTTGACGATGCCCTCGTCGTTCGCGCGTCATTTTGGCGCGCGTGCTGATCCCCAATACTCATCCTCCACGCGCGCTTCCCCGCAGAGACTGCCATAATAACGGCTGGAGATATCGATTTGTCAGTGACCACGCAGTCCTTTGAAAACTCTCTCGAACGGGAAAAAAATCCCTGGCTGGCGGCCGCCGCACGGTTTGACATTGCCGCCGAAAAATTGAAGATGGATGACGGCATGCGCAAAGTGCTGCGAAGCCCCGCGCGCGAAATCACCGTGAACATCCCCGTCATGCTCGATGACGGCCGGATTGAAGTCTTCACCGGCTACCGTGTGCAGCACTCGGTCGCCCGCGGCCCCGGCAAAGGCGGCATCCGCTACGCCCCTGATGTGTCCCTCGATGAAGTGCGCGCCCTCGCGTCCTGGATGACGTGGAAGTGCGCCGTGGTCAACATCCCCTTCGGCGGTGCCAAGGGAGGCGTGATCTGTGACCCGTCCATCCTGTCTGACTTCGAACTCGAACGCATCACACGCCGCTATACGGCGGAACTGATCGAATTCATTGGTCCGGAAAAGGACGTTCCCGCGCCAGACATGAACACCAATGACCGCGTCATGGCCTGGATCATGGACACTTACTCCATGCACGTGCGCCACACCACCACCGCGGTTGTGACCGGCAAGCCCATGGACCTCGGCGGTTCCCGCGGACGCCCCGAAGCCACCGGGCGCGGCTGCATGATCGTCACCGGCGAAGCTCTCAAGAAATTCGGCTGGCGGGCGGATTCCACGCGCGTTGTCATTCAAGGTTTCGGCAATGTGGGCGGAATGGCCGCGAAGCTGATGGCTGCCGCAGGCTTCAAGATCATTGCCATTGTGGAGTATGACGGCGCCATCTATAACAAGAACGGGCTCGACATTCCCGCGCTGGCGAAGCACAAGAAAGAAACTGGCTCCATCCGTGATTTCGCCGGTGGTGAGAATTACGACAAGACCGAAGCCATGTATCTGGAATGCGAAGTACTCATTCCTGCTGCCATGGAGGGTGTTATTACCTCACAGACTGCGGACAAGCTGAACTGCCGCATTATTTGTGAAGGTGCCAACGGACCCACCACGGCGATTGCAGACGAGATACTCGCGGATAAGAAGATCTTTGTTATTCCAGATATCCTGGCGAACGCTGGCGGAGTTACCGTATCTTACTTCGAGTGGGTGCAGGACCGGCAGGGCTTCTTCTGGAACGAAGATCTGGTGAATGAGCGGCTGCGGGAGATCATGGTCGACAGCTTCAATTCCGTGGTTGCTTATGGCGAGAAGCATAACGTCCATAACCGCACCGCAGCCTACATGCTGGCGCTGGACCGCGTGCAGTTTGCAATGAAACTCCGCGGCATCTACGCTTAGTTGTTTTCCGGTTTGATGGGGTCTGGTGGAGGCTGATCGGCCGGATCAGCTGGCACATTTGGATCTTGAGGCGTCATTGGCTGTTTCTCCCTGGTGTTTTTTGTACTGCGAAGTATCGGGCAAGGTCGCTGCGGCGGGTGCGGATGCGGTCGGCGATATCTTTCCCGGCCAGGGATTCCAGCCGGTTCCACTGTGCCGTTGCCACTGCCAGCCATTTTTGCTGCTCCTCTGCCGGTGCGGCCTCCGCTTCGATCAGAGCCGCGCGCCAGGCATGGAGCGGATGGATTTCAAAATCAGTGAACGGACCGAGGGCGGCCAATGCCTCCGGCCGTTTTTTTGACTTCAACCACGCTTCCGCCAGGGTGAGACGGTAGGAGAGCCGCTCCCCGCGCGAAGTGCCGGCGGGCAGCGGAGGCAGGGACGGCAACCATTTCTCCAGCGTGGACCCATCCGTTTTTCTGGCTTGCACTGCGATCAAGATATTCTGCGCTACTGCCCGGCCATCTCCGCTGGTCAGTGCTCCCTGCAGCGAACGAATGCGCGCCGGGTCTGCGGACGCTGATTTTGCGTGATACGAAAGCTGAATCCGGCGCAAGGCCTTGACCGTTGGCCAGTTCCCTGCATCCGGGAGTGCACGGAGCTCGGCTTCCGCTGCCTCATACGCGCCGGTCTCCGCCAAATCGCTTGCCAAGTTGTCCCTTTGGTACCAAGACATATTGTCGATATTGCTGTTGTGTGCGAGATCAATCGCATAGCGGTTGGTTCGAACCGCATCAGCGTATCTTCCCGCCTGCGACTCAAAAATCGCCTGCGTCCCGAACACAAGAACCTGGCACGGCGGCATATCTTCGCCAGCATGCAGGCAATACTCTTTTGCCTGTGCCAAAGCCGTTAGCCCCGCCTCGACCTTACCCTGCTCCCGCAAGGCAGCTGACAATTGCACGGCCGTACCCGCTGCCCGCTTATACAGGCCGCGCTTTGCATGGAAGCGGGTCAGTGCGTCAAAGTCCTTTTCCGCTTCAGCGAAATCGCCCTGGGTGGTCTTCAGATAGCCAAGCAGGGTGCGGGCATCATTGATCATCTGCTCATCCTGCGCGGCCACGGCCAAACGGTATGACTCCCCGCCGTATTCCAGTGCTTTGTCGTATTCTTTGCGGAAAAGGGCCGCCGAGGCGAGCGTATCGAAACCTCTGGCCAGTGCCATTTCCACGCCGCCGTCTCTGGCCAGTTGCAGGCCCCTTTTGGCATAGACCTCCACGGAGTTCATATCCGCCGAGGTGGTTGTGAGCAAAGTGGCCAGGCGCAGGTTGGCCTCCGCCTCCTCATAGACGTCATGGCTGAGTTGCGCGCGTTGGATGACTGTGTTGAAGATCTGGGTCGCCTGGGGGGTGTCGTTGCTCCAGAGCACCAGTCCCATGACATAGAGGGCATGAGTTTCTCCCTCGATGTTGTGATTTTCACGGTAAAGCCCCGCGATCTTCCGGAGCATTTCCAGATGTTTCGCAGGGTCTTGTTCGAACATGCCGAGTTTCGAAAGCGCGTAAGGGGACTGGGATGCATACTCTTGCCAGATTGCCCGTCCCTTGAGGCGTTGCGCTGAGTCTTCATACTCGCGGCCCAGATCGAACCTGGCGAACATCCTGTCTTCCGGAGCGGCGCTGGCGGCGAGTTCCTCAAAAATGGCCGTCGCCTTGGCATGCTGCGCAAGAACGCGGTACTCGACAGCCTCACAGAACTTTCGGGTTCGCGCATCCACCCTGCGGATCAGGTCAGGCGCATTGGCGGCAAGGGCAGCTTCGCGGGCTTTGCCTTTCATACCAGCCTCAAGCCACGCCAAAGCCAGGCGGGCGTGCGCTTCGGCATAGTCCGGCGAAATCTTGACCGCTTCCTGCAGATGGATCGCGGCCATGTAAGGAGCTTGCGAAAAGTAGCTCTTCACGCCCTGTGCAAAGGCAATTCTGGCATCTTGCGGCGGTTCAGGATGCCGCAGAGTAAACGCATAGACGAGGCCCAGCAGCGCGACCGCTGCCACAGCGGCGGTGAACAGCACCTTGGCGTAGGAGTGCCAGGCCGGTACATCCAGCGCAGCCAGGACCTGATTCGCATCCTGATACCGCTTCACCCGCGTGGATGCCAAACAACGGATGACGATATTCCTCAGCTTGCGGCTCAACCCGGCCCGCTGCAAGACATCGAAAGGCTGGCCGGCGACATACCTCTTGCCGGTGAGCATCTCATGCATCGTGACACCAAGGGCATACACATCCACCACCGGCGCGGGCACGCTCGACTGGGTTTGATCCGGATCCATGTAGGCAGGTGTGCCAGGAATGCCGCCCGCGCGCGTCACATCTTCGTCAGGAGCCGCAGAGGACGGACGCGCCAGCCCGAAATCCATAATCACGGCCCGAACGGAACCGTCGGCTTCCGGGACCAGAACGACGTTCGCAGGTTTGAAATCGCGATGCACGATACCAAGGCTGTGAATCGCGCCCAGGCCGGACGCCATCTGCCGGATGATCGGCAGCGCTTCCGCCTCCGTCATCACCTGCGGTGCCAGGGGCTGCACCATCGTGCGGGTCTCGGTTTCCTCCGTCATACCGGAACCGGCGGGAATTCCGGGCTTCGGGCGCAAGCGGTCAGAGAGCAACTGACCGTGCAGCATCTCCATCGTAAGAAAGAGACGGCCACGTGTGCTGCCGTGACGCCCTACATCGAACACACGGCAAACGTTGGGATGGGCCACACGCAGAGCAACCCGGACTTCCCGTTCAAATCGGCTGTCGGCATCGCTTCCTGAGATATCGGCCCGAATGGTCTTGAGGGCAATGGAGTTGCGACCGGCTAACTGGCAGTCATCCACTTCATAGACTTCGCCCATGCCGCCCGCGCCTAGAAAGCGACGCACAGAATATCGTCCGCCAACCAGATCCCCAGCGGCGAATATACGGTCGGGTTCCGAAAAGGACCGCCAATCGCTTTCCAGCATTTCACCCGGTTCGGTAAGCAGGGCCTGGCCATAGGCAAGAACATAGTCCTGCAATTCCGGGCGGTGCTGCGCCACTTCCTCGCGCAACCATTCGTACATGCGCGTGGAACTAAATAATCCGGAAGGGAAAGCCCGCGCTTCTTCCAGCTTTTGTTTCAGCCATTCCCAGTTTTCCGGGGTGGGGAGCGGCAGGCTCATCAAGGCTTTCCTTTCCCGGCCCCTGGCAGAGGAACGCCGCTCATATCGGCGCGCAGCCAGTTCATACAGGCGAAGATATCCCGCTTGACGGTGCGCAGGCTGTAATTGAGGTGCGCTGCCACTTCCTCCTGCTTTAATCCCAGAATCTGTGTGAGTTCGATCACTTTTGCGCCCCGTGGATCGAATTTCTCCAGCCGTTCGAGCGAACGGTCCAAGGCAAGTAACTCCTCAGAAACCTGCTGCGTGATGGCAACACCGGGGAGCAGATCTTCCACTTCCAGCCCCAGTTTTTTTCTGCGCGCATGATCTACAAGAATATTGCGCATCATCAGGCTGCATGTCTTGTAAAAGTGTGCGCTATCTTCCCATTCGACGGTGCGCGCACAGCGGATCAGCTTCAATGCGACTTCATTCGCCAGGGCGGTGGCCTGCAAAGTATGGTCTTTGCGTTCGGCACGCATCCGGATACCGGCCATTTTTCTCAATTGGTTGTACACAAGTTCGAAAAGATGGTCCTCGGCGCCCTCCCGGCCACCCCGCACTTCGAGCAAGCAGCGGGTGACCGAATCTCCTAGAGCGGCTTCGGGAACAGGCGGTGAACTGTCGTCTCGTCGTTCCGTCACAGGCGAACGCATGGATTAGTGAGCCAGCACTAATACTAGCGTAAGAAGCAAGAAGAAACAGACAAGGTTTTACGGAAAAAATGAAGTTAGCGAACGGTTAGAGGGATTAAAGGTACGCCATGGACTTCACGCCGGAGATATCAAACCGGCGCCGGCAGCGCAGATTCTTGCACATCGCCTGGTTATCCACCAGCACCATGTAACTGGCCGCCTTCGCGAACTTCGCGCGGTCCCGCTCATCGGCACCGCCCGGAATCCGCTCCTTCTTGGTGCGAACAACCCAGGACAGTTCATAACTGTCCTGGGTTCTGCAGTAAGGGCAATTTAGAACCGCGGGTTTCCTGGCCTGCGATTCCGTATAAAACAAACGCTCATCCACTGGAGTTACCGCCCGCTCAGCGGGACCCACACCATGCCATCCGCATTGCCCTTGTACTCGGCACGCGGGCGGATCAGGCGGTTGTTGTGGTACTGCTCCAGCACGTGCGCCGTCCAGCCGGACATACGGCTGACAGCGAAGATCGGAGTGAACAGATCAATTGGAATCCCAAGAGAGTAATAGGCAGAAGCGGAGTAGAAATCCACGTTCGGATTCAGCTTCTTCTCGCCCTTCACGGTCTCTTCCACACGGCTGGACATCAGGTAGAGTTCTTCATGCCCCGTGCGCTTGCCCAGTTCCTCCGAAAGAACGCGGAGGTGGGTGGCGCGGGGATCTTCCGTGCGGTAAACGCGGTGACCGAAGCCGGGGATCTTCACCTTGCGCGCGAACATGTCATGCACGCGTTCCACGGCTTTGTCCGACGAGCCGACTTCCAGCAGCATCTTGATCACTTCCTCATTCGCACCGCCATGCAGCGGTCCTTTGAGTGCCCCGATGGCGGAGGTAACCGCAGAGTAGATGTCAGAAAGTGTTGCCGCCGTCACGCGCGCCGCGAAGGTGGACGCATTGAGTTCATGATCCGCATGCAGCGTGAGGGCCACGTCGAAGGCGCGTTCCATCACGTCATCCGGCTTCTTGCCCGTCAGGCAATAGAGGAAGTTCGCGGCAAAATTCAGCGACGGGTCCGCGGCGAGCACCGGCAGACCTTTGCGCAGACGGTCAAATGTGGTGACGATGGTGGAAGTCTGCGCCATGAGCTTGATCGCCTTCAGGCGGTTTGCTTCCGGCGAAGAGTCTTTCGCGATTGGATCGTAGAGACTCAGCATCGACACCGCGGTGCGGAGAACATCCATGGGCGAACAAGTTCCCACGGACTGCAGGAAGGCTGTCACCTGCTCCGGAATCGCGGCGTTTGCAATGAGAGCCGCCTTCAAACCGGCGAGTTCGGCTTGCTGGGGCAGCTTGCCGGTCCACAACAGCCAGATGGTCTCTTCGAAAGTGGCGTTCTGCGCCAGGGTATGAATGTTGTAGCCCCGGTAACTCAGGACACCTTCATATCCATCGATGTAACAAATCTCTGACTCGCCTGCAACGACGCCTTCCAAACCTGCGCCGGTGGTGGTTGTAGTGGGTGAACTCATGTCGGTTATTCCAGTCTATTTCAGCAGTGGTTTTCGCAGCTGCCCGAGCGTACGGTGCAGCATGATCTGATACGGAGTTTGGTGGGGACAGATGGGGTAAGGGGCGAAACTGATGCCGTCGGGCGACTTGTCGACCCACAGCTTTTCTTCCCGTGTTTTGCTGACCTGCACCGTAATCAAAACGCCGCTCTGACAGCCCTCGCTGTCTGAGATGCTCAAAACGGTAAGGTCGGGAGGATTGTTTTTCGTGTTGCCCCAGTCACCCTGGAACTTTTCAAACGAGTAGCCTTTGCAAGGCTTCTGGGAGGTGCAGCCCCAAATGCGGTAGGCTCCGGCGAGATCACCCTGCCGGAGGGAAGTCAGGAAGTCCTTGACCAGGCCTTCCTGCTTGTGAAATTCGAAGAGATACCAGCCGAGAGAACCGAGCAGAAGGACGGAAACCAGCGTAATGATGGTTGTGAGGATGATGCGGGTCCGCTTCTCCTCGCCATCGCCGTATTGCTCGAGGTAGCCGCCCATAGTTTCCCGCTCCGTTCGAAGTGAACTACTTCTTTACAGGGTTCGCCTTGTCGTAGGCCGCAATCACGTCATTGGTGATTTCGAGCGCAGGCTTGAAGTAAATGGTCTGGCTCACGTCCACAACCATATCGAGCCCTTTTTCCGCCGCCAGCTTTTCAACCACAGCCTTCATCTTCGCGCCGGCCTTGGTGAGGATGTCATTGCGGTCGGCATCCACATCGGTCTGGAGGTCTTGCTGCAAGCGCTGCAAGTCACGTTCCTTGCGCTGGCCCTGCGCCTGCAAATCGGCGGCAGCCTGCGGGGTGATCTTTGCATTGCCCAGCTGGGTGCTGATGGATTGCAGATCCTGCTGCAGCTTCACCAGTGCGTCCTGCCGGGACTTGTACTTCGCCGCAAGTTCATCGGAAGCCTTCTTGATTTCCGCGGTCTTCAGGATGGCGTCCTGAACGTTGACAATACCGACCTTCACCTGTGCCGCAGCAAGGCCGGTCATGACGAGACAAAGCAATCCAGCGCGGACTGCCAAAGAACGAAGCATATGAAAAACGAGACTCCTCTGAAGTTGGAAACCTTCAGCGTACCATAGGTTCCCAAAATGGGCTGAGTGGATGAAATCTGACATCGAAGTGCATTTTTTTTGAATTGGAGTGATCGATTCAGACGCACAATCGCGTTTGTAGTCTTTGGGGAGTTGTTTGCCGCATGATGATGACTATGCCGCAGGACATCACGGAGTTGCTCGTGAACTGGAGCCAGGGAGACCGCGCGTCGCTTGACCACTTGACTGAGCTGCTGTACGACGAACTCCGCCGTCTGGCCGCCGCGCACCTTCGGAGGGGTGGCGTGGAACTGGAGACCATCCAGCCGACGGCGCTGGTCCATGAGGCCTACCTCAAACTGGCGGGCCAGAAAGAACTGGAGTTCCAAAACAGGGCCCAGTTCTTCGGCCTCGCCGCCCAAGTGATGCGCACCATTCTGGTGGACCACGCCCGCAGCCGCATGGCAGCGAAGCGCGGCGGCGGCGGTGTGGCGGTTACACTTGGCGACGATCTGGCGGCGAATCAGGAAGCGCCTGACATTCTGGCGCTCCACGAAGCGCTGCAGGAACTGGAGCAACTCGATGAGCGGAAGGCCCGGATCATTGAAATGCGCTACTTCGCGGGCATGACCGCGGACGAGATCGCCGGCGTGCTGGAGGTTTCCGTGGCCACCATCGGACGGGACTTGCGCATGGCCCACGCCTGGCTGCACCGGCAGATGAAAGCCGGCGCGTAATACACTGGCCGGATGCCGGACATCGTATTGCGTGGAACCGTTTCCCGGAATGACTTGCTCCGGTTTCAATACTTCCACATCATGAGGCTGATCTGGCCGCTGGAGATCCTCACCGTCACTTTGACGCTGGTGATGGTGCCGGCAATTCTGCTTTCTGACCGTATGTCTTTTTGGAAAGAGGGGTTGGAATTTTCCCCTTTCGTGCTGTGGACCCTCATGATGAACGCCCTGCCCTGGTGGACGGGAGCCCGGCAGTACAAGACACAGGCCTATCTGCGGGAGCCCGTACGGTATACGTTTTCGGGCGATGGCGTGAGCGCGGCAGGAGAGAGCAGTTCCTGGACCATGGCGTGGGAAAACCTGAAGCGCGTGCGCGAAACCAAGACCCTTTTCGTTCTGTATCACGGCGCGAATGTGGGGGTGCTGGTGCCGAAGCACTTCTTTGAGAGCGCGGAGCAGATGGCGCAATGGCGCGCGCTGGTGGATGCCTCCGCACCGCAAAGCAAGATCCAGAAGCCCGGATGGCTCGCGGCTTTGTTTTGAAATAGCGCTAAACTCAGCGTATTGACATGGCCATGCGCACCAGCCTGAAATCTGCTCTGCTGGCGATTTGTATGACCGCCGGGCTGCTGGCGCAAAATGCTTCGGTGGAAGGCACGGTCTTCGGGGCCAATCATCAGCCGCTCGCAGGTGCCGTGATCATTCTGTTGCCCCGCGATGCAGTCCTCGACCCCGCGCATCACCAGACGACCTCCAACTCATCCGGCCGCTTTTCGTTCCCTTCCCTGCCGCCTGGCAGGTATTCCGTGATGGCGATGCATGAGAGCTACGCGGACTATGACTCAACGATCAGCGGAGTGGAAGCCTCTTGGGCCGCGGCCGGACCCTGGAAAGCCCCGGAACCCTTGCTCCTCAGCGCCGGGAAGAATGTCACCGGCTTCGATATCGCGTTGGTACCACTCACGATCCTCTCCGGCAAAGTGCTGGATGAAGACGGCAACCCGGTGAACGGAGTACAAGTCCGCGCACTGACCGCACGGTTTGTGGAAAACGGGCGGCTCATTCCGGCACTCACGGGCGAGGAGGTGAAGTCCGGCGCGAATGGGGAGTACAAGATCGCGGTCACCCCGGGGCAGCGTTGCTTCGTGCTCGCTTCCCCTGAACCGCCCCTGACGCCAGCCTATTATCCTGATGCCCGGGATCTATCCTCTGCGATTGCCACCGATACCAGCAACCAGTACATCGCCGGGCTGAATATTCAGCTGAAAAAAGGCTCGTTCTTTCATGTGCGAGGGATGGTGAAAGGTACGCAACCCGCCGGACTGCGCGTGTTGTTCTGGCGTGAAACCGGGGAAGCCAAGCCGGAGCGTTACGGCACCCCGAAGAAGGTACTGCAGGATGGAACCTTTGAACTCAGCGGGCTCGCTCCAGGCATCTGGACTCTCGATCTCCGCCAGGAGGGGAAGCAGAACTCCTTCGGGCGGCGGACGATCCAGATCAAAGATGTGGACGTGGAGGACGTGGCTCTGCTCTACACACCGCCGGTTGAAGTCAGCGGCATGGTCAAGGGCATGACCGGGACCAAAGGGATTCCCGCGACCCTGCAGGTACGCCTGCGATCCCTGGGCCCCGGCCTGAGCACTGCCGGAGTTCGCGTGGCCGATGATGGTGCGTTTCTTTTGAAAAGCGTGGAGGCTGGCCTCTACCGGCTGGATTTGATGCCACCCTCTGGACACTACGTGCAAGCTGCGCTGCTGGGAGGCACGGACGTTCTGAACAACGGTCTGGACCTCACCGGGGGCGCAAGGGTATCCGGTTTGGAAATTACGCTCAGCGCTGCGCCAGCGCAGGTGACGGGAGCAGTGACCACCACAGACGGCACTGCCGCGGCCGCAGCCGTGGTCACACTGATTCCCGATGGCCCGCCGGGGAAGATTTACCGCCCGGAGTTGTATCTATCGGCGCTCAGCAGTCCAGGCGGTCAATTCGCTTTCCGCAATGTGGTGCCTGGAAGATACCGTGTGCAGGCCTGGGAAAGACTTCCGCTGCTGCCATCCCCGTTGAATGAACGCCTGGTCTTTCCGGACCCGGAGTTTCCTTTGCGGTTCGAAAATCAAAGCACGGTGGTTACGGTGGGTGAAGGAGAATCGAAGGCAGTCACGGTGACGATGATTTCACGGACCGCGGTATTGCAAGAAACGGGCCGGCGGCCTTGAGGCAAGGGGTTACTTGCCGGCTTCCTGGCGCACTTCATTCCTATCGCGAACCAAATCTGCCACGGTGGTGCGCTTCTCTTCCTCCGGCAGTTTGCCTGCCTGGTCGAGTTTGTTGAGTATGGCGAGAGCGCGGTCATAGTCAATCAGCGCGGCGTTCCGCAAGGTTGCCGCATCTCCGCTGGAGACCTTGCGGGCCTGCGCCGCCTGCAATTTCCCGCGGACACCCAGCATCTCTGACAGCACCATTTGATAAGTCACAGTAGCAGGCCGCTTGGTGGTAACATCCACCGCCAGCGCCAGCCCCTTATTCACTGCTTCCATGGCCCTGGTGTGATCACCAAGCGCCTGATAGTTCTCACTGATATCGCGGTAGGGAAAGATCTGGAGTGCCACGGTGTAGAGATTCGTCGGGTCCTTGCGCTCCAGTTCTTCAAAGGTCTGGATGGCGTTCCTGGCCAGGCGGATGGACTCCGTATAACGCTTCAGATGGAAGTTGGCGAGAGCCAGGCGGGACTGCGAATCGGCATAAAGCCTCGCGACTGTGGTGTTGGCTGGATCCCGTTTCGAGAGCGCGAGTTCTGTCTTCGCATAAACCTCAAACTCCGGCAGAGATTCCTCATCGCGGTGCAGAACGCCATAGATATCACCCAGATACCGGTGAGCGGAAGCCTGATCAGACACCGCGGTGACATTCAGCGGATCCGCTGCGGCAAGGCGGTCAAAAATCTTCAGCGCTTCCCTGTAAGGAACCAGGGCTTCCTCCGGACGCATAAGATTCGGACCACTCGGGTTCCCAAGAAAATTTCCCAGCCGGAGATAAGTTCGCGCCACCTGCCGCATATGCCGGGAATTATTCGGTTCCCTTTCCTCAATCGCCTTCACCAGTGCTAACTGCTCCCGCACCAACTCCACAGCCCGTTGCAGTTGCCCCATGGAAGCCTGCATATCGCTCTGGCCACCCAGCGTGGCGGATAAGCGGGCATCGGCATCGGGATAAGGCGGCTTTTGCTGCGAGAGCGCACGGAACTTATCCGCGGCCAGATGATAGTAACGGAGCGCGATATCCGGCTTCGTCAGTTGCTGCTGTGCCACCGCATAGTTGGCTTCCAGCATGGCAACGGCGAATAAGTTGTCATTCGACGGATGCTGCTGTTGCAAGCGCCGCGCCTCTTCCATCACTGGAGGCAGCATCTCCGCGCCGGCCGCAATGCTCTTGCCGGAAAGATTCGCCCGGGAAATACGCTCCACCAAGGCAAACTTGGTGCGCCAAACCGCCGCAGAAGGCTGACGCTTCAAGACATCTTCCACCAGCGCGAGACCCTTCTGATAACTCTTCATGGCTCCGGCCAGGTCACCAATATTGGGCAGCGCCGGTTCGCCCTGAATATCTCCGATCCGGAGATACGCTTCCGCCAGTTCATGCTGGAACGAGGGGTCTTGCAAACCCTCCTTCGAGAGACCGTCGAGATACTGCAGTCCCTTTTCCACCACCATCTTCCGAGCGGGCAGACTGCCGGGCAGATCTGCGATGGCACCGTGGAAATCGAATAAGAACGTTCCCGCGATTTGCCGCACCTGGCTGAAGCGCAGCTCTGCCTGCACGCGCTCCACCTCTGCGATCGATTTCTGCCGGAGCGCTTCCGCTGCCTCTGTTTCGGCTTTGGCGCGGGCTGCATCCGCACGCTGACTCTCGGATTCAGCCCGGACACGAAGTTGATCGGCCTTGGCCCGTTCGGCCCGGGCAATGGCACTTTGCTCTTCGGCCCGGTGCGCCTGCCAGGTTGTGGTGGCCAGACCGGCCGCAAGGGTCCCGACGAAGAGTGCCGCGCCGGCCACTTGATACCGGTTGCGCGAAACGAACTTCTGCAGCCGGTAGGCAAAATCATCCGGCACCGCGCCCACAGGAAGTCCAACAAGATAGCGCCGCAGATCCTCGCTCAGTAGCTCCGCGGTGCCGTAGCGCCTTTGTGGATCCGTTTGGAGGGACTTGCCGAGAATGTTATCGAGATCACGGTCCAGGTTTGGAGCCACGGAACGCGCGCGGCGTACCGAGCTTTCCCGAATGGTGCGCGAAACACTTGCCGGATCGGTGGAATCGATGTCCCGGATCGGCTGGCCGGTGAGGAGTTCAAAGAGAATCGCGCCCAGAGCGAACGTATCCGTTGCCGTGGATACGGGTTCCCCGGAAGCCTGCTCCGGACTCGCGTAAGCCGGAGTGAACAAGAGCCCGCCGGCTTCCGCCACTGTTTGGTTCTGGTTGAGATTGCTCTCCATCAGCTTGGCCAGACCGAAATCCAGCAGCTTGGGAGTGCCATCGGCCTCAATCAGGATGTTGCCGGGCTTCAAATCCCGGTGGATCACCAGATTCTGGTGCGCAAACTGAACCGCCTCACAGATTTTGCGGAAAAGCTCAATCTTCTGCCGGAGCGAGAGCGCCTGTTCGCGGCAGAAGGTGGTGACTTTGCTGCCCTCCACATAGTCCATCACCAGATACGGACGGCCATCCGGCGTGATACCGCCATCGAGCATGTGCGCGATGTAAGGATGATTCAGGCGCGCGAGGATTTGCCGTTCGTGCCGGAAACGCTCCAGGATGAACTCGGAATCCATCCCGCGCTTGACGATCTTGATGGCTACCTTCTGCTCGTAATGTTCTTCGCGCTGCGCAAGATAGACCGCGCCCATGCCCCCGCGTCCGATTTCTTTGAGCAAACGGTAAGGACCCAGAATCAGAAAGGGCAGTTCACGGTCATTGGTGTAATCCACCATCGCCTTGCCCACGGCATTCTGCACGATGATGTCAGCGCTTGCCGCGGATTCCAGCAGGGAACGGAGTTCATCAGCGATATCCGGCTCTGCAGCTGCCAGCTTCCGGAGAAAGGCGGCACGGCTCGACGGAGGAAGTTCCGCGGCTTCGTTGAACAATTCTTCGAGATGTTGCCACGCCGCCTTACTCATAACTCATGCCTCCAGTTATTGTAGTGCTGTATGCGGAAGATTTGTCTCACTCTTGCAGCCTTTCTGGCAGCACCAGCCTTCGCCGTGGAAACACCCAGTCCGGTGCCGCCGCTTCGCCAGCAGGCAGACATACAGCAGCAGTGGCTGAAATTGCGGCTGGAACGGAACCTGCCGATGCTCATGCGCAAGCATGGCGTATCCATGTGGCTGGTGGTTTGCCGCGAGTATGCAGAGGACCCTGCGTTTTACTCCCTGGTCTCTCCCACCATGTTTGCGGCCCGCCGCCGGACGATGTATGTCTTCTATGACCAGGGCGCGGAAAAAGGAGTGGAGCGTCTCGCGCTGGGCGGCGGCTCGAACGGCGGACTCTACACCGTTTACCGCGACCCCGCCGTCGAGAACCGCGAAATCTACGGCGAAGGCCAGTGGGCACTGCTGAAGAAACTGATAGAGGAACGCAAACCGGCTACAATCGCACTCGATATCTCGGCAACGCATGCCTTCTCAGACGGACTCACCACGGGGGAATACCAGAAACTTTCGAGTGTCCTCGGTCCAGAGTGGATGAGCCGGGTCGTCCACGCGGAAAACCTGGCCTTGGAGTATCAGGAGATGCGTGTGCCGGAGATGATGCCGGTGTATCAGGACATGATGAAGGCCGTGCATTCCCTGATTGAGCGGGCCTTTTCGCGCGAAGTCATCCAACCGGGCAAGACAACGAATCTTGACGTCGTCTGGTGGCTGCGGCAGAAGGTGAACGACATGGGCCTCGGCACCTGGTTCCACCCCAGCGTGCGGGTGCAGACAAAGTCGAATACGGGCGTGCAGATGCTGAGCGAGGATGACCCCGTGGTGATCCAGCGCGGTGACGTTCTTCATGTGGATTTCGGGATCACTGCCATGCGCCTGAACACAGATACCCAACATATGGGCTATGTGCTGCGCGAGGGCGAAACCGATGTCCCGGCTGGCCTGAAGCATGCACTCGCGGCAACGAACCGTCTGCAGGAAATTGTGATGGCGGAACTCCGCACGGGGCGCAGCGGAAATCAGATCCTGCAGGCATCGCTCGAGAAGATGCGGAGCGAAAAGATCGACGGAACCATTTACAGCCATCCGATAGGAGATCATGGACACGCCGCAGGACCACTGATCGGTCTGTGGGACCGCCAGGAAGGCGTGCCGGGCCGCGGTGACGTCACCGTCATCCCGGATTCCTGGTTTTCCATCGAACTGCAGGCAACCACGCCTGTGCCGGAGTGGGATAACAAACCGGTTTTCGTGGGTCTGGAAGAAGATGCGGCAGTCGATTCGCAAGGCCGCGTGAACTGGGTTTATAAACCGCAGAAGGCTTTCCACATTGTCCGCTGAGCGGGGCCGCATTGCAGTTTTGCAGGCGCTGCGGGCAATCGCGGCGCTGCTGGTGGCACAGACGCATGTGGTCGCGGTGGCTGGTGTTCACAACGCGAAAGCATTTCAACTTTCGGGCGGGTCTTTCGCGTACCTCGGTGCGTGTGGCGTGGATATCTTCTTCGTGATCAGCGGCTTCATTGTGCCGCTCACGGCGTGCAGATCCACTGGCACCCGCTGGGATTTCTTACGGAAGCGCGCCCTCCGGATTTATCCGCTCTGGCTGTATCTGCTGGGTATTCTCGCTTTGACAAAGTTAGCGGGCGGCTTGGATGGCGGTACTGCCTTTGACCTGGTCTGGTCCGCGTTGTTGCTGCCCAAGCTGAACCCGAACTGGCAACCGCTCATCTTCATGGGCTGGAGCCTCATGTTTGAGGTATTCTTCTATGCTTTGATTGCAGTGCTCTGGAGACCCCGATTGGAGGTCATCTGTGGCGTAACCGCTGCTCTCGGACTCGCGGGACTCACGGGATTGCACTTCCCGCTCTCTCATCTGGTCATCAGTCCGATGTTGCTGGAATTTGCCCTGGGAACTGCAATGGCGATGCTCTGGCAGAGCGGGAAGAACATACCGTTTTCTCTGGCGGCGCTCGTCCTCACAGCCGGGGTTTGTGGTTTCCTTTACACGGGCTGGACGGGCTGCGAAGATATCGCGGAAGCGGGGAATATAGTAACTGGAGCGCTGGCAGCAAAGCGTTGCCTGTTTTGGGGCGTGCCCGCAGCCATGATAGTGACCGGAGCGCTCTGGCTAAAGCCCGCTGCGACCTGGCGGCTTACTGCATTGGGGGATGCTTCTTACTCGATGTATATTACTTCCTATTACGGCCAACTCGGCCTCAACCAACTCTGGCCCGCACTGGCATGGCTGCCAGGAGATCTTGCAATCCTTGCAGGAACACTGCTGCTTGCGGGAATTGGATATTTGGTTTACAGGGTTGTGGAAGCACCGCTGCTGCGCGCGATCTCCCTTCACTTTCAAAACAGCAAATAAAAAGGCCCGGAGCCGAAGCGCCGGGCCTTTTCATTACTTCACAGTTTGGATCACTACCACTTCGGAGCGTAGCCGAAGGTCATCGTGACAGACATGCTGCGGGCAGCAACAAGCGTCAGGATGTCGGCGGGGCCGGTGGCAGTGGTCTTGCTGGCCAGAGCAACACCGGTAATGCTGTGCTGGTCAAACAGGTTGTTGATGCCAAACTTCAACTTGGTGCCGCGCAGCGCGGTGTCACCCTTGAAGGTGTAGTTGAAGAACAGGTTGGTGATGATAAAGGGGTTGATGGTCACGGCCTGGTTGATGGTGCCGTTATCGTTGTACATCGTTCCCACGCGCTTATTGGTGAAGCCGATATCGAAGTTCTTCTTCTGGTAAGTGAGGCCAATCGCTTCCGTATTCTTCGGCGTATTGGCGACCCACTGTCCGCCGTTGGCATACTGCGGACCACCCTGGTACTTGGCAGCGCCGGCAGTCGCATTGACATAGAGGCTGAGGCCGTGTCCAATGATCACGTTGCCTTCGGCCTCCACACCCTTGGTGTTGGAAGGACCAGTCTGGTAGAAGAAGGATTCACCGGCCGTATCGAGGTAAGAGGTATAAGGATTCTGGAAGTGGCTGTAATAGGCATCCACGTCAAGAGTCCAGCGGTTCCGCTTGTACACAGAGCCAACCTGGTAAGTCTTCACTGCAGTCGGCTTGGGCAGCACGGCCACCTGCGCACCCTTGGAGTCAAACACGCTGCTGGGCGGAATGTTCGTGCCGGTGCCGAACTGGGCGTAGAGTGTCCAGTTGCTCTTCACGCGGTAGCGGGCATCGAGAGAAGGCATCCAGGCGCGGTAGTTCGCTTCATGGAAGACGCTGGGCGCGCCGTTCAGGCTGCCAACTGTTTTGCCATTGTCGGCATACTGGGTCAGGTTCATGCCATACTGCGCCACCTTGATGCCGGCGGTAACGCTCAGCTTGCGGGTCACCTTGTATTCGTATTCGATATAAGGCTGGGCCGAAGTGGTGATGAAGTGCTCGTGGAAGTTAGACAGAGAAGCGTCCACATAGTAGGGGATAGTGGACGGAATCTGGTAACGGTCCGTGTAGGCCCATTCAAACCAGAGGCCAGTGCGGAACACGCCGTGGCGGTTTTCCCAGCTCAACTGCGTGATGTCACCAACCTTGCGGTAGCCGTTCAACTTATCCACGGCGCTGTTGGTGGGCAGAGTGGTGTAGGGGGTGAAGAAACCCTGTGCATTGAGCGAAGGGTTGTTGTAGTTCTGCTTGTTCCAGTAACGGTAAGTGTAAACCTTGTTTTCGAGCTTCCAGCCTTTGCCGAGATCGTTGTTGTAACCGATGTAAGAGAAGTCTGTCTGCACGTGGTAGAAGTTATACGGGAAGAAGTTGGGGTCCGCCGGGCTGTTGCTCAGCAGGTAGTTATCGCCATAGGCGGCAATCTGTGCGCGGGAGGGTCCCTTGAGGTTCGGCGTGTTGGCCCAGAGATCCACAATGCCGCTGAAGACGGTGATGTAAGAACGGTTGGTGACGCGGTACTGATACTTCAAGAAACCAGCGATGCGCTTCTGATTGTTATTGGTCTGGTAACCATCCGAAAGCATCTGGTGGATATTCACCGTCAAGCTGGAGCGCTTGCCGGGTCCGAACAAGCCGGAATCAATATCGAGTGCCAGCATCCGGGTGTTGAAGGAACCGTAGGACATCGTGGCGCGGATATCGGGGCTGTAGGAGACGCTGCGCGAAAGCAGATTCACAGTACCGCCGAAGTTCGTGGGGCCAACGCCGGCCGCGGAACCGGGGCTGCGGTCAAAGTCCACACCGGAAATGAACTGGCTGGGGAAGAATGCCCAGGAGTGGTGGGTGGGATCATTGGTGTCGTTGAACGGAACACCATCGGCCTGCATGGTGTACTGGCCATCTTTAAAGCCGCGGAAGAAGGTCTTGCTGTCACCGAGGCCAACACCATTGGGGTTGACGCTGAAGGTGCCGGGTGCATTGTTCAGCAACTCCGTGTAATCAGCAATGGGGGAAGCAAAGTTCTGAATGTATTCCGGACTGATTTCCGAACGGGCGGAACGCGCATCCAAACTGTTTTGCGAAATGGCGGTTTCGGCGGCGACGGAAACGGCACCTTCCACTGTAATGCTCTGCGCCAGTTCGCTGACGTTCAGAGCGATTGTTACAGGATCGTTACTGCCCGCGCCAACTTTAACCCCAGTCTTGCGGCCTGCGGAGAAACTGGGTGCTGAGGCAACGATGGTGTAAGTACCCTGCGCAAGTCCTGTTGCCGTGAATTTACCCTGTGCATCGGCTGCAACCTGTTTGTCGGCACCGCCCGCTTCATTCTTGATCGTGACGGCCGCGTTAGAGATGCCCTTCCCGGTAACGTCGTTCACGACGCCAGAAAGAGTAGACGTTTGTGCGTGAAGCGCGGACGCGCCCAGCACTGCTGCCAAGCCAGCGACCACCGCCAGCCGGAACAATTGTAACTGAATATTCACTTCGTATGCTCCCCTGATATTTGGTTCGAACTTCAGGATAGCCAGCCGAAATTACATTGAAGTTACAACGCGGTGACGTATTCAATACGTTCCGTAACACACCACCGCTCTTTTCATTTGTAACAAAATCGTCATATCATGACAATTTCATGAATACTGGCGGTGCCTACTTAGCGGGTGAACCGTCAGCGTTGACCATCACTGCGGTCTTCTTGCCGGTCTTGGGGGTGTAACCGGCCTCATAACTGGTCTTGCCGCCCTTGGTTACTGTTTCCACCAGGCCGAGCTTACCGGTACCCACCTTCTTCAGAATGGCCTGCTTGGCGGCAGCAGGAATACTGTCGAGTGAAGTCTCCTCCTCCACCACCAAAAGCTTCCCGCCGGCATCCACATTGAAATCGCGAACCTTGCCATTCACTTTGGTTTCGATTTCATACTGCACAATGCCGTCTTCCTTCTCTTTACTGATGCCCACAATCGTGGCGTTGGCCGTTTCTGCCTTTACCGTCTTCTGCACTGCTTCCGGCAAATCAGAGACTTTCAACTTCGCCGCGGCACCCGCACCGGCCACCAGCATCACCGCTGTCAACATCATTACGAACCGTTTCATAAAGAAACCTCCTGTTCGACCAGTGTGGCTGCAGTTCCTGAAAGCGCGGTGAAAGCGGGAAAGATAATGCGGAAGGTGGAACCCGCTCCCGCCACGGAGGTCACTTCGATGACCGCCTGGTGCCGGGCCGCGATCCACTTCGCGATCGCCAGACCGAGCCCCGTGCCGCCGCTTTCCCTCGAACGGTGGCTGGACGCGCGGTAGAAGCGGTCAAAGATGCGCTCCTGATCCTCGCCGGAAATCCCGATCCCCGTGTCGGCGATCGAAAGCACCAGAGAATCCCCGTCCCGTTCCAACATGGCGCGGATGGTGCCGCAAGCCGGGGTGTACTTCACCGCATTGTCCAGGAAGATCAGGCAAAGACGACGCAGCGCTTCCGCATCGCCCTTCAAACCACACCCGGGTTCAATCTCCTGCAGCAGCGTGATCGAGGCACTTTCCGCCAGCACTTGAATTTCCGAACAGGCATCTTCGAGGCAGACACTCAAATCGACGGCCTCCGAATCCAGGCGGTCCATGCCGGAATCGGCACGGGCAAGCGTCATCAGATCCTCCAGCAGGCGGGACATGCGCTCACTTTCGGAGACTACACTGGCCCACGACGCCTCATGCTGCTCGGCACTGCGCGTTCGGCTGCGGGCAATCTCGGCGGTGGTCCGGATGATAGCGACGGGGGTACGCAATTCATGGGAAGCGTCCGCGGTGAACTGGGTGATCCGCCGGAAACCGTTTTCAATCCGCTCCAGCATTTCATTCAGCGTGGCAGACAAGCGGTCGAGTTCATCGCCCGAATTGCGGCTGGGCAATCGCGCCGAGAGTTCACCCGTGCCGATCTCGCGGGCCCGCGCAGCGATGGCGTCCACCGGTGCAAGCGCGCGGCGGCTCATCCAGTATCCGCCAAAAGAAGCCAGCAGCAACGCCACTGGACTGCCCAGCAGCATCGTCCAGCTAAACCGCCGCAGGGCAGTGTCATACATATCGAGCGGCACGGCAATCTCAATGCGGCCGGAAGCAAGTTCCGCGCGGTGCACGCGCAATCTGGAACCACTGGTATCGAAAGTCTGGATGCCTTCGCCGCGCGGGATCGAACTGCCCCACCAAGCCGGACCGGCAGAGCGGAACACCGGATGTCCCTGCAGATCATCAAAGCGCACCAGCGTCCCGGCTGAGGTGAGGACCTCCTGCTCTTCCAATTCCTCCGCAATCTCCTTCGGGTCGGCGTCAAAGTGCGCGAGAAAACCGGTGATGCGGAGGATGCGCGAGTGCAGATCCGCATCGACAGTGTCATAAATACTGGCACGGATCGCCGCCCAGGCACCAAAGCCCAGCACCAGGAACGTGACAGCCAGAAAGCCTGTGTACCAAGCTGCCAGGCGGAAGCGGATCGACCCGAAATTCATGCCTGCTCCCGCACAATATAACCAAAGCCGCGCACGGTGTGGATCAGTTTTCCGGACCGGCCCTCATCCACTTTGCTTCGGATGAGACTGATGAAGGCGTCCACTGTGTTGGATTCCACGTCTTCATCAAAGCCCCAAACGGCTTCGATGATGGAAGCCCGGGAAACCGCACGCCCGGCACGGCGGATCAGGAATTCCAGGAACCGGAACTCCGTTGGGGTCAGCGCAACGGCAGTACCGCCCCTGGTGACTTGCCGTGCCGCCGGATCGAGCACAAGATCCCCCACGGCGAGCTTGGAGACCGAGGGATTCACTCCACGCCGCGAAATGGCGCGCAAACGGGCCAGTAACACCTTGAAAGCAAAGGGCTTCACCAGATAATCATCCGCGCCCGCATCCAGTCCCTGGATCACATCGTCCGCCGAATCCCGCGCCGTCAGCAGGAGGATCGGCAACTGACTGCTGGCGTCCCGCAGTTGGCGCGTCACTTCCACACCGCTTAAACCCGGCATCATCACATCGAACACCGCGGCGTCGAACTCACAGGTCTGCGCGGCGGATAAAGCTTCGCGGCCGTCACGGGCCAGAGTGACGCGGTGGTTCTGCTCTTCCAACCCCTGCTGGAGCAGCCCAGCCATTGTTGTTTCGTCTTCCGCCACCAGAATCCACATAGCTTGCAGATTAACCGCTCTTCCTGAAGGCACCGTGAAGCCATCATTTTCACTGCGTATTCAGAATCTCATGGTAATCTCGCGGACTGGAGAACAAAACCGAACCATGAAGAAAGCACTCGCAGCGGGCCTGCTGTTCAGCAGCCTGGCCGCACTGGCCGCCACCGGCTACAAGATCATCGCCAAATACCCCGTCCCCGGAACCGGCGGCTGGGACTATGTCTCTCTCGACACTGCGGCACACCGCCTCTACATCGCGCACACCACGCAGGTGGATGTTGTGGATACCGAATCGGGCAAAGTGGTTGGCGCCATCACCGATACTCCGGGCGTTCACGGTGCCGCGATCGCTGCTGATCTGGGCAAGGGTTTCACCAGCAACGGACGCGAAGACAAGGTTTCCATATTTGACCTCGCCACGCTGAAGCTGATCAAGAAGATCTCCGTCGGCAAGGGTCCGGATGGCATTTACTATGACGCCGCCACCAAGCGCGTCTTCACCAACAATCACGGCACTGATGACGTCAGCGTGATCGATGCGGTCAAAGGAGAAGTCATCGGCACCATCAAGGTTGGCGGTGGTGGTGAAGAAGCCGTGAAGGGCAAGGACGGCATGTATTACCTCAACATCGAAGACACTGCCGAAGTGGTGGTGTTTGATCCGAAGACGCTCGAAGTGAAGCGCCGCATGCCCATCGGTGTGGCCAAGACCCCGACCGGCCTCGCGTACTCCGCCAAAACCAACCACCTCTTCATCGGCTGCCGTGAAAAGCCCATGATGGTGATCATGGATGCGGCCACCGGCAAGGTCGTCAAGACCTTCCCCATCGGCGCGGGTGTGGATTGGGCGGAATTCGATGCAGAGTCCGGCATTGCGATGACCTCCAACGGCGCGGCGGGAACCATCTCCGCGGTGCTGGAAAAGTCCGCCACGGAATATGAAGACGCCGGCACCATCACCACACAGGTGAGTGCCAAGACCATGGCGTTTGACGCCAAGACCAAGAAGATCTATCTGCCCGCGGCGGAGTACGTCACCACGCCTGCGGCAGACGGCAAGAAGGCCGGCCGCACCATGAAACCCGGCAGCTTCACGGTTCTGGTGATGGGCAAGTAAACAGCAGCAGTACAGGAGTGGAAACGGGTCCGCGTGAATAGCGCGGACCCGTTTTCTTTTTGTATGATTCGTTCAACAGCGATGGATCTTTCGAAGAGCCTCACAGAACTGGAAGCCGACGACTGGGGCAGCCCGGCAGACACTTCAAATCTGGTCAGTGCCTGCCTTGCACTGCGGCACAAACCCGTACGTGAACTGAGTGACAACGAACTGCGCCTTGCGATCAATCAGCAATTCAGTCTGGTCATTCTGGTCCCTGTGGCACTGTCGCGACTGGAATCCGCCCCGCTCTTGCAGGGAAATCTCTTCCCGGGCGATCTACTGACCGCCGTGCTGCGGGTTCCGCGAGATTTCTGGCACGCCAACCCGCCGTTGTGGCGTGTAACATTCTGGATTGCCAGCCGCGCCATGGCCCGAATCGAAGACCCCGGGAGTTGGGTCCGCACAGAGTTTGACCGGTTCCTGGTGAGTTGGCCGCAACTCTAGAGTGGAGTGCTTCACTCAGAATGGTGATTATTCCAATGTCTGGAATAATCAGCCACAATCAGTTGTATTGTTGGACACGCGGCTACCAGCCGCGTGTTGGGCTACGGCCGTGCCGGCCATGGAAGTGGACGAGTACACCGCCTGTACCGGGAAGTTGTCTTTGCCTGGGCACGCGCGCCAGAATGGCGCACGAACATCAAGCGATAGATACAGATGGATGCAGGAACGTTAGCGTATTCGAGGGTGTCCCATTTCCGGCCTGAATCATCCACTAACTAACTTTGTGAATCACTCCACTAGCTAGCGCCGCTGCTGGAACAGCCAATCGATCGCGCCGCTCGCCGGTTTGAAGGCCGTTGTCCAACTGTCATGCCCAACGCCCGGCAATTCCGTGAACTTCACTGAGCCACCCGCCTGCTGCACAGCCTCCACCATGGAACGCGAGCGCTGCGGCGGAACCACCTTGTCGTCACTGCCATGCCAGACCTGGAAGGGAGTCTTCGCCAGCAGTGGCGCATTCTGTTCATCTCCGCCGCCACAGATGGCGAGCACACCGGCGAAGAAGTTGGGTTTCCGAGCCGTCAATTCCCAGGCTCCGTAACCGCCCATCGAAATGCCTGCCAGCAGAATTTGTGCGGGGTCCACGGGGCTTTCCGCGATCGTCTTCTCCAGCAGTGCCATGGCCATGGCGAGCATCGGCGAGGGCTCTGCGGTCATCCGGGTCGACTTCTTCGCACCCCAGTCCACCTCCACCCAGCGCTTCCCTTCCCGGCACTGCGGAACGAGAACATAGGCCTCGTACTGACTGTAAGGTTCCTTCGCAAACAGCACCGGCAGGTGGCGCAATTGTGCGGCATTGTCACTGCCGCGCTCCCCCGCCCCATGCAGGAACAACAACAGAGGATATTTCTTTCCCGGCTCTGGATCTTTGGGGGTCCGCAAACGGTAGCGGAATTCCTCCCCGCCATAGGAAAACGTCCGGGCTTCAAAGCCGGAAATCAGATCCTGCGCCATAACGACATTGATCGAGAGGAAAAATAGAGACAGTAAGAGTTGGGAGCCGGGGCGATGAACAAGACGCTTCAGAGCGCCCCGGAAGGAGCATTCGTGGTAATTGTCTTTGTAGTGCGTGCGAACCGGCATTATTCTCACATTTTTTCCACCGGTTATCCTCAGGTGGCTGTGCATAACTGATGTATGCCGCTCCAAAACCGGGTGACCCCCTTCTCCTCCATCGAAACTTCCCCGGCCCGCGGAACGCTCACCGGCAACAGAGGCATTCTACACGGCCCCCACAGAAACCTGCTCACGCAGGGCTGGAGAACCAAAGCGTGGATCTGCTGCACCCTCACCTATAAGAACGTGCGGCGGGTTCCCATGACGCCCGGCACTTGGACGGAGCTTTTCTTTCTCGATGAGCCCACGGCACTGGCAGCCGGTCACCGGCCGTGCGCGTGTTGCCGACGCGCTGCCTTCAAAGCATTCCTGAGCGCTTCCGGGTTTGACCGTGCCCCAAAACTCGACGCGCAACTTCACGCGGAACGCCTCGGACCAAAGATCTTCGCGGACCCCAATACCCTGCCTGACTTCGCCTTCGTGGAACTCGACGGAACAGCCTGGATGAAACGGGGATTGGAACTGCTCGAATGGTCGCACTTTGGCTATTCGAACCGGATGGCTGCGAGAGATGTTGCCACGGCCCGCGTGCTCACGCCACAGACCACCATCGCGGCACTCCGCAACGGCTACCGCCCCATGCCGGTGTCTCTCCCGGTACAATTCGGTAGTCATGTCTGAAGCTCGCTTGGAGTACAACGGGGAACAGGGCCGCCGGATTGTCCGGATTGCCAAAGAAAACTTCACAATCGGCCGCCGCTCAGGCAACGATTTGCAGTTGGAATTCACAGATGTCTCGCGCGACCACGCCGAGATCGTGATTCTGGAAGGCCGGTACATCCTCCGCGACAAGGCTTCGCGCTTCGGCACTTTCGTCAACGGCCAGCGCTGCGAAGAGCGCACACTGGAGCATCTGGACCGGCTGAGCTTCGGGGCCGCGGAACCGGAAGTAATCTTTTTCCGCGAGGAAGCCGTCCACTCCGGCGGGGCTGCAGGCATCGCAGTCAGTGATCTGCGCCAGATATCTTCCCTGCTTGAAGCACTGCGCGGCGTGGGTTCCTCCCGGGTGCTGGAAGACGTGCTGGCGCTGGTACTGGACACGTCGATCGACCTCGCGGGAGCCGAACGCGGCTTCATCATGCTCGCGAACGCCGAAGGCAGCCTCGAATTCAAACTTGCGCGCGCCAGAGGACGCCAGACACTCGATGGCGGTGTTTTCAAAATCAGCCGCAAGATCCCGGATGGTGTGTTCTTCACCGGGCAGGCGCAAATCATCAAGGACATGTTCGAAGGCGATTGGGCAGACGCGCACGGTGCCACGGTCGCCATGGGCATCCGCAACGTTCTTTGCACGCCCTTGCGTCTGGTGCGTTACTCCGAGGAGGCATCCGAGGGCTCGGATGAGCGCCGCATTGGTGTGCTCTATCTCGACAGCAGAGACCGCGGCGCGCTGGATTCCGAAGTGACCCGCACGGCTTTGGAAGCCCTGGCCCGTGAGGCTGCCGTTGCCATTGAGAATACGCGGCTCTACAGGGAGGCACTCGACAAGGTCCGACTGGAACAGGAGCTCAAGATTGCCGCGGATATGCAGCAATCGCTGCTGCCCGCCCGGCGACGCTGCGGGAAACACTATGAAATCGCCGGCGCCATGGTGCCTTGTCTCGCCATCGGCGGCGACTTCTTCGATTACTTCGAGATGCCGGATGGCCGCCTGGGAATTGTGTTGTGCGATGTTTCCGGCAAAGGCGCGCCCGCCGCACTGCTGACGGCCTTGATTCAGGGCGTATTTCGTGGAGGAGCGGAGGATTCCAAGGGTTCGGCCTCATCCATAGCGCGGGTGAACAGCGTGCTCGCCCACCGCGAAGTCAAGGAGCGCTATGCGACCAGTTTCTACTGCACACTGGGACCGGATGGCAGCTTCGCCTACTGCAATGCGGGTCACTGTCCTCCGATTTTGGTGCGTGCGGATGGCAGTGAAATTCGCCTGGACAAAGGCGGCATGCCAGTGGGTATGTTCGGACCCGCGCGGTATGAACAGGATGAGTTTCAACTTTCCCACGGCGATACGCTGCTCATCTTCAGCGATGGTCTGAGCGAAGCCGAGAATACACAGTCAGAAGAGTTTGGTGAAGACCAGTTGGCCGTCGAATTCCAGGCCGTGCGCCAACTTGACCCCGGAGCCATTCTTGAAGCACTGACGGCCAAAGTGAAGAGCTTTGCCGGCACACATCCGCAGATGGATGATATGACTGGGGTGGTGGTCCGGTATCTGCCAAAGTCATGACGCTTCAACAACAGTTCGGCAATATCGATATCTATCTCTTTGACCAGTTACTGCGCGGAAATATCCGCCCCGGCATGAAGATCTTCGACGCCGGCTGCGGCGGCGGACGCAACATCGTCTACTTTCTGCGGGAAGGTTATGAGGTCTACGCCTGCGACCAGGACCCGCAGGCAGTAGAATTCGTCCGCAGTTATTCACCCACACCGGACCACATCCGCTGTGAACCGCTCGAAGAGATGTCTTTCCCCTCAGAGTTCGCAGATGTTGTGATTAGTTGCGCTGTTCTGCACTTTGCGGAGGATGATACACAATTCGCCGGGATGTTATCTGCTTCCTGGCGCGTGCTGCGCCCCGGCGGGTTATTCTTCTGCCGGCTGGCGAGTTCGATTGGTATCGAAAAACAGATCATCCCGGCTGGAGAGAACCGGTATCTTCTGCCGGATGGTTCCACCCGCTACCTGGCAGATGAAAAGCTGCTTCAGAATTGGGCCCGCAGGCTGGGCGGCAATCCCGTGGACCCGCTGAAGACCACCATTGTGCAAGGCCAGCGGGCCATGACCACCTGGGTGTTGCAGAAAAGTTAATACCCACCAGTTGCCCGGTGGGTACAGGACTGACCTTATTTCGTCGAGGAGGCACTGACTGCATGCGTGGACTTCTCATGCGCGGCAGTGGTCGCGGCGTGAGCCTTCACTGATTGATCCATAGCCGTCTTCGCGTGCATGGCACGGGTTGCATGATCGGACTTCTCATGGTGGTCAGCGGCGGCGTGGTGACTCTTCGCGGTAGTTTCGTGCTCGTGCGCAGCAGCTTTGTGCGCGTCAACTGCGTGGGTGTCTTTAGTCATGAAGTGCTCCTTGGATTCCAGAACCGCAGGAATCACACGCTGCTACAGCACTTTGTTGGCCGATGAGTTTTAGAGCCCAAAGCAAAGGATATTCGGACCCGCGGCAACCGCCACATACTGGCGACCCTGGAGCAGGAAGGTCATCGGTGAGGCCTTCATCCGCACGTTGGTCGGGAACTGCCACAGAG
>CAIXXM010000100.1 GCA_903923395.1 uncultured Acidobacteriia bacterium
CATTGGTCCAGATCTTCCATCCAGCATAGTTTACTATCTCAACAGGTTTCTACAGCCGTCTTCCCGTCAAGATACGTATTCCCAATAGATAGCTGCTCCCCTGCCTTCCGCAAGGAAAAGCGCAGAGCCTCCACCACATCGCTGTCGACGGCATGGGGCGCATTGACTCCCGAAGAATGCCGGTAAGTGAAGGGCGATTTTGCATCAATGACATCGGCAAAGGCCAGACAGATACTGTCCATGGTGGCCTCATCCAGAGCCACCATGTCATCGGTTGGCGCAAACAGAAGAACTCTGTCTTCGGCATGCTGAACGTCTTCCCAAAACTCCTGCTGCCTGGCGAGAGACTGATAGGCCCGGACCAACTCCGGGTCAAACCATCTGCGCTTCCGCTGTTGGACGACGGAAAGTGCGGCATCGGCACCGCTCTGGTTGTGGAAGACCTCGGCGGTCTGCGCAAGATTCATGATGCGGGAAAACAGCGGAATTTCCCGGCCGCGAAGTCCCTGCGGGTGTCCCGCGCCATCCCAGTGTTCATCCAGACTGTGAATGGCGCTGGCCGTTCGTTCGGAAAACCCAATGCGCCTGGCAATAGCGGCACCGCGCTCACACCGGACCTGAATCATCATCCGCGAGTTCCGCTTTTCATGCAGCGCGATCGAGAACAGCGCTTGCATCCGCGTTAGGAACGGCGCACCAGGCCGGACGTGTGCCAGCGCATAGGCCACGGATTCCCGGCAGACCCGCGCCCAGTCTGTCGTCTTGACGTGGCGCTTCGCGGCAATATCGTCACTCCCCAGCAGGGAAGCCATTTTCGAGGCATTCGCGCTGCACCCGGCATCTTTCAGAAGCAACGCATAGTAAAGATCACGCAGGTCTTCCTTTGGCAGGCCGATCTCCCGGGCCAAGTGGATGCCAATGATGCAGGCCCGGATCGAGTGTCCCTGCGGTTGCCCCTCTGTGAGATCCAGTGCGAAGGAGAGCGCTGCAATTACCTCTGACCGGTGTAGTAGAGCTATCTCTTCATGCCTCCTTCCGATGCACATGTCCATGCCTCATATGATCGGTGGTATAGTTCTCACAAAACAGTTCTCAATAGTTATGAAACCTTTACCCAATAGGGTGTATGATTACAAGTCTGCGGGCCTTCGAATCCTCTGCTGACGGTCTCTACACGCATTTTGAAATGTCTGCAAACGATAACCTAAATCCGGGTAAAATCTGTGCGAAATGCGGGGCTAAAAACTTGCGCCGCTCCAGCCTCCGCTTGTTTGAATACTTTCTCGTGCCCGTTCTATTGCCTTATCGATGCCGCCTTTGTGACCACAGGGGCCTCAAGCTGCGGGCCACGATCCGCGACCTGTTTGATCCCGGTCCCAAGGGTAAAAAACCTGCCTAGGCGATGCGCTGACTCATCCCATACAATGGTGGCTTAACCATGAGATGGGCGTATAAGCACCTGCAGAGGGTTCTGGCCGAAATCAGAAAGAGCGGTTTCGAGATGCAGGCCAAGTGGATTTGGACCTGGCAGATCGACGGCGAACGTGTCAAAGACTGGGATGGGGCACCGATAAAAAGCGTGCTGGATGCCATGGGACGGGAGGGCTGGGAGATGATCTCCGCGACGCGCCTGGAAGGCGATGCCACGGAATATTACTTCAAGAAAGAATTACCGGCGAACGCGAAGCCCGAACCAGTGGCAGCACCCAAGGGGCCGCCCGTTCTGATGCCCTCGCCGGTTCGGTTTGCCAAACACCTGCAGGGAAGCCAGGCCGCTGCGCCTGAAGCTGAGCCTGCCGCCGGCACCGAGGAGGCTGCGCCTGCCGCCGATGCCGGAGCCACAACAGTGCCCGCTGCTACACCGGATACCAAAGATTAAGTTCGCGCGGCTCCGCCAGCAGGTCCGGGAGGATCTCCCGCAGGTTCAGAATGTGCGGCTGGGTGAAGTGCAGGTCCAGATCCTCCTTGCTGCGCCATTCCTCATCGAACAGGAAGACACCCGGTTCGCTGATATGTCTGTGCAGGTCGTACCGGATGCAGCCAGCCTCGGCGCGCGTCGGTTCGATTAAGGTTTGGAGTCCGGCGAGTACTTCCGCTTCTTTTCCCGGTTTAGACCGGAAGGTGGCAGTTACACGAAGAATTGAGGTCATGGGAATTCGTTTTGGTGCGCCCGGAGAGATTCGAACTCCCGGCCTGCTGGTTCGAAGCCAGACGCTCTATCCGGCTGAGCTACGGGCGCACACTCCTCAAATCGTATCACCGGTATCCGCTATCCTGAAGCCGTGACTTCCGGGATTGAGACTGAGATCAAGCTGCAACTGACCCATGCGGAGCAGGGAACCGCGCTGCTGACCAAGGCAGGGTTCGAAATCCTTGTGCCGAGGGTCTTTGAAGAGAACGTGATGCTGGATGACCAGGCGGGAACCCTGCGGGCGTCGGGCAAGCTGCTGCGCGTCCGCCGGGCCGGAGATCTGGTGACCTGTACATATAAGGGGCCTTCCCTGCCGGGACCGCACAAGCAGCGGGAGGAGAAGGAGTTCACAGCCGCCAGCTTCGAGGCCGTCTCGCTGGTCTTCTCTGCGCTGGGTTATCAGGAACGGTTCCGCTACGAGAAGTACCGCACCGAATTCGCCCGGGCGGGGCAACACGGGCTCGCGGTTCTGGATGAAACGCCCATCGGCTGCTACCTCGAATTGGAAGGCGAGGCGGAGTGGATTGACCGCACCGCTGCTGAGCTCGGTTTCAACACCGCCAGCTACATTGCATCCAGCTATGCCAAGCTCTACTTGCAATGGTGTGCCGCCAACGGTCAGCCCGTCCGGAACATGGTGTTTTAGAGCGTCAATTGGACCAGGTCACTCTTGTCGCGGGGGATGGTTGGGGAATCCAGGGTCTGCGGCAAGCGCCAGTAATCCATCTGCGATGTGTAATGAACGCAGGCGATGGTGCAATGCGGTGCGCAAGCCTTTTTCGTAAGGAGTTCCCGCTTGATATCGGCCACTCCGTACTCGGCCAGCGGCTTGCCCGGATACCCACGCTGCTGCGAGCAATAGTGCACCAGACCGTCTTCGCAAACGTAGAGGTACCGCGCACCCGCACGGCACTTCCAGTCATTCGCCAGCCCGAGCGCGATATTGTCCTGAAACTTGTTGAGCGCGGCGTAATTCTTCTTGCCCAGTCCACGGACCTGCTGGAAGATTTCCTGTTCCTTCGTGGAGAGCGGCCGCAACTGCCCTTCATGGTCATGGATGATGCCGACTGTGGTGGTGAAACCCAGTTCCACGGCCCGGCGCGCCACCGTGATGGCGTCTTCCGGATTATGAATACCGCCGCCCAGCACGGAGTTGATATTCACATGGAATTCGGCATGTTCGGCCAGCAACTGCAGTTTCTTGTCGAGCACTTTGAGGCTCTTCTTCGAAACATCATCCGGCATCACATTGTCGACGGAGATCTGCATGTAGAGCAGACCGGCGCGGTTCAGTTTCTGGATGCGGTCCGCGGTCAGAAGGTAGCCGTTGGTGATGGTGCCCGCGATCATGCCGTGATGGCGGATGCGGGAGATCAGAGCGTCGAGTTCGGGGTGCAGGAGCGGTTCGCCGCCGGAGAACGCGACGATGCTGGTCCGCAATTCCGCCAGGCGGTCAATACGGCGGATCATTTCCTCCGTCGGCACCGGCTTGGAGAAATCGTCATACTCATTGCAATACGTGCAGGAGAGGTTACACCTGCGGGTCGGGATAATGTGCGCGAGTACGGGATGGTCAGTTGAGGTGATTCCGCTCGCGAGCATACCCAGCTCGCGATAGCGGCGGTTCAGCCCGCTCAGACTCCTCCTCAACCGTACGCTGAAGTTCGGCATAGTTTGGGGAAACTCTAATTACAACACAATGTTGGATGCGGCTGTTACGCGTCCCGGTGCACCGTGTCCATGGAGAAGGCAGGAGAACATACCGCGATGTATTCGGCACCATCTTCGTGCGGGGTGCTGTAGCGGACCCATTCGCCCTTTGGCGTGATCACGGCCTGGCCCGCGGCGATATCCCGCACACCGGTCTTTGTCTCCACGCGGAGCACGCCCTTCAGGACAACGGTGTACTCTTCAAACTCCGGCGTCTGGCCGGGCTCGATCCAGCCGCCGGGGCTGCGCATGTGCGCGATACTCACGTTCTCATTGCCCGTGTTGACGCGTCCAATGTACTCATCAATCAGCTTGGGCTTATTCCCCGCCGCTGTGACGCGGGAAGGCTTTTCAATCGGTGTCATGTTTCCTCATCGAACCACGGCTGGTGTGGTGAATGCAATTCGCAACCTGCGGGAGGGTATCGCGCATCCAAGAGATTCGCAGCCGTATTTCTCTTGCTCCGTGCCGCGCTGCCCGTCTACAATGGCTTTTTCGCTGAAGAGTTCTCCGCAAATGATTGTCCGAGACGATAACGACCCGCTTGCCCCACAAAGGGAAGCCGCCTTCTTTTACGGGCTGTTCTTGCGTGGCCACTCGCTCGAAGCACTTCGGCAGGATATCGACGTGCCGCGTCCCGTCATCGATAAGTGGATGCGTGCCCGGGATTTCCAGGGCGCGTTCAAGGCGGATCTCGACCGCGTTTACCAATACCGCAAGCAGGTACTCGCTATCTTTGACGGCCTGGTTTCGAGTGATCACAACCACGCCGCCTATCAGTGACCGGCTTACTGGTCCTTCAGTAGCTTCTGCAGATTCTTCATCTTGCTCTTCACTTCATCCATGGTTTCCGCTGCCTGCGTGGTGTCATAGATGACGCGGGGAGTGAGAAATACGATGAGTTCAGTGCGCTTCGTGCTGGTGGAGCGGTTGCCGAATGCCGGCCCGATCAGCGGTAAACGGCTGAGATAGGGGATTCCAGAAGTTGCTTCGGTCGACGTCTCCTGGATGATGCCGCCGATAGCTATAGTGTCGCCGTCTTCCACAGTAACCTGTGTTTGAACGGAGCGCTGCGAGAATGAGGGTGAATCAATGCTGCTGGTCGTGGTCGGCACCGGTGCCGTGACATTTTGATTGATGACCATGGTCACCACACCGCTGGCATTCACCCGCGCCGTGATTTGCAGGCCCACGCCCGTACTCTTACTTTGAATTGTGTTCGTGAACAGGGAGTTCCCGCCGGACTGCACACCTGCCGCAACTGCCGAAGAGGCAATGGTAGGCACCTCATCACCGACAAGAATGGAAGCTGCAATGCTATCCGTTGCGATCACGGACGGCGCTGAAATTACCTTTGACTTCGACCTGGTTTCACTTAGATTCAATGCAGCCAACAGTTGACGGCTGTGACCCACCAGCATACCCGCAGTCAACTGCAACGCCCCGGCCGCGCCGGAATTACTGGAGCCAACCAATTGCGTGCCGCTGATGCCTGACGCGGTTCCTCCCCTGGCTTGCAGGAAGGCTTCCACTCCCATGGAAAAGGCCCCCGAAAGATCCACTTCGTAGATCTTGGCGTCGATTTGGACCTGCCGGGGAGCGATGTCCATTTTCTCCAGCAACGACTTGATCTGTTCCCAATGTTGCGGCGTACCCTGGATGATGATGGTGTTATCGGAATTGTTCGGCACGATTCGCGGATAACGCTGCGTTGTCATCCCGCCCAAGCCAAGATACTGCCCTGTTTGGTCACTGCCCTGCAGACCTCCAGTAACACCTGTCGCAGTTGTCGCAGTTCCGCCAAGGCCTCCAGCGTTTCCCCCGGCCAGTGTATTCCCAAAGCCCCCGCCGCCCCCCTGGCCAAACCCGCCAGTTGTCCCGGTCGCTCCGCCAAGGCCATTAGACGTCCCAAACCCTCCGCCCGCACCCTGTACGCCACCCATGCCATAACCGCCGCCACCCATGCCATAGCCTCCGCCGTAGCCATAAAGCTGCATCAGCGTGCCACCCAGTGTTTCCGCACGCGCATACTTCAGCCGGTACACATAGTTGTCGATATCTCCCGCCGTGGGCTTCGCCGGAACATCCAGCTTTTCAATCCACTCTTCCACCTTCGGAAACACGCCCGGATTCGGCGCAATAGCGAGGATCGTGTTAATCCGCTCAATCGGCAGGAACTTGATAGACCCGCCTTTCTCGGTTAGCGAGATGGCCTTGAAAACCGTCTCCAGTTCTTTGGAGATATCAGAAGGCTTCCCGTTCTTCACCGTGTAGGCTTTCACCCGCTGCCCGGCGAGTGTGTCATTGTCGAACAGATTGATCATCTCCAGCGTCCGCTTCATGTTGCGGCTGTTATCGAGAATGATCAACAGGTTGGCGGGGTCATAGGAAGTAATCTGCGCCCCTTCGCCGATAAACGCCGTCAGTATCTTCGCCATCTCAGGCGAGGTCACATAGCGCAGGAAGACAAGATTCAGAATGAAGCGCTCATCATCCGGCAGCTTAGTGGGATCGATCTGATTCGAAGGACTGAGCGGCTGGCGCGCGATATCTCCGATCGGCAGAATCCGGTACATATTGCCCGCCTGCACCATGCCCAGACCGTTCATGCGAAGGATGGTTTCGAGCAGAGGACGAAGATCAACGTCGCGGATCGCACCATAAGTGTTAATGGTGACTGTGCCGCCTTTGACACGGGAATCCAGTACGTAGTTAATGTGCAGATCCGTAGCCAGTTGATTGATCACTTCGAGCAGCGGCGCATTATTCAGATTCAGCCCGCCGGGGACGTTTGGCGCAGGTGCCTGCGGCTCCGCCGGTTGCGTCTGCACCGGTGGCACGGGAGTGGCTTGTTGCTGCGGTGTCTGGCCGGAGGCCGTCCCCAGCATCAGCACACAACCCAGAGCCGTAATCTGTTTCAGCTGCCCGAAGAAATGACTCATGTTAGTTCTGCTTCGCCTTCTGGTTCTCGATGATCTTCTTTTCGTCCGGTGTCAGGTCCGTGAGCTTCTTTTCCCACTTGGAAACACCGAAGGGACTGGGCCGTTCAAACCTGGCAATATCGCCGGTGACCGTCACCTTCGTCGCCTCTGGAGTAACTACGGCTTCCACGGGCTTCTCCTCAGCTTTGGCCACACCAAAGGGAGTGTTCTTATAGACCCATTTCTTGCCGGCTTTGTCCGTTGCATGATAGGACCCGTCCGCACCCAGCACAGCATCCTTCGGAATTGTATTCGCCACAATCGCCTTGGCGTCTGTCTTCTTACTCTTCTTCGGTGCTGTATCGTCCGCCGCGGCAGCTGTGAGTACCAGCGCGGAGATAGAGAGAAATCGAATGATCATTTGAAAAATCCTTTACTTTGCATTTGCGACCCAGCGGCAGGCATTGCCAAACGGCGTCACCTGAACCACCTTCGTGTAACCATCCACCACGGTGCCTGCCGGTGAGTTATCCCCCGGTGAACAGGCCCGTACAGTGGGTCCGCCAGCCGACCCAATTTCGACGCCAGTTACTGTATTGGGCTTCTGTGTACTGGCCGCGATGGACTGCCGGTTGTTGTCAGCCACCACGGCACCCTGCCGCTGTACTGCTCCGCCGGTGGATGCCCCTGCGCTTTCACTTCCCCGGTCCAGCAGGGAATCAATCGTTCGGTTCACTTCCGTGCCGTTCCAGTTGAACGTTACATTCTTCTGGTTCAGGGCCACAATCTTGAACTCGCCGATCATGTCCCCTGTCTTCACAACGGAACTTGCCTCGCCCTGCCGTTCCGCCATCACGGCCTTCACGCCGCTGGGCAGCCCCATCACACCGTAGACCACGGGAAGCTTCGGCATGGGCTTCGGCTTCTCCACTTCCTTCGGTGCCTCAATCACCACGTTCGGGTCGCGGTCTTTTGAGAAGAGATTCTTTTTGGCCACGTCCGCATATTTCACGGCCGGTGCCGCTTCCGGTGGCGCAGCAGGTGCGGGCTGCGGCAGGTTGACCGGTTTTACTTTGACCTGGACGACAGCATTCTGCCTGGCCTGTGCTTCATCCCAGCGGATTTTTGCCTGCCAGCCAACCGCAGTGATCCCGGCCAACAGCGCCAAATTCAATGCCGCGAACTTCGGTTTCAAAACGTGAGCCCCTTCTTTTCCGGCACGAGTTTCTTCGGCACCACTCCGCTCAAAACCATCCGGACACTCATGAGCTTCTCTTTGGCATTGGCTGTGTTGATGCGCTGTTCGGACGGTGTAATTAACTCCGGCTGGCGGGAAAGTGCTGCCAGGAAGTTCACCAGTTGTTCCACATGGCAATCAAAGCTCACAGTGGTATAGACGAGTCCATAGTCTCCAAAAGTCTTAGGTGTGCCAAAATCTCCGCCGCGAACATCAATCTGTTCCACTTTGCCCAGTTTGCGGGCGATTTCGAGAAGTCTGGCCTGCGCCTGCGCCGCGGTTTCCGCCTGGATGATACCTTTTTCCCGGACCGCAAGGTCCTGCGCTGCCTGCCGGGCATCAGCCTCCCGCGCACTTACAGTAGCCGCGATCTGCCGCAGCCGCTGCAGCCGTAACTGCGCCAGTTTCGTACTATCCCCATTCACCGCGGCCACCGGTGCGTTGCTATCCGGCAGGCCAAAGCGGATGCCCAGAGCCAGCACCATGGCACCCACAAACCACATCAATAAACGCTTATCCCGATCCGTCATGGTTACGGCGTAACCCTTCCCGCCCGACCGCGGCGCAGCGTCTTGATCCGGAATTGTTCCGTGGTGCCGCCGCGCATTACACTGAGACCGAACTCTGATTTTTCAAACAACGGTGAGTCATCCAGTATCTTGAGCAACGGTGCAGCCTGGTCCGTTTCCCCGGCCAGCACGACCGAATCCGGATAAATTTCCACACTGTTCGTCCACGCGGGAGGCGGCAGCAACCGGGTGAGTTCATTGAGAACATCCAGGTCTGCCTGCGCACGGAGCTTGAATTCGTCGAGGGATTTCACTTTAGCCCGGTCCGCCGTTGCCCTGGCTTCCAGGGACTGGGCGCGCTTGACTGCCGGTTCCAGCTTGCGGATTTCCGCAGCTAACTCTCCGGCGAATTTCTTCTGCTCCATGGACGGCATGACGCCGTAAACCACGAAGGCCATCGCGGCCAAAATCACCGCCAGCACCCCGGGAATAATCACCTGTAACTGCCCATGCGATGCACGGCGCTCCGGCGGCAGCAAGTTCGCAATCCGGCTGGAGCGCGGCACGGCCCCGCACAAAGCAGCAGCTAAAACGACAGGGTCGGCGGAAGAAGTCTCCCGCAAACCCGGCAGAACATCCTGTGCCGCGACCGCCGGCGTTTCGGGCGCCAGACGAAGTTCCTTGCGTGCCACAGCAAGCGCACGCTCAAACGGCAGCGGAAATTCCGCCGAGTAAACGGGGCGGGCCTCTGACTCCCCGTAGATCTCCACGCGCGGCGGCTCACCGGGCGTGGTCTCTTCGGCAAAGTAAGTCAGGACGTGCGGCGCGCCAACATTCCATAAACGCGCCGCAGAGTACAGCACAGCCGCGGAGAAGGTTACGGCTGCCACTGGAATTCCCGCTTCCGCGAAAGCTGTTTCGTACTCATCGAGCACGGACTTCCGCGTCAAACCCACCAGCACAGCGCCGCCGGAAAGCCGCGCATGTGCCCATGCAATTTCTTCGTCGCCATAAGGGTGCAGCGTATCGATCTGCAACTCCACCGCACTGGCAACTTCTTTTTCCGCAACACCGGGCAACTGCAGTGTCCGCACGATTACTTCACTGCGCGGAAGCACCACCGTAGCCGCGAGACTCTTTTCCCCCAGGCCATTGAGGAACTCCGCCACTTCGCTGCCCCAGGCCGCTGCCGGCCGGTTCCGGAAGTCTTTCACCACATGAGCCGCCTTCGCCGAAGCGCCCCTGGGGCGGGCTTTCACCAGTGCGAGACGCAAGTCGCTCTTGCCAATCCAAATCCCCAGGCCTGTGCCAAACAACAGGCTCTTGCTTAGAAGAGACGACGCCTTCGGTGCCGCTGTTTCCGCCCCGCGCAGCGCTTCAGTAGCGGTCATACCAACGGATCACCTCGTAATTCAAGAAATTTCTCTTGCCTCCCGGAAAGTCAAACTTCACCAGTGCGGCGGTCGTCCGCCGCATGTCGGACAAGCGCCCGTCGGGCTGCCGCAATCTGGCCGTCGCCTTCAAGGTATACATCGACACCCCGCCATACCGCAGCATTCTGCCGGCTTCGCTCAAGGACTGTTGCACGGCCCGCAGTTGCTGGCCATCAGTCACCGGACGTACCCGGCGCAGACCCACAATTGCATTGATTTCCTCTGGTGACAGGCCGATCGTCTGCAGCACCACCGGTTCGGCGGTATTGATATCCACGCCTGCTCCGCCGTAAACCGACACACAGTCCCGCAACGCGGTGCGCTTGGGCCCCGGCGGCAAGGTCGATCCGTAATAGAGTTCCGGCGTAATGCCCTTCACCAGCAGTAATTCCTCGTTCTCAAAGAAAGACGCGTGTCTTGCAAGAAAAGACGGAGTGCGGGATAAATAAAACGCATCGAACGGACTCTGCCTTCCGCCTTCCAGGGAAGTGCGCCAGTCCACGATGGCTGCCGTGGTTTCCAACGCACGGTCCTCCGGCATTCCGAGCAGCAGCAAGAGCCTGGCCAGAGGTTCCGGAGGCAGGGTATTGATATCGAGTTTGGAGGCCTCTGGAATAACATCCACGTGGACCTCCGCGCCGGGGAACGAAAAGTCCATGAAAGGAACGCCATAGCGCCAAAACAACGGCTGCCCGTCCGGTGTTGCGACGCTCCTGCTCCAGAGCATGCGCATGGCCGCCCGTTCCACGCCGCCTCTGGCTTCGAGTTCCGCTTTTGTATCATCCACGCCAGAGGCCGTGCGCTCGGATTCCCCGCGGACGTTGCTTGCCACTGCGAGCCCGATGGCTGCCAGTGCCGCCGTTAGCCACAGCACCGTCAACAAGGCCGAGCCGCGCTTACCGTTCGACATCGCTGTAATACCTTCCCAAGGTCTTCGATGCAGGCAGTGCAACAGTTACTGAACTTACCTGCAGCCTTGTGTTTTCGGGGTAAAGCGGTGTCATATCAATTCGTACTGCCCGGGGGATACTGGACCCGTTGACCCAGTCATTCCGCCAGATCTGGAATGGTGGCACCGTCAAACGTTCCAGATAGGAAAAGGAACAAGCCGCAAGCTGATCAGCCAGAATAAAGGCGCGGCCCGTAATGGATGCACTGGTGAAGCGGAGCCGCGATATTCCCGTATCCGGGTTCGTTTCGCGCCCTGTCACAAGAGCGCCTGTTTGTTCCTGCCCCGTATAAGGCATTTCTTCCATCACCAGCCGGACGCCCTTGCCCTGGTCGCCTGGAATAACGCGCATCGTGGTCAGTTGCAGCGTGCCGCGCCAGGCATCTTCGAGCGAGTAATCCGTCACAAACCGCATGATTTGCGGCTCAGCCTGCACAAATGGAACATATTGCGTCTGCCCCGGTTCAGGATGCAAGGCTGCCTGCACCACAAGCGAGCCGGTCAACTCGTTTTCAATGATCTTGCGCGAATTCGCCACCCGCCGGTTGTGGATGAGAAAGTCGTCGGTCTTGCCCAGCGTATTGAAGCCAATCCGCATGGACCACAGCACGCCAACGGTCAGTAGACTCAGCAGCGAAACCGCAATCAGAATCTCAATGAGTGTGAGGCCGGAACGCGGGTTCTTCACTTCGATGCCCCCTCGGGCGGTTGCGGAACATAGCCGCGTTTGAAGCCCTCCACACGGATCGACCGGCGTGTTCCCGTTGCCGGTTGCCACCAGACTTCCAGATCAATCCGCACCAGCACCATGGTTCCCGGCGGAGCTTGCGGCGGCATTTCGAAGGGTCGCCATTCCGCACGCCAGCCGCTGGGCATTTGTCCCGTCATGCCGGCTGGAAACTGGCCCTCGGCCGCGCCTGCCAGTGGCATCAGGGAATCGGCCAGAAACTCGTTCATTTGTGTACGTGCCAGCATGCCCGCACGGTCATAATCCGTGAGCCGCGCCGCGTTTTTTGTTGCCTGCGAAAGCCCGCCAATCAGGCCCGCCACGGCGATGCCCATGATGAGAGTCGCCACCAGCACCTCCAGCAAAGTAAAGCCGGAACGGCGGTTCATTTCGCAACCTCGTCCAGACGCTGCACGGTGGTGACCGCAGTGACCGGATCCACCAGCACCGCCCGCCGCGAACCCTTTTCGTTGCGAAGATCAATCTCCACCCGGGGCACGGTACCACCGGGCTGCAAGACGATGCGCCGGGCTTCCTCGCCTTCGAACATCACGCCTGCGGGCAATTCCAAAACTTCGTCCGGCACATCGCTCACGGTGTAGCGGGCCATGCGGTTCTCTTTCGGAAAAATCACGATTGCGGCAGCCTGCTCGTGCCGCTCCACGCGGTTCATGGAGGACGTCAGGAAGCTCGAAACTTCACCAGCCGCCGAGGTTAGACGCACCGAAGCCAGCCCGGACACGATCGACGGATAGGCTACACCGGTCATGAGGGCGATGATCGTTACGACGATCATCATCTCGATCAGCGTGACTCCGCTGCGGCGCGTCATTGGGTTACTTCCACGAGACGATATCAGCGCTCAGCCCTTCACCGCCGGGCTGGCCGTCCTGGCCGTAGCTGATGATATCCGGTTCATCGCCATGTTCGCCGGGGAACTTATAGACATAGGGATGGCTCCAGGGGTCACTGCCAATCTCAGATTCCAGATAGGGTCCATGCCACTGCTGCACGCCTGTCGGCGCCGTACGCAGTGCAGCCAGACCCTGCTCCGTGGTGGGGAACGAGCCTGTGTCGAGCTTATACTGGCCCAGTGCCAGCTTGATATTCGAGATCTGTTGCTTGGCCGCAACGACGCGGGCCTGGTCGCCACGCTGCAGCAAACGGGGCGCAACAATCGCGGCGAAAAGCGCGATGATCGTCACCACCACCAGCATTTCAATCAGCGTTACACCCGCGCGGGCGTTCTTTCTCTTCATCATCACGGCTTCCATATATTTCTCCTCGATCAGAAAATCTTAGATCGCAACATCGTTGATGCCGGTAATCGCCAGCAGCATGCTCAGAATCAGCGCGCCAACAATCAACCCCATCACCAGAATCACCAGCGGCTCAAAAAGCGACGTGAAGCGTTTGATTGAAGACCGCGTTTCTTCATCGTAAATATCGGCCATGCGCAGGAACATGGCGTCGAGTTTGCCGGTCTCTTCCCCTACTGTCAGCAAGTGTGAGGCCAGCGGCGGGAACATCTTTGTGCGGGACAGCGGGGCCGAAATTCCTTCGCCCCGTTTCACTCCCTGGGCGACATCCTTCAACGCGTTCGCCATGCGGGAGTTAAAGAGAATCCCCGCCGAAATGTTCAAGGACTGCACCAAGGGCACAGAGTTCCCCACCAGTGTCGACATGGCCCGTGCGAAGCGAGATGTTTCCGCTTTCCGCAGCGCCTCCCCCAGCACAGGAATCTTCAAGCGCGCATCATCCCACCAGAACTTACCGGCCGGTGTCTGGATATAGAAGCGGAACGCACCGATGAGGACAGCGATGGTCACCGTGACAGGCAGCCACCAGGCCGTGACGATCTTGCTCGCTTCCAGCATGATCAAGGTCGGCAGGGGAATTTTCATCCGGCCATCATTGAAGATTGTGGCGAAGCGGGGAACAACGAAGGTCAAGAGCACCACCACTGACCCCAGACCCACCAGTGCCAGCAGCGCCGGATAAATCATCGACGAGATGATGTAATTCCGCAATTCGTCGCGAGAACGTTCAAAGACGGTGAGCCGTTCAAAGATCTGCCCCAAACTGCCGGAAGCTTCCCCGGCCCGCACCATGTTCACATATAAGTCAGAAAACTGGCCGGGATGGGCTTCCAGAGAATCGGCCATGCTCTTGCCGCCCTTGATGGAGCGCAGAATTTCCTGCACCAGGCTGCGGAACGTAACACTGGTTGTCAACTCGCTGGCGATACTCAGCGCCCTGTCCAGCGGAACGCCGGAGTTCAGCAGCGTCGATAACTCCTGCGTGAAGAAGAGAACATCCTTGCGGCCGCTGCTGCTGCCGAAGGAGGGCAGAGTAAACCCGGCGGCTTTCTTCGGCTCTGCCCCGACATAGGTTGGCGTGAGCCCCTGCCGGAGTAACTGCCGGGCTGCGGCGCGCGGGTCTTCCGCAGTAATGGAGCCCGTGCGGATTTTGCCGTCTGGAGCCGTTGCCCGATAATGGAAAGCTGCAGCTGCCACTTAGAATTCCTGTGTCACTCTGGTGATCTCACTGGCTGTTGTCAGGCCCGTTTTGACCTTCATCCAGCCGTCTTCCCGCAGACTCCGCATACCGTTTCTGCGCGCTGCTTCGGTCAGCACGCCGGCATCGGAATCCGCCATGACCAGACGGCGCAGTTCATCATTCATTTCCATTAGTTCGAAGATGCCTGCGCGTCCCTTGTAACCGGAACCATTGCAAACCTCGCAGCCGCGGCCTTTGAATGAGGGAACGTCTTCGCCCCAGGGTGTCATCGCGGGACCAGCGGGCCCCTTGCAGTTGGCGCAGATGATCCGCACCAAACGCTGCGCCAGAATTGCCACCACGGAGGAATTGATGAGGTAATTCTCAACTCCCATATCCGTCAAGCGTGTTACTGCACTCGGCGCGTCGTTGGTATGTAATGTGGAGAAGACAAAGTGGCCGGTAAGTGCGGCGCGGATCGCCACGTCTGCTGTCTCCCGGTCACGGATTTCCCCCACCATGATCACGTCAGGGTCCTGCCGGACAATGTGGCGCAAACCGGAAGCAAAGGTAAGTCCGATGGTGGTATTCACGTGGATCTGATTGATGCCATCCATCTGATACTCCACCGGATCTTCAATGGTAATGATCTTCTTATCCGGCAGGTTGATTCTCTTGAGCGCGGAATAGAGCGTCGTCGACTTGCCGCTGCCTGTCGGGCCGGTCACCAGAAAGATCCCGTGCGGCAGGCTGGTGTAATGCTCCATGCGGTTCAGCATGTGGGTGTCGAAGCCCAGGCGCCGCAAATCATAGAAGTCGCCTGCGGAACGGTCCAGCAGGCGCATGACAATGCTTTCGCCGTAGAGTGTGGGCAGTGTGGAAACACGGAGATCCACTTCCCGGCCCAGGATACGCAGCTTGATGCGTCCATCCTGGGGCAGCCTTCGCTCCGCGATATTCAGCTTCGCCATCAGCTTCAACCGCGAAACGATGGCGGCCTTCAGTTCCCGCGGCGGCGTATCCTGCTCAAACAGTACGCCGTCAATGCGGAAGCGGATGCGGAATTCCTTCTCGAACGGCTCAATGTGGATATCACTCGCGCGCTTTTCCACGGCCTGGGCGATCATTGCGTTCACCAGCCGGATGACAGGCGCTTCACTCGCCATGTCCCGCAGGTGTTCCAGGTCTTCCTCATCGCCGGTTTCGAAACCCGCGGTCCCTGCCCGCTCGCCTGCATCGGCGTAGTAGCGGTCAATCGCGTCGAGAATCTCCTGTTCGCCGGCGATTTGCGGATTCACCTGCAGCTTGGTGAAGTTTTGGATGGCGTTGATGGTCTCAAAGTCCAGAGGGTCTGCCATCGCCAGCGTGACAAAGCCCTCTTCGATGCTGAGCGGGAACACCATCGCCTGCCGCAGGAAGCGGGAAGGCAGACCTTCCAGTTCCGGCGCGTCCGGCGGAGCCGCTAACTGCGCCAGCGGCAAACCCAGTTGTTCGGCAAGCGCCGCAAGAAGATCCCTCTGGGCCAGATAGCCCATGTCGACCAGGATCTTCCCCAGTTTGTCGCCACGCTCTTTTTGTAACTCCAGCGCGCGTTCCAGATCCTCGGTGCCGATAATCCCTTTGGCTTGGAGTAACTGCCCCAGCGGTTGTGCTGCTGCTGTTGGCGTCAAAGCTCCCGCTCCTCAATCACCAGTGCTGCTGCCTTGGGATCTTTTGCCCCAATCAGCTTCTGCTTTTCCGCGGTCAACATGAGGCGGTGTGGAATGCCGGTGGTATTCTCCCAGTTAAAGTTCCAGAGAAAGGCTTCCATGGATATCTTCTCGTTGCCGGGAAGACTGCCCAAGGAGTTCCCCGCTGTAAGCATTTGCTGCCGCATCTGCTCTTTCAGAACTTCCAGCTTCTTCAGCTTGCGCTCATGCAGGCGTGTCTTCTCTTCGGCGGTAATCGCGGGCCGGAACGGACTAACTCCCTGGGTGTAAATCAGGTTCACTTCAAACGTGACCACCACGCCGTAGCCATCCACATAAGTGCCGCGCGCCGTGCCGAGAAGATCGTACGGGTCCTGCGTGGTTGTCCGGAAGGTATCGTTGAGACGGTTTTCGATCTCCATCAGCGACGTCCGCGAGACCTTGGGTTCGGAAGCCGCGAGGCAAAGTGCTGCGGTGAAAATCAGCAGGATACTTCTCACTGTCCGGTCTCCCGGCTCATATCTGCCGAGGCCAGCATGGTGTAACTGGAAAGCCGCTTTTGCATGACTTCAAAATTCTCCTGCACAGATACCATCAGCGCCTTCTGGCGGTCATCATACTTTTTCTCCACAGCGGCAAGTTCCAGTTGTGCCGCCCGCCGGTCCTGCTCACGGACAGCAGCCACCGCACGGTTCACTGCTTCTTCCACCTGTTTCGAAACATCAGGGTTCGCTGCGTGAACAACAGTCCGCACTTCCAGCGGACGGTGCCAGGCTGAATATCCGATGGCTGCCGCGAGCAGGCAGGCAGAAACGAAGGCGAGCTTTGCTCCCGAGTTCCAGATTCCCCGGAAGAATCTTACGGCGGGGGAGGGCTCAAATACTTTGTCTGAGACAAATGCGATCCGCTGCGGGATCTCACGATCCGGCACGATCCTGAGCGCGGCGGCCGTCAATTGCAACCGTTGCAGTTCCAGAGCGCACTCCCCGCATGCGGCGATGTGTTGTTCCACACTCCGCCTGCCCGCGGCATCGAGTTCCTCAAAGGCGAAATCCCGTACTAGTTCAATTCGTTCACAACTCATGCTCTGGCCCCTCCCGTCTTCACCGGTGCCAATTCCGTCTTCAATAAATCCATGGCCGTGTAGAGGCGTGATTTCACTGTGGAAACCGGACATCCCAGAATGCCCGCGATTTCCTCAAACTTGAAACCCTCATAGACCTTCAACACCACCGCTTCGCGTTGATCGGGGTGGAGGCGTTCCAATGCCGCCGTCACTGCCAGCGACAGATCGGGCGCGAAGGAATGCGCCGCGGAAGTCGCCAGTACCCCGGATTCTTCCAGATCCACTTCCGGTTTGTTCTTGCGCAGAAGCGAATACGCTTCGTTGTGAGCGATGCGGAACAGCCACGCGGGGAACCGCGCCGGGTCGTCCAGCTTCCGGATGTTCTGGTATGCCTTCAAAAACACGTCCTGACTCAGGTCCAAAGCATCGTCTGAGCGGTTGGTGAGGCGGAGCAGATAGTTATAGACACGCTTCTCCCAACGCGAAATGAGGAGGTTGAATGCCTCCACATCGCCTTTTTGGACGCGCGCAATCAGATCTGCGTCTTCCACCGCCCGGAAAATCAAACTCTGGCTCCTTGTCTTAGGACGCTGACGGCTTCGAAAAAGTCTGACAGAACGACTCCAAGTTTATGCCTAAAGGTATTTTCTCCCTCCGCCGATAGATCTGCAGCGGCCGTGTGCTGCAAGAAATTGGAGAGACATCATTGAAAGTATTCACGCGGTTCATCCTTACTGCGACTTTGGCAGCTGCCGCAGCGCAGGCACAGTTTAATTTTGAGCTGGGCAGTGCCCCGGTTCAGATTCACAGTTTCGGCTCGCAGGGCTTTGCGGCCTCGAACCAAAATAATTTTCTGACGATGAAGACCAGTCAGGGCAGCTTTTCGATGACGGACGGTGGTGCCAACGTCACCGTGAAGATCTCAGACCGCTTCCGGGTCGGCGCACAGATCTACGATTCCAATACCGGCGAAATCAATCATTGGCATCCGCAACTGGATTGGGCGCTGGCGGACTACAAGTTCAAGGACTGGTTTGGGATCCGCGGCGGCAAGGTGAAGACAACCCTGGGCCTTTTTAATGACACGCAGGATATGGAATTCCTGCACAACTGGGCATTGCTGCCGCAGTCTCTTTATCCCACGGATCTCCGCGACAACACGATTGCTCATCTGGGCGGTGATATCTACGGTGACATCCAACTGCCGAAGGCGGGCAGCCTGAGCTATACGGCGTACGCAGGCAAGGGTGGCAATAACCGGCGGGGTGGCTACTATTACAACCTCGCCGATTCCGGCGCGCCGATCAATTCCTACTCCAACTACGTCTATGGGGGTGACCTCAAGTGGAATTCACGCGTACCCGGTTTGATGACCGGCGTCTCCGTACTGCGCCGCAGTACATCGATCGTCGGCACCAGCCTGACGCCCTACGGTGGATTTCCCTACACTGCGGACAGCAGCCCCGCTGAGACCGTCACGGCAGTCTATGCGGATTATTCGAAAGACAAACTCCATCTCAACGCCGAATTCCGCAATGATGCAGACCATCTCAATATTGCTGTCCTCGGGCAACCTTCGCCGTTGGATGCGAGCACCAAGGGCTGGTTCGTCTCCGGTTCCTGGAAGCTGGCGCAGAAGCTGGAAGCCGGTGCTTACTATTCCGCCTTCTTGGTGGAACACAGCAGCACACCCAGTGACCCGGCGACGAAACACATTTATGACCGGGTCATTTCCGCGCGTTACGATTTCAACCGCATCTTCCACGTGAAGCTGGAGGGGCACTTTATGGATGGCTACGGCGATTACTACTCTGCCCATGGCTTCTATCTGCGCTCCAATCCCAGCGGTTTCAAGCCAACCACGAACATGCTGCTGCTCCGCACCGGCTTCAGTTTCTAGAGGTTCAGCAGAAAGAGGAATCCATCATGAACAAAACTATTGTTCTTCTCGCCCTCGCGGTCTTTGCTTCGCCGGCTTTTGGCGGGGATGTCAAGGTCATCGCCAATTCGAGTGTGGCGGTTGCAGAGATCTCATCCGATGAGTTGAAGCGCGTTTTCCTGGGTACCAAAACGTCACTGGCGGATGGCAGCCGGGTCGAACCTGTACTCGAAAAGGGAGGTGCTGCCCACAGTGTCTTCCTCAAGGAATATCTCGGCAAGACGGAAGACGCTTTGAGCACGTACTACCGGAGTCTCGTCTTCACAGGCAAAGGTTCGATGCCGAAGGTGCTCGCCTCCGATGCGGAAGTTGCCGCCTATGTCGCGAAGACCAAAGGGGCTATCGGGTATGTCAGCGCCGGTGCGGTTGCTCCGGGAACCAAAACACTGGAAGTCAAATAGAGGAACCTCGAAGTGAAGAAACTCAATATCACGGTCAAGATCTGGCTGAGCGTCGGCGTATTCGCTACGGGTTACATCCTGGCGACCACGCTGGGGCAGATCCAGGCGCTGAAGACAGAAGCGGTTCTGCGGGAGGTGGCAGAGTCCCACTTCCCGGCCGCGCAGGGGTTGCAGGATGCCGACGCTGCCTTTCAGCGTGTCGTGAAGTCATTCGGGGATTCCGTGATGACCCAGGATTCCTCCGCGCTCGACAAAGCAGCGGAAGATGGGCGTACTGCGATGCAAGGATTGGAGCGTGCCGCCAACGCACCGGGGCTTGACCCAGCACGGACGGAATCGTACCGGACACTTTCGAACGGCGTGAGGCAGTATCTCGTCGATGCCAGAGAGCTTTACGGCAGCGTTCTCGCCAATCCGGCAGCCATGACTTCGGAAGCGCAGTCCAGAATGCGCGACTTGGCGACGAAAACAGACAAGCTCAAAACGACTCTTGCCGATTCCCGCTCCGCCGCTGCGGCGGACCTCCAGCACAGTCTTTCCGCACTTCGGGAAAAATCCGTCTTCCAGCGGTCTCTGGCGCTGGGCGTATTCGTGACGACCATCCTGGTTTCTCTCATCATCGTGAACCTCACGATCCAGCGTTCGATCACCGGCCCCATCAGACAAGTGATTCATGGCGTGGACCGGGCTGCGGGTCAGGCGAAATCGGCGTCAGAGCGGATGGCCAACGCCGGGGAAACCTCCGCCAACAATGCGCAGGAACAAGCGGCCTACATTCAAGAAACCTCCGCGTCCCTCGAGGAAATCTCCTGCACCACGCGTGCGAATGCGGACCGTGCCGTGGAAGCCGACCGGTTGATGCAGGAGGCGCGCCAAACCATGAGCAAGGCATCGCAGACGATGAGCCAGCTCAAGTACTCTATGAATGAAATCTCGGAGTCCAGCCGTCAGGTTTCCGCTGTCTTGAAGAGCATTGATGAGATTGCTTTCCACACCAATATTCTGGCTCTGAATGCCGCGGTTGAGGCGGCCCGCGCGGGTACGGCGGGCTCCGGATTCAGCGTGGTGGCGGATGAAGTCCGGTCTCTGGCCGGCCGCGCCTCCGAAGCCGCGGGACGCAGCGCGGAGATCATTGAAAAGACCATGTCCGATGTGACTCACGGCGTTGAACTCGCGGGTAGTGCTTTTGATGCTTTCCAGGGGGTTGCCTCCCGGATCTCCAGCTGCAGCGAGATGGCCACGCAAATTGCCGCAAGCAGCGATGAGCAGGCCAAGGGCATTTCCCACATTGGTACCGCGATCGTCAGAATGGAGAAAGTCACCCAGATGAATGCGCAAAGTGCGCAGGAAACCGCTTCTACCGCGGCGGATCTCAAAGTCCAAATGCAGCACACCAGCCGCTTCATTGATGATCTGGTCGGCGTGGTGGGTTTGACCGCAGCGCGTTAGCGTGTAGCGGTCTTCTGCGCGGTTTCAAAGTGGCTGAGACTCTGCGAATACTGGGCGACACCCTTATACAGAGCTTCGGCCACCTTCTGCCTGTACTCTGGTTTCCCCAGGTTTTTTTCGTCTTTGGTGTTGCTCAAAAAACCGATTTCTGCCAACACCGAGGGCATTGATGCACCGATCAACACCACGAAGGGAGCCCGTTTGATGCCCCGGTCCCGCGCGACGGGGTTGTTCTTCGAAGCATTCGCGGCAATGGATTTCTCCACTTCCTGTGCGAAGACCCGGCTCTCCTCGATTTTGTCGTTCAACGTGATCGACTTGATCAGATCTTTGAGTTCTCCAACGGCTTTGTCAGCCCCGGCATTTTCCCGGGCTGCGACTTCCAGTGCCGCCGCGGAGGAGGTGAAGTTGAGATAAAACGTCTCCGTCCCGGCCACTTCTCTGGCTGGCGAGGAGTTGGCGTGAATCGAAAGGAATAGATCCGCCTTGGTCCGGTTCGCAATTTGGGTCCGTTCCTGGAGAGGTATAAACGTGTCGTCCGAGCGCGTCATCACCACTTCCGCGCCGAGCTTTTCCTGAATCAACTTGGCAACCCGGAGTGCCACATCGAGAACAATGTCTTTCTCCCGACTTCCATTCGGCCCCAGCGTTCCCACGTCGTGGCCGCCGTGCCCGGCATCGATGACGACCCGGTTGATCTTCAATCCCAGCGCCCGCGTCAAAGAAAGCGAAGGGTTTGATGCTCTGGTGGCCGTCACTGCAGTTGCACGCTTCGGCGGGGATGTTGTCTCGGGATGGAAAGCCGGTACCGGAGCAGGACCGGTGTACGCGGGAACCGCAGGCACCGCATACGGCAACACAGTCAAAGACCGGAAGGGGTCCGGCAAGCGGGTCAACCCCACCGGGACAAGATTTGTGGCCACGACCGGCGGCGTAAAGCTCGCAATACTTCGATGCACACTGCCAGAACCAACAGGTTGCGCGACGAAAGTGGTGGTGGACATGCGTGTCGCGCCCGATCCGCCCCGGATTTCCACGACGAGCCGGTCCGGTCCGGTCAACTTGCTCGCAGTAAACGACGACGCTGATTCCAGATCAAACACGATCCTGGTCGTTCCCGGTGCTGTTTCTGCAATTCGAAGCTGTTTAACCAGAGCATCGCCGATATTCTTCACCGCAATCCGCTTGCCGTCGAATGATGGCACGGCACCGGCAATGTCAAAGAAGAGACGATCCGGGTTGGTCGCCCGGTCGGATTTGAATTCAAACGGGCCGGTCAATTCAATCACCACCCGTGTCACGCCGGGGTTTGACCACGCTCTGGCACTTGTAACCTGAATTATGCCGGGCGCCGGGAGGGCGAACGCTGGCAGCATTCCAATCAGTGCCAGTGCCCGCGTCATACCTCTCATGGGACTCCTATTGTGTCCGGTAGTAAACCTTGCCGTCTGCACCAACAGACGTTTGAATCGACTTCCGTGTTTCGGGTTCCGGCGTTTCCGCCACAGCGGCGGCTGCAATTCGCGTCTGCCGCTCCCTTGCCGCCTTCAAATTCTTCGCCACTTGATAAACGTAATTCCGGGTTTCCGCATAAGGTGGAATCCCGTGATACCGGGCCACCGCACTCTCGCCCGCGTTGTAAGCTGCGATCGTCTTCACATAATCGCCTTGGAAGTAATCCAGCAGGAACTTCAAATACTTCACACCACCGGTTACGTTCTCTCTCGGGTCGAAGACATTTCGAACCCCGAACCGCCTTGCCGTGGAAGGAATCAACTGCATCATCCCCAGTGCTCCCTTGGGACTCACAGCCTTGGGGTTGTAATTGCTCTCGGCCCGGATCACCGAATGCACCAGAGACGCTTCCACACCGTGTTCCTCAGCAATTTCGTTGACGAGCGTTTCGATATCCGTCGACCCACTGCCGTGAACCGCAACGGTTTGGACTTCCTCACCCGGCTCCACCGTCTTGGCATCGCCAGCCGTCTTCGACTCCCCAACCACCCTGGGTTCCACCACAACACTGCGGACCAAACGCCCTGATTTCTCGTCAGCGCGGACCACGGACGTGACTCGCCTCGGCTCCGGGGTGTCCCCGTCTGCCGCAAAAAGCTGTGCCGCGACTAAGATTATAAAACAAAAACGCACTATAATGTTGCAGCCCGAGGCGGAGTCCCGCAGTCTTGATGCTACCATCAGATTGCCAAAATGCCTTTGTTGATTGCAGGCTGGGTTCTCGCGGGTGGCAAGAGCAGCCGCATGGGCACCAACAAGGCATTGCTGTGGAACGAAGCCAAAATGCCGTTCCTTCAGCACGCGGCTTCTGTTCTCCAGTCCATCTCGCAAACAGTCCAGATCATCGGCGACCCTGCGATCTACCACCCGCTTGGATTTGCCGCCATCCCGGATCTCCGCCCGTACTGCGGCCCTCTCGCTGGTATCGAGGCCGCTCTTTCCGCCACCACGGAGGACTGGAACGCCTTCCTCGCCTGTGATCTCCCCGGCGTCCGGGCCACGGTCTTCGAAGCTTTGCGCGACCTCCTCGATCCCGCCGCCGATGTGATTCTGCCGCAACATCCGGACGGCCGTACCGAACCGCTCTGCGCGATCTACCACCGCCGCACGCTCCCCGCCATCCAGGCCGCGCTGGACTCCGGCAACCGCAAAGTCACTGACGTACTGCGTCCGCTCACGCTACGATACCTTCCAGTGGCCGATCCAAGCATTTTTCAGAATCTGAACACCCCGGCCGACCTGGAGTTCTATCTTGAGTCACGCCGCGCCTGAGCACTTTCCGCACTACATCGAGTTCCGTCACGTCTATAAGACGTTCGACAAGCCCGTTTTAGCCGACAGCAATTTTTATGTGGACGCCGGGCAAACGGTTGCCGTTATCGGTCGCTCCGGCGTGGGTAAGTCGGTTTCACTAAATACCATCATGGGCTTCCTCAAACCAGACAGCGGCCAGGTCATCGTCGCTCATGAGGACATCACCAACTTCTCGGAAGCTGAATTGAACCGGATTCGCCGAAAGGTGACCATGGTCTTCCAGTCCGGGGCGCTGTTTGACTCGCTCACAGTTTCTGAGAATGTCCTCTCGTCGCTCGAACTCCGGGAAGACTATAACGAACAAAACAAAGAGGATGTCGTGGAAGGCCTGCTCCGCATGGTCGATATCTGGGACTCCCGGGACGCCTACCCCGCCGATCTTTCCACCGGTTACCGCCGCGCCGTCGCCATCGCCCGCGCGCTTGCCGCACAACCCCAATGCATCCTCTATGACGAGCCCACCACCATGGTGGACCCCATCATGAGCGATCACCTCACCAAGTTGATGCTGCGCTTAAAGAAGGATCTCCGCCTCACGTCCGTCGTCGTCACGCATGATCTCGATCTGCTCCGCCGCGTTGCCGATGCCGTCGTGTTTCTCCGCAAAGGCCAAATCGTCTTCTTCGGAACCTACGATCAACTCTTGAAGACGCCGGACCCCATGATCCAGGAGTTCCTCGAACTCGATCTGGTCAAGCGCGGTAACGTCTTTGAGGAGGATGATCCCTTCCTGCTTGGCCCCGCCGGGGAACAGGAAGGCTAGTCGCTGATAGCATATTCAGCATGTATTTCCGGATTATCCTCGCGACCGCCGCTTGTGCCTTTCTCTGTGCTGCCCAGGACCACACTCTGGGGTATGACAACACCCCGGTTTATCCCGGCATGAAGTGGCGCGTGCATGACGTGAGCCGCCCCCGCCCGGAGATGGTCACGCCCGGTGCGACACCCGGCGCTGCCCCGTCTGACGCGGAGGTGCTCTTCGATGGCAAAGACCTATCGAAGTGGATCTCGAAGTGGAAGGTCGAAAACGGGTATGTCGAATGCATCCCCCGCCAGGGCGGCATGCGCACCAAAGAATCCTTCGGCGACATACAGTTGCATGTCGAGTGGGCCAGTCCGGCAGTCATCGAGGGCAAGAGCCAGGACCGCGGCAATTCCGGCATCATGATCATGGGCAAGTACGAAGTGCAGGTGCTTGATTCCTGGGAGAACCCCACTTACGCCGACGGCCAGGCTGCTTCCATTTACGGCCAGTACCCGCCGCTGGTCAACGCCAGCCGCAAGCCGGGTGAATGGCAGACCTACGACATCTTTTTCGAAGCACCCAAGTTCGATGGCGAGAAACTGCTGCGCCCGGCCTACGTTACGGTGATCCACAATGGAATCCTCGTTCAGAACCACGAGGAAATCAAAGGCACAACGCCGCACGCGACGCTGGGTGTCTACAAGGCCCACGGCGACCTGCCCCTGGAATTACAGAATCACAACACCAAAGTGCGCTACCGCAATATCTGGGTTCGCAGGCTGAAGCCAAGAGTCTAAGCGAAACTGACATCCAATATTCATACTCCCGCGCGTGGCGGATAGTAAACTCAAGTGTTTATGGACACCTTGGAAATCGTGCAGGAAGCCGGAAAATCGGCCGGGACCACTATCCTCCGCATTAACGGACCACTGACGCTCAATACACTGTTCGGCTTTCAAACCGCGATCCGCCAGCCGGGACTGCAGAATTTGATCATTGACCTCAGCGGCACACCTTACATGGACTCCGCCGGTTTGGGTGCAATCCTCGGTCAGTGGGCCCATTGCCAGCGGAATAAAGTGAAGTTCTCCCTCACCGGTATTTCTTCGCGCATTATGACCCTGCTCGAAATCACCAAGACGCAGGATCTGATTCCCCAGCACGCCACTGCTGAAGAAGCAGACGCTGCTTTCGCCTGATCAGGGTTTGTTCTGGAAGCCCCAGTACACCACGCAGGTGTCCAGTTTCCACTGGTGCGCGTAGAGCGGTGCCAACTCTGCTTCCGCCATGGGCTTCTCATCATCACAAGTGGCAATGGTAGCGTAAGCTCCGGATCTCACCCGTTTTTCCATCAAACCCTGCGACACGATGTGCAGAGGGAGTAACTCCGCGTCCGTGTAAGGCAGTGGCTTGTGGGAATTCTCATGTTCCATGCCCTCTGGCGGCGTCCGTTTCGTGATCAGATAGATGTGTTCATCAGCCTGCACGGCAGCGTCTTTCGGGGTGACCTCATCCACTTTCTTCGCGATCTGTTCCCACATATCCCAGGTAAAGGAGTCGCGCTCCTGGTAGAGCGACTTGCCCAACCCCAGCAGCGTGATGGTCAGCACGACGCCCAGTGCCAGTTCCCGGCGGTTCATGGGCAGTGCCGCGAGCCCCGCGCCGCAGAGAATCCCCAGCCAGGGCGTTACGAACAGGTAATACCGCTCAAATGTCGGATGCGCTGTGGAGATATGTAAGGCAAATGCCACCGCCAGGGCAGCGCAAAGCACCCATTCATTTTTCTTCCCATCGCGTTGCTTGAGCAGCAGGAAACTCAACAGTGCGGCCGTCACCAGCACCACGGCCTGGCCACTGTCGATGCCATGCAGAAAGACGGCGATGTCGTGGTCCCAGAGCTCATCCCAGTTCACACCGCGGAACCGTGAGTTGAATACGAACACATTGAACCAGCTCCGGTGCGGGTCCCGTGCCAGCAGCCACCAAACCGGCCCCATGCCGGCGAAGCAGCCTACAGCGAACGCGACAGCCTTCATGACTTTGCTGCCAGCCCTGTTTGCCCAGAGCATCCAGAGCCACATGACGGGTGTTGCGGGCAAGGTCAATAAAGAAGAACACGCGGCAGCACCGCAGAACAAGCCACTGCCGAACGCCCAAACCATCCCGGGCCCGGCGGCTGCTCTGGTGACGAACCAGTAAGCACCCACCACCAGGAATAAACAGAGTCCATAGGCTTGCCCAACGGGTCCAAACTGCACCACCATCGCATTCAGCCCGAAGACGGCCATCGTCAGCAGGGCAGCCACTTCGTCCCGCGTCTTCCGATAAACCCAGCCGCCTGCGAGGAGGACAGCGAGTCCGGTCATCACCGCTGCCACGGCATGAGCGGTGCGCCAGGTATCCCCAAACACGCGGAACCAAAGGGCATTCCAGTAAGCATTCATCGGCGTCTGCGGGAAGAAGAAATCGAGATACGGCGTCTTTCCCCGGCTGATCAGTTGCGCTGTGATCAGGTGAAAGCCTTCATCCCAGGCAAATGCGCCGGTCTGCGAATAGAAAAGCAGCGCCGCGGTGAAGGCCGCGAAGGCGAGCCAGAGCCTCTTCATCGAACCGCTTCCGGCAGCGTTTTGGCCAGCGCGTCGGGAATCTGCACCGCCGTCCCGTGTCTCTGCCCGGCCGGGAAATGTACCTCGCCGGTCACATCCTCGAAGGTCTTCCAGTCCTTCGTTTTCATCGCTTCATAATGCTGCGGCTTCTGGTAGTGATCGAAATAGATCCACCATTCCGCGCCGATCTTTACCGCGGTTGGGCCCTCGCTCCAAGCCTTCGTAAACGGCTCGGAAACTCCTGTCCACGGGCCTTGCGGGGAATCCGCGAACGCTACCTTCAACGCCTTCACCAGTGGCGCTTTTCGCTCATCCTTGAAGACCATCACCCATCGTTTGCCATCCTTCACAATCGTGGAATCAATCGTGTTGAAGCCGGGGTCGAAGAAGACCTTTGCCTTCGAGTAAGTTTTCCAGTCTTTCGTGGTCATGGAATAAATCCGGTGATTGTAGCCGCTGTCGCCGGTGCCCTCTGTATCAGGAAACCTGCCAGGAATTGTGGTCGCCCAAAAGATAACCCACTCGTTCTTCGCCCCATCCCATACTGCTTCCGGAGCCCATGCATTCTTCGCTGCAGGTTCGTCAGCCAGCACCGGAACTTCTTCCTGCGCCGACCAATGCAGCAGGTCTTTCGAACTGGCATGCCCGATCTTCAAAGCCTGATCGCCCGAACCTTTCGTCCAGCCCCAGGTCCAAAGCATATGCCAGTTCCCGTCCGGACCCTGTCCAAGCCAGGGATCACGCATCAACTGCCCGGGATGCTCCGGCTTCAGCCAAGGCTTGTCTCCATTCAGCGGCGTCCAGGTCTTGCCGTCATTGCTGAGTGCAAGAAAGACTCCTGTCTCCCCATTACTGCGGAAGGAAGTGAAGAGCCAGGACTCAGCACCCAGCGGGAGTGCGGCCAACAATAGAGCGGTGACTAGTTTCATTGCGGATTTCCTCTATTATCGATCCCGAAGAACCGCCGTATCCGGCTGAGCAGTTGCACCTGGTTTTCATCGCGCCGCCGCCGTGCGGTTTCCTGATCCAGCCGCTCCCGGATTGCCGTCAACTCCATCGACCGGTGCGTGATAATCACCGCCATATCTTCCGCAATCTCCGGCCGCCGCTTCATGAGATCCTGCAGCCCCATCTTGTCGAGCATGTAGCACTCCACGGCGCTGAGTGCGATGGCGCTGGCACTGCGTGGTTCCCCGGTCAACAGGCAGGCCTCTCCCAGGAATTCTCCCGGCCCGAGCGTCGCCACCTGTTCGGCAATCTTGCCGTCGCTTTGCAGCACGATGCTGGTTTGGCCCGCGGTCAGGAAGAACATGGAGTTTCCTACCTCGCCCTGTCGGATGAGATATTCCCCGGGCGCATACTGCAGCCGCTTCATGCGCCCCGCCAGTTCTTCAATGTCACCCTCTTCGAGCAGCCGGAAGATGGGTGTGTTCTTCAACACGCCCATCGCCTCGCCCTGCTCATCCACCTTGTGGCGGCGCGAGATCTCCACAATCTGGGGAATCTCACTCACAGGGATACCGGTCCGTGAGAGCGCATAGTAAATCCGCACCAGCACCCCGGAAATTGCGGAGCTTTCCTGGCCCGGTTCGGTCAGCCACACCACCGCTGAATACTTCACATGGGTTTGGGCGAAATCCTGCACGATGCACTTCGGCCTGGGATCCATGGCCACGCCAAACAGCGGTGAATCCGTGAGCGCCATTTCAATGGCCCGCTGCACGTCGTGCGATGAGTGCGAATAAGGGGCCAGAAATGTGATGAAGTTCCGCCGCAGCCGTTTGATCTTGGTTACGGCATTGCGCGTCAACACGCTGTTGGGGATGTAAACCGTATCGCCATCCCCGGTGAGCACTTCTGTATGCCGGAGGCGTACTCTTTGCACGCAGCCGTAAACGTCGGCGACCCGGATCCAGTCGCCCAGCTTCACGCCGCCTTCCAACTCCAGCACGGCGCCGCCCACCACGTTGCCCAGCATGTCCTGCAGTGCAAAACCGACGACAGCAGTCGCTACGGCCGACGTTGCCACCAGACTGGTCAAATCAGAGCCGAGCCGGGTCATCATCCGGAAGATCACAGACAGGAACCCGGCCACCAGCGCGACTTCGGTCACCAGTCGCGGCAGCTTCAAAACCTCCAGCGCGTAATCAAAAATCAGGATCGTGCCGACGTTGAGGATCGCCAGTTCCACCATGGCGCGTCCGAATTCCCCGAAGGCCGTGATGTTCTGGCCCAGCATGCGGGCCACATGTTCGCTGCCCCACGCTACGGCCCACATGGCGAGAAACAGCCATGCCGCGCGGATTCGCGCCCGGTCCGCCTTGGGACGGGGCCAAAGAACCGCGGAAACCACGAATATCGCTAGCGCAATCCAGGGCAGGGCAGGGTACACGTTGGAACTACTTAGTGTACTGCTGATCTTGTGTTACACTCCCGAAACTATGCATAAATTGCTGGGACTTATCGCCTTTGTCTTCACGCTCCACGCCGCGGAAATCCCGCAGCCCGTGGTTCTGCGGGCCGCGCACCTCTTCGATGGCAAGAGCAATACTCTGGTCTCTCCGGGGCTTGTGGTCGTGGTGGATGGCAAAATCACGGGCATTGGCCCCGCGGCGAAGATCCCTTCGGACGCGAAGACGATTGACCTGGGGGATGCCACGCTCCTGCCCGGTTTCATCGACGCACATACTCATGTATCCATGCCCTATATGGAGGACTGGAAACAGCAAACTCTCAATAGTTTGCAGAAAAATATTCCGGAATTGACCCTCATGTCCCTGGCCGAGGTCAGGAATACTGTGATGGCGGGTTTCACTACCGTCCGCGACGTTGGTTCCTCGGATTTCATTGACGTTGGACTACGCAACGCGATTGCCGGTAATCTGATCCCCGGTCCGCGAATGTTGGTCAGCATCCATGCCATTGGTTCGACGGGTGGCCACTGCGATAACACCGGCTTCCGCTTTAACTTGTTCGGGCGCGAAACCGGTCCCGAGGATGGCGTCATCAACAGTCCGGATGAAGCCAGGCGCGCCGTCCGCCTCAACGTGAAATACGGGGCTGATGTCATCAAGACCTGCGCCACCGGAGGCGTGCTTTCCCTGGCCGATGACGTAGATACTCCCCAACTGACGCAGGAAGAGCTGAACGCGCTGGTGGACGAAGCCCACGCTCTGCGCCGCAAGACCGCCGCCCACGCCCACGGAGCCACCGGTGCCAAGCGTGCCATCCGGGCCGGTATTGATTCCATTGAGCACGGCTCATTTCTTGATGACGAAGCCCTCGACATGATGAGAGCCAAGGGCACGGTTCTGGTTCCGACGCTGATGGCCGGATGGCAACTCGGCAAGATGCTCGAAAACGGGGTGTACATGCCCCCGCCCATTGCGGCTAAGGCCCGTCTGGCGATTGCCAGCATGAGCAACACGTTTCAGAAAGCTCTTGCCAAAGGTGTCACGATCGGCTTTGGGACAGATGCCGGCGTGGAACCGCATGGCCTGAACGCAAAGGAGTTTGAACTGATGGTCAAACTGGGCATGAAGCCAGTGGATGCGCTGAAATGCGCTACCAGCATCAACGCCGAACTGCTGGGGATCTCGCAATTGACCGGGACTCTGGAATCCGGCAAAGCGGCGGATATCATCGCTGTACCCGGTGACCCGCTCAAAGACATCACAGTGACACAGAGGGTAAAGTTTGTAATGAAAGATGGCTGGATTGTAAAGAACTGATTATGTTTCTCCGATGTGCCTCCATACTGCTGTTGATTTTGCCCGTCTGCCAGGCCGCGCCAGCCCGCACCGTCCTGCGTGGCCATACACGTCCGGAAGCCATTGCCCAAAACGATTTGGGGCCGGTGGGGGACAGTTTCCCTGTTGACGGCATCACTCTGCACTTCAAGAAAACTCCCGCGCAACAGGCGGACTTGGATAACTTGCTGGCCGATCTGCAGCGCCCCGGCTCCCCGCAGTTCCACCGCTGGCTCACGCCCGAACAATACGGGGAGCGCTTCGGCCTCTCTTCGGCTGACCTCAAGCGGGTCACTGCCTGGCTGGAAGGAGTTGGTTTTCATGTGGGGTATCACTCCAGGGGCCGCACGCACCTGTTGTTATCCGGCACCGCGGCACACGTCAAGACGGCTTTCGGCACCGCCATCCACCGCTATCAGGTTAAAGGCGGGATCCACTATGCCAATGCGGTGGACCCTTCTCTCCCGGCGGACCTTGCCGGGATGGTGGAAAGCATCGAAGGTCTGCATGACTTTCTTCCCCGTTCGAATGCGCAACGCCGCCCCATTGCAGAGTTGAATTCCGGCAATTCGCACTATCTCGCCCCGGACGATCTGGCCGTGATCTATAACATCTCCCCTCTGCTGCAGACTGGTATGGATGGCACCGGCCAGAAACTCGCCATTGTGGGCCAATCCGCCATAGAGCTAACGGATCTCAATCTCTTCCGCACGAAATTCGGCTTGCCCGCGCAGAATCTACAGGTGATGCTCATGCCGGGGGTCAAAGATCCCGGCCTCAACTCCGCGGAAACAGAAGCAGATCTGGACCTGCAGTGGTCAGGGGCCGTCGCGCGCAACGCCACCATTTACTACGTCTACGGACGGGACGCTTATGCTGCCTTGCAGTATGTGGTCGATCAGGCGATAGCACCGGTGGTCAGTGCCAGCTTTGACTACGGCTGCGAGGCACAGAATGTAACGTTTCTCTCCACTTACCGCACGATCGCCCAGAAAGCTGCCGTTCTGGGAATTACATGGCTGAATGCCGCCGGTGATTCCGGCGCTTCCGGCTGCGAAGCCCACCGCGCGACTTACGCTCAGAGTGGTCTCGCCGTCGATTTCCCCGCCAGTATCCCTGAAGTTACCGCGGTTGGCGGCACGCAATTCAATGAAGGCTCCAGCACTTACTGGTCTGCCACCAACTCGCCCACATTTGGCTCCGCGTTGAGTTATATTCCGGAGCAACCCTGGAATGGAACCACCAGCGCGGGTTTGATCGGCACCGGCGGTGGAGTAAGTATCTTATTCCAGAAGCCTTACTGGCAAGCCGGCCCTGGCGTGCCGGCAGACGGTTTCCGTGATGTGCCGGATGTATCTTTGAGTGCCTCCTCGCATGACGGTTACTATGTCTACTCTGGCGGATTCACTTATATCGTTTCGGGCACTTCGGCATCTTCCCCGGTCTTCGCGGGCATGCTGGCTCTGCTGAACCAGTACGTCACCGCAACCGGCCTGCAATCCGCTCCCGGACTCGGCAACATCAACCCTGCCCTCTACCGTCTCGCAGCATCCACGCCAGCAGCCTTTCATGACGTTGTCTCCGGCGATAACGCCATGCCCTGCACCGCGGATTCGCCGGACTGTGTCAACGGCCGCGTCGGTTATTCCGCCACCCCGGGTTATGATCTCGCTTCAGGACTCGGTTCCGTAGACCTCACCACGCTGGTTCATAACTGGAGCTTCAAGCCGGCCGTGCAAACCATTCTTAGTCTCGCTACGGATAACTTCCCCGTCTATCCCACGGGCAGTTCCTGGAATTACACGCTCTCCATCACCGAAGAAGGCGGTCTGGGTTCCACCATCACGGACCTCCTCATCGACGGAGTGAGTCAAGCCTCGAAACTAACAACACTTTTCGGCAGCACCACACTGAAGCCGTACGGTTCACTCAGTACGAAAATTCGGGATGCCGGACTGAGCGCTCCCGTGACCCGCACGTTCACTTTCAGCGGCACGGATACCAATGGAGGCAAGTGGACCCAGTCCATCAGTGTGCCCTTTCTGAACCTGCCCGCGAATCCTCAAATCAGTGCTGTTGCCAATGCTGCTTCTTATGACACGGTGGCTGCGCCCGGTATGATCCTTGCCGTCTTCGGCAAGCAGCTGGCCGCCGCGCCGGAGCAGGCTGCCTTCGTTCCACTGCTGACCTGGATGAACGGCTTTTACGCCTATATCAATGGCATTCTGGCCCCGATTTATTACATCTCGCCGGGGCAGGTGAATGTGCAGGTTCCTTACAACGTGCAACCCGGCAACGCCACGCTCCAGATCTTAAATAACAACGGGGAAGCTTTCGGCACTTTCAGCTTCAAGGTGGTTGCTGCGAATCCTGGTATCTTTGCCGATGCCGGCGGTTTCACTGTTCCCTACGCTGCCGGTTCGCGCGGCCAAACCTATACGCTCTTCATCACGGGTGAGGGAACAGTAAGCCCTGCCCTGGCCACCGGATCTGCCCCGGCCGCAAGCACACCTCTTGCGAAACTGCCGGTGCCGGTGTTGCCCGTTAGCATGACCATCGGCGGCAAAGCCTGCAATATCCTCTTCGCGGGAATTCCCTACGGTTTGGTCGGGGTCACGCAGGTCAATTTCACCGTGCCAGCCGATGCTCCCACCGGCCAGCAGGATGTAATCGTCACGGTTGGCACGGCGGCCAGTAAACCGGCGAAGTTCACCGTCAATTAATGGAGCGCAATGGCGAAGCTCTCCGCCGCCGCTTCCACGGTCCGGTCGATATCAGCCTGCGTATGTGCGGCGGAGACAAACAGCGCTTCATACTGTGAGGGCGGCAGATAGACGCCGCGCTCCAGCATGGCGTGGAAGAACTTTCCGAAACGCGCCGTATTGCTGGTCTTCGCGGATTCGTAGTCAGTCACTTCCTGATCTGTAAAGAACCAGGTCATCATCGAACCCACACGGTTGACCGTGATCCCCTCCGGCGCGCAGGCTGCCAGTTGCGCGGTGGAGCGGTTCAGTTGCTCATAGATTTCGGGGTGCTTGTCGATATGCCGCAGCATTGCCAGACCTGCTGAAACCGCCATGGGATTTCCCGATAGCGTTCCTGCCTGATAAATTGGCCCGCTCGGTGCGACATAGGTCATAATTTCGCGCTTGCCGCCGTAAGCTGCAATGGGCAAACCGCCGCCGATGATCTTACCCAGCGTAGTCATATCCGGCTTGATGCCGAACAACTGCTGCGCGCCGCCCCGGGACACGCGGAACCCGGTCATCACTTCATCGAAAATCAACACCGATTCATAGCGGTGCGTAATCGCCCGCAGTGCTTCGAGAAAGCCCGGCTGGGGAATCACGCAACCCATGTTGCCGCAGACCGGTTCCACAATTACTGCCGCAATTTTGTCGCCATGCAGCCGGAATGCTTCTTCCACCGCCGCCACATTGTTGAACGGCAGCGTCATTGTGGTGTCGGAGAAGCCTTTCGGCACACCCGGCGAATCCGGCAGGCCCAGCGTCGCCACCCCGGAACCCGCTTTGACCAGCAGCGAATCCACATGGCCGTGATAGCAGCCTTCGAATTTGATGGTGATGTCACGGTTCGTATATCCCCGCGCCACACGCAGTGCCGACATGGTGGCTTCAGTTCCCGAACTCGTCAGGCGAACCATTTCGCACGTGGGGAAGAAGGAGCGGATCAACTCCGCCAGTTCAATCTCCTGTTCCGTGGGCGCGCCAAAGCTGGTGCCGCGCGTCATGGCCTCATAGAGGGCTTCCAGAATCTCCGGATGCCGGTGGCCGATCAGCAGAGGACCCCAAGATCCGATGTAGTCGATGAACTCATTGCCATCAACGTCGAAAATGTGGGAGCCTTCCCCCCTCGCGATGAATGCCGGTGATCCGCCAACGCTGCGGAATGCGCGCACCGGGGAATTCACACCGCCGGGAATCGAAAGCTGGGCGCGCTCAAAGAGCTTCTGGGAAATGTCGTGGTTCACTGGTCCCAGTTTACGCAATTGTTCCTGCACTGCCTCATCCCAACCGCTCTCTACCTCTGCGGTACAATCCCCTCGATGGCCACCACTGTCGAAAAATCACAGCTTATGAGCGCGTCGGAGATCGACCGCACCCTTGTCCGCCTTGCGCACGAAATTCTGGAAAAGACCAAAGATCTCGACAAACTGGCTTTCATCGGCATCCGCCGCCGCGGTGTGCCGCTTGCCACCCGCCTTGCCGCCAAGATCGAAGCGCTCGAAGGCCGCAAGATCCCGGTCGGGATCCTCGACATCAATCTCTACCGTGATGATCTCTCCACGGTCGGGCACAAGCCGGTTGTCAATGCTTCGGAAACTCAGATTGATTTCGATATCGTCGGCAAAGAAGTGGTTCTGATGGACGACGTTCTCTACACCGGACGCACCATCCGCGCTGCTCTGGATGCTCTTTTCGACCACGGGCGTCCGGCGATTGTCCAACTGCTGGTGCTGATTGACCGCGGACACCGCGAGCTGCCGATTGAAGCCCGCTACATCGGTCGCACCGTCCAAACCGCCGATAACGAGATCATTGAAGTGAAGTTCCAGGAAATCGACGAGAAGGAAAAAGTTCTCCTCTGCGAACGTGCGTAATTGAACGTGCGTAAATAGAGATTGATGACCACTTCGGCCGCCACCCCAGCCGGCCTGCTCGATATTGAGAGCCTGGACCGGAGCGAAATCGAGGCAATCCTCGAGCGCACCCGATTTTTTCAACCGCAGGGCGACGAGAATTTCAGGCGGCTCGAGACCCTGAAGGGCAAGTCTGTTGTCACGCTCTTCTTTGAAGCCTCCACGCGCACCCGGGTGAGTTTCGAAATTGCCGCGCGTCGGCTTGGTGCGGACACGATTTCCATCGCCGCACAGAGTTCAAGTGTTTCGAAGGGCGAGTCCCTGGTGGATACCTTGAACACCCTTGTCGCGATGCGGCCGCATGCCATTGTGATGCGCCACGCGGCATCCGGCGCACCGCAGTTCCTGGCGCGACACCTGAAAATTCCCATCGTGAACGCCGGTGACGGCACGCATGAACACCCCACGCAGGCGTTGCTGGACGCCCGCACGATTCTTGACAACCGCCCGTCGATCGAAAGACTTCGCGTGGCGATCATCGGCGATATAGCGCACAGCCGGGTGGCCCGCTCCAACATTCACCTGCTCTCGAAATTCGGCGCGGAGGTTGTGCTTTGCGGACCGCCGTCGCTGGTGCCGCAGGAACTCGCGAGCCTCGGTAACGGCATCACCATCCGTTACAAAATGGAAGACGCCGTGCGCGATGCGGATGTGGTGATGATGTTGCGCGTCCAGTTGGAACGCCAGCATGAAGCGCCGATGTCCGCCAGTGAATACTTCCGTTTCTACGGCCTGCGCCCGGAGCATATGGCACTCGCCAAACCGGATGCCCTGGTGATGCACCCCGGGCCGATCAACCGCGGACGTGAACTCAGTTCGGAAGTGGCGGACAGCAAGAGTTCCGTGATCCTCAATCAGGTGGGCAACGGAATTGCAGTGCGTATGGCAGTGCTCGAACGGATTCTTGGATGAACTCTCTTCTCATAAAGGGCGGCCATGTCATTGACCCCGCCACGAAGTTTGACGGCAAGGCCGATGTTCTGATCGTCGATGGCAAAATCGCGGCATTCGGCGCGGGCTTGGACGCTCCCGGAATAGAAACTTACGATGCGGCCGGCTGTATTGTCGCCCCCGGTTTCGTGGACATACACGTTCATCTGCGCGAGCCCGGCATTGAGCATGCCGAGACGATTGAATCGGGCGGACGGGCGGCAGCGGCCGGCGGTTTTACCACCATTTGCTGCATGCCGAATACGGACCCGGCCAATGACAACGCGACGGTGACCAGCTACATCGTGCAGCGGGCGAAGGAGTTTTCGCCGGTCCATGTGTACCCCATCGGTTCCATTACCAAGGGCCGCAAGGGCGAGGAACTTGCCGCGATCCAGAGCATGAAGGAAGCCGGCATTGTCGCAATATCCGATGACGGCAACCCGGTGATGAATGCCCGCGTGGTGCGCCGCGCAATGGAACTCGCCAAGTCCCTCAATCTCACCCTGATTGAGCACTGCGAAGATCTGAACCTGAGCGCTGGCGGGGATATGCATGAGGGCGTGAACTCCGTGCGCCTTGGCCTCCGCGGTATTCCCTCGGCTTCGGAAGATGTCATGGTCAGCCGTGACCTGCTGCTGGCGGAACTTACCGGCGTCCGTTACCATGTGGCCCACTTATCCACCTGGCGTTCCCTCCGCATGGTGGAGTTCGCCAAGAGCCGCGGGCTTTCGGTGACCTGTGAAGTGACCCCGCACCACTTCGCCATCACGGATGACGATGTTTCCACTTACGACAGCAATTACAAGATGAAGCCGCCACTGCGCGAGCAGAATGATATCGACGCCATCATCGACGGTATTGTTTCCGGTGCCATTGACGCCATCGCGACTGACCATGCACCCCACGCCGGCAGCGAGAAAATGCAGGAGTTTGAGCGCTGCCCGTTTGGGATTACCGGCCTCGAAACCGCGCTCGGGCTGTCACTGGATGTGCTGGTGCACACCGGCAAAATCTCTCTGATGCGCCTGGTGGAACTCTTTACCACCGGACCTTCCAAGGTCCTCGACTTACCCAGCGGAACGCTCGCCCCCGGTGCCACGGGCGACGTCACTATCTTCGATACAACGACTCCCTGGACTTACGATGTTCAGCAGTCCTTCTCGAAAAGCCGTAATTCCCCCTTCCATGGCCGCACGTTCCATGGCGGCCCAATCGCCACCATTGTGGCGGGAAAGATTGTCTGGAGCCGCACATGGGGCCTCGCTTAGTTAGTCAGCGTTCTGACCGTTCGCCTGCATTTCTTGTCGTTCTGATGGCACTGCTGTTCTGTGCCCTCTTCGCGGTCACACAGGGTTCTTCCCTGTGGATCAGCTATCTCTGGTGGAAAGAACTCGGGCAGGTGCAGACCTGGCTCGATCTCTACGCCTATTCCACGCTGCCGATCACGGGCGGCACGGTGCTTGCCTGGGTGGTGCTGTTGCTTTCGCACTCGCTCGGTGTCCGTTTCGCGGGCGGCCGCACCAGTGATTACCCGCTCTACTCCCGGCTAACATCCTTCGGACTGCTCTTTGTCGCTTTTGTGATCGCCAGCGCGACCATTGATAACTGGACAGTGCTCCGCTTCTTCGGCAGCCGCACCTTGCCTGACGTCCAAACCTTCCATGACCCGGTCTTCGGGAAGCCGGTGAACTTCTACCTCTTCGATCTTCCGTTCTGGATGGATCTGCGCGGTTACATCTTCGCCGTGCTGCTGGTTACCCTGCTCGTCTACTGGTTCGCGGCACGGGCATGGCAGTTACGGTTCCGCTTTCCGGAAATCGCCAGTGGCGTCGCCATTGACGCTTCGTTTTTCCGCTTACAGGGTGGCCTCGAATCGAAATTCCTTCGCGGCGCACTGGCGCTGTTCCTGGTCGCGTTCGCCTGCCGCTTCTTCCTCGGCCGCTGGGAAATGGTCTGGAACCGTCACAACTTTATGGTGGGCGTGGACTACACCGATGACCACTTCGTGCTGCCGCTTTATTGGCTTATGACCGTGGTGCTGCTGTTGGGCGCTGTATTGATCGCCTTCAAGCGCTGGCTGGTCACGGCCGTGATGCTGGGTGCTTCGGTGGCACTCCTGATTTTTGTCCCGCGAATTGCCGGAGCACTCTTCGTCAAGCCCAACGAAATCTCTCTCGAACGGCCTTACATCGAGACGCATATCGCAGCCACGCGCGCTGCCTTCGGGTTGGCCGGCCGCTTCAATGAAACGGAAATCTCCACGGACCCCGCCGCCACCATTGACCCTGCCAAGCACAAGTTGCTACTCGATAATGTTCGTCTTTGGGACTGGCGGCCTTTCCATGACACAGTTACCCAGATGCAGGCACTGCGGCCCTACTACGCCTTCCACAACACAGACGTGGACCGCTATGTGATCGATGGCCAGTACCGTCAAGTTATGCTGACGCCGCGCGAGATTGATATCTCGCAGCTTCCCGGCACTGAATCCAGCTGGATCAACCCGCACTTCATCTACACCCACGGCTATGGTCTGGTGCTGGCGGAAGTGAACAAGTTCAGCCCGGAAGGCCAGCCGGTTTACATCGTGCAGGATATGCCGCCGAAGGTGAAATCCACCTCGCTGAAGATTGACCGGCCTGAAATCTATTACGGTGAAATCCAGCACGAACCTGTGTTTGTGGATACGATGCAGGAGGAGTTTGACTATCCCCGCGGCTCAGACAACGCGAAGGTCAAATACCAGGGCAAGGGCGGCTTCCCGTCTTCGTCCCTGCTGACCCGTGCGGCCGCCGCAATCCATTTTGGCGACAGCAACATCCTGCTCACCGGTTACCTCACGGACCGCAGCCGCATGATGATCCACCGCCGCATCCGTGACCGCCTGCATATGCTGGCTCCCTATCTCGAATGGGATGTGGATCCGTATCTCGTTGTCACGCCCGAAGGCCGTTTGGTCTGGATGTGCGATGGCTACACCACTTCAGACGCCTACCCGTACTCTCGCACGGCCGCGGAATTCGACGGCGTGAATTATGTCAGAAACTCCGTGAAGGCCACCATCGACGCCTATGATGGCGAGACCCACTTATACGTCTTCGATTCCGCCGACCCGTTTCTCGCCGCTTACCGCAAGCTCTTCCCCGCGCTTTACGAGGATGGAGCGAAGATGCCTGCTGCAATCCGCGAACATGCCCGCTACCCGGAGCAGTTGTTTAATGCGCAGGCGAATATCTACCGCATCTATCACATGAGGAACCCGCAGGCCTTCTACAACAACGAAGATATCTGGGAACTGGCGAAGTATGTGTCCGGCCAGAACAGTGAGCCGAAGCCCGTCACCGCCACTTATGTTGTAGCTACGCTGCCCGGCGAGACCAAGCCGGAATTCCTGTTGATGACCACCTTCACCCCGCTTTCGAAAGAGAACCTCATCGGGGTGATGCTGGCCCGCTGTGATGGAGATAAGCTGGGCGAGGTCGTCGTTCTGCAGCTATCGAAACAGCAGTTGATCCAGGGCCCTATGCAGATCAACGCCCGCATCAATCAGGACCAGAATATTTCCAAAGACCTGACGCTCTGGAATCAGCAGGGTTCGCAGGTGCTGCAGGGCCAGACGCTGGTGCTGCCGGTGGATCATACTTTCCTCTACGTATCGCCAATCTATCTGCAGGCGACCCAGGCCCGCATGCCGCAGTTGAAGAAGGTGGTTCTGTACTCAGGCAACAAGCTGATATACACGGACACCTATGAGCAGGCACTGGCCGCGATGAACAATGGCCCGCTGCCGGAGAATATCAATATTGCTCCCGAGCCAGGTGCGCCTGCATCTCAAATACCGTTGGGCGATCCGCGTATCGATTCCATCCGCAACCATATGCAGCGCTATAAGGACTTCGCATCGCAGGGTAAATGGGCAGAGGCGGGCAGGGAACTCGACGCAATCCAGACCGAGGTGAACCGCAAGTGATCCGCAGTGTCGCGTCCATCGCGGGCGCTCTGGGCATCATCGCGGCAGCACTGTTCGTTGCTGCCCGGCTGTCACCGGCTTTCATCGCAGACCCGGCAGCGGCCATGCGTTCCCCGCAAGGCTGGCTCGTCGCGGCTGTTTGTGTCCTGATCTCGCTGTTTTGCGGCCTGTTTACGGCATGGGTCGCGGGCCGCTATGAATTGCAGCACAGCACGGTGCTGGGGATGATTGTGATCCTGATTGCCTTCATCGGAATCAAGGCAGAGTGGTGGAGCCAGCCGAAGTGGGTGCAAATTTGTTTCGCCGCCTGCGCACCGTTTTCCATTGCGGTGGGGGCGAATTTCCGCCTCGCATTTAAGAAGCGGCGGAGATAAGATGCCCCTCAAGCCGCGTAAACCTGCGCAAGTTCCCGAGTCACTGGTATCTTCCCCGGAAGATGACTGGCTCGAAGATACCAAGAAAGAATCCTGCAGGCTCTCCGATGGCAACCTTTGCAATCAGGATCTTTCTCTCTTTGTGACAGATTGTGCCGTGGAGCGCACTTCGTTCCGTGGTTCGCGCCTGCACCACGCCGTCCTGCGGGATGTTCGCTTCACCGGCTGTGATTTCTCGAATGCGGATCTGGCCCGCGCAAAACTGAAGCGCGTCGAGTTTCTCCAATGCCGCCTCACTGGACTAAAATCTCTGGAAGCGGAGTGGGCCGAAGTCCTGTTCGATAACTGCGAGCTATCTTACGCGCAGTTCACTGACAGCAAGATGCCCCAGTGTGACTTTGCCGGCTGCACCGCCAGGGACATAGATCTCCGGGGTACGAACCTGAACACCACAAACTTCGAGAGAACGGATCTTTCCCGCGCGGATCTTACCCGGGCCGCACTTACAGACACCGATCTTCGCGGTGCTGAAATCGAAGCCATTACTCTTCGGGCCACTGATCTTACCGGAGCCATCGTGACCCCGGCGCAAGTGATCGAACTGGCCCGGTTCTTCGGTTTGAAAGTGCGCTAAGCTGCCGGCGGCTTGGGTGCAATGAGCTGGATTCGCACGGGCTTGGCTTCAGAAGGAATTTTCACCACCTTGCTGACCAGTTGAATGGTAGCCACCGGAGTGACGATTCGTGTCGTTTGTCCCTCCGCATCCACGCCGGTCAGTACGAAAAGCTGCCAGTTGGGTGCATACATTTCCAGCACACGCAGTGTTTCGCCCGCGGCATGCACTTTCAGCACCAGCTCTGTATCGTCCTTGCATGCCCGCTGCATGGCCGCAATCTGCCCAAAGATGATGTTGCCAAGTTCAGGTGGCGGGGCTGGCGTCTCCGGCTTCTTGACCGGGTCCGGCGGCAGAATGGAATCCAGAACCTTGGTCTTCTGCGCACCGATGACTTCATTCGCCAGCTGTTTCGTGATGTCCCCTAATCCCATCCTCAGACCTTTTTCACAACTTCCAAAAGTGCGGTGAGGGATTTGCGCGTCGCCGCAGCCTTGCCATCGGGATGTTTGGCGTGGGTTTCCAGCGTGAAGTTCTCCTTGTAACCGTGCTTCACCAGAGCGCGGATCTGGCCCACATTGTCGAAAGTACCCTCACCGACGAAGGTCCAATCCACCTTGCCATCCGGGCCCTTCTTCCAATCCCGCAGGTGGACGTGGAAGATACGCGCCGGGTCAAGCTTCGCGTAGCCCTCCGGGTAAGAAACTTCCCCCGCCATGCCTGCATTGTTCGGGTCCCAGGTGAGACCGAGTGCCTCTTCCTTCACATTCTTCAATAACTTGGCAGCGTTGGCACCGGTATCGAAATAGCTGCCCACGAGATTTTCCACGACCAGACGCAAGCCGCGTTTCTTCGCGCGCCGGGCGGCTTCTGTTTCCAGTTCATAGATGCGCCCCAGAGCCTTTTCCATGGCGGTTTCGCCGGGCTTCATCATGAAGCCGAACGTCCGCAGCTTCGTTGTTCCCAGGATCTCCGCGCGGTCAAAAGCGTCATCCAGCAGCTTCCACTGTGCATCGAGTTCCTTCTGCCCTGCCGGACTCTCCGCCGGCAACGTGCCGCGGAAAAACGGGGTGCCCAGGATGGAGGTCTTCACGCTCTGCGCGTCGAGCAGCATCCGCGCTTCCTTCACCTTTTCGAGCGGCTGGGAGGTGTTGTACTTGCCCCAGATGTTCCGAATTTCCGCGTAACCCAGTCCGAAGCTGCGCAGAAACTTGGCAGCGACGTCGACGTCTTCATCGATCTCATCGCTGGTGACGCCCAGGCGGACCTGAGCAAGAGTGGCTGCGTGGAGCGAAGCGGGCAACGCAGCTGCAAGGGCGAGGAAGCCGCGGCGGTCAAGAGATGTGTGGAACATGCTCCCGCGATTGTATAACGCCAGCGGCAATTCCCAAACAACCGCAACTCACTGCGGCACCAAACGGTAAGCACCTGCCTCACCGGTGAAGAGAGCCAGGCCCTGTTCCTGCGAGACGACAACCTCGCCCGCGGATTTGCCATTCTTTTGCACGGTCCACCGGCCTGTCTGCAAACCTTCCACGAGGATCCGGGCCTGTCCGGAGCCGCTGAATTGGAAGTCCACGCTGGAGTGAAGCCTCTCACGGTTCCGGTTGAAGAGAACGACACGGTCCGCGATACGCAGCCCTGCGTGGGTTTTTGTCATGATGGATTGCACGGGGAGAGCAGGGACATCCGGCGTATGATCGCCCACCTGCAAAACATTGAGGAAGTAATCTGACTTCGCCGCAGCCTTGGGAGAGATCTCCAGCCGCCAGCCTTCCCCTTCATTATTCGCTCCGGCATTGGTCAGTGCCTTGTAATTCACACCGTTCACCCAGGCTTCTTTCCCCGGACCGCCCACCGCTGTAACTGCCGTGTTCTCCACTTCCGGCAGCAGCGTGTCGACGGTAAGCTTTCCGGTGTAGCCGGTACGGGTATCTTTGAACACGACCCTCCCCGGTGTGATTTCCGGTTTCTCCAAACCATGCAGCAGCCAGGCCTTGCGGAGTTGCGCGTTGGCTGTTACCACGTGGTCAAACACCAGTAAGGCCGCGGGATGGAGTGCGTCTTTGAAGTTGAGGAAGACAAAGCTGCGCTCATACGCCTGTATCTTCGCGGAATAGGCCTTCGTGAGGTCGCCTTTGAGGTAGGTGTAATCCGGCTGCTTTTGATCCGGCCCAAAGCCATGCCCCAGAACTTCCGCGATGTGATAACCGTTGGCGGGGTCCACTAACTGCGATTGTTCCTGCGGCTCATTCCACCCGTTCGGAAGCCGCTGGCCGCCGTCATTCGCCAGCGAGGCAGTTTTCCAGCGCTTCGTTTCAAACCGCTCCATCGGATCATAGACGTTCATGGTGTTATGGGCAATGGAACGCTTACTGTAGTTGAAATCATGGGCGCTGGCATAACCGGAACTGCCATTATTCTCCGGGGATTCCGTAGTGTTGACGGCTGCCTGGTAATAACCGGATTCCGTCGCCAGCGCCCCTCTGTAGTAGATCTGGAATGCCCCTGCGTCGAGATGCTGGTGGTTTCCGTAATACCACTCATTGATCTTCATCTCCGCAACCACAGCCGGTGAGTTCTGCCCCAGCGACCAGCCAGTGCGGGCAATCATTCCACCTTTGGGGTAAGGGAACCACATCGTCAGCGGCAGGTCATCGAAGGGCTTGGGTTCCAGGGCAGGGTTGTTGAACGCCAGGACTTCCACTGGATTGATGGTCTGGTTGCCCTTGGGGCGGATCGGCGTAAGGCTCGGCAACTCGCGGAGCGCTTCATACTTCAGGTAGGGATCATTGAAGTAATTCGAAGCGAGTAACATGATGCGTCCCGGTTCGTTGTCATAACTGCCCGGGCGCTGATTATTGCCGTGACCATCGCCATCGCGCAGGATCTGTCCATCCGGCCTGCGGGCATAAATCGCCCACCAGGGAAGATAGCGCTGGTCAGGACCGAAGACATTCGGGAGCCCCATGCGGTCAAAGAGCCAGGTGGTGAGTAACTCCCACTGCCCGCGGTAATCCGAGTAATGGCTGCCCTGCGAATGCATACGGGCCTGATACATGAACTTCTTCGGCTCCACCATGGTGGAAAAGAAACGGCCTGCCACAACCTTGTAAAGCTCCGGATGTTCGTCATACATTGCAATGGAAGCGGCCATCAGGTCACGCATTAACTGGCCCTCCGGACCATGCCCGGTCACATTGCCCTGCTTCACCGGAGGCCACCCGACTTCAAGATGCGGCGCAAACTGCAGAAAGCTCCGGTAGAGAGCGTCACGGTCATCCGTTGTCAGCAGGGGATAACACCAGTCATAGACCGCACCAAGCGTGAACAGTGCCTGCCCGGCGTTGTTGTAATCTGACGCAGGGAAGACGACGGATTGCGCATAGTTGCGCATCGCTGCGATGGCCTTTTTGCCGTAGTCCGCATTGCCGCGCAATGCATAGTCGAAGGCATAGCTTTCGATGGCGGCGAGCACAACGGAGTCGGCATTCGTCTTTTTGGCGGAAGGTTTGGGGAGGACTCCGTCAGTGCCGGACTGCAGGTATTTCAAATGTGCTTTCCATGCCGCCGCATTCTGGCTGGTTGCGGTGTTGGCGAGCAGCCGGGGAAGATCCTTCGCGGTGAAATAGACCCTGGGGTGTCCCGCTGGCGGCAGGAACGGTGGTGGCGGATAATTCTGCGCTGCAAGTGCGACTACCAGCAGCAGGGCGGTCAGGATGGCTTTACGCAGGGGCATGGGGATTACCGTCAGTGTCCGGCAATCCGTGCCCCTGAAGCAAGTTAATCATCCGCGTCTTTGGGGCAGGTCTTCTTGTGGGGCGGCTTGGGGTACTTTGCATCCCAGCCTTTGGCCTGTTGCCAGAGAATCTTATTCAGCTTCATCTCCGGGGCCGCGTCGGGCACACGGAAGTTCATTTTCATCGAAGCTGCTGCCGCGGAACGGGCGGTTCCCTTCAGCGTGGCGAGCTGCGGATTCAACTGATCCAGCGGGATATTCGGAGAGATCGCGTTGAAGGGCGTCGTATCGGCCACGGCGGTGAAGGCCGCAGTCATCGGGACCGCCGTGGCATCGAAACGGTTCATCACGGGCAACCCGAGCAGATCTTCAATCGTCCGCACAATGCTGGTGTGATTGTAGTTCGTCGAATCCACACCGCCCCGTTTCGCGAATGGACTCGCGATGTAGCAGGTGGTCCGGTGTCCATCGACATGGTCGACGCCGTCCTGCGCATCATCTTCCACCACAAATACGGCGGAAGTAGCCCAAAGCGGAGAGTGCGAGATTCCTTCGATAATGCGCCCAACGGCGAGATCGTTATCGGCCACCATCGCCTGCGGTGTCGGCGCGCCGGGGGTCGTGCCGACGGTGTGATCCCCAGGCAACTGGATGATCACCAGATTCGGTGCCTTGTTGGCGTGTTCGCTCCAGAAGCTGAGATCGTCCAGCACCAGTCGTGCCCGGTAGGCGTCCGGCACGCTGAGGTTGAATGCGGGGTATGACGTCGAATGAATCTTCGCCGCTGCAGTGATCGAACTCACGCTGGGGGTGGCGATGCGCGGTGTGCCGGGAACGGAGGCACGGAGAAAATCCGTCCATGAACCGTTGTAGGCTCCATTTTGCAGCGCGAATTCTCCGAACATGCGGGCCGTCAAGCCATGGCGCATCGCGTTGCCCCAGATAAAGCCTGTGGGCGCGAAAATCAGCGGGTCTTCGCCGGAATAAGGGTAGCTGCGCGGCCAGGCGGCGTTGAACTGCCGCTCGGCATACGCGGTTGCCATGGCCTGTGTGACCCACTGGTGGCCATCCGCGCTGACGGTGCCGCTGGCGTAGTAGTTGTCGAACAGGGTGTAAGACTTCGCCAGGCTGTGCAGGTTGGGCGTGATCTTCTCGCCGTAAATGGCAAGCCCCGGAGCGCCATTGCCCGCGGGCAGGTCCCCCAGCACCTGGTCATAAGTGCGGTTCTCTTTGACGATGAGGTACACATGCTGCACCCCCAGCGCCGCGAGATTGACCGTGGCAACCTGTGCATCCATCACAGGCAGGAATGCGGCTGCGGCCTGCTGTGCGTTGGCGCTGGATGCCGTATCAATCCGGGAAGCCGGCAAACGTGTGATGGAACTGACGAAATTACGAACGTTGAACGGTGCCGGGTCCTGCCGGGCTCCGATTCCCTTCGCGTTGCCGACAAACAGCGTTTCCTCTCCGGCGGCATCCAGCACCGGCACCAGCGCCATGGGGAACCAATCCACCGGGGCCATCCCCTGCAGCGTACAGCAGGTGCCACCGGCCCGGTAGGAAGCCACCGCATTCAAGCCGCCCAGTGCGACGTAGAGCCGCGAGCCGTCCATGGAGTATGCAACATCCGTGGGCATGCTGCCAAAGGCACCTGCGGGCACCTGCTCGACAGGAAAGGTCACACTCACCTGAAGTGTCTGCGCATCGATGATGGAAACCGAATCATCATTGGCGTTGGCGATTGCCACCGAAAGCCCATCGGGAGAGATCGCCAGACCGCCGGGATGCCGCCCCACTGTAATCTCCGCCTCTGCCTGAAAACTGGAGAGATTGATTGCCGTGACTGATCCACCATTGGCAATGCCGTCGCTGTCCACCGTCACCGGGTAGCCCCCGGAGAGCGCGCTCAGGGTCGAACTGTTTGGTTGCGTACCGCCGGAGTTGGTCACGAAAAGACGCTTGCCCTCTGGGGTGATAGCCAAACCAAGCGGCGCCACGCCCACTGTGACCGTGGCGGCAATGCTCCCACTGGACAGATCCACGCGGGCCACCGCATTCGTGTGATTCAACGCAACGTAAAAGCTGGAGCCGGAAGGGTCAAACACCAGACCGGCGGGGATGGAGTTCGCGGGCATTGCAAGACACCGCTGTGCCGTGCGCGTTTTGACTTCCACCAGCATGATGCAGCTTCCATCAGAGGCCGCCAGCATCTTGCCATCCGGACTGAATGCCAGTCCCTTCATGCCAGCGTTGTAAGGGAGTGCCACGCTCCCGGACGCACTGCCTGCCGGGTCATAGAAATTGATCGAATACTGGGTCAGGACCGCAATCAAATCACCGGCTGCATTTCGGGCGACATCATTCAGCCGGTAATTGGGTCCGGTGATTCTGTTGCCCCCTGGATTCAAGATCTGATTCGTGGGAACTACCATCCTTCCGTCGGCAATCGGGCCAACCGGCTGGGTAAGGGGATTCTGCCAGCCCAACACGGGGGTAAGCATGGTGACGAATAACAAGGCGATGACTGGATAACGGCGATCCAAGGGCATAAAACCTGGCTCCAACGGGGGACGAAAGATTTTGCGGGCTGAATCTGTACGATGCCACACGCCGGGGTCATCGTAAAGTCATACAAGTACCGGGACCAGAGGGGAATATTCCGATTGATCGGCGCGATGGTTATATGCTGTAACCCTATGAAACTCCTCATTTTTCTGCTAGCAGCAGTCTCACTATTGCCTGCCGCAGCCGCCGATGAAGCGGGCCCCCGCGCCGCGCTGGAAGCCTACCGGACTGCCATGCTCAAGCGTGACGCCGCCACTCTCAACAAGGTCTTTCACAAGGACATCACTTACAGCCACTCCAACGGACGCCTGGAAAACAAGACCGAAGCCATCACCGCCGCGACCACAGGCACCAACGTCACCGAGATCATGGATCTCACCGACTTGAAAGTGCGTGTCTACGGGAATACCGCGCTGATCCGCGGCGATGCCCGGATCAAGAGCACCACCAGCGATTTGAAGCTCAGTGTTCTGTATGTGTTTTTGAAAACTGCGGAAGGCTGGCAGATGACAGCGCGGCAATCGACGAGATATCTCGCGCCGTAGGGACGCACCACGCGGGCGCGTCCCCCCAGATTCACAAATTTGGTGGATGATTCAGGCCGGAACGTTCCGGGGTTCATCTGTATCGATCGCTTGATGTTCGTGCGCCATTCTGGCGCGCGTGCCCAGGGAAAGACAACCGCCCGAAACAGGCGGTCTATTCATCTACTTCCGTGGC